>JAUWMI010000009.1 GCA_030613245.1 Candidatus Sumerlaeota bacterium
TGGCGGGTCTTATTAAAAGATAGCTAATTTCATCTGCGCGGGCGTGTATAATAAGCTAAACTGCTGGGGGTTAGCCAAGTTGGTAAGGCACGGGTCTTTGGCACCCGCATGCGTAGGTTCGAATCCTAGTCCTTTCAAGCCATCTTAGAGAAGATAAGATAAACCACAACGTCACCGCGCTTACTGCGATAGGAATTCACAATAGGAAAATGTGGTGCTAACTACTTCGTCGTCGTCGTGTATGTTGCTTCGTGTCTAAATAGGGACGAGAAAGCATTATGGAGATAAAAGAAATACTCAAGGAATTCAGAAAAGAAATTAAAAAATTATACGGGAAGAGATTGAAAGATACTATTCTCTACGGCTCATGGGCAAGAGGCGAGGCAACAGAGGGTTCGGATATAGACGTACTTATCGTTCTTGAAGGGAAAGTAACGCCAGGGAAGGAAATAGACAGGATGATTGATATAATCACAGAGATAAATTTAAAATACGGTGCATTGATATCCGTCTACCCCGTCTCTGAGGAGGACTTTCCTACGGTTAACAGCCCGTTGCTTATAAATGTGCGGAGAGAAGGGGTTTCTGTATGAAAGAAACAGAATCCCTCATTTAAAGGGCTGGAAAGTATCTTAAAAGTGCTGAAATCCTTATTCAAGCAGAGGATTATGAATCGTCAGTCTCAAGAACATACTATGCCATGTTCTATTCTGCTCAAGCGATGCTGCTTACAAAGAATCTGTCGTTTTCATCTCATAAAGGTGCAATTTCTGCTTTCGGTGAGCATTTTGTCAAAACTGGTATTTTCCCCAGGGAGATGGCAAGAGAACTCAATAGAGCGTTTGAGAAAAGGCAGATAAGCGATTACGAGTATACCTTCGTGATATCCAAAGAAGAAGCCGAAGAAATGCTTGCAAAGGGAAAGCAGTTTGTAGAAAAGATAGTTCAGTACCTGATTGAGAAGAAATAATACGAATATTGCACGTCGCTTAACAGAGCGTATCAGACTTCGTTACGCTCCGCCCAAATTGAGCCCATGGCTGGGCTTCTGATATGCTCACAACGACATCTGATTTCACGTACGCGGGTGTGCATAACAAACTAAACTGCTGGAGGTTAGCCAAAGTTGGTAAGGCACGGGTCTTTGGCACCCGCGATTTCGATTTCTGAGTAAATCCGCTCAAGGATAGATAAGGAGCTGGAAACAAATGCCAAAAGGAAGAACAAGACATTATACCCTCACTGTTATAATCGAGCAGGACCAGGACGGATACTACGTGGCAACGGTTCCAGCCTTGAAAATCTGCTATACTCAGGCCAAAATTTTTGAGCAACTTCATCCTAGAATTAAGCAAGTGATTGAGCTTTCTCTTGAAGAGGAGCAGGAGCCAGCTCCTATGAGATTTATTGCCATTCAGTAGCTTGAAGTTGGTGCTTAAGATGGCTTATGAACAGGATGCCAACAATTACGGCGAAAGTGATGGTATAGTTTATTAAGAGTTTCGGGATTAAACAGGAGCTGTGAAGATGGACAACATTTTGGCCGGCGAGATTTACCAAAACCGGATCCGCCAGGGGCTTACCCAGGATCAGTTTGGGAAGATCTACAACGTATCGGGGCCGGCAATCTTCAAGTTTGAGAAGGGGTACGTAAACCCGTCATTTCAATTATGGTTACGCATGGCGAAGGACTTCAAAATTCCAGAGAAGAAGGCGGTGCTGATGTGGATTAAATCGCGGTTGCCGAGCGAATATCAGAGTCTAATCGACTTGCGCGAAATGATGGTAACCGAAGAAGGCGAGGCTTACGGCGAAGCCGAGAAGCGCATAATGAGGCTCGATGAAGCTAAAACCATATATCATGGTGAATGGATTGCTTTCAGGGCTTGTGACGAGAGCAATAATCCTGAGGGTGAGGTAATCCTTCACTACAAAGACCGTTGGACCTTTGATAGGGAATTGATTGAGCGTGGGATTACGGATGTCTATATCACTTTTGCTGGCCCTTTAGTAAAAGAAGGCTTTTCGGTAATGTTTCAGGTAAATAAATGATATGCGACTGCCAGTTGGTATCCCTCTTATAGTTAGGAATGTCAAAATTACAGGCCCAAAGGGTTCGGTCGGCGTAGATTTAATTTTTGACACTGGCTCAGCATTTACTGCACTTTCATGGTCTTTGCTCAAAATTATTGGCTATGATCCTGCAGTTATTACAGAGCGTCAGGAAATCGTCACAGCAAATGGCGTAATTGAAGCTCCAAAACTTCGGGTAGATAGTGTGGTTATTGGCAATGTTAAGGCAAGGGAAGTTGAAGTCATCTGTCATGACATACCAGAACTTGTAGAAGTTAGAGGACTTCTTGGCCTGAGTTTCCTGAAGCATTTTAGAACGGTAATAGATTATAAAGAAGGTTACCTTGAACTTTCATAATGAAAAATATAACTTGGGCTAACATGATGTGAAAGACCGCGCTAGGCCACGTCCAAATATGCTTGCGACAGGCTTCTTTTGCCTCAGAGATGTCTGGATATACCTTAACAGGTATGCATAGTAGTATAAGCTGCTGGGGGTTAGCCAAGTCGGTAAGGCACGGGTCTTTGGCACCCGCATGCGTAGGTTCGAATCCTACACCCCCAGCCATCTTTCGGTTTGTCGGTTTCATCTGAGTTCGGCTACATTCCGTGAATACAAGACGAAAGGAGAAAAGGGGCCTTGCAATCAGAGCCGATTATCTTTAGTGGCAGCGCGAGTAATCAGCTTGTCGAGGATATTTGCAGTTTCCTTAAGCTCCCCGAAGGTAATATCGAGACACGACAGTTTAGCGATAAGGAGACGTGGGTAAAAATCAATGAGAACGTCCGGGGAGCAGATGTCTTTGTCGTTCAGTCAACCTGCACACCTGCAAATGATAACCTCATGGAACTTCTGTTGATTATAGACGCGCTACGCCGCGCCTCAGCCCAACGCGTTAATGCCGTTATTCCCTACTTTGGCTATGCACGTCAGGATCGAAAAGATCAGGGCCGCGTAGCCTTGTCGGCAAAGCTGGTGGCTAACCTGATTACCACTGCTGGCGCGGAGCGCGTGCTTACGGTGGATTTACACTCAGGCCAGATTCAAGGCTTCTTCGACATCCCTGTGGATCATCTGCTTGCTGCCCCGCTCCTCGTTGAATATGTCAAGAAGCTGAATCTCGAGAACTATGTGGTTGTCTCGCCAGACGTCGGCAATGTCAAGCGGGCCCGCGGCTATGCTGAACGGCTTGACGCGCCGCTGGTCATTATAGACAAACGGCGACCTAGCCCCAACGTCTCAGAGGTCATGAACATTATTGGCGAGATCGCTGGCCGTAACGTCTTCATCTTTGACGATATGATTGACACAGCTGGCACCATTGTAAATGCCGCCAATGCGCTGAAAGAAAATGGAGCCAGGGATGTGTACGCTTGCTGTACGCACCCTATTTTTTCCGGCGATGCCCTGAAAATTATTGCCGAGTCTCCCCTGAAAGAGGTTATTGTTACCGACACAATCCCGTTAAGCGAAAAGAATCCTATTGGCAAAATCCGTGTGGCGTCCGTTGCTTCCTTTCTGGGCGAAGCGATTCGCCGCATTCACAACCACCAGTCTGTAAGCGCCCTGTTTTCCTGACCACCGCGAATACAATGGACATAGCCTGACGGACGACCACAGGTTTTATACGCCACAAACAGTCGCCGCGCTTTCTGCGGCGAAAAGAAATCGGAGGTCATTGCAACAATGGAGAAACTCGTACTTAATGCACAGCATCGCGAGGAAATAGGAAAGGGCTCCGGCGGTCGACTTCGCGCCCAGGGCCTGTTGCCCGCCGTTGTCTATGGCGAGAACAAGAAATCTGAACACGTGACCATTAACCGCCATGATCTGCAACTATTGATACATCATGGCACAGGCGAAGGTACCATCATCTCGCTGAAAATCAAAGGCACAAAGGCCGCAAAAGAGCAGAAAGTGCTCATCCGCGACATTCAGAAAGACCCGGTGACGATGTACCCCATCCACGCGGATTTTTACCGTATCTCCTTGACTAAAAAACTTAAAGTTGAGGTGCCGGTCCGTGCGCTTGGAACACCCGAAGGTGTCAAGGCCGGAGGAATCCTGGAGTACCTCACCCGCACCGTTGAAGTTAAGTGTCTGCCCACCGCCATTCCCCGCAACTTTGAGGTTGACGTGAGTGAACTAGCCATCAACCACTCCGTCCACGTGAGCGACCTCAAGGTGGCTGAGGGTGTTGAAATACTCAACGATCCGGAGACCACGCTCTTCACCGTCCTGCCGCCACGCGTAGAGGAAGAAGTGGTAACTGCACCCGCTGCTGAAGAGCTGGCTGAAGGGGCCGAGCCTGAACTCATCACTCGAGAGAAGGGCGAGGAAGAGAAAGAAGAAAAGAAGGAAGAGAAAGCAGAAGAAAAACCGGAGAAAACAGAAACTAAAGAGAAAAAATAGCCTCCGTCTTTTCATTGCAGTGCGAAAAGAACGCTATTGTAGATCGGACCCTTTGAAGACCACTCGAGTGCAAACACCACATGTATCTTATTGCCGGGCTTGGAAATCCAGGGCGCAAATACCGCGTCTCGCCTCACAATATCGGTTTTGACGTCATCGCTTCTCTGGCCCAACGCCATAGTATCCAGCTCAGGGCATCGCGCAAGTTCCACGCGCTGCTTGGGGAAGGTACAATTGCCAGCCAGCCGGTTGTCGTTATGCAACCAACTACGTTTATGAACCAAAGCGGCGAGGCAGTTGTCCCGTACCTTAAATATCACAATCTGCCCCCGGAACAGCTGGTGGTGATCAGCGACGACGTCAATCTTCCGATGGGACGCATTCGCATCCGCGAGCAGGGAAGTCACGGAGGACACAAGGGGCTCTATTCGATCGTCTGCATGCTTGATTCAACGGGCTTCCCCCGTGTGCGCGTGGGCGTCCTGCCCCCGAATGATGTCTACGACATCACAAGCTTCGTACTCACCCCGCTCTGGGGCAAAGAGAAGACACTCATGGCCGATATGGTGGAAATCGCTGCTGACGCAGTCGAGATGCTGCTCAGCCACGGAATTACGGCTGCCATGAATAAATATAACGGACTCGACCTTCTGCAGCCTGACTCTGATCCTGACACCAAGGGCACGGAAAAAGAACCATAAACAGCGCCATCGCCGTGCGAGTGGCTACTCTATAAAACGGTAATTGCCCTTACAGATTTGCCCTGCTTGTGCCGATCCTTGTTTTTCTCTCTACCTCACGCAAAGACGCAGAGACGCAAAGAAATGCACGATTTAATATTACTGGACTTTAGAACTTTTTCCAAGTGACTTGAGTGCGGTGAGGCTTTAAGAGCGCTATGAAAGGCCTTAAGATACACGAATTATCCACGATGCCTTTATTTTAGGCCGTCTTGAGACGGTCTCTTCTGTGCACCCACCTTCAGGTGGGGTGAAAGCGAAAGTTCGCTAAACAAAAATCACCAGGGTTCACCCTGAAGGGCGCTTTAGCGTCGCTTATCTACCCTCGGCTTTAGCCATTAAAATCTGAGCCCTGAGAGCCTACCCCAAAATTGTCATGCTGAACGGAGTGAAGCATCTCCAGACAGCGAGATTCTCAGAATTACATTGTGGAAGACAGGGTCTTTGCGATAGGCCCTAAGCCACGCTGAAGCGCGCTAGTTGAGAATTTTTCTCCCAGTACCCCCCAGCTGAAGCTGGGGGCAAAGAAGAGTCCGCCGAGGCGGACTAAAACCAAAAAGGCCAGCTTCTCCTTAGACCAATTTGGCGAAGCGATCATAGCTAAGAATCCAAATCTCTGGGAATTTCGTTCAGTTTGCATTCAAGGCTTAAGGTGAACGAAATTCATCGCCTCGACAACCTTGCCTAAGGCTCACAATAGATTTTTGGGCTTGAAGCATTCAAAAAATTCTAAAGCTCAGTAAGATTACACAATTCACCGTAATCTCCTAGCGACTTGGCTTCTTTAAGTAGGGGCTTGATTAATCAAGCCCCTGCCAAATCTGCGGACTAAACTGACGTACACTCAAAGCAAGTCTAAAAGAATTTGGCTATTGACAAGACCGTCTCGATCCCCTAAATAATGGCATTAATAGCATGAGTTAGCGCTTAGATAATATTTACTTCCGCGGACAACAATCGGGTCGGAAATCCGCAAACCGAAACTCTGCTAAAGCCAAACCAGCATGTGAGATAAGGCTACAGCTCACCTGGTTGCCGTCGTCTCCACCATGAGTGGGGGCGTCAATCCCTGTTCCGGGGCCTGTAGAGGTGCCCGGGACTGCTTAAGCCGAAGGGAGGTGTCATCGAGTGCCAACCTACGAATGTGTTTTTATACTGAATCCCCAGCTAACCGACGAACAAACCACTGAGACAATCGAGCAGATCAAATCTCTGATTGGCCAACATCAGGGAGAGGTGATGAAAGTTGATATCTGGGGAAAAAAGCGCCTGTCGTACCAAATACAGAAAATGCGGGAGGGGTTTTTCGTGCTGTTCACTGTCAAGCTCGAAGCGCAAACACCGCTGCTGGCCGAGATGGAACGCCTCGTGAAGCTCTCCGAGGCTATGATTCGACACATGGTAGTCAAAGTGCCCGCGATTAAACCCGCGGCTGAGAAGGAAGCACCACCGGCGGAACCAGAAAAGCTAGAAGCCGCAGCACCAGAGTCGAGCAGCGACAGCTCGTCGGCTCCGGCCGATGCTGCTCCACCCGCTGCTGCTCTACCCGATGCTGTTCCGCCTGTTGCTGCTCCACCCACTGTTGCTCCGCCCGTTGCTGCTCCATCCGATGCTACTCTACCCGATGCTGTTCCACCCGTTGTTACTCCGCCACCTGCTGCGCCATCTCAGGCAACGGACGAAAAACCCTCTTCACAGGGAGGTACAGAGAATGCTTGAACTCAACAAGGTACTTATTATCGGTAACCTCACGCGCGATCCTGAAGTGCGTTATCTCCCTTCAGGAACCGCTGTTGCGGAATTCGACATCGGTGTCAATCGCCGCTATAAGAATCGCGAAGGCGAGCCCCAGAAAGAAACACTGTTTATACGCATCCAATCGTTTGGCCGCACAGCTGAATTCTGCGGTGAGTATCTCAAAAAAGGACGCCGTGTCTACGCTGAAGGACGCTTGCGCTCAGAAAGCTGGGAGGCCAAGGATGGAACCAAGCGTACCCGCATTAGTGTTGTGGCCGAGCGGATACAGTTCGCTGATCCCAAGCCTGCGGCTGCTGCAGAAGAAGAAGGGCAGGAGTCTCCTGCTGCGAACCAGGAAGCACAGGGAGAGTCAGGCAAAGAGCAGGAAACCACGACTGACAATGACCTCCCCTTCTAGCTCGCCATCCTGTTGGATGCGATCACGTAACTACGGAGGAGATTTGCATGGCAGAACGACAACCCCAAAGATCCAGATTCACGGGTCGCCGACCCCCGGGCCGACGCTTCCCCCGGCGCAAGGTCTGTGTCTTCTGTGTGGATAAGACTGCAATCATAGACTACAAGGACATCAAGCGCATTCGCCGCTTTGTAACCGACCGGGGTAAAATCATTCCCCGGCGCATCTCCGGCACCTGCGCCCACCATCAGCGCCTCTTAACCATTGCCATCAAGCGAGCGCGCAACCTCGCCTTGCTCCCGTACAAAGCGGATTAGCTCCTGGCTTGGAACACTGCGTTGCTCAGCTGTGTCTTTGGCTTCGGGTGTGGACTCTTTCAGCGCCTTAGTGCTCCTTTAGCCTGGTGAAATCACACAAGAAGGACAGCAATACCGTGATTCAACGGCAGAACAGTATGTTGCTGATCACGACACCCCTGATCATCATCGGACTGGTCTATATCGCTGCCCACGACCCCCTGCTGGCAGTTCTCAATTCTGCCTTCACTGTTGCTCTGGTTTTCAATATGTTAATGAAAACCGCAGGCACCGCACCGATGACCATCAGCATCTGTACCGGCATTGCCCTGGTAATTTTCAGTAAAGCCAGCTGGCTGTCGCTTCTCTTTCTTGCAGCCATCATGACGGGCATGCTCTACCCCGTGCTGATACAGCGTCGCGCGCGTGAGGATGATTACATGTACATCGGCACTGGCATCTTTCTCGCTTGCTTCGCTCTCCTGATCGGCTTGCGCTATGCCACGTACGGCCAGGGTCCACTTGCTGCTCTGCAGACGCTTATGGCTGAGATACTCAGCAATATCGAAGAGGTACTCAAAGAGGGACTGCAGTCGGGCACATCCGAAGGTCAACAGCAACTATTTGAGAACTGGCCCCAGTATAAGAACAGTCTACCATATTACCTGGTGGGAAGCGCACTGTCGCTCTGGATGCTTGTGACTTACGGCGTCACAAGAATGATCCGCAGGCGCTTGAAAGGTGCTAACTCGCCAGTCCCACCCTTCCCTTTCTTTCGCATCAAAGAACAGTATCTTTTTGTCTTGATTTTTGGAATTGTTATGGAGATACTTGCACGTCTACAGAATCAGGAAGCGCTATTTTACATCTCGCGAGCTATCTTTCTCTTTGCTGGAATAACGTACTTTCTCGTCGGGCTATCCCTGATTGCCTATTTGTTTCTTGTCAAGCACACGCAGACGAAGTCGCCGCTCTCTTTTGTCATGAAAGTCGTCTTCCTGTTCGTAATTGTATTTCAGCCTTACATTTGTGCCATCTTGGGCTTGCTAGATGTGTGGTTCGATTTTCGCAAGCTCACCAAACCAGCGAGGAAGAGTGTAGCATGAAAGTTCTTCTCTTTAAATCCCTTAATCGCCTGGGCAATCGCGGTCAAATCGTAGACGTTACGCCCGGATATTTTCGCAATTATCTCGCCCCACGGGGCATCGCCGCAGAAGCGAATCCCGCTAACCTCAAGCGGCTCGAACGGGAGAAAAAGCAAGCCGAAAAAGTCGCTCTGCATGATCTCTCTGATGCCAAAACACTGGCTGAACGCCTTGAAGACATACCGCTAAAGGTCTCCCTTAAGGCAGGTGAGAATGATCGCCTTTTTGGATCCGTGACGGCAGCCGATATTGCGGAACAGTTGAAGACCGCCGGTTACGATATTGATAAGAAAAAGATCTCTATCAGCGAGTCAATCAAGAAACTTGGCATGTACACCGTTCATGTGAAACTGCATACTGATGTTACTGCAAAAGTCAAACTCCTGGTTGACAAAGCGTAGTTTGATTGGATCTCAGACGGACGTCCGTTTGTCGGTTAGCCGGAAAGGATTGAGATCACCATGAGTCTTCCCGGAAAAATTTCGGATGTGAAAGCGCCCCCGCACAACCTTGATGCCGAGCGCGCCGTGCTTGGCACTATGCTCCTTGATAACAACACGATCAGCCTCGTGGTTGAGCTGCTGCAAAAGGAGACTTTCTATAGCTCTGCCCACCAGATTATCTTCGAGGCCATCATGAGCCTGTTTGACAACGGCGTAGCTGTTGATCTCACTACCCTGTGCGACGAGCTGAAGCGCCGCAATGTGCTCGATGCTGTGGGCGGGCCCGGCTATCTCGCTTCACTCGAGCAATTTGTGCTTTCCACCGCCAACATCAATCATCACGCCAAAATCGTCTATAATAAGGCCAAGCTCCGCAAACTCATTCGGGCCTCTGGCACCATCCTCGAGCAAGCTTACAACGAAGCCTATGAAGTTGAAGAAATGCTCGACCGGTCAGAGAAATTGATCTTCGACATCTCTCAGGAGCGGGCCACCAGGGATTTCGCTCACATCAGCGATCTGACCGCTGAGGCCATAGAAGAGATCAACCTCCGCTATCACAGCAAAATGGAGGTAACAGGGCTGGCCACCGGATTTATCGAGCTGGACCAGATGACTTGCGGGCTACAAACATCCGAACTGATCATCATCGCTGGCCGGCCATCCATCGGAAAAACGGCATTCAGCCTGAACATCGCCACCCACGTGGGCCTGCGGCTGAATCGCCCGATAGGCATCTTTAGTCTCGAAATGGCCGCCACGCAAGTTAACACCCGGCTCTTGTGCTCACTTGCCCACGTTTCCTCCGGCCGCGTGCGCACCGGCTACGTCTCCGGCCCGGAACTCAAACGCCTGACCGACAAGGCCAGTCTCCTCAGCGCCGCTCCCATCTATATTGACGATACGCCGGGAATGTCAATTCTCGAACTCCGGGCCAAGGCTCGCCGACTTAAGGCAATTGAAAAAGAGCTCGCCTTGATCATCGTTGACTATCTGCAGCTGATGCGGGGCAGTGGCCGTACGGAAAATCGCCAGCAGGAAGTGGCAGACATCTCCCGCTCCCTTAAAAGCCTTGCCCGCGAACTCGAAATCCCTATCATTGCCCTCTCACAGCTCAGCCGGCTTATTGAACATCGCAAAGGACACGAGAAGCGCCCCTTGCTCTCCGACCTGCGCGAGTCAGGCGCCATTGAGCAGGATGCTGACGTCGTCCTATTTGTACATCGCGAGCGCGAGATCGAGGAAACCGAGGAACCTAAGGACGAATCTGTACCAAAAAAATTGGGGCAGATTTCCGAAATCATCATCGGCAAGCAGCGCAATGGTCCACTCGGCATCGTCAAGCTCATCTTCTTCCCCGATATCACTATGTTCGCAACCCCGCCGAAGAATCTCTAGCACGTCCTTCCACCCAAATCCAGACAGGTTCCTCCCGCAGCTTTAGTCCTCTGACTGTCAGTTCCCACACTACTGCACCTCACCGGTCCATCCGCTCCAGATATATCATAATTTCGAGCATCTCAAGTCACTCCAGGATTTTACATGTCACTATCTCTTGACACCCGAAGGAATTCTTTCTACCTCTTAAGAGTGAAAAGTGAGGGACATGCCATAATGTTTGAATATCAAAGAGGAATTCATATTCGCGACACTGAGCTCTGGCTCGACTCGCCCCGCCGTCGCGAACTCTGTTTCGTTTCGCACGCTCACCTGGATCACGTGCGCCGTCACAAAACTATCATCGCCTCCCGCGCCACCTCTCTCCTCTCCCAGCACCGCATAGGAAAATGCAAAGTCATCGAACTTGACTACAATCGCTGGATGTCTCTCGACGCCATGCGCTTGAAACTCCTGCCCGCTGGCCACATCCTTGGCTCCGCACAAATACTCATTGAGAAGAAAGGTCAGCGTTTGCTCTACTCAGGAGACTTCCGCCTGCGCCCTGCATTGACCGCCGAGCCCTTCCAGACTGAACAGGCTGACATCCTGATTATGGAGTCAACCTATGGTCGGCCTCACTATCGCTTCCCTTCCCGTCAGGTCGTAGTCAATCAGCTGCTCCAGGCGATCTCCTCGGCATTGTCCAATAATCTGCAGCCCGTGATTCTTGCCTACACGCTTGGCAAGAGTCAGGAGATGATTCGCATCCTCACCCAGGAAAAATTCCGCGTTGCAGTCACACGCGACATATATCCCCTCTGCCAGATTTACGGACAGCTGGGCGTGAAACTCGGTCGCTACGTGCCCTTTGACGGCCACCTGCCGTCAGACACCGTCCTGGTAGCATCTCCGTACCAGCGAAAAACCCGCTCGTTGCGCTCTATTCCGCGCAAACGACTCTTCTTCGTCTCGGGGTGGGCTATTGACTCGCGAGCCCAATACCAATTCGGCGCCGATGAAGTCTTTCCCATTAGCGACCATGCCGACCACGACGAACTCTTTGAATATATTGAGCAGGTGAAGCCGCAAATGGTCTATCTCACACATGGTTTCCCGGAATTTATCCACTCTCTCCGGGAAAAAGGCATCGAAGCACATCCCCTCGTGCCACCAACGCAAAAAGAAAATTCATAAGGTAAGAATGTTCGGTCTCCTGCCTGCTTATTTATTTCGCCACATCACTCCCTGCCCATTCACTAACCATTTGCGAATATAGTATAGTAATACAGGCCAACCTCACGCTCTTTTGCATTGACTTTTGCCCGGACGTCTTCTAGAAGGTAACGATTTTAAACAACGGAAAGGTAGATTTTTTTAAAATTTTCTGACTGATGGCGATTGTCAACTACAAACGGCGAGAGATTAACTGTAAAATCGTCTACGTCGGACCCAGCGTGGGTGGAAAAACTACCAATATTCAATGCATCCACGGCAGGCTCCCCTCTGATCACCGCAGTTCGCTTCAGTGCATAAACACTGAGGGCGATCGCACGCTTTTCTTCGACTACTTCTCCCTTGACTTGCAAACGGTGCAAGGTATGGCGACCAAATTTCTTGTCTACGCTGTACCCGGACAACCGCTCTATCGCTCAACTCGAAAAATGGTACTTAATGGTGTTGATGGGATCGTTTTCGTCGCCGACTCCAATGCAAATCGTCTGTCAGACAACCTCGAGGCGCTCCTCGAAATCAAAGCTATGCTAGAAGAATATGGCTACGACTATTCCAGCATCCCTCTTGTGCTTCAATACAACAAGCGCGATCTGGAGAACACCACACCTGTTGAAGAATTCGAAACGATGCTTAATGATCGCAACTGTCCCTATTTTGAGTCTGTTGCAATCGAGAACAAAGGCGTAATTGCTACTTTTAAGGCCATATGCACCAAAGTCATTGAACACTTGAACGAGAGCCTTGGCGTTTATTCGAAACCAAAATAGCTAGGTGGCCAGCTCTGACCCGGACGCATCGAAACGGGTTTAAAACCAAATCCTCGGAGGGCATAAGTCAGGACAATGATCTCGGACTTCTATAGCCTGTCAGAAGAAGCCATTAATACGATCATTCAGGAGATGCAAAAGCTCCTTGAGAACACGAACGCCCGGTGTG
Source organism: Candidatus Sumerlaeota bacterium (assembly GCA_030613245.1). GTDB lineage: Bacteria > Sumerlaeota > Sumerlaeia > MWCT01 > JAUWMI01 > JAUWMI01. The sequence continues at coordinate 12,815 of JAUWMI010000009.1, forward strand.
CCCTGCTGGTTGACAAAAGCGGCTATATCATTGCCTCCGAAGGAAGCTTCTCGTATCTCCCGGCTGAAGATATAGGCGCGATTGCCGCGGGCTCTGTGGCTGCACTTGGCACCCTGGTCAATATCGCGAGTTCCAACGAAATGACTATCGATTTCCACAGTAGAGGAATTGATACCATCTATTTTGCTCTGCTTAATACTCGCATCTTTCTTAACATCCTTTACGACTCCTCCATCACCAAAAAGAAAATTCGAGACGCCTCAAAGGCCTTTGTTAAAACCGTCCAACCTCTCCTCGATAAAGATGCCACTCAGCCCGTCAAATTACAATCCGTAGAATTTATTGAAGAGAAGCTGTCCGAACTTTTCAAAGAAGATGATGACAAATAAATCTCGCCCTTCCTGAACCAGGCCTCTGATGTGCTCACCGTGAGGAAAGTAAACAGTAGAGAGGCCAGAATAAGAGTGAACTCATGCGCATACCCTATATCCTCATCATTCCCCTCTTACTTTCGTTTATCTCCTGTGAACACTTCTCCGCCCAACGACCCCAGCCACGCCAGCCTGCAGGGAAAAAGATTTACCTCTGGTTCGATGCCACAGCCAATCTCCAGCGCCTGAGTTCGCGCCATGGCGTTGCGCGCATTCTGGATCAGTGCGTGGACGCCGGTGTGGATTGCGTGATCGTGGATGTGAAGCCAATCTCCGGTCATGTACTTTACCAGAGCAAGATCGCACCCCGCCTCACAGAGTGGAAAGGCTTCGTGTATCCGCAGGACTACGACCTGCTGGCCACCGTGGTGGATGAAGGCCATCAGCGGAATCTTGAGGTATTCGCCGCCATGAACGTCTTTGCCGAAGGCCACACGCATTTCAAGATCGGCGCAGTATACACAGATCGGCCGCACTGGCAGAGCTATGACTACGTGATCCCAGAGGGCGAGACTCAGGCACGCATTGCGCCAACTACTGAAGTGACGAAAAATCCCGCAGCCTTCGTTACCCCCCTCCTGCCCGACGTGTGTAACTATGAGCTGAGCATCCTGCGCGAGATTGTGACCAGCTACGCCATTGATGGCGTCTGCCTTGATCGCGTCCGATTTGCCAGTCTGGCCGCTGATTTCAGTCCCGCCGCGCGCGCTGCATTCGAACAGTTCATCGGTCATCCTGTTGAACGCTTCCCCGATGACATTTACCGCCTGACACAAAACCCTGAAGGGATAAAGCGCGAACCCGGACCGCTCTATGCCAAATGGCTCTTCTGGCGCGCAAGTGTCATCAAGGAGTTCTTCCTCCAGGCCCGTCTCGTCGTCAAGAACGCAAAACCCAGTGTGACCTTCGCCGATTACGTTGGCTCCTGGTACCCAAACTACTATGAAGAAGGGGTGAACTGGGCAAGCCCCAACTTCTATCCTGAAAAGACGTATGCATGGGCACCGCCTGATTACAACCAAACCGCCTATGCTGACCTTCTTGATCTCCTCTTCAGCGGTCTCTATTATTATGACGTCGAGGAGCAGGCCCCGCTAAAAAAGGGACTCCCCGCATGGCAGAGCGTTATTGGCGGAGCGCGGCTGACAAACCATGTCGTCCAATCTATTGTCCCTGTTATTGGGGGGCTCTACATTTTTCAGTACCAGAATCATCCCGATCAATTTCAAAAAGCCATGCGCGCCGCATATGAGCATACTCAGGGACTCATGCTCTTTGACCTGGTTTACCTAGAGGAGTACGAATGGTGGGATCTTGTGAAGTAGGGGGCGGTTCGCGACTTGTGCGCCTCAGGCGTAACCGCCCCTACATTATGGTTTATTTTGTCTAACCGGATTTTCCTCATCCTCATCCCATTTAAACGGATTATTCACAATATATTCACGAATACTGTTCAATTTCATTTCATTACGAATGATGTGTTCATAATAATTGCGCTGCCATACGGGTGCGGCCACGCTCTTGCGCATATCATTAATACGTTTTGCAGAAACGGTTTTAAATGCTCCAATTAAGCGGCCCAATGGCTTTCGTTTATCCCCTTTCGTAGGGGCGGTTCGCGCACCGCCCTTACATTGACCGGTAATTACGATAATCCCATGTAAATGATTTGGCATTAGGATCCATTCGTCCAAATAGATATAATCGTATTGTTGGCCCAACCACCTCCAATAATCGGCAACAACCTTTCCAATCTCACTAAGCTGCACTTTGGCATCCAAAATATTCCCAAGCAAACATTCTTTGTTAAATGTACAAATAGTTACAAAATACGCCCCTCCCTGCGAATAATCATAATTCTTCAACCTTATGGACCGCCTATGATGTTTTCCTTTATCGAACTTCATACCAACGAAATCTCATTTGCTCGTATTACGCGAAGCGGTTCACGCATCGTCCCTTCTTTTCTTTTTGAATTTAATACTAGCATACAATTTATCCATATCCGCAATAAGGCGTTCGCTTGAGAAAGATTTCTTCACGCGGGAGCGACCGGCATCGCCCATACGCTGCCGCAAATCCGCATCTCCCAGCAGCCGCATAATTGCCTCTGCCAGGCCTATCGGGTCGCGCGGCTTCACCAATATTCCGGTTTCTCCGTCTACGATTGCCTCGCCATTTCCTCCAACATCGGTCGCAACGACCGGTTTTCCAGCAGCCATTGCTTCCAGAATTACGTTCGAAAATCCTTCCTCGTAAGATGCCAGTACCTGAATGTCAAAGACCCGCAGCAATGCTGGAATGTCCTGGCGACTGCCTGGAAACAGTACCTCTTTCTCCACGCCGCACTCCGCCACCTGTGCCTTCAGCGCTTCCAGCATCCCCCCATCGCGCCCCACAAAAACAAACCGCACTCCTGGAAACCGCTCCTTGACGCGTCGTGCAGCTTCGATAATCTCCTTATGGCCTTTGTAATGAATTAAATTCGCCACAACGCCTACAATCAGAGCATCCGGCGCCAGGCCTAGTTCGCGCCGTGTCTGCGCCGCATCCCCTTCTATCGCGAATTGAGCAACATCAACGCCATTGCAAATGAGCTTGATCTTCCGCGGGTCAATCCGCTCTCGCGCCAGCACGTCTCTCTTCACTGCCTCTGCATTAACCAGCACGACGTCGGTCCAACGATTCACCAGATTCTCCATCCACTGTTTCCATGGCTTTGCGTCTTTAAAATACCCCAGGCTCCGCCGGCTGGCAATAGTCACCGGAACCCCGGCCAGCCGCGCACAGACCACACCAAAGAGGTATGCAGTGAAAAGATAGGCGTGCACAATGTCCGGCTTCAATGTCCGGAAATACCGAATAAGCCGCCACGTGTTTCGGAGAAGCAGAACGTAGGAAAGCGGATGGAATTTGCCATACACCAGATACAGGTTAAACACCTGCACCGGTACCTCCAGGGCTTCTACTTCCGCTGCCAGGGGGCCACGCTCAGTCATGCAGCAGATACTGAGGCGGTAGCGCGTTTTATCGAGTCCCTTGACAAGCTCGACTATCTGGCGCTCCGACCCGCCAATGCGCAAACTACCGATAACATACGCAATTGTGATCACCGTTTCCTCTGCCCGGTTATGAACACTTGAATCTTTCGCATCCGATCGCGCAAAAACTGAATGCTTCGACGCACCGCATCACGATACCCAGCCAGATCCTCGCGGGTAATTATAAAAAACTCGTGCAAGCGCCGCATACCGCTATCGCGCACAAACAGCGTGAAATAGACAAGAAACATCAACATGTAAACACCCGTGGTGGCAATTGCCGTACCTCGAATCCCGTATTGCACGGTCAGCCAGATAACCAGCGGCACCTTTATGGCAAGCATTATCCACGCTATTGTCGCAGCTATCCATGGCTTCCCCTTATGACCAGTAAAATAGATGGCAAAGATGCGGCACCCTCCGAAAAATATCGTTCCGCATAAAAGCACGCGGAGCGGAAAAAGACTGGGCAAGTATTGCTTCGTGTAAACAAGCGCAATTAGCGGATAGCTCACTGCCAGCAACGCCACAACGATCACCGCCGAAATGAAAAACGTGTTGCGAAAAAGCTTCTTGATCAACTCGCACGCTTCCGGCTTCTCCGCTCCCGTCACGCTCGAATACGATGCCTTCTCCATTGATGCTGCTACCATCCATACCTTCTCCGCCAACGAGGTGGCAAGCCCGTAGTACCCTATTCCAATATCGCCAATCCTGTTACTGATGACCATCCAATCCACACGCCCGAGCAGCGTTGAGAAAACGTTACTGATGTGAGCCACTATGCCGAATCCCAATACCCGCTTGAGCAGAGTCTTATTCACCGGCACCCACAGAGGCACCCAGCGGTGCAGAATATAAACCATACATATGACAGCAAGAATCTGCACAACGGCCCACGAAATCAGCAACGTAGTAAGCCACAGCCGCAAGATCAACAAAATAATGATAAACAGCACTGACTGCACTACGTAGTATGTGGCGTTGAAGTACGAGAGCAGCTTGATCTCACCCAGACCAATCAACATACCACCCCACACCACGTGGTAGAATGTAAAAGGTAACAAGCCCACAGCTATCAGCAGGTGAGGGGCACTGACGTCGCGAAATAGCACGTGCCGCAGCCACTCACCACTAATCAGCACCACAGCAAACACAAACAGCGTCATCACAATGATCACGCACACCGACAGGCTGTGCAGGTCCGCCAGCTTTGTACGATCTTTTCCAAGATGGTAGGTATTTGCTATCCCAATTCCCAGGTTCGACATGTTGACACAAAGCAGATTGCAAAACAGCACCAGGCGAAACACACCGCTGACTTTTGGTCCCAGAATAACCGCGACTGCTACACCCGACACAAAGGTGAACGCCAGAATTACCAGCTGCGACACAAAATCATACGTGCTCTTCTTCGCAATACTCACCGCGCTACGTCCTTCGCATCATGTCTAAATGAGAGAAGTATCATCTGTTCTGTGCTTCTCCTTGTGCATCACGCTTCTCCGCTCGCACCAGCATATACTTGAGCACCTTGCCCAGCACATTGCATGGCAAATCTGCCAGAAATTCCACCTCGCGCGGAATCTTAAACGAGGCCAGCTGCTTCCTGCAAAACTCCTTCAAGTCGCGCGCACTCACGTGACAATTCTCCTTAATCTTCACAAACGCCTTGGGATATTCCCCGCGTAACTTATCGTGCACCCCCACCACAGCCACCAACTCCACCGCAGGATGCGCAGCGATCACATCCTCAATCTCCTGCGGATAAATATTTTCGCCACCGCAAATGATCAGATCTTTTTTTCTCCCTGTAATATAGAGAAATCCATCATCATCCAGAAATCCACAATCCCCCGTGTGCAGCCACGCCTCTTTGGTAATCACCTGGCGCGTCTCCTCCTCCAGGCCATGGTATCCCTTCATTACGTTGTCGCCCTGCACCATGATTTCGCCAATTGTTCCGCGCTCCAGGCGTTGCCCACGATCGTCCCAGATTTCCACTCGCAGGTTGGGCAGCGGAAATCCGACGCTCCCTGGCCGCCGCTTCTGCGGAAGATTCACCGAAATCACTGGAGCGGCTTCTGTCAGGCCATATCCGTTGAGCAAGGGCATCCCCGTTGCATCCTCAAACGTCTTCTCCAGCAATGGCGACAAAGGTCCGCCACCTGATATGGCATAACGCAACGAACCAAGCTGCGTCTTGCTTAGCAGCTGCGACTTCAGCAGCAGCTCGTACATTGCCGGCACCAGCATCAGCACGCTCACACGCTCATCCGAGACGAGCTTCAGCATTTGACTGGCCATGAATCGCCCCTGGAGAACAACCCGTGCACCGCTTAGAAGTGGAAGAAGCATTGCCGCGGTAATTGCGAATGAGTGAAACAGTGGGAGTACGCACAGAAACACGTCATCCGGCCCGATGGCCATCAGCTCGCGACAACCCTTATAATTTGCAACCAGATTCCGATGGCTCAGCACCACACCTTTTGCCATGCCCTGCGTTCCTGAGGTATAGAGCAGACATGCAGCATCCTCCGCACCTACACCGCTATCCCGCTCTAGCGTTGCAATCGCCCCCACCGTATCATCCAGTTTTGCCTTTCCATATCCTTGCATCATCTCCGGCTGATCAAGATACACCACCTTGAGCGTACCACCACTTGCCTCACATAGATTACGCGCCAGCTCACTGAACGGCAACGCCGTCAGAAGCAATGAAATTTTTGCATCGTTCAGAATTCTGTGAATCTCCGACGGACTCAGCAGAAAATTTACCGGCACAACCGTCTTCCCTGAAACCATAACCCCAAAAAATGCTGCGAGATACCCGATACTATTAGGCAGGAGAATGCCAATGTTTTCCGGCCCTGCGCCTCTTTGTTGCCGGATAATCCTTGCTATTCCCAGAGCCTGCCCGGCCAGAGCGGCGAGCGGGAGACGCACTTCGCCGTCTACAACCTTTTCTTCATGCGGCGCTTGCTCCACCACGCGCCCGAACAAAGTGACCAGCGTTTCAGCACGTTCCATCTCTACACCTTTCATGGCATCCCGTTTTTCTAACAAGAACTATGGAGAATATCTCACGAAAAGCAAGAAAAAACCAGGATAAACCAATAACTCACGGCCAGAATGGACATGCCACACAAACCATGCTCCACAAATGGACATGCCACCAAATATAAGGTGGCACGGGCATCTTGTAAGTGGCACGGGCATCTTGCCACAGGTGCATTTTCAACTTGCCCGTGATACCTCGTACTCAGCGAGGAAGAATCTATTGCGTTTGGGCGGGGAAAAATCACCGGAACAATAGCTAACTTACGTGGCGCTTGACAAATGGCCGCTCTCACGCCATGTAAGAAACGTACTCTGCTCAGCAGCGTTTTCAAAGCGTGAAATACAGATCATCCCTCATTTGTACGCCTCAGGCGTATTGGGAAATCCCATGGCAAAACAGCGACGCGCCATCTATTATTTTTTTCTGCAAACCATCGGTATTCCGCTAGCCTACGTCTTGATCCGCCTCATTGTTCTAACGCTGCGCATCCGCTTCACCAATCAGCACATTCTCGATGCCCTACTCGCTGAGGAAAAAGGCATCATCTATGCATTCTGGCATGGCGACCTCGTGCTGACTGCCCCTCTTGGTGCGATAGCGAATCGCAGACGCCGTATCTTTATCATGACCAGCCTGAGTCGGGATGGTGAGCTGCTAGCCCGTTTTCTGCGTCTCTTCAAGTTTGGCACCGTACGAGGCTCTACCTCGCGGGCTGCTGTGCAAGGACTCCACCAGCTGAAGAAGCGGCTCGACGAAGGCTATAGCGTGGCAGTCGCCGTTGACGGCCCGCGTGGCCCGCGCCATCAGGTTAAACCCGGCATTGCTCTCCTTGCCAAGGCTTCTGGCTGTCCGATTCTTCCGTCTGCTATTACTCTGTCGCATGCGATTCGACTCCGCTCCTGGGATCGGTGTGAAATCCCTCTGCCCTTTTCCCGCTGTGAGGTTCGCTTAGGCACACCCGTCCGGCTTGCGCCCAACACTGACCACGAGACGCTGCACCAGGTATGCCGCGAACTCGAGGCAACACTGCTAGACTTGAAAGGCACACAGAAACCGCAATAAGTAGGGGCGGTTCGCGACTTGTGCGCCTCAGGCGTAACCGCCCCTACATTTCCGGAGAAGCCCATTGACATTTGCATCGCCTCACGCACAATAAAACACGCCAGATTATTCAGGCCTACCAAAGTCGCACGATTTCAGGAGGAAAGGAGTCTTACCCATGAAATTCTTTCTCGATACCGCTGACATCGAAGAGATCAAGCGAGCCAAAGCCCTTGGCATCCTTGACGGCTTGACCACCAACCCAAGCCTGGTGAGCAAAACTGGTCGGAAATTCTCTGAACTCCTACCTGAGCTCGTCACCCTTGTTGACGGCCCAATCAGCGCCGAAGTTATAGCCACCGACACTGCAGGCATGATAAAAGAAGCAGAAGCACTGGCCGCTGTAGCACCAAATATTGTGATCAAGATCCCCCTGATCCCCGACGGCCTCGTAGCCACCAGGGTGTTGAAGAGCAAGGGCATCAAGACAAACGTCACACTCTGCTTCAATGCGCTCCAGGCACTGCTCGCCGCCAAAGCAGGCGCTACCTACGTAAGCCCTTTCATCGGTCGCCTCGACGACATCGGCCACGTTGGCATGGACGTCGTGAGTGATATTAAAACCATCTTCACCAATTATAAGTTCACCACCCAGATTATCGTCGCCAGTATTCGGCATCCACTCCACGTACTGGAAGCCGCACTGATCGGTGCCGACATCGCCACCATCCCCTTTTCTGTGTTCGACAAACTCGTCTCGCATCCACTCACCGACAAAGGGCTCAAAAGATTTCTTGACGACTGGAAAAAGGTCCCCCGCTAAGTACATATCAAATACAATGACGTATTATGATTCATTATGAAAAATAGAGATATTGAGTCTTTCAAAAAATGCATTCAGAGGTTATGCTCGCAGCCGTGTTGAAACCGTTGTATGTTGTCGGGGCAGACCCGTGTGTCTGCCCTAAAAAAAAGGGCGAACACATAGGTTCGCCCCTACATGCCGATAAATGTATCTCCTATTCATCCAGTCTGCCCCTATTTCATCCCATTATTATAATGTAAGGGCGTTCAATTGAACGCCCCTACTTGCCCATCCTGTTAATTGTGCTGATCTTTTGTTACATCAATAAGCCCCAGGCTCACTAATGCCATACTCTTCCCAGTTATCTGGGGCAACGTCCCACAATATTGCAAGCCCTGAAAGGGCGTAATATTCTCAATCGCTGGTTAATGACTGGGGCATGAATCTTTCGTGGGTATAAAGATTATTTCGCCCTATTCAGGGCTGATGGAGGGAAATAATTTAACCTTAAACCCAGCGCTACGCACTGGGCTATTTTATTCCGTTCCTTCGGAACTTAACAATTCTTGCGATACCATAGCCATAATCAGAATTGCTTCCCCCTGCCTGTTTTGCCCACACTAAATTCTGAGATATCAGATGTCGCCATGCCTTCGGGTTCTTGCGTCTGGATTCGGGAAAGAGGGAAGATGGAAGTGAGAAGTGGGACGCAGGAAGGCATCCGGTGAGTATATTGGATGGATTTCTGGATGTCCTAGCTGGTAATAAGCTGCCTACTTGTAGGAAGGACCATTATAAATTTGGCGCCACGACCAATGTGGGTTTCCACCCGGATGGTTCCTTTATGCCGCTCAACGATCTTCTTAGAAATAGCCAGTCCAAGTCCTGATCCTTCAGAGCCCCTGGTACCGAAAAACACACTCCAGATTCTCGGTAGCACCTCATCGCTAATACCCAGACCTGTGTCTCGGACCGAAATGGCAAAGTAATCGCCCTCGGGTAATGCTTCAGTTCGAATCTCGATTCGGCGTTCGTCATCAGGCTTCTCCGGTTTGTCCTCAATGGCCTCAAAGGCATTCCCTATCAGGTTCCTCAGGGCCTCTTCAATCGCTTTCTCGTCCATCCACGCGAGTTTCACCGTCGGGTCCAGAGTCACAGCCAGATCAATAGACTGCTGCATCACTGCTGACCGGTATGAATCGCTAATACGCTTAACAAACTCATTGACGCTCACGATGACCAGCTCGAGCTTACGGTCAGTTGAATAAGCCATTATTCCCTGCATAAGGTTAAGCATCTGCTCGTAGCTTGCTTTCAACTCCCTCCACACTTGCTCGGCGCCTTGCGAATCCTGCCTGCGCAGCGCGCGATCCATCTGTTTCAGGCGGTCTGAACTGTCCGACAGTACGCTCTGCAGAAACTGACCCATGCTGGCAATCGTCTCGCCAGTTGCAGCAGACCGGTCACGTCGCACCTGCTCGCGATGCAGCGAATCGTAGTCAAGCGCCAGACCAACCTGATTAGCAATACACGCCAGCAGTGAAATGTCGCTCTCCGTAAACGTTCTCTTCGCCGTGAAGGAGTCAAGATACACGGCTCCCCGGACCCGTTTGCCCCCTACAAGTGGCGCGCACAGCGAATTCTGGACTTGCCCCCTCAGAATACTACTCGAACTATACGGCTGCTGCGGGGTAAACAGAACGGCTATCTTTTCGCTCACCACGCGCCGGACAATCGCCGTGCTGAAGCCCATATTGTCATCTCGCGACACTGACAATTCTGGCCGAAACCAGCACGTTTTCACCTCGAATTCCGACGCCTCTCCCCCTTCCATGTACAAATCATGCCGGTAAATCACCAGCACGCGATCCGCACCGGTCGCTACACCCAGACATTCAATCACCTTCTCCAGCATTATTCCTGAGTCGCGAGTCTCATTGATAATTTCACCCACTTCGTATAGCACACGCAAATTACGCCGAATCTGATTCAGCATTTTGGGATCAATATTTTGCACCTTCTCCAGACTCGCGACCGAGAGCTCCATAGCGGTCTTCGCCTCACTTGCTTTGATCTTCGAGCTAATGATATCGCGATATTCCTCAAACGCCTCCTCTTCAATCACGGCTCGCACTTCCGCGGTGCTACACTCATCCAGATCCGATGTGCGCAGAAAAATCAGCTGATAGCGAGATTCCTTACCAAACGTGATCACCGCATTGTTATCCAGGAACTGCTCAACAATACGCCGGCCATTCACGAACGTCCCATTCGTACTCTGCAGATCCGTGACCACATACTGGCCGTCGCGAAATCGCACCACACACTGGTCGCGCGAGATCGCAGGTGAGGACAGCACAATATCAACTTCCGGACTCCGACCGATGCGCACCTCGCCCTGCGCAATCTCGTAAGTCTGCGAATCCTTCCCTTCCACACAGAGTTTTAGTTTTGCACTCATTTTATATCTTCTTAATGAATGGTTTCCGGCGAAATAGTCCTCAGCATCTCGTAAAGATCATTCCCGTCTCTGGGGCGTTGCTCTCGATCCTTTTCCAGACAGCTAAAGATCACCTCACGAAACCTTTCCGGCACGTCCGCACGCAACTTCTCTAACGGTGGCGGCTCGCTATGAAGATGCTGGGCAAGCACATTGCCACCGACAAATGGTGTGTGTCCAACCAGCAGCTCGTACATCATAATCCCCAAGGCATAAATGTCCGTGCGCGAATCAACTTCCTTGCCCTTGATCTGTTCGGGTGCCATATAGGGTAACGAGCCCATCAGGCTGCCCTCCCGCGTCAGGCTGACCTCATCGGCCAGCCGGGCCAGGCCAAAGTCCATCACTTTGACGTTGTCGCCATCTGTGGTTATCATGATGTTTTCTGGCTTGATATCACGATGAATAATGTTCTCCTTGTGCGCCTGGCTGAGCGCATCAGCAATCTGCAGTGCATAGCGCAACGCCTGCAGAACCGCCAAGGTCTGCTGGTTCTGTAGGATTTTGCGCAAATTCGTACCCTTGATGTACTCCATGGAAATAAAACATTCGTTCTTTTCCGCACCCACATCGTATATGGCCACAATGTGCTGATGGCTCAGCCGCGCAGTGGCTCGCGCCTCTCGTACCAGGCGCTGGCGCAACACCTCGTTGTGGCTCAGGTGCGTAGGGAGCACCTTCCACGCCACCTCACGGTTCAGCTTGCGGTCAAGTGCCAGGTAAACAACACCCATTCCTCCCTCTCCCAGGCGCGACATAATCTGGTAGCGCCGCCTCATGTCGTCGCTCAGATCGTGAATCCGTCGCGTCATTGAGGCCTGCGAAGCCTGGGATGAACCACTTGCATCGGAAAATACCGCACTCAGCTCCTCAACCCGTTTCAGCCGATCCCGCACATCGCGATAGTAGAAATCCACTGCAAGAATCTTCTCGTAAATCTCCTTCGAGTTCGGAAAGCGGCCTGCAAACTCGTAGGCCAGGCCCAGACCGTAGAACGCCGGCCGGTTCTCAAATGTCACCTTTGTTGCCCCACCCAGGCACTCCATGTAGCGGTCAATCGCAATATCATAGAGCTGCTCCTGCACAAAGCACTCGGCCAGGCTCATCAGGGCATCCCGGCGGTATTCCTCCGCTGGAACCAGCTTCTGAAAGACTTTAATCGCCTCTTCGATGCGCTCCTCCCGCAAGTACAAGACTCCAAGCGCGTAGGCGATCTGATTGTCCTCGCCATACTCATCCAGATGTTTCTCATAGTTTAAAATGGCCTGCTGGTTCTGATTCACGTCCCGGTAGAGCTTAGCCGCCTTGTTGTATAGTTCCGCTCGTTCGTAAAAGCTGGCCGACAGCAACTTGTCCGAAAGCCCCTCGTAGAGTTCAGCCGCTTTCTCGAAATTACCTGCTTTCCCATAACAATACGCAGCCTTAGCGAGCTCCTGAATTTCCTCATAAAGTCCCGCGGCTTTTCCGAAATTTCCCGCCTTCTCAAAGTGGTTCGCCGCTGTCAGAATATCACCAATAAGGTGGATATTCTGCGCTGCCTTCTCGAAGTCGCCCACTTCCTTATAGAGCCGAAACGCCTCTTTATGGTCGGCAATTGATTCATAAATCTCCGCTGCCTTGCACAAGTCCTTGCCCGCTTCATAGCACGCTGCGGCCCGCCGTTTACAATCAAGCAGTTGCAGTGACAGCATGACGCGGTTCTCCAGCGCCAGCGTAAAATGCCCCGGACGTCGATCCAGACTTACCACTCGGATTTTATCTTCATAGTGCCATTGCCCATGACATCTCCCCTCAACGTCAAACACCAGCACATCATGGGCATCAGCCAAAACTACAAGCGGCTCATCGGATAGATAGAAGAAATCTTCAATCGCCTCACCATGCGTATGACACCACACTTCCTCCAGGGCTCTGGTGAAAACCCCGATCCGATTCTCTCCTATGCCTGCCAGTACATGGTCAGCCTGGCCTCCGCACCGCAACCTATAAACGCGACCCCCAAGCGAACGTCGCTTCCGCACCACACCGCTCGCGTCAAGACAATACAAATCCCCGGCCAGCGTTCCAGCATACACTGTCTGCTGATCCGGCGCATGACAGACACTCCATGCCTTGAACGACGTCTCTAGCTCCCACCTGACGTCCCCTGTGGCATCCAGACACTGAATTATGTCCCCCGTGGCGATCACCACACTCTCGCCTTCTCGAGACACCGACATCCCGCGCACCACCTCAGGGTATTCCTTTTGCCAGACCACCGTATGTTTGTCATCCAGACAGTAGAGCTGCCCATCGTCCGTCCCAACGATAATGCGGCTCGCCTTTTCGTCAGTGCTTAGCGACACTGGGAAGGCTGCACCCGGAATCTTGAATTGCCAAACTCGCTCGAATTCCTCATTAAACAAAAGGATCTCGCGAGTATCCAGTCCTATGACTAGATGCCCGGATTTCAGGGCGTGGGCCGTACAAATCACCTCGCCACGTTCCTCAATCCGTTGCACTTCCTCACAAAGCAGCAAAACCTCATATAGCGCCGCTGCCCGCAGTACAGTGCCTGCATCCTGCTCATAATATTCTGCAGCACGCTGAAGGTGATTGCGCTGCTCGTATATCTCGCCCGCCTTCTCGAAGTTCTGGTTCTTCACATACAGCGCTACTGCCTTCTCCACATCACCGATCAGCACATAAAGCGCCGCCGCGCGGTCCAGCTGGCCCGCTCGTTCCCAGAGCGCCGCCGCATAAAGGTGTTCCCCGTTTGCTTCGCACGTCTTTGCATCTTCTGCACTACGACCCTTCTTTTCGTACATCTGCAGCACAATATCATGGTGCCCAAGCCGCTTGTACAGCCGAATAGCATCGTCCAGATGCCCTCCCATTGCATAGTACTGCGCTGCCTTCTCGCGCTTTCCGCTCTGCTCGCAGATCTGCGCGGCCCGACGCCTATCACCGAGATCAAGGTAGAGATCAACTGCCTTCTGCAATTCTCCCCCCAGGAAATAACAACGGGCAGCCTGGAGCATCAGCTGCTCCTCGCGCAACAACTCGGCTGCCCGCAAAAACTCGCCTCTCCGAATGCACATGGCCGTTGCTTTGCGCCGATTCCCGCTTTGTACCCACGCCTCTATGGCTGGCGCAAACTGGCCCTGCTCTTCGTAGAGCTCTGCCACGCGCCTGAAGTTCCTCGCGCGCGCATACCAACGAATTGCCTTCTCCAGATCTCCACGTTCACAATGCTTGCTGGCCCGCGACTCCAGAATTCGGCTGAACATACCCATCCTTGCAATACTCTCCGCAACGAGATCTCTTTACAGTCGCTATCCATCTCTGTACTAGCTCGTACTTGTTGGCTGCTTGACTTCGGCCCGTTCGGGTGTTGAAACCTCTTCTTTCTCGATCTCAATCCCGCTCCACCGCTGAATCTCCTGGAACGTCAGATCAATGGTTGCAAAGCTCTCCCTCTCGCTGTACGACAAAACGCTAATCCCCTCCTCCAGTGTGCTAATGTGCTGCAGTGCCTTGATAAAGCCGGACTCACGCAACGAAATGTAATTCCCCGTCTTGTATGCCAGCCGCCGTATCTCCGCGGCATTCTTATTCAGCAAAAAGGCGCCACGGATCTCATCGTTCATAGCCAGTAGTTCAAACGTCCCCGAGCGCCCAAAATATCCAGTATAGTTACACTCCGCACACCCCTTGCCGCGGTAGAATTCAAACCGATCCGGGTCGAAATTCTTGATATGAAACTCCTTCACGATCTCCACAGACGGAGAATAGCGCTCCCGACACTGCGGACAAATCTTGCGAACGAGCCGCTGCGAAAGTATCGCCATACTGGTACTCGACAACAGAAACGTCCGCAGACCCGAATCCAGTAGCCGCAAGACCGCTCCGATCGAATCGTCCGTGTGAATGGTTGAGCACACCATATGCCCTGTCAACGCCGTCTGAATCGCCCCGTACGCAGTTGCTTCGTTGCTAATCTCGCCTATCACCATTACATCGGGATCCTGATGCATCATAGCCTTTACCCGCTCAGCTATAATCCCCTCCTTCATTGACTTGACCTGGCATTGAGATATCCCTTCAATGCTATACTCCACCGGGTCTTCCAGCGTCACGATCTTGACGTTCCAGGTATTGAGATAATTCAGGCAGGCATAGAGTGACGTCGTTTTCCCACATCCCGTTGGCCCTGTAAATAGTATCAGCCCACTGGGCGAATCCAGAATCAATTTCAACGTCTTCAGCACGCGCGGGAGCATGCCCAGGTCTTCCAAATCGCGCAGTCCCAATTCCTTGGTCAATAAGCGAATCGTCACCGTTCCACCCAGTACCGTTGTGAAGATGGAGACACGCAGGTCAATATCCTGCTTATTATAAGAGATAAAAATCCGCCCCTCCTGGGTATCGCGTATCTCTGTAATGTCCATCCGCGCCATGACCTTCAAGCGCCGGATAATCGGATCCATCAGGTACTTCGGCAAATCCGTCCTGTAGATCAATTTGCCATCAATCCGGTAGCGAACGCGCAGCCGATCTACCTGCGACTCTATATGAATATCACTGGCTCGCTCCTTGATCGCATTGCTCAGAATGTAATTGACGATATTGACGATCTGGCCTGTTCCGCTTCGCGCTGGTGTATCATCATCCATAGGATAACGCCGAAAGGCCGCCTGTTGCGAGTCGTCCACCGGGCTCATTACACTACTACTCACCAACTCCTTCTCCTTGACAATCTCCTCGAGCACCTTTTTGATGACCGCCTTCGGTGCCACTGCCATTTCGTACTTCTCACCGAAGGTGTTGCGCAGAAACTTCTGCGCGAACCCATCTGTCGGATCGTGAACCAGCACCGTTACCGCGCCTTCATTCTCCCACATCGGCAGCACACCGTACTCACGCATGAACTTTTCCGGCAGCCGACCGAACAGCTTCATGTCAATCAGCCGCTTGTCAGGTAACACGTACGGGAGATCCATCTGGATGCTGAATGCCTTGGCAAATTCTTCCTGCGTAATCGCGCCAAGATCAATCAGAATTTCCCCTATCGGTTTCTTCTTCTCCTTCTGAATCTCCAGCGCCTCTTCAAGTACCTCGGACGTGATCGCACGATTCTCAATCAGGATTACTCCAAGATTCACCTTGTGCTCATACTTCTTCGTTACCTCGCGCAGGTCCCGCTTGCTCACGTATCCAAGATCAATCAGTATCTCTCCAAGCCGCTTCTTCTTAATCAACTCCTTCTGAACCTGCAGGGCGTGCTGGAGCTGATTCTCATTGATCTTACTGTCCTTAATCAGCACCTCACCAATCTTTAATCGCATCATCCTATACCGGTTCCTTTCAAGGATCGCTAAGAGAAGTCCTCCTGAATATGCCAGACCCTTAGCTTACGAGCTCGTCATGAGACACAAATAATAGGATGGGCACAATTCAATAAATCGTCATCATTTTTAACAAAGTATAGCATTCTCAGGCATCTACAAAATTATTTTCCTCTCCTGAAAAGGCCAATTTTCTCCTGGCCAATGTCTCGCCAAATGTGGATTAATTTTTTAAATTTTTCTAGTTTCGGTAAACAAGCGGCACGCGCCCCCCAACTTCGCATACAATCTCGTTGGGAATAGTTCCGATCGTCTCAGCAATCTCTTCAATTGGCAGATGAGCTGTGCCTTTCTTTCCATAGATGAGCACTTCGTCACCTACCTCTGCGCCCGGAACTCTGGCAACATCCAGCAGAACCTGATCCATACACACGCGGCCAACTATTGGCACCCGACGCCCGCGCACGATCATGACACCACGGTTTGACAGACTCCGCGGATAGCCATCTCCGTAGCCAATTGGGACGGTTGCTACGCGCATACGGCGCGGGGCCTTAAACGTACGGCCGTAGCTGATATATCGCCCTTTGCCCACGTTGCGTATCATCACGATCCGGCTCAGCAGCGTCATCGCAGGATGAAGAACCACTGTGCGCTCTACAACCGGCGTGGGGTATAAGCCAAACACTGTAATTCCAGGTCGTACCAGATCAAAGTGGGCATCCGGATGCTGAAGAATCGCCCCGCTGTTAGCTGCGTGAATCTTGCCCGGCCTAAACCCCACATGCTGGCACTCCTCCAAAACGCATTGAAAATTTCTTAACTGCCACTTCGTGTAGCGCGGCGACTTGCCATCTGAATCTGAAAAATGTGTAAAAAGCCCGTCAAATCGCAAATGCGCATATCGCACAAGCTCGGGCAGCACTTTCTTCCACTCCTCATGCCAGAATCCAAATCGCCCCATCCCCGTATCAATCTTCACATGCACGCCGGCCCTCCGCCCCTGACGCCGTGCTGCGCGATCCAGCGACCGCGCCACGTCCAGGGAACCCAGAGCCACTGAAATCCGCTTGCGCACCACAACTTCCGCATCGCTTCGAAACACCGGCCCGAGCATGAGAATCGGGAGTCGAATCCCCTGTGCCCGCAGCGCCACGGCTTCGTCCATCGTTGCCACGCCGAGCTCCGCTGCGCCACCCTCAATCGCTGCGCGCGCCGCTTCTAGCATGCCATGCCCATACCCACGTGCCTTCACTACGGCCATCACGTGGCGCTTCTTGCCAATCTTTCTTTGAATCGCCCGAATATTCCTGCTGATTGCGTTCAGATGTATCACCGCAACTGTTGGCCGATGGATTCCTTTGTCGCCCATCCTTCGCTCCTTTCATGTAGTACATCAAAGATAGCCACAGAGACTCAGAGGCACAGAGGGTTTGAAAATGTCTCTGTGATCTTCAATTCCCCACTTGGTAATTACTTTTGGCTTGAGTATTGATCTTATACTTTCTCTGTGCCTCCGTGCCTCCGTGGCCCTTCTACCGGATTGCGCAAAATACCAATTCGTTCAACCTCCACTTCTACCACGTCGCCGGGAAAGATCGGCTGTATGCCTTCAGGTGTTCCCGTGGCAATCACGTCACCCACCTCCAGTGTTATAAACCGCGTGATCGCCTCTATCAGCTGCGGGATTGAGAAGAGAAATTGCCGCGTATTTGCATGCTGCCGGACTTCACCATTCACCCGACAGCTAACATCCAGGGCCACTGGCTCGGGACATTCATCTGCGGTCAGCATAACGGGGCCAATCGGGCAAAACGTATCCATGCTCTTTGAACGAAACCAGGGATGGCCTTTCCCGGTATCTTGCTTTTGCAGATCCCGGGCTGTAACGTCATTTAACGCAGTGTATCCGGCAATGTACCGTGCTGCATCAGACGCCACTACCTGCCGCGCACGCCGCCCGATAATCACGGCAAGCTCCGCCTCAGGGTCCACTCGCGTTAGATGGGAGCGGTAGATAATCGGCTCGCCATGAGCAATTACTGCCGATGGAGACTTGGCAAAGAGAATCGGTTCACGAGGTGCCTCATGTCCGGTCTCTCGCGCATGCGCCAGATAGTTTCGGCCCACGCAAATAATATTCCGCGGCTGTTCAACCGGCGCACACAAGCGAACACCGCTCAACGGTCTGATTACTCCAGTCTCTTGCGAGCATTCTGCTGCAAATTCTATCAGCTCCTCAACCGCCTTTCTCCGGTCCATTAAGAGCTGCAGGAACTGCGGCCATGTTTCCAGCTTCGGTATCTCTGCCTCGCGGCTTTTTTCTCCGTAGAGCGAGCTGGCTAGACTCAAATCAATAACGCGCTCGCCCTGCACCACGCCAATGCACCGCCGTGTGGTGTTTGCTTCGTGCTTAAAAAAAGCAATCCTCATCTCTCATCTCGCTTTCTCATTAGTCTTCTTCCACGCCATCGTGAACTGCAATTTTTCCCTTTCGTGATTATCCCGCCTCACAATCAACCGGCTCGCCTGATCCCTAATGGATTTACCATTGAAAATCAACAGAATAACGCCGCGGCGTGCCCCTACTTAAGCTGCCTTTAAGCCCTTGACAATGTTTCATTCCTTCAGTACACGCAATGCATGAATAGGCCTGGCGAAACTGGCAGGTCTGAAGTTGTTTGACTGCATAATAGGATGAAGGAGAACGCTCGTGCTTGGATGTGCCATTATTGGTGCGGGCTTTATGGGTGAGATCCACGCCGCATCAATGCACCATATTCCCTCGGCTCAACTCAAATGGGTGGTTGATAAGAACCCTGATAGGGCTAAAGAGCTCGCCCAGCCAAATAATGCGCGCTATACTGATCGGATTGATCCGGTTCTCAATGACCCTGATGTCGTGGCAGTCATCCACTGCCTTCCGACCATCTTCCGCCTGGATTTCCTCAAACAGTATGTATCAGCCGAAAAACATATTTTCTGCGAAAAGCCGTTGGCACGTACCCTGACTGAAGCGCGCGCCATCAAGCGATTGCTCCAGGGCTATAAGAAGGTTTTCATGGTGGGCCATGTGGTGCGCTTTTTCTGGGAATACGAGCAGACGCGCCAGCTCGTGCGCAGCAATGCAATTGGCACTCCCGGGATTGTGCGTTTCTCACGTTGCGGTGGCTTTCCGCGCGGCGGCACAGACTGGTACGGCGATTACGAAGCAAGTGGCGGTGCCGCCCTTGACCTTTCTGTTCATGACTTCGACTACATGCTCTGGACCTTTGGCCCGATAAAACGTATCTTCGCAAAAGGTCTGGCAAAGACGCAGCTCAGACATGGCGACTACATGCTGGCTATTCTGAAGTTCGCCAACGGCATGATAGCTCATTCAGAAGTCAGCTGGGCGGAACCACTCGGTTCCTTCTTCACCCGCTTTGAGGTGTGCGGGAGCAAAGGAATGATAGAATTCGACAGTCGCAAGGCTTCCTCGTTCACCCTCACGGAGAAAGCGGTTGGCGACGACACTCTACCCGGCCTGGTTGTACCCCAGCGCGCGGAACTCGAAAGTCCCTTCGTAAGGGAACTCAAACACTTTATCCAATGCATTGAGCAGAAAAAGAAACCGCTGATCACGGTTGACGCTGGCCTGCGAGCCCTGACCGCGTCGCTCGGCTGCCTTGAATCAATCCAAACCGGCAGACCGGTTAATATAAAATAACCAGGTTCATATAGGATGGCGATTCCATTCGCCAAGGAGAATGGAATCTCCCGTAAGAAAAGGTTTAGGAGGGGAGCGCGAGGGGAGACCCTTTTTCTAAAGGGTCCCCCTCGCATGTAGACACTGTTCAAATGCAAAATCCGGATTTAACTACCTGCCGAAAGGATTGGAATTGTATGATCCGTATCGCCCTACTTAGCTTTGAGCACGTACACGCCTGTGGCTATGCTGAGGTGCTCGGGCAGCTCCAAAACGTTAAGTTCACCGCCTTTGCTGACGATAACCCCAAACGACGCCGTGCCATGGCGCGTCGATTTCCCAAACCCAAAGCCTACGCCAGCTGGCGACGTCTCCTGGCCGAAGCACCCTGCGATGCCGTGATCATAACCTCGGCCAATGCGCGCCATTACGAAATGGGTATCGCAGCCGCGAAGGCTGGCAAGCACATCCTTTGCGAAAAACCCATTACCACAACACTCGAAGACGCCCGCGATCTTATTGACACCTGCGCCGCCCATAACGTTAAGCTCCAGGTGGCCTTCCCGGTTCGCTATTGTGCTGCTATTCAACAGGCGCGCAACGTCATTGCCTCTGGTGAGCTCGGCGAGATTCTTGCCATTAACACCACCAACCACGGCACAATGCCCGGGGGATGGTTTGCGAATAAAAAACTAGCAGGCGGGGGCGCCATCATGGATCACACCGTCCACGTCGTTGATCTTCTCCGCTACCTGCTTGGCAAAGAATTCACCCGGGTCTATTCCGAATCTACCACGAAACTCTATCCCATTAAGGTCGAAGATTGCGCGCTCCTGATGCTCGAGATGGCAGACGGTCCATTTGTGTCTCTTGATGCGAGCTGGTCGCGTCCGCCTTCGTATAAAACCTGGGGCAATGTTGTTCTCGAATTCAAGGGCACCAAAAGCAATCTTTCGCTCGATTGCTTCCCCACGACCCTGAACATCTACCAGAATAAAACAATGCGACATACTACCCTGTCGGGCGGTGATAACTTTGACCGTGAGATGATGGCGGCATTCGTGGATGCAATTATCAACAACCGCAAGCCCGACATCACCGGCGAAGATGGCTATAAAGCCCTGGAGGTAGCGCTGGCCGCCTATCAGGCAATTAAGAGAAGGCAGCCGGTTTCTCTTCCGCTTGGCCTTGGCCAGGTCCGCGCCGCGAATTGAGTGTGATCTTCCTCTGCAAAAATGACGCGGCGGCGCGTTCGAGAGCCCTAAATCAGCGTACGCGTGCTGTGCTGATGGAGATCCTGCTGGCACCACTTTCCTCTTGATTTTCCTGAATGTAACCTCCACAATTTTCCGGATTCTATAGCCTTATGGTATCCAAAGTGTAAATGTCGTAAAAATTCACGCCGTATGTAAAATAACGAACAAATACCCTGCATATCTCCATATAAACAACTTGACCGTGACACGCAGAGTGCACAAGGAAAAACACAATGGCCAAAATTCTCGAAAAAACTATTCTCGCACCTAAAATCGTACGCATGATCATTGATACGCCTGAGATCGCACGTAAGCGCCAGGCTGGCCAGTTTGTTATCGTCCGCATCTCAGAACTGGGCGAGCGTATTCCCCTGTCCATAGCCGATGCTGATCCGGAGCGCGGCACACTAACTCTCGTGATTCAGGAGGTCGGCAAAACCAGCGCGTGTCTGAATGAAATGGAGCCCGGCGAAGAGATTCTTGACGTCGTAGGCCCACTGGGCATCCCAACTCATATCGAAAACTTCGGCCGTGTGGTTGGCATTGGCGGCGGCGTTGGGATCGCGCCTCTCCACCCTATTATTCAGGCACTCAAACGCGCGGGCAATCACGTCACGACCATCCTGGGTGGCCGCTCGAAAGAATTCGTGATTATGGAAGATGAGATGCGCAAAGTCAGCGATGAGCTGCTGATCTGCACTGATGACGGCAGCTATGGGAAAAAGGGCTTTGTCACCGTTGTTCTGCAAGAATTACTCGATGCCAAAACTCCCATTGACTTCTGCATCGCCATTGGCCCGCCCATCATGATGCGCAACGTTTGCAAGATTACCAAACCCTACGGAGTCGCTACCTATGTCAGCCTCAACACCATTATGGTTGATGGCACTGGGATGTGCGGTTCCTGCCGCGTAACTGTAGATGGCAAGACACGATTTGTCTGCGTTGATGGCCCTGAGTTTAACGGCCACCAGGTAGATTTCGACGAGATGTTCAAACGCATGGAAACATTTAAGCCGCTTGAAGACGAGGCGTATCGCCGCCATCAGGAGCAAATGAAAAAGAAGCCCGTGCGCAAGGTCGCTATGGAGGGCGACTAAATATCAAAGTGAGAGACTAAATGGGAGATCCGGAAAAGAAAAAAGCTGCACTGCGCATTCCGCGCCAGAAAATGCCCCATCTCGGCCTCCATCTACGCAAGACAACGTTTCAGGAGGTACCTCTTGGGTACTCTGCGAAGCAGGCACGACTCGAAGCGCAGCGCTGTCTCCAGTGCAAGCGCACCGTTTGCATTCAAGGGTGTCCGGTTTTGATTGATATCCCGGCGTTCCTGCAGCTCATTGTAGATGGTGACATTATCGGCGCATCCCGCAAGATCAAAGAGGCTAACGCCCTGCCTGCTATCTGCGGCCGCGTTTGCCCACAAGAAGATCAATGCGAAAAGACCTGCGTTTTGGCTAAGAAAGGCGAGCCGCTGGCTATCGGACGCCTTGAACGCTACGTTGCCGACTACGAGCGGGAGCACAACGCCGTGGAAGTCCCACCTCTGCCACCGCCAACAGGCAAGCGCATCGCCGTGATCGGGTCTGGCCCGGCCGGACTTATCGCTGCCAGCGAACTCGCACTTAAAGGCCACGATGTCACCATTTTCGAAGCACTTCACAAGCCCGGTGGCGTGCTCGTGTACGGCATTCCCGAGTTCCGCCTTCCCAAAAAGATTGTCGAAGCCGAGATTAACTACATCCAATCGCTTGGCGTGAAGATCAAGACCGGCTACATAATCGGAATGTTATACAGCGTAGACGAGCTCTTCGCCCAGGGCTTTCAGGCGGTCTTTATTGGTATAGGTGCAGGCTTGCCCCGTTTCCTCAACATTCCTGGTGAGAATCTCTGCGGCATCTTCTCGGCCAACGAGTTCCTTACTCGCGCCAATCTCATGTTTGCCTACGATTTCCCGAGGGCTGACACGCCCATCGTCGTTGGCAAGAAGGTGGTTGTGCTCGGTGCAGGAAATACCGCCATGGATGCGGCCCGCATCGCCATTCGCCTTGGCGCCGACGATGTCTGCATTGTCTATCGCCGTACACGCGCTGAGGCCCCTGCACGCATCGAGGAAATCCAACGCGCGGAAGAGGAAGGCCTTAAGTTTCATTTCCTCATGGCACCTACCCGCTTTATTGGCAACGACGATGGCTGGCTTCGCACCATGGAATGCATCCGTATGGAGCTCGGTGAACCCGACGACTCTGGTCGCCGCCGTCCCGTCCCCATACCCGGCTCTGAATTCATAATGGAGGTTGATACGATCGTCAATGCAATCGGCAGCGGCTCCAATACCATTCTCTTCCGCACAGCGTCTGATATTGAACGCAGCAAATGGGGCACCATCGTCGCCGACGAAGAAACCGGCTTGACCTCCAAAAAAGGGGTTTACGCAGGTGGCGACATCGTCACTGGAGCCGCGACCGTGATCCTCGCCATGGGCGCAGGAAAAGCCGCAGCCGTAGCAATAGATGAATACCTCGCAACGCTCTGACCGCCTCGCCATAGGGGAGAGGATCAAGGTTTACCCGCCTCAGGCGAGGCGAGGTTGAAAATGCGCCTTGTGCGTAGGGATTGCCTTTCCTTTTTACTACCCGAAATGAGAACTCATTTGAGAAAGAGCCACGAATAATTCCAAACCCTGCTCTACACACAAATTGCGAACGCCGTGAGTTCGACAATATGATGGATTCCGGCGTCTACCATCTACTGATCTTTGTGCGCTCGGGTCGTCACATTGAGATCGGGCGGCTCGGACGCTATTGGTTTCCGCGCGGCTATTACGTCTATACCGGCCGGGCGAAAAAGGGGTTGCAGAAGCGGCTGGAGCGCCACTGGCGACACGATAAAAAGCGGCGATGGCACATTGATTATCTGCTTCATCACGCGCAGCTTATGGGAGAAAAAAAGTGTTTGACAAGGGCGGAGCGGGAATGTTTGCTAAACGGGCGAATTTTACGTCGCTCCAATGCTCAGGTGATTGTGAAAAAATTCGGCGCATCGGATTGCCTGTGCATTACTCATTTAGCGTACTTTAGCCACCGGCCTCGGTGGTTGCACGTAAAGCGCGCAACGCGTAGAAAGAAGACGATGCTGACCCGAGCATAGAGAAGCTAGTTTCTCCGTGTACCGCGGTTACAGCTGCATACAAATTTAATTTGGAGGAGGCGTTTTAATGAGTCCGAAATACGTGTACTTCTTTGGTGGAGGAAAAGCGGCTGGTCGTACTGAAATGAGAAACCTCCTGGGTGGAAAAGGTGCGGACCTGGCTGAAATGACCAATATTGGCATTCCTGTTCCCCCCGGGTTCACAATCACTACAGAAGTGTGCACCCACTATTACGAGCATAGAAAAACCTACCCAAAGGGTCTGCGCCAGGAAGCTGAAAAAGCGATGAAGCAGGTAGAGAAAATAATGGGCGCGAAGTTTGGTGACCCGAACGATCCACTGCTGGTCTCGGTACGGTCAGGTGCGCAGGTCAGTATGCCTGGGATGATGGAAACGGTGCTTAATATTGGCCTGAACGAAGAGACCATCCAGGGCTTGATTGCCAGGACGCAGAACAAGCGCTTTGCCTACGACGCCTACCGTCGCTTCATTCAGATGTATTCGGACGTGGTAATGGAGAAGGCCGAACAGGTGGGGCTACCCGAAGAAGAGAAGAAGCAGGGTATCCGCGAGCAGCTTGAGCATGAGATGGATCGCATGAAGAAGGCGAAAGGTGTAGAGCTTGATACGGATCTTGATGCTGAGGATCTCAAGACGCTGTGTCGGATTTTTAAGGCAAAGGTACGCGAGTTTCTGGGTCGTGAATTTCCTGAGCAGCCCAAAGATCAGCTCTGGGGCGCTATTGGTGCGGTCTTTTCATCGTGGAATGGCAAGCGCGCAATAAGCTATCGGAAGATTAACAAAATTCCAGATCACTGGGGCACAGCGGTCAACGTGCAGGTGATGGTGTTCGGGAACATGGGAAATGACTCTGCCACGGGCGTTGCGTTTACACGCGATCCATCGACCGGGGAACGGCGCTTTTTTGGCGAGTGGCTGCGCAATGCGCAGGGCGAGGACGTGGTAGCTGGCATTCGCACACCTCGGCCGATAAACATCGCTGGGAAGCGAAAAGGTGAGAAGCCTCTTCCTTCGCTCGAAGAAGAGATGTCCCAGATCTACAATGAACTGAAAGGCCTCTATGAGAAGCTCGAGCGACATTACAGGAATATGCTTGATATAGAGTTCACCATTCAGCAAGGCAAACTCTGGATGTTACAAACGCGCGTGGGCAAGCGCACTGCACTGGCGGCGATCAGGATCGCCGTGGATATGGTGAATGAGAAGATGATCAGTCAGCGCGAGGCAGTGCTGCGCGTTGCCCCGGAGCAGATAGATCAGTTGTTACACCCCATGATTGATCCAAACGCGCAGAAAAAGGTAATTGCGAAAGGCTTGCCAGCATCGCCCGGTGCAGCGAGCGGGCAGATAGTGTTTACCGCAGACGACGCGGAGGAGCAAGGCAATGCAGGCAGGAATGTGATCCTGGTACGCCACGAGACCTCGCCGGAAGACATTCATGGTATGAATGCGGCAAGGGCAATCCTGACCGCAAAAGGAGGCATGACGTCGCACGCAGCCGTAGTGGCGCGCGGCATGGGCAAGTGCTGTATCGTGGGCTGCGGCGCCATCCATATTGACTATGCACAGAAGCAGTTCACGGTCAATAGCCGCGTTTACAAGGAGGGCGACTCGATCACCCTGGACGGCAGCAGCGGTGAAGTCATGGAGGGTGTTGTGGCGACGATTAAGCCAGAAATGGATGAGAACTTTGTGACGCTGATGTCGTGGGCTGATCGCTTTCGACGCCTTGGGGTCTGGACAAACGCTGACACTCCGAAAGACGCCAAGGTCGCACGGAACTTTGGTGCTGAGGGCATCGGGCTATGTCGCACTGAGCATATGTTCTTCGACGAAAGCCGGATCGCTGCAATGCGCGAGATGATTATTGCTGATTCCCAAGAGCAGCGCGAGAAGGCGCTGGCGAAGATTCTCCCCTACCAGAAGAATGATTTTTTAGGTCTCTTTAAAGTCATGGAGGGCTTACCAGTAACAATTCGCCTGCTCGACCCACCACTCCACGAATTCCTTCCGCACGACGACGAGGCCATCTCTGAGCTTGCACAAAACATGGGGGTGCCGTTTGATAAGCTGAAGGCAAAGGTTGGGCAATTGCACGAGCTCAACCCAATGCTCGGACATCGGGGATGCCGGCTGGGTATCAGCTATAATGAAATTACGGAGATGCAAGCCCGGGCAATCTTCGAGGCTGCAGCCGAGTTGACTCAGCAGGGGAAAAAGGTGCTGCCCGAAGTGATGGTGCCGCTCGTCGGCATTGTGAAGGAGTTTGAGGATCAGAAGCGTGTGATTGATCGAGTAGCCAGGGAGGTAATGGCAAAGTACGGCGTCAAGTTCACCTATCACGTAGGGACGATGATCGAAGTGCCACGGGCAGTGCTGGTGGCTGATCAGATTGCTCGAAGTGCAGAGTTCTTCTCATTCGGTACCAACGACCTGACACAGATGACATTCGGATTCAGCCGCGATGATGCGGGCACGTTTCTGCCAGAATACGTTGAGAAGGGCATTCTGGCAGACGATGTATTCCAGACTATTGACCAGGAAGGCGTCGGTCAACTGGTAGCACAGGGTTTAGAGCTCGGGAAAAGTGCGAATCCGAAGCTAAAGATCGGCATCTGCGGAGAGCATGGCGGAGACCCGCGGTCAGTGGTGTTTTGCCACCACGTGGGACTGGACTATGTGAGTTGCTCACCGTATCGCGTGCCTATTGCGCGCCTGGCAGCAGCCCATGCAGCAATTAAGGAGATGAAAAAGAAGGCAGGAGCGCCTGCAAAAACAGCAAAACGAAAAGCCGTAAAGAAAAAGGTTGCGAAGAAGCCGAAAAAGCAGTTGCTAAAGAAGAGACCCACGAGCAAGGCAGCGAAGAAAAAGACTAAAGCAAAGAAATCGGCTGCCAAAAGACCTTCTAAAAAGAAAACGAAAAAGACGCGGGCAGCTTCACGTCGGGCGAAGAAACCCGCGAGGAAAACAAAGGCCAGAAAAACAGCCAAAAAGACGCGCACACGCCGCTGAGAGCGTCATAAAGAAATCTATTCTGTGATAATCTCCGTGACTCTGTGGCAGCCTTTACAAAAGGTGAAATTGCAATAGCAATAAGAAGGGGGATAAATCATGAGCAACGCATCGGAACAGTCGCAGCGATTCACGTTCAAGGGTTACGTGATTATCAACCTGATCTTCTGGGCATACTGTCTGCTTCAGTTCTTCGTGGTGAAATGGCTGATTAGAGACATGACGGGACTGATCTTCTTCTTCGTTGTACTCGCAGTAGGATTTACGCTCGTCTCAATTTACGACGGTCTGTATGAGCGCTTTTCGCGACCAGAAGGGACAGAGGAATCAGCAGACCGGCCTATCACATCCGAAACGCAGGGCTAGCATACAGGGCAGAGGATACCCCATAAGGTAAAGTTGATCTGAAACACAGGCTTGCTCATGAACCCAAACAGGCGAGATGGAGCCGTCTCGCCTATTTCATTTTTGGCGGAGAATTCACAAGGCTCAAGGCGAGGATAGAGTAGCTGTAGAGGGTGAGCCAGGGGTACTGGGTTGGTCGTGCGTGCCGGGCACAGCCGGGGTAGAAGTTTCGGAGGCCTGTCTTTCTTTTGCCCATATTTGTCTGTCAAGCTCGAGAGAGACCCATTCATAGAGCTGGTTATATTCATATTGAGCAGCGGGGCGCCGGGCAAAGTAGATACGCCAGTTCTCGAGGGCCTTCTTCTTCTCGCCCAGATTCATGTATGCCTCGCCGAGGCGAAGGTAAATTTCGCTGGCCACCAGCCGCTCGCGCAAGCGTGTCAGGTGATGGACTGCCTCGTCGTGGCGCTTCTCATCGAGGAGAAACACAGCGTAAGCGCTGCGGCAGTCGGAATGCTCCGGGTTCAGTGCAAGCGCCGTGCGGAATTCCTGCTCTGCATCTGCTTTCGCATCATACTGAAGCAGAATAGTTGCCCGCTTATAGTGGTAATCGCTTTGCATGGGAACCAGGCTCAACCCCAGAGCAAGTGCAAACCCCATCGCCATCACGCCCACCAGCACGTATGCAACCCAGGGGGTCGGCAAAAATCGAAATTCCAGCTCACGCGGTATTCTCATCTTCTCGACATAAGCAGTGATCTTCAACTGTCCATAGTCGAGTTCCAGAGGGAGCAGGAATTGCGATCGTGCCTTTTGCGTTTTGTCTTTCAACACTATCGGAATGCACAGGAGAGAAAAGAAGAGCAGCGTTGTGGTGGGAAGCCGAAGCGGATAGTTCATCATTGATTGAATAACAAACGCGCTCATACAGGCGATTGCGCAAAGGCGGATGAGATAATTTATCTTGCCTGAACGTGTGAGCCCATCAGCCAGATCTCTGTAAAAGAGAGCGATGATAAACACCATGGCCCCCAGGCCAAATACGCCCAGCTCGGCCCAGAGATGCAGCAGCTCGTTATGTGCTGCATTAGTATATGCGCCAGCGTATACTATAAGATCGGGTCGTCCAAACAGCATTGGCGAGAATTCCTGCACGTAGCGGTAGGAGAAGTTGCCTGCGCCAATGCCCAGCCAAGGATTTTTCCGGATCATCTCTGAGGTATTGGCCCAGATGACAAGCCGGGTTGGCCAGCCAGCTTTCCAGCGCTCCGATTCAAAAGCCTCGCGGAAAATAGAAGGTCGGTGCGGATTAAGGCGATGATTCGTTGTATAGAAAAGGGTGATCACGGCGAAGCCCGCGAAGAGCACGGCCAGGCGCACCGCCTTGCGACGCCAGAATCGTTGCGACTCGTGGCGAACCAGCATAAAGCCCAGCACGAGGCATGCGACGATGACGCTGGCATTCGAGGTTACCGACCAGCAGACAATCATGCCGGCGTACAATACGCCCAGTGCGCCAAGCGTGAAAATCTCCCGCACCTTGCCGCGCACGTAAAGGTAGAGGAGCAGTGCGACGGGAAACACGAAAGCCAGATAGTCGCCAATGTAGTTCGTATTGCCGAGACCCGCACTCAGAAAGCCGCGCCAGTCCGAGAGGCGAGGCACAATAGGCAGACGGCCCGGGGCAAATGCCTGCATAAAGTCCTGATAAAGCACCCAGACACCCGTCAGAAAAGCACTGGCCACGAGCGCCCACCCCAGTATCATCACGCGCCTCCGGTTCCCATTAAGATAGTCCTGAAGCACCAGGATGATCAGGTAAATCATGAGGAGAAACCGGATGTGGTCTTTGGCAAGTGACCAGCTCTGGGCTTTGACGAGGGAGAGAAAGTTTATGACGAGAAACACGAGCAACGCAACGTTCAGGTAGCTAAGCGACAGCCGAAAAGGACGCCCCCGCACCAGCGCTATAAGTGTTAAGCCCACGAGCAGCAGGCCAAAAAAGCTAATCCAGACGGTCTTCGGCAGATCGAAATTGTTATAGGTGTATGGATTGATGTAGAGAGCGGTCCCGCCCAGGAGAAGTAGCAGGCAGAGAGTTCTTCCTTGTCGGCATAAATATAGCAATTTGCCTTCAGACATGCGCGTTCCAGGAGATACAAAGACTTAACGATAGACACCTAGGAGAGAAACTGAGAATTGTAAACAAAAAATTACGTTTTGCTGCGTGGCCTGGCCTACCCAGAATTAATCCCCAGGCACAGCTCCTTCGTATTTCGAATAGAGAAAACGGAAATCTTCGTGCACTTCGTGCGCTTCGTGGTATATATATTCAGAACCAATTACCACGAAGAATGACACCAGGGCAGGCGCAAGACCTGCCCCTACAACGGGAAAATCATCCAGGATGAATATAGTATCCTGGACTTTAGAACTTTTGCCAAGTGACTTGAGTGCGGTGAGGCTTTAATGGCGCTATATGAAGGGCATTATCGCTCTTTGTACAGCTAAAGAAACAGCGGATGGCCTTGAGGGTCTGATTATTAACGCCACATTGTCATTTCAACTTTGCAGCTATCTATGCGCTTCAATCGTAGGGGCAATTCATGAATTGCCCCTACAAAGCTTGCATGCGTACCATTAACTATACAAACATCAATAAGAGCGCTATGAAAGGCCTTAAGATACACGAATTATCCACGATACCTTTATTTTAGGCCGTCTTGAGGCGGTCTCTACTTTGCACCCACCTTCAGGTGCAATGAGGCTTTAATGGCGCTACATAAAGGGCATTAAGATACACGAATTTTGAACGATACCTTTATTGTAGGCCGCCTTGAGGCGGTCTCTACTTTGCACCCACCTTCAGGTGGGGTGAAAGCGAAAGTTGGCTAAATAAGAACTAGGGCGCTTTAGCGTCGCTTATCCACCCGCGGCTTTAGCCATTGCTATCTGAGCACTGAGCCACTGCGAGAAGCCACGCTGAAGCGCGCTGTGCGAAAGAATGCTTCTTTTACCCCCCCAGCTAAAGCAGGGGGCAAAGAAGAGTCCGCCGAGGCGGACTAAAACCAAAAGGCCACATTCTCCTTTGGGCAATATGGCAAAGGGGTCATAGCTGAAAAGCCAGAGCTCTGGGGATTTCGTTCAGTTTGCATTCAGGGCTTAAAGTGAACGAAATTCACCGCGCCAAAGGCGGGTAAATCGCCTGGACGACCTTGCCTAAGGCTCACAATAGCTTTTTGGGCTTGAAGCATTCAAAAAGTTCTAAAGCTCAGTAACTTAGAGCACATAACAGAGCCATGATGGCACAACGTGCAAATTCAGAATGTAGGGGCGTTTAATTAAACGCCCCTACAACTATGCGTGGCATCCGCCTAGGTGGATGAATCTACACGGGCAAGTTAGAAAATGCGCCTGTGGCGTGATGCCCGTGCTACGTTGAATGGCACAGTTGAAGGCCAAGCATTCGCACAAAAACAAGGCCTTCACCGGCTTCGTTTATTTATGCGAAAAGCAATAAGAAAGAGACGGCTTACCCGGATGGACACCACGGCTAGCACCTGGTCCGCCTGTGCGTTCCTTGTTTATTCAGAGCGGGAAATCCGCGTCCCTATGAACATCCTAACCCCAGTGCCTCCAGCACCCGGCTCAAGCCACTGATTCCAGGTACTCTCGCACCAACTTATCCTCAAACCCGATTCGCTGCATCAGCGTGGCAAAGCTGCGCGGCGACAATTTCCCACCTGTTGCCGCATCATGGCCAAACCCATACGCCCCTTCAACCGCGCAATCGCGTAAGACCTCGTTGAGAAACGCAATCTGACTCTCGTCGCGTTGACTGCGCAGCGAGAAAACAATTTTACCAGGTATGTATCCGTTGTTTGAAGCCAGCACACGGTAGCGCAGAAGCCGATTAGCCCACCGCGACGCCATGAGGCCTTGTATGAGGCACGGTGAAGAGCAACGAATCCACGCCGTCTCGCCGCTAAAAATCGGGCCAACTCGTACCGCCTCGTCTATGGCCTCCTTCACCTCTGCCTTATACGCCCGAAGCCGCGCAAGCACCGCATGCTCCTTTGTAACCAGCTCCTTTGGCGAATTGGCCACGCCAAGTGCCTCGTAGGCCGTTTTCACGTCGTACGCCGCTGCACGCCGCGCCGCGTTCAACAGCGACACCGCCCGCTTGCAGTGCGTCTTGCCATAGCGTTTCACAATCGGTGCAAGATACGGAAATGCCTCTATGCTCCCAAGATCGCCAAACACACCAAGAAGCGGAATCCACGCCTGCTCCTCCACCACAACAATCTCCTCGCACACCAGATAGCATATCAGCGACGACGTCTCCACCGGCCGGTGCTTGTAGGAACTGCAAAACACTACATCCGGGGGAATCCCCAGCGGCCGGTGATGGTCAATTACCAAAACTGGCGTTGGCGCATACGGATTCTCCGGTGTGCTTCCCATATCCACGATCACAAGATAATCCGGTGCCGCAGCTCGAACCTGCTCTACCACCCGTGGCAAATACGCATATTCCGTTTTCCCGGGAAATACTGGCTGCGTCGTCACACCAAGCTCCCGCAGCGTGTACTCCAGTATCTTCCCCCCTGACAGACCATCCGCATCGCCATCCATAAGTAAAACCACGCGGCTACCCTTAGGAATTGACTCCAAAAATGCTTTCGCCTCCGGAAATCTCATTATCCGCTCCTCTTCTCACCAACAACCCGCACAAACAAATGCACACAATCAGCCCTGAGCCCTTTCGGCTCCACTCCCCACCTCTCCTGAAGACCCCCTATTGCCTGAAGAGCTCACAAAAAGCAACAGCTTCTTACACGGTGCGGTGAGGAGGAGCCACCCAGATGCCGAACCATCAGAGAGACAAAGAAAGCCAAATCTACAAGCTTGGATACATCATAAGTTCAGCCAAGGCCCATCACTCGATATTTAGGACAATCAATAATTCTTTGCTTGTCAACAAACCAAGAATCTGCAAAATAGTCTCTTAAACTGAGACGGAAAAAATCTCTTTAATCTTTTCATCCTTTGTGCAGTAGTTTAATAAATTCTGAAAATCAACTGAACAACACGATTTCGGAGAACCTTCGCATAATGGATGAGCAAGAACGGCGAAACCTCGAAAAGCACATCAGGTTTACTCACGATCTTTCAGATGAAACGCAGTCGACCGAAAGCGTCTCTGCTAAAGCATCGAAGAGCCAGAGGCCATCTCTGCTGTTCGGCGCGCCTGAGAGTCAGCGCGGATCGAGATTTCGCAGCTTCGTGGGATTCTTGTTTCGGCTGGCCATCGTTGTCATCCTGGTATTCATCTTGCTGACAACCATCAGCTATCTAACCATTCGCCACTTTATTTCCGCTGAAGAGGTTGTTGTGCCCAACCTCGTTAGCACGAGCCCGAGTGAAGCGCTTGAAAAATTGCGCGCGCTCAATCTCTCCCTCAAGCTCGACAAGAAAGAATACAGTGAGATAGTCCGAGAGGGCGACATCATTTCGCAATTTCCCTTCCCCGGCACGCATGCCAAAATCGGCGCTGACGTCAAAGTCGTTCTCAGTAAAGGGCCAACGTTAATCCAGGTACCGGATTTGCGCGGCGAAAGCTATCTGAATGCAGGCGTCAAATTGCGCGCGCTTGATCTCCAGGTTGGCAAAACTTCATACCTCTACAACAACGAAGTGAAAAAAGGAAACGTCATCACTCAGGATCCTCTCCCCCAGAGCGCTGCGCCACGAAAGTATGCGATTAATCTGCTTGTCAGCAGCGGGCCACAACCCCGCAAGTTTCCAATGCCCGGCCTGGTAAATTCCACCCTCAAAGAGGCCCAGCCTCTTCTGGCCAGACTCGATCTTACCATTGACCAGATTACCAGAAAGGAACAGCCCGGTGTGGAGAAGGGAATTATCCTTGCACAAAGCCCTCCGGCTGGCACAATCGTATCGAATGAGACAAAAATTAGTGTGGTCATTGCCTCGGGACTGAATATCCCCTAAGCCATGCACATCCAGGTCAAGCACTGTTATTCCTAGATTTACAGTCAAGCGGCGACCCGGAGGCTCCATACTTTCGACTCCCCGCATCCCGACACCACCTAAAAATGCACAATGAAAAAGTGCCCCGACAAACACCTTGTCTCTTACTATCAAACTATCAAAACTCCCGTAAATTCGACCAACATCTTCCTCGGAGTCTGAGGGCCAGCGCTCCGTCCCACTCGCTTATCAGCAGGTTCAAACATGGCGAGATAAAAAAATTCACAGCGCATTCGCAAAATTTAGTTGACCCGAAAACCAGATAATGCTAGGGGAAGGGCACGAAAACTGGAAATATGTTTTCAAGCCTTGATGCAGATTTTTGACCAAGACACAGAAAGCGAAGGAGGTGACTAATTAATGACCAAAGCAGAGCTGATTGAAGCGGTTAAGAAAAGCACGGGGAAATACGATGTCAGCAAGGTTGCAACGGAAGCCATTGTGGATGCCACCTTCGACCAAATTGCAAAAACCATTAAGCAGAAAAAAAGATTTCAGATGCCCGGGT
The DNA here is from genome assembly GCA_030613245.1 of Candidatus Sumerlaeota bacterium. Taxonomy (GTDB): domain Bacteria; phylum Sumerlaeota; class Sumerlaeia; order MWCT01; family JAUWMI01; genus JAUWMI01. The sequence continues at coordinate 47,053 of JAUWMI010000009.1, forward strand.
TTGGGACGTTCACCGTCAGGCAACGCAAGGCACGAATGGGCAGAAATCCTCAAACCGGTGAGGCAATCAAAATCAAGGCATCCAAGGCTGTTGGCTTCAAAGCAGCCCCGAAATTGAAAAAGGCACTCTGAGCAGCTCGCTCCGCTTGTATGGATTTTTCAAGCTGCAAATTAGTCTGCTCAGACAGTGGAATGGATTCTGCAGGAGGTGAAGTAATCAAATTAGACTACTTCATCTCCTTTTTTATTCATGTTCATGATGGAGATATGCGTTGCTCAGGAGAAGCGTTCCCAGTGAATGACATCTTCAAGCGGACGCTTAGCCAGTGAAGGTGTCGGCTTCGCACTCAACCCAATGGAAACAAGGCTGATCAATCGGTAGCCCTCTGGCACGCCAAGCAAGTCCCGCAGTGCCGCGGCGTACCGTTTCTTGTCTCCTGCTACCCAGCACGAACCCATACCCAGAGCCGTTGCAGCCACCAGCAGGTTCTGGGTGGCCGCACTTCCGTCTTCCAGAGCGTATTTCGTTGACTTACAAAACACTGCGATACACACGGGCGCTTCAGCAATGAATTTCCCGTAGTCCGAGAGATCGGCAATCGCATTGCGGATTTTCTCATCCTGCACAATAACGAATTCCCAGGGCTGTATATTGTTTGCTGTTGGGGCCAGCCGTCCAGCGTCTACGATCTCACTAACTACGTCGCGCGGTACAGCAGTTGATTGATAGTGCCTGGCACTGCGTCGCGTCTTCAATGCATCAAGTGCATCCATCGTGGCTTCCTCCTCTTGCTCTTCATAAGTCTGATTTCCTTATCAGAATACACGTCGGCACTTCAAGACCTGTGTTCGAAACCACCTGACGCCTCTCCCTCCCACTATACTCAGCACAGGAACAGGCGCCCTCACCTTCCGGAATCCTTGACCCAAGCCGATACTCAATACCCGGGAATCCCCTGTTATAGCAAGGCTTTGCGGGGGGTCGTAATTTTTCTCTTGAACCGCAAAAGTGTTTTGTATTATACTATGATTACAGTGGCCATTTGTGATACGATGAAGACCGCTTCGGGTTCTTGTTCCATTCTGTTTCAGTCCTGAGCGCCACAACCATAGTATCACTATCTTGGGGTGGCTTTTTGCTGAACCAGTATTCGGAACTGGATAAAACCACGGATAGCATACTGCGTCCCATGGCTGCAAGACCTTACGGTCCCTTAGGGAGAAAAAACATCTTGCAGGCCGGATGCGAAATAGCTGCCAACGGACCGAAGAACCCGTCAGCCAATGACTCTTCTCTGTAAAGAGCTCAAACAGATTCGGATAGGTATAAGGCAGATGGCCCCGTCTAGGAGGAGTTTTTAAATGAATTTTCTACATCCTATTTATCATGGTCATTCTTATCAAGTCGGCTCGCGGATGGATCTTGATCGCCGATTGCCGCGCAAACTCGACGAAGCAGACCTTAACGAGCTTCTCGACTCTTTTTCCGAGCATCCACGCTATATCGAGCGCATAGCTCCGGTTAGTGCTCATATCGGCGAAGACGTAATTCGGGGAAAAAACTGGACAGAACTAATGATAAAAGGCTATCGCATTTTTACTGGCATTTTTTCAAATATTACAACGTACGTACGCCAGACTATGCGCGATGTTTTCAAAGAGAAGGGTATGGTGCCATTTCTCTCCATCGCTATTGAACCAGATACGCTTTATCGCATCCTGGAGATGGATTACGAAACCGCTGAAAATACCTATGCGCGAATTATGGAACTCTACAGGGAGGGTGTGGTCGCCCCGTGCGCAACTGTCCCCTTCCACGTGATCCTGCCCATGCTGGAGGACGACTACGATGTGCGGCTGTGCACCCGGATCGGTCTCCTATTTTACTGGCCCATTCTGATAACATATCATAATTACCTCAAGACGACCCATAATGGTTCCCGATTCGTTGTTCCCTTCTGGCTTCCCGAAGGGGGGTACAGCAAACGCATGCTGGAAATTCTATACGACCAGTTCATGTCGAAGTGTAATGAAGAAAAAATTAAGGATCCCCATCTGGTGCTAATGCTCGACAACCATCAGGCCATAGAGCGCGATACTGACGTCCTGATGAAATCTTGGAATATCATTAAACTCGACTCCGCAAAAAATGCCTTCGTCTCTGTGGTCTTCCGGGATCGCCACTTCAGCAACTGGGTGACGTTTTCCAACCCTTCGGTCAAAAAGCTCCTTGATCGGACGATTGCCAAAGTTGACGCCGATCTCAACATCCAGAATATTGATTACTGCTGGTCCCATTTTGAGGACATTGAGGCACTGACTTATACCATCAAAGCATCGAAGAACTTCGAACAGAAAATCATCAAGCTAACAGAGCTTGGCTACTTAGCCCTCGCGCCTGACATGTTCGTGCGACGAAAATTAAGCCGTAACTTCCGCCGTACAGATTACGAGCCGCAAAGCATCATGGTGAAAGACAACACGACGTGGACCGACTGGCATGTTAACAACATCTCTCTAGGCAGATGGCAGGGTACTCTCGACAGCAATGCAGAATATAAGCTGGTAGACGAAAATCACGCCTATACACGCTTCACCAAGAATGGTGCGGTAGAAGAGCAGGGGCCCCAGTGCTGGAAAATCGGCTTTAATAAGGCCGTGGCCGCTTGCGTGCGCACCGTCAAGGGCGATTCCAAGACCTGCGCCTCAGGGATGCTCGGCGTCCTGGCCTCCCTGGTCCCTAGCAAAAATGCCAGAATCAAACGCCGCAACGTGGACAACTTCCTCGTCCACTATGCCTATATCCACTGGAAGGAGCACTTCGTCCATCACGGTATGTCGGAGGCCGATATCTATTTGCCAAGCCTTGCTAAACAATACCTCTTCCAGGGATGCAAAGGAAAGCCGTCAGCCAAGAAGACGCTGATCGCCGGTTTGGCAGCACAGGCCTATTACTTCGCTCTGGATGGGTATAAATCCTGCGGCACATTCTGGGAAAACTTCGATCAGCGCGCCGTCTACCAAAACGTCGCCATGGTGACCCTGGCCATGGTGAATGCGATGTACGCCTATCACTGGCTGGGCAAGCCACAAGAAGCAAGGAAAGTTCTCAACGTGCTTAAGGAGGAATTTATTGGTTTTGAACACGCGTACCGCCGATATAAGCTCGCCGAGTACGGTGTTACCGAGCCTGAATGGAAAGACGCCATAAAGTCCACCGTTGACGACAGTGACCTCAACGTCGTAGCACGCGCTGCACGCCGTATTGGTGCTCGTCATCTTCGACTGCTCGGCTATCGGAAAGACTTCTCCTTCGAGGACGAAAATATTTCCACCAACACCGGCCATATATGGTCGGGCGAAATCAGCAATACAAATTTCAAATGGGAAAACCGACTCTTTTGCGGCCTGCTTGAGGAATAAAGCATCATCCACTCAGCAATAATTTAGCCGCAGAGAAATGCGGGTTGAGGGAATGACGTCCTGTCCGCCTCTGGCGGAATGCAGCAGCTCGCCCTTCCCCAAAAGAACATTGTTTTTGAGAAAGCTATAGATGCTGGCTAAATTCCGCCACGGTTGGTTTGACGAGCTTGGTAAAATCTTTGTACTTCATGTGCACCGTATCGGTGTGCGTACCTGCGCGAAAGACAATCTCCTTCGCCTCAGTCAGCGTCTTGTCCACGTACACCGGTAGATCATAGAGATTCCCAAAGGGCGGCATAGCACCAGTTTCGCATTGCGGAAACAGTCCTTTAAATTCCTCCTCAGTAGCAAGACGCGCCTCAGGCTTCCCGAGCACTTCGCTTAACTTCTCAACGACGATGCGCTGCGTGGCAGGCAAAACGACCATCACAAACTCTTCATTGGCCCTGATCATCACGACTTTCGCCAGTTGCGCTCCCGGCACGTGCTCCGCCGCTGCTACTTCCTGCGACGTGTAAACCACCGGATGTGTACACACAGCATATTTCACCTTCTTCTTGTCGAGAAATTCCTTAAGCTTATTCAAGATTGTCATTTCGATCCCTCCTCTATCAGCAACATGCGGCCATGTCACACCTTAGATATGGCCAGCCATTTCTCCGGTCCCATGAGGACACTTTAGCCACACCGCAAAATCCAAGTCAAGAAAATCCCTTCTCCCAAGCCCGTGAGACTCTCCAGAAGGCACTAAAAGGGATGGCAAGGAAAAACAACCCATGATCAGCCGCGACTCGCCTTACCCACATACCCCAACATGCGGTAAACCAATTTCGCCGCAAGGAAATTCGGCGCTACCAGACCGGGAATAGGACTCAACTCCACGACATCGAATCCCAATACCTTCTTCGAAAAAATCAACGGACGCAGAATCTTCAAAAGCGGCGCCCACAAAAGCCCCCCGGGTTCTGGAGTACCCGTCGAGGGCATGATTGATGGATCCAGAACATCCAGGTCAATTGAAATGTAAATCGCCCTCGGAAGCCTTTTGATCACCGACGAGATCAGCGAATCCAGCTGATCGCCACCAAGATCCTGCATTCGGACTGTGTGAATGGTCTTCGCCTGAAACAGATCCTTTTCCTCGGCGGAGAGCGACCGGACGCCAATCTGCACAATCGAAACTCCCAGCTCCTCAATGCGGCGTGCCACACAGGAGTGGTTAAATGAACTACCCGCATACTCTTGCCTGTAGTCCGCATGAGCGTCAAACTGCACCACAGCAAACTGCCCAGGCTTGCTCGCCCTCAGTGCCTGCACAACGCCATATGTAATCGAATGCTCACCACCCAGTACCACTGGGAATTTTTTTGCTCGCAGTATATCCCGATACACGCGGCCCACGCGACGCATCATGGCACGGGGACCCTTGGTTGTCACCTCTACCGGATTCAGCGTGTGGATGCCCAGACGGTAGGTCTCAGTGTCGAGCTCCTCATCATAAAGCTCAACGTGTGCGGACGCCTCAAGGATGGCCTGCGGCCCGAATCGTGCGCCTGGTTGATAGGAAGTCGTCAGGTCGTACGGCACAGGCAGCACGGCAAATGCAGACGATTTGAAGGCCGAAAATCTTGGCTCTAGTCCAAGGAAATTCATCTGCGGTGCAAAGTCGCTCTTCTTCATTCGTTCCCAGTCCAATTCGCCTTTAAGAGGAAAACAATGGCGAACAAGTATCGAAACAATGTATCAAAACTCACACACTGAGAGGCCATCTGTCCTCTTGCCTCACACTAGCACGCAACGAAACAGTTTCGCACATCCTGCCTTACATGCTCCTATTTGGCCAGCTGTGCAAACAAATCCGGCGCTTGCCGCTTGCGAATCAGGGGCCTGTAATTTTGCGTCACTGCGTGCACCAGCAGCGGCAGCGCAATCGTGGCGTCACAAAAAACCACAACCTTCTTCGCCTTGCGCGCAATCTTCCCCCACGACTGCGCCTCTTCAAAACTGCACCCGCTCAGCCCTCCCCAATGGGGCGCATCCGCAGTCACCTGGATCGCATAGCGATGCCCTGCCGACGCCTCGCTACTCATGATTGAGTTGGTGATTTCAGTCTGCTGGATAAAATTCTTGGGTGCTCCTCCTGCAATGTAAATAACCCCCGTGACGCGTGCTCGCGCGACAATCTTCGCTGTCTCCAGTACGTCTACTATCGGATCAAGAAAGAGCGAGTTCGTACCCTGTGCCCGGCCATACGCCAGCGCAATCCCGTACGAGGAATCGCCCAACGCCGGACAATAAATCGGAACTCCCGCCTTATGTGCTGCTGTGATGATGCCTTCCCTCTTCTTCTCCCTACGCAGCTTTGCCCCAAGCTCAAAGAAAAACTCCCGCGTCGAATAACGCTGCGTCTGGTCAAGACTTGCGGCAAACCGGGCGATGAAGCGATCCGTCTTGCGGAATTCTGCCTCGCTGGCAAATACGTCGTGGATCCGGTCAATACCCATTGCAGCAAGACGTGTATCATCAACCTGCTCGCTTCCCTGATAATGTGCATTGCCGAGTGTCTCGTGCAAATCGTGAAACAGGTTCGCGCCCGTCGAGACCAAACAATCAATAAAGCGATGCTTGATCACATGAGCAAGCACAGCACGCATGCCAGCAGGGATCATCGCGCCAGCCAGGCCCATCAGGATTGTGGTACGGCCGCGCAGCATAGCGGCCCAGATGTCCGCCGCGCGCGCGAGATTGCGCGCCTGAAACGCCGTATCCCCCATTGCACGCACAACCGAACCCGCTGTCGCATGCTCGCGTACCGCAATCGGCTTGACCGGCTTCCGCAAGAGATGTCTTCGAATCATCGCCTTGATGCTTCCTTTCCTATACGCCAGAGCATGTAGGGGCGTTTAACTAAACGCCCCTACAACTACCCACTATGGAATCCCAGGAACCTCTTTTTGTTCTATGCGTGGCATCCGCCTACGGCGACCGCCTGCGGCGGATTAATACTCAGGGAACAAATACAGCTGCAGCCAGCACCGTAGTCCACCTGCCATCCTTGTCCCCTCTCGTTGTTTCAGTAATGTTTGTAGTTCGGACGATCTGGTTAGAAATTTTGTAGATTTCTTTCCGCTCGTCGTAGGACGTATCGGGATCAAATGGCACGCCAAGAATCATCGCCAGCATGCTGGCAGCGAGATCCTCTACAAAATCACCTGCTATGGCCTCTGTCTGGCCAAAGCTATGATGTTCCGAAATGTAGCCGTATTTCGTGCGGTCCTTTGGCACAGCCAGCCCAATGGAAGCAGCCATCTGCCGATGCGGCTCATTGGTGGAATTTTCACTCAAGACGCAATACACAATCTGGCCCGGCTTAAGGAGCTCAATACCGCGCTTCCTGGAAATCACCTTACAATGCGGAGGAAAAATGCTTGAGACACGCACTAGATTCAACTGCGAGATCTTGGCGTTACGAAGTGCCATCTCAAAACTCGTCAATTTCTCCTTCGCCACACCCTGTCCCTTCGTGAGAAAAACCCTTGACGGAACTGATCCCAATCCCTCACCGCGGACGCGTTTGCTTTTTGTCCTCACCAAATCTGTAAACCCTCCTTTGCCAGAATCTGTTCTTTCTTCGCCATTGCCAACACTGACCCGCAGCTCGCGAATCCGAACAATAGCCCACTGCTCCAGTCACAATGGCATACATGAAAATTGTAAATTTGAAAAACTCTCTCCACTTACTCACTAAAGTCTATTACGAAGAAACTTTCACCCATGTCAAACAGAAAATACGAGAGGAGATTCCTGGGCGACAGAATGCCAGGTGCTTGTAGGGGCGTATTGCCATGCGCCCCCGCCTCTGTCTATCTGTCCGCTACAGGAAACGTCGCGCAGCAACAGACCTCTGCGCCGCACGATTTTCTCGCTGGGCCATTAACCGCCGCACGTGAATATTCCACCTTGCGATACTAACCCCATGTAAATCAACAGTTTAACTCGACTACTGACAGCTTCACAATGCTGAAGTAAAAAAGAAGGTCTGTTTTTCCAAGCAGCCTTCTATTTTTTTTTGACATACCGGCTATTTTCCCCTATTGTCCTTTTTCACCTGTAACGGCAGAAACAAGGCAATCTCTTTTCGAGCGTTTGGACGCACCATGGCAACACTGCTCGCCATCAAAGGCCAACACATTGGAGTACGATTTCCTCTTGAGTCACGAACAACCATCGGTCGTGCAGAGGAGAGCACTATCGAGGTTCCCGATAGCGGTGTGTCACGCCTTCACGCGGAGATCATTCAACGCGGCCGCGCCTTCACCATTTACGACAAAGAAAGCAAAAATGGTGTGTTCGTAAACGGCAGACAAGTCAAGGAACACATTCTGTTGAAAAACGATGAGATCAAAATCGGATCCACTATCTTCCTGTTTGATTCAGACTTTGATCTTAAGAACGCGCGCTACAGCAACAAAACAATCTACCTGAGCGCTCCTCAGGATGACACGGCCAAAACCGAGCTGCCAAGTATCGAACCAGCTGAGCTGATAGAATACGAACGTACCACACTCGAATTGCTCAATCAAGTGGGCGATCTCTTGTCGCCCTCCTCGCTACCACCTCCCGAAGCACTCAATTCAATGATGCACCAGCTCCTTGTGACGTTCAAAGCCGAACAGGGCTTTATTATGCTTTGGGATCCGGTGCTGAAAGAACTACAGCCCATCGTGGCCGCAGGTGAAGACGAGCAAATTCCAGCCAGCAAGACTCTTATCAACAGCGTGTATCACGAAAAAAAGGCGCTGCTCTCCTCGGACTTGGATATTGACTATCGCTACGCCAGCGAGCCTCTGCCTGAACCACCCGGCCGCTCGACGCTCTGCGCCCCATTACTTCTTGAGGACGAGCCGATCGGCCTGATCCAGATCTCCAAGCGAGGACTTGACCAGTATAGCCTGAAGGATTTACGGCTGCTGCAGGCGATTAGTCGCCTGGTGGCAATATCAATCGAGCATTCCCAGAGCGCTGACAGACTCAAGACCCAGCCGGAGGATCTGGAGCAGCACGGCGTCATCGGCGAAAGCCGCCAGATTAAAGATGTCGCCAACATGATTCACAAAGTGGCCCCGCACACCTCATCCGTCCTATTCACCGGCGAAACCGGTACGGGCAAGGAACTCTTTGCCTGCGAGCTGCACCGATTGAGTCCCCGAAGCCACTATCCATTTATTGCCATCAACTGCTCGGCAATTCCCGAGACACTGTTCGAGAGCGAGCTGTTCGGCTACGAAAAAGGCGCGTTTACCGGCGCAAGCAGACTACAGCGGGGCAAAACCGAACTCGCCCACGGCGGTACCTTGCTCCTCGATGAAATTGGCGAACTGTCTCTCACCGTGCAACCCAAGCTCCTCCACTTCTTGCAGGATAAGGTGTTTTACCGTGTTGGAGGGACACGACCCGTCAAGGTTGATGTGCGCATAATCGCTGCCACGAACACAGATCTCGAGAAAGCAGTGAGAGAGGGGAGGTTTCGCGAAGATCTGCTATTCCGCCTGAGCATAGTGAAGATTCACATTCCTCCGTTGCGTGAGCGGCGGTCCGACATCACCCTGCTGGTCAATCATTTTATCAAGAAATGCTCACTCGAGATTCAAAAACCCATTCTTGGCATTAGTGACAACGCAATGATCCTGCTCGAAAAATATTCCTGGCCTGGCAACATTCGTGAACTAGAAAACTGTATCGAACGCGCCATTATCCTCTGCGAAGGGAAAATTCTTAAACCTCAGCATTTCCTGCTCGAATCCCCGTTTGCCGTTCCGTCCGCTGCCCCAGTGCCTTCCTCTTCCGCGCAGCGTAATGCCACCAATCAAAAGGAGGAACCAATAAAAAAGCCAGAACCGATTCTTCCTCTTAAAGAATATGAACGACGCTATGTGCAAAGCGCGCTGGACCAGTGTCACTGGAACCAGCAGGAAGCCGCCCGGCTTCTGCAGATTCACCGCAACACACTGCGAAAAAAAATTCGGGACTACAGGCTTAAGCCCAAGACCTAACTCGTGATTGCCCATCGCTGTGAATCCCATGAACTCGCAGGAGCACAATGGGCAGGCCACACCCTGGACAGGAAGTGAATTCCCATGTGCGGACAGCTCGACTTGGAGCGGAAAATTCGCCTCTACTATGGGGGAAACATTACGCTCCGCATCAACAACAACTCGACTAACATTTTCTCCCTGGAAAAAACGTACTCCACGCGCGAAGTCAAACTCAGCCTCCACCGGATATTCCTGAAGGCACCGATGCCGGTCATTAAATCTCTTGTGCGCTTTATTAAAAATCCAATCGAAAAACACAAAAAGGACATCCGTATATTCATTTACGAGCATTCGGACGAAATCGAGTTGGAACCCAGAGCCTCACGTCCTATTCCTGTTGTGACCAAAGGAAAATATTTCAATCTCTCCACGATTATGGACCGCATAAATAAAGAGTACTTTCGCAATCAGCTGCGCGTTATGGTCTCCTGGGGAAAAGCGGGAACAGTCATGGGCAAAGCGCGAAGCAATATTCAATTTGCCAACTTTGATGCAAACAAGAATCTCATCCGCGTCAACCCGGCCCTGGATAAGCAGGTTGTGCCCGAATACTTCATGGAATACATCATTTTTCACGAAATGCTTCACAAGGTGGTTCCGCCAACCATCTCACCGGCTGGCCGACTCTGCTTCCACACAAAGGCATTTCGCCAACGTGAACGGGAGTTTAAGGACTTCAAGAAAGCCGTCTGCTGGCTGCGGGAAAACTGGCATCGCCTCTGAAACTACTGTTCATACGTACCAGCCTGAAGTAACCGATTCATGCCCCGGCAGGTGATCACAATTGCTGGAGCTGGCATCGTCTGTTAGAAGCAGGGGCACGCCGCGGCGTGCCCTACGGTCTAGAGGACTGCATAAAGAGCTCTATTCTTTGACCATCTCGGTGTCTCTCTGGCAAATAAAAATCCGCGGAGCTACAATGACGAGCCCCACGGACCAACATTCCGCCCAGCCCTATGCCCCGATCTTTTCTATCACCTCATCAGCAATATCAAAATTCGCCGACACCGACTGCACATCATCCTGCTCTTCCAGCGCACCTACCAGCTTTAACAGATGTTCGGCATCTTTACCCTCAAGCTTTACGGTTGTATTCGGAACCATGGAAATCTCTGCCGACTCCACTTTGACCCCTTTTCCCTCCAGGGCACTACGCACAGCATCCAGATCACCAGGCTCCGTAGTGACCGTAAAAGAATCCCCATTATTTACGAGATCCTCTGCCCCTGCTTCTATGGCAATTTCAGTCAGCGTATCCTCGTCTGCAGCAGATGCATCCACCAGGACAATCCCCTTCTTGGCAAACATCCATGACACACAGCCAACTTCCCCCAGGTTCCCATTGTGTTTCGAAAGAATGTTACGAATTACTGCTGACGTTCGATTCCTGTTATCTGTCGAGCCGTGGATGAAAATCGCCACACCGCCCGGGCCATACCCTTCGTAGGTCACATCTTCGTATGAAACGCCCGGCAGCTCACCGGTCCCTTTTCTTATCGCTTTGTCAATGGTATCCTTTGGCATATTCACATCTTTCGCCGCCTGAATCGCAGTGCGCAGCCGCGGGTTTGCATCAAGATTGCCACCCCCAGTCCTGGCCGCCACAGTCAGTTCCCGGATGATCTTGGTGAATAGCTTGCCGCGCTTAGCATCCACCGCGGCTTTCTTATGCCTGATCGAATGCCATTTTGAATGCCCCGACATTCTCACACCCTCCTTGCCCTAGCGCTCCTGATTTTTGCCCCCGCTCTCTCGGGCGTACATATCATCTTCATCTAACATAGCTTTTCAGCAGCCAGAAAATCAAGTTATTTTTCCTCCGTTTTTCACAATCGTCCGCACGTCCGAATTCTCCTTCGCCCTATATTTACAATATCGCCCTTTGCAATATCGTGTTCAAATCACCGATTTACATCAATACGCAACCCCCTGAGAAGCGATTCAGCCCTCACGCTGCTTAGCAGATCATCAGAGGGAATACGAAACACATAAGCCCAGGGCCGACTCGCCGCGGCAGGCGGATCGCTAAAGCTCTCCACAATCGCCGCCCGGGGAAACAGCCGCCTTACCTCGGGATACACCTCGCCATAGAGAGTAGTCACCACCAGATGATCACGCGCCTGCTTATCATCACGTGTGAATGCATCAGGTAGGCGCATGGGAAAAACATCCTGACGCCCCCGGACTATGAACTTGAACGTTGTATGGTAAAAAATGTCCCCCGGCACGTAGATCAAATACTGCTCCTTAGGTACCTGCGCCACACTTCTGGCCAGCTCCGCCCACCTGCTATTAAAATCATACCACGTCCGAATGTCGTTACGCCACACAACAAAGTAGCGTGTAACCTCGACCGTTCCAAACATGCCCAAACAGAAAAGCATTACCACCGTTGCCAAACCACGCGAACGCCAACCACTCCGCGCCAGCTCGTACCCCTTCTCGTAGCCCAGAGCCAGAATAATCGCTAACGCCGGGCTCAGCCCCAGTACACGCAGCAGGTTCGGCGCTCCAAACGACAGTACGCTCGGCAACATCATGACCAGAAACCACCAGAATACCAGACTATGAAACACCGACCGCTTCAGCCCTCGTATCAGCATCACAATACCCAGTAGAAAAAATAGCGACGTCAGAGCATCCAGTACCGGCACGTAGGGGATGTTATGCTTCGGAACATGATCGCCTTTAAATGAAAACATCAGAAGCACGTCCCAACCATTCCTCATGATCTGCTTAATCCCAGGCCAAAGCCCCTCGTCAAAGAGCGACACCATATCAACCCGTCCCAGAAAAAACTCAGGTTGTCCGACATACGTGATACCAAGTGGCAAAAAGACTACGGCACCAACCGCAAACATGAGCACTATCTGCTTCCACGTTCGCCTAAGCGAATGGCTTTTTGCCCAATAAGCACTACCGAGCGTCAGCAGCAAAATCAGCGGCACAAAATAGAAAGAAAGGTACGTATAAAATCCTAATCCAAGAAACACTCCTGCCAGCACAAATGCCGACCATTTTTTCGTGCGCAGACCACGCAAGAAAAAGAGGAAACAAGCCAGTGTAACGAGTGGAACAAGAATGGTGCGAAAACCAACACGGCTGAAGTGAACGTGCCACCGCAGCAGCGCTAAACACAACGCCGAAAGCAACGCCACGCGCCGACCCGCGCTCTCCCTTACCACATAATAGAGCAGCGGTATCGTCAGCGATCCTATAACAGCGCTCGCGATCCTGATTACCAACCCTGATGCACCAAACAGCAGAAAGAAACCGGCAATCAGGTACATAAAAAACGGTTCCTGGGGGAGACCTTCGTATATAAAAGCAAGACGCAGCGGCTGCTCCTCGATCAGACTCAAAGCATTCAGCCCATTCAGCGCCTCATCATACCATAATCCTGGCGGCAAATGCGCCAGATCGTAAAAGCGTAACACGATCCCCAGAATCCAGATGGCTATAAACAGGTAGGCATTAAAGTAACGGTGAGGTTGTATGTGACGTGCAGACATAGATGTCCGTCATTGAATCAGAGGAAGAAACAGCCTGCCGGGCCCTACTCAGCGCACACAGACAGGATGCGCCGCCGCTCTCTCTTCCCGGCCTCCAGCTGAAGACACCGTCGCATGAATTACCCGGAGCGTCAAGCCAATTTGTAGAGACAGATTATAATCCGCCCCTACGATGTCCGCACGGTTTTCAGATCGCGAATCAACTCGTCCATGCTGGCATAGCGGCTAGCTGGGTCTTTCTCCAGGCACCTCATGACCATAACCGCCAGGCGCTTTTTCACGCCCTTCATGGCTGGAGGTTTGGTAAAAATATGATGGTAGGCCACATTGCCGAGGCGGAAGGGTGGATAGCCCATTAGCATTTCGTACATGACCACACCAAGGGAATAAACGTCGGACCCCGCGCTGCATGGTTTCCCCTCATTCTGCTCAGGCGACATATAGAGCGGAGTTCCGACGATAATCTCTGAGGAGGTCTCTTGAGCTTCCGTCATCACCGTAGCAATGCCAAAATCTGTGAGTTTGACCTTCTGATCCGTAGTAATCATCACATTAGCAGGCTTTATATCCCGATGAAGTATGTCCATGCCATGCGCATAGGCAAGACCCAGCGCAATCTCAATGGCGTAATGGAGCATTTCGCTGACCGACAGCTTCTTCTTCCCAGCAATAATTTGCTTCAAATCCTCGCCTTCAATAAACTCCATGGAAATATACTTACGCCCTTCTTCCTCACCGATGTCAAAAATCCGTACAATATTAGGATGCGTCAGGCGTCGAGCCGCCTTCGCCTCTTGTTTGAACCTTGCGACCGCCTCCTTGTCACGTGAGAAATGCGCCGGAAGAATCTTGAGCGCAATCACCTCATCCAGCTCCCGATCATAAGCCTTGAAGACCAAACCCATACTGCCTCTGCCAATTTCCTCAAGGAGCTTAAAACGGCGGCGCGCACGCGTATTAAGCTGCGCCCAGATCGAACGATGCTGCCCCTCCGGAATCGCGGCATTCTCCATCTCCTCTCGCAACTCGCGCACCCTCATACTAACATCACGATACGCAATGTCCACCGCCATGATCTCTTGAAATGCTGCGATTGCCTTTTCAAACTCCCCTCGCGTATAAAAATCATCACCCAGCTCATAGAGCAAATCCTTAACGTCATCCGTCTTCTCAAGCTTTGTGTAATAACCGTAGGCGACCTCGAGCAGGGCCTTTTTGTGAAAACACTCGCCAAGGGCGAGCATTGCATCGGGGCTATCCTTCTTGTACTGCAGAACTTTCTGGTACGTCGCAATGCAGTCGTCCAGCTCGCCAATCTCGAAGTAGAGCTGGCCCAATTTGCTCATCAGTTCGACATCCGGCTCCTTTTGTGTAGCAATATATGCCGCATACGTCTCTGCCAATTCATACAAAACATTCGCATTTTCTTTGGCCAGCTCATAGGCAGATTCCAGGTCGGCAATCGCCTCTTCAAAGCGGCCGGTTAGCTTGTAAATTACTCCCCGTTCAATCCACACCTGCACATTCACCGGATCCTTCGTGATAATCTTTGTATAGCAATCAATCAATTCGCCGCAAAAACGGTGGTAATCACTCTGAAGCGTGGTTAGCTCCCTCAATGCCTGATCAATCCGTCCCACATCAATATAGAGCGCACTCAGCTTCAGAATCGCCTCGCTCGTCCAGACATTTGTTCCTTTAAACCGCTCCAGCCGTTTAATCACCTCTGGAAGGCTTTCCGGCATTCGGGCTACGATCAAGTCAACTACCTGCCACCCCTGGTCCACCAGCTCCATCTGGAACAGCATCTCCATCAGGTGGAGCTGTAATTCACGATCAAACGGATCCTCGCTCGAGGCCTGTTGAATGATTTCCAGCGATTGTCTGGATCTCATGTTCATCTTAGCATAAAGCTTTGCCAGCCGGTTCGTAATGGTGACATCATCGGGAATGGCCATCCGGATGCGTTCATAGACCTCCAGAGATCGGTCGTAATCTCCCATTTGCTCATAGCAGCGGGCCTGGCATCCCAGGAGATCCAGATCATCCGGCTTTACGCGCAGCGCTTTTTCGTACACAGCCAGCGCCCTCTTGCTATAGTTCTTCACCTTCGAGTAGATCAGAGCCAGAGCCACACAAAGCTTCTCGCTATCCATGCACTTCACATATAGCGATTCCAGAAATTCCAGCGTCTCCCGATCAACCTCCTCGCATTGGCTCAGACAGAGGGTCAGAATATCGAGCACATTCGGATCCAGCACCTCCGCGCTCAGCTGTTTCCTGCAAAAATCAAACACCGGCTCTACCTGATTATTCTCAATGTAGGACTGCATGAGAGCATAGCGCAGTGGTTTGTTTCTCGGAAGCCATTGAATAGCGGCCTGGTAATACGCAATGGCCTCCAAAGAGCGATCCTCGTTGTCCAGTGCAAACTGCGCAAGCTTGATCACTATCCCTGGCGAGCGGTCGCCTTTTTGATAACACCGCTGATACACCTCTTGCGCATCAACACCCACTGCATTTCTATCAAGATAGTACTGGCCAAGGCACACACACACCTCCGGACAATCTACCCGTGCGGACTCGCCCGGCTTTCGCTGCTCATCCAGCGGGCATAACTGGCGGCATAATGTGTAAATCTCCTTGTCGAACACAATGCCTTTATCTTGCTCCCCTCTCGCATGAGCAATCGCGCTCAAGCGACTCAACAGCGCCAACTTCTCACCACCAGCCAGCAACGCCCCTTCGTAAACCCGGACCGCCTTGTCGTCATCACGATTCTCCTGTAAATAATACTCGCTGAGCTGCCGCTCCACACTCCCAGCTTCCGGCGCCAGACTGTAGAGCTCCTCCAGAATCAGCCGCCTGCTATCTGCGTCAAGCTGCTCCAGACACTCCAACTCGTCTGCTGTACCGCTCTCAACAATACACCAGGCCACAATTCGCACTGCCGTGCTATCGCAGGCATACAACCGCAAATGCCGCAGCCCTTCCTCCAACGCCCTCGCATATTCGCCATTCGCAACATAGGCATGACACAATCCCAGACGCGCACCCATGTGCTGTCGCTGTATCTGCAGTGTCTCTTTGAAGCACTTCATGGCATGAGCATCATGGCGAGCAGTCTTAAAGTAAAAGTCACTGAGAATAGGCAGCATATTGGCATCCCGGCATTCAAATTCCACCGCCTTCTCATAGAGCATTATTGCCCCGGTATCCGTGCGTTGAAAAGCTGCGTATGCGGTTGCAATCGGCACTACAATATCCGCCCCCAGCCCGCTTTTCTCTTTCAGCTCTTCATACACCTCGATCACATCTGACCACTGCTGACCTTCGTAGTAGCAGCGCCCCAGCAATCTCAGGTAGCGCTCGCGCTGCTCCGTTAAGGGCAGAACCCTCCTATAGATCCCAACAGCCTCAGCAGTCACCGCATTTTGCGCAGCATAGTAGTCTGCCACGACTTGCAGCACATCCATGTCTGTCCGATTCAGTTTCAAATACTGCATAAACCAGTGGAGTGTCGAAGGGCTAACTTGTTGAGTGTCAATGTAATAGCTAACAATACGCTTAAGGACGGTGATCTCCTGGGGATCATCCTTGTGGATTGCCGTCAGAATTGCCAGTCCTTCCTCCTGACGACCAATGCCAAAGTAAGCTTCGCTCAGCAGTAGCTGCAGCTCTTTGTCATGCGGCTTATAGGCAAGATATTGCTCGTACCACTGAACCGCCTCACTATCAATTCGCCTGGCACTACTGTGGCTCTTCACAATTAGGTCCAGGATAGCCATGTGCTCTCCATCCGACTGCAATATCTCTTGGTACACCGACATGGCCTTCTCATCCGTCTTACCCAAATTAACGTATATGTCAGACAGCGAATGCAGAGCCTCGGCATAGGTCTCCTCTGCCGCCTTCCAGTCAATAGAGGAATCGTCAGAGGAATCGTCGGGTTCCTCTGCGGCACGCAACGCGCGGTATTCCTCCACAATGCGCTCGCTGGTAAGCATCAAAGGATAGGGCTTATCGCTGGCCTTGTAGCAGTCGAGAAGACACCTCAGATACGAAAGGGTATCTTCTCCCAGCTCCACCAGTTTTCTGTAATACTCGGTGGCGCTTTTGTTTTTGATCCCACGCTGGCGCAGAGTGGAACCAATGCGTCGGAGGAGGGTCTGATCAGCGGGGTTCTTCTCGTAGGCAGCCACCAGGATTTCGAGAGAATCGAGCGAAACCTCCTGGTATCCGGCTGCAAGCTCCTCAAGTGTCTCGTAGATTTCGTCACTACCAGATGCAGAGGATGAGTATTTTTTCAGATATGTGTCAACAGCCTGCTTAAGTGAATCGCGCCGATACTGAGGATTCGTCAGGGTTTTCTGACGCTTCCCCTTAATAAACCGGAACAGCTGCAACCCCAGCTTCATCGTCTGCTCGCCCCTGCATCTGCTTGAACACTTGTTCGCTTGAAAAAACTCAGTTTCCCGGTTAAAAAACTTGATTAATTAAATAGTGCAATTTGATCGGATGTCAACAAATTTAAACTTAAGACCGCCTGGTGCCTATGGTGGCTTGTGTAGTAGCAGGCGAAAACTTCGAAAACCGCCCGCCATTTTTTGTTCTTTACTTCCCTGCCACCCCTCGTTATGTATCAGAGCATAATTTGGCTCTTGTCAGCCGCGCATCCGACCTGCTATCTTTCGTCATGTATGAAAATCTATCTACGGCTAGTTAAATACCTCCTTGATTACAAGCTCAAAATCTCTGTAGCAGTAGTATGCCTGTTCCTTGTCGCCGCACTTAACGTCTTTAGCATCGCCGCTTTCAAACCCATTATTGAGATCCTTTTCGGCGTGACGGGAGAACAGGCACCCGCCGAGACTACAGCCCTCACAACCTGCCCATCCGGCACCCCGCACACTATCTTTCCACTACAGACGCCAACGGAAGGCGTCAACCTCGACACCGGCCCAACAACTCTCTGTCCCTACGGCCCTCCTCATGCCATTTCCACGATTAAACCCACTCAAGTGCATAAGGAGCTCTTGCCTGATCAGCTGGCAGCCGATCACAAGGCCGCCGGAGCGATTCAGGCTTTGTATGCAAAGGCAAAGGCCACAAAAAACAAACTCGAGCAATCCTTCTATTCCTACATCCAGCAAGGGAAAAAAATGCTCCTGCTGGCCATCGTCAGTGGCGTCATTATCGTGGCTCAGCTGCTTAAGTTTCTCTTCGACTTTCTCTCGAAGTACCTGACCAACTACATCAGCCTCTCCATTATCAAGAATCTCAAGTATCAGCTCTACTCCCACGTGCTACATCTCGACATGGGCTTCTTCGCCCGCAAGACCACAGGCCACCTGATGTCGCGCATCTCCAGCGATGTCCAAGGCGTACGCAATTCGCTCATGCTCGTGTTTGATGATGCGATGCAGGCGCCAATCAATCTCGCCTTTCTCCTCGCTTTTCTCTTCTATCTGAACCATCACCTCACGCTGCTGATTTTCATCTTTGTCCCCCTGACCATCCTCCCCATTAGCTATTTTGCAAAAAAAGTGCGTAAGCTCACCAGGAAAGAGCGAAGAAAGGTCGCCAGCATCAGCAGTGCTATGCAGGAAATCCTCAGCGGTGTGAAAATCGTTAAGGCGTTTCGCATGGAGCACTACGAGCTGAAGAAGTTCGACCGCCAAAATGTCAAACACTTCCTCTACGAACTCCGGCGCCGAACCGTCAAAATTATATCCTCACCCTTTATGGAGCTCCTCGGCACGTTCGTTGTTGTACTCGTCCTCATGGTTGGCGGCTACTTCATCACCGAAGCCCGCACCATGAGCGGCGCCGACTTCTTTATCTACATTTTCGCCCTGTCGCGCCTCTATAAACCAGTAAAAAAGATCAACTCTGCCTTCGCTGACGTCCAGGAGGGTATGGTAAATGCCGAACGCATCTTTCGTATCCTCGATACCCAGTCGAACATCAAGGAGATACCCGACGCCGTCGAGCTCCGCCCCATGTCACGCAATATCCGGTTTAACAACCTGAGCTTTGCCTATGAAGGCGAGAAGTTCGTGCTCAAGAATATCAATCTCGATCTGCCGGTTCGCCAGGTCACTGCTTTTGTCGGCCCGAGCGGTGCAGGAAAGTCCACCCTCATCAGTCTCATTCCTCGCTTCTACAATCCTACAATCGGTACCGTGGAGATTGACGGCATCGACATTAGGACAGTTACCCTCGACTCGCTCCGACACCAAATCGGCATCGTCTCCCAGGAAAGCATCCTCTTTAACGACACGATTCGCAACAATATCGCTTACGGCGAAGAAGACACTCCTGACGACCTGGTCATCGCAGCCGCCAAAGCCGCACACATTCACGACCATATAAGCTCTCTGCCGCAGGGCTACGATACCGTCATTGGCGAACGCGGCACGAGACTCTCCGGTGGCGAACGCCAGCGCATCACGATTGCACGCGCCATTCTCAAAGATCCCGCCATTTTGATTCTCGACGAAGCAACATCCTCACTCGATTCCGAATCCGAAGCCCTCATTCAAAAAGCCATGGATCGCCTCATCGCCAGCCGCACTACACTCATCATTGCCCACCGCCTCTCCACGGTTATCAATGCCAATCGCATTGTCGTCCTGGATAAAGGTCGCATTGTGGAGATCGGCAAGCATGACGAGCTCATCGCCAAAGGCGGACTCTACGCCAGACTCTGCGAATCACAATTCCAGCTCCGCCCCATCCGCACCCCACCGGTATAAAAAGAAAAGAATGGGAAAGGCAAGTTTTCTACTCTCATGCTTCGCCTTTGCCCAGGTAATTTACCTCCCTCAACACTAAGAACACCTAACAAAAAAACCATCAAACCACGACGGCACGACGCGAATTAGCCTTAGGCGCATTAAGAATGTAGGGGCGACCCGTCGGGTCGCCCTGCTATGTCCATTTCGTAATATTGTAGGGGCAGGCCTTGTGCCTGCCCTTGTATTCTTCTTCGTGTTCTTCGTGGTAATTGCTTCTAATTATATATACCACGAAAAGCACGAATGGCACGAAGATATAGTTGGGCAATCCGCCATGGCGGGCTGCCCCTACCATGTCAAAATCGGGATAAAATGGGAGGGCTGGAGTGTTTTTGACGCTATCTTCTTCTCAAGATTTAGTAGAAGGATTATTACCCCTCAAACAGACGTGCGATTGCGGCCAGCGTCGGTTTGATCCAATCGAGGATGAGAAAGTTCAGCCGCCGGCCTTTTCCGAGCACTGCCACGCGGTAAACCGAAGAAGAAAAAATAATTCCGTCTGTCCCCATTTACCCCGCGACGGTCTCTCTGTGCTTTGCCGATTCCTTCTGGTGAGAGATGTCCTTATTGATACTTCCGAAACCACTTGATAATCTGCCAGGCAGGCTTCTGTTTCATTGCTGCTTCTACGTACGGATTTTCTAAGACTTGATGTAAATAGCTACCGATCACTGGGTCGTATATGACGGCCCTGTGAAAGAAGTCTCCTTGTTCAATGTCCGTTGCATCAAATAGCAAGTCAAATTTCATCGTTCCGTTCAATAGAAAAGCCGCGCGCCACATAAATCGTGGATATTTGTCGCAAAGAATATTCTTTGCGCAATCGCCGTCGAGGGGGCTCTCTTCTAGAATGTAATTTCGATAATCGTTTAGGCATGTTAAATGAAGATCCCACTCTCGGTCACCCCCAATGACAGACGAATCCCATTTTGCAATCCTATTAAGCAGCATGTTAAAACTCTCCACGGCCTCATGAACAGGTTCATACGGAATTCGTATCTTGGGATAAAGAGGAATCAACAAGTACCGAGGAATAGCGCGGTAATCATACCATGCTGACCTTATTGATAATCCTAGCGGTTTGTTATTAGAATCATAAATAGATTCCCCGTCCAATATCATCCGCGCAAATGGCCCAACCTGGTCATCGTGGACATATATTTTATCAATGTGAGCTGAGATTAGTCTCAACTGATCATTGGATGAGAAAGCAGGAGTCTCTCCCATGCTATAGCCAATAACCGTTACCGCATGAGGCGACCCCCGAATCTTATAAGATGTCCCATTTTCCAAAAAGGCCTTTTGGAATAGCAAAAGCACTGGGATCTTTCCACGCAGATAGCCATAGAGTACATTTCGGAACATATCCAGTTCTACCGTCCTGATTGTATAAGGGTCCAAACCCACCGAACGAATTGACCCTGCCATCTGCTCAATGCTAAGACCCGTTGATGGCATAGCACGCCAACGCAGGGGGAACTTTTCATTTGCCACACGAGTAATCTCTACTGGTGCAGGAATTATATGTTGGAATTGTTTACCTGTACTCTGAAATGCCGTCCATAGCGCACTCGTAGCGCATGCCGCCACCGCCCTATCTTGCTCCTGGAAAGCCAGACTCTCAATACGAAGCGGAATGCCAAACAAGCTACTATTGTACTCGCGAACTAAAGGGAAGTTTCTCCGACCTCCATTAGGAGGGTAGGTAACAACACAAGTCCTTCCTATGACCGTTTGTGGAAGATCTCGAATGACCATGAATCCTAAATAACAACCGCGTTCTTGCAAGGATTTTGCCGTTAAATAACCTTGTTTTTTCTTTAGAAGATTGGAGAAAGCAGTGGGGGAGAATTTCGCGGTGAAAAAGTGTAATCGTGTACACTTACGTTGGTAATCTCGAAAGCAGCGTACGTAATAGGAAGCGTAATCCTCTAAATAATCATGATCAACGTAATCATACTCAACAACTATTGTCTTAGCTTTAACATCGCTAAAATAGGAACGAAAATACCGAGCATGCGGCTTGCAGCTTAAATCGTAAAGGCTAATCCTAGAATTTTTCGATATTAGCTCGAGCAATTTTTCAATACTAAACTTCTCTACCTTATAAGGACTCTGTACCATTATTTTATCAGAATCCCGTCGGTTTTCGTAACTCTTCCGGATCAATTTCCCTTGCCTTATAAAGCTGATCCGAAAGTGGCGTTCCCTGTTCAACCACCTCCTTTAGGGCTTTGCGTCCCTTATGTGAGGACAGCCACTTATAAGTTTTTTTGGCAGCTTTCCTCACATCTTCTGTAGCTCCACTCTTTTTCGCCATCTTTGGCTCCATAGCCTCACCCTCCTGCGCAGACTCTGCATTTCTATACAATACGCTTTCAGATCTAAGAAAGCGTCACTAAACAATACGATTAATACTCCATAAGATTTGGGATAAAGTCAATTTTAAAATTCGTATATAGCACAGTTTTTAGCGTGTCAAGCCTTATTTTGATAGGATTTTATACTCTAATTCAAACTCTTTGTGTCCCTTTTAGCCGAAATGGAGACACACGATGTTTTTGGGAAAGATTACGCAGACCGAGGACTATTACCCGCCAAACAGACGCCCTATGGCGGCAAGTGTCGGTTTGATCCAGTCGAGGATAAGGAAGTTCAGGCGCCCGATTAATATCGACTCGCGACCCATCACCATATAGCCATACGCCACACCGAAGTAGATCATCAGGAAGAAAATCCCCAGCCGCGCAGCTACTTTGATCGGCCCTTTGCGTTCCACAGAGAAGAAAAAGTAAATCATCCCGCACGTTACACCCAGCAGCATAATAATAGCATTCAGCTGCGGAGCAAAGCCCGCTGTTAGCACCGGATTAATCGTTGCATACGAATGTTCTATCAGCAATCCCTGAATATTATTCGGTGCCGCAACACCCGCCGTGTACCCGATAATAAACGCCAGCGGGATGCGACTCACCCATGACGCCTTCTTCGAAAACCGTGTGAACATCGCAAGGCCCATCAGCGTTGGAATAATCACTATCCACTCATGCTGCCCAAGCGCTGCAATCACCTTCTTATCAATCACTTCCCAGTATGCAATACAAATCAGGTACCCTGTAGATACCCCTACGTAGATATGCTCCGCAAGCTTATACGCCGGATTATCCTTGTACAGAAAACTGTAAATCGCCAGCGTAAACCCCGCTGCAAGCCATATACCCAGTAGCTCATGCCAGATCATCCAGAAGGCTCCTTTTTCGGCTTTCGCTTCGAAAGGATAAACGCTATATTACCCAACAGTATAAGCCCTATAATCATCACATGAATCGAAGATTGCGCCACCATGCCCAGCCGTGCCGACCCAGTATAGCCCATCAGCTTCTCATACTCTGCCGCACCCTTCAGTCCCCCTACAATTCCGGTCACCTGCTCTGCCTGCAAGAAGGGATACATTCCAGTAGCCAAAATCGCTGTACAGCCTGAACCGATATCAATCCCGTAATTCTGTCGCCCATATATAATCCAGCCGTACCCCCCATATGCATCATCATGAAGCCACATCATATAATCAAAATCTCGCAGCGAATTAATATCCTTGAGAATCGGAACCGTTCTCGTATCTTGCTCATAAAAATTCTTGGGAAACGATCCCTTCAGATCCTGACCCAGTCCCAACACCACGGCTTGATACCCTGGCTTATACCCCAGAAAGTCGTAGTCCACTCCCTGTTTAAGGTTAAACTCCCGCTCCATCGCGACAAACAGTTCCTCCCCAATCCCCGTGCCGTAGGGGATAAGCGTAACCCCAACCACCTTCAACCCACGGCCAAAAATATGGCGCAGTATCGCCTTTGCCATCGGATCCATCTCCGGCATCGCAGACGGCTCATAGTCGAACGATACCAGAACCATCGCCCCCTCCGGCAGCGCGTCAATCGCGTTATACACACCCCTTACCTCTGGCGTCACAAACGTCGGCAACGAGAACGACATAATGATCGGTATTGCCCCTGAAATCCCTATCAGCAGAAAAATATAGCGCCGATCAATCTGCAGGATGCGTTCCCAAATATTCACTTAATCGCCGCCTCCCATATACGTCCGTTCTATGCCGAACAGAATGCGCAATGACGTCGCCACTATTCCTACTGCAAGACCCAGGAATATCGCCCTGCGTGCTGCCATTGCTGGTACACTAAGGAGCCATCCGGCCATCTCCGGTAACCCCGGTATAATTTGCGTCACTGTAATCTGCTGATGAACGAAATCCGAGAGCATAGCACCAAGGGGAACACGCCCGATCATCAAGATAAGCGCGCCCACTAACATCACGGTCGCATCGAACGTCCGCGCACGAAATGCACGGTACGCAGCCGAGGCTATATAAAACGCCAGTAGCGAAAACGTCGTCATGGTCAGCGGCGTGTTTACCCATTTGAACATCCACATAAACACCCCGCCCGACTTGATATTGCGCTCCAGAGCCAATCCGACAAATGTCATGAATATCAGGCAAATATACATGACAATGCTATAGCCATATCCGGCTTCCTTGCGTTTAATCTTTATGTAGTGCGCCCGCATCAAACTGAACACACCAATAACCAGCGCGAAATTGGCAATGATCTGCACCCATTCGTTTGCACCGGTGAACATCCCCTGAAGAAACGGCGCAGGAGAAAAATACGAGACGATCATCAGAAACCCAACCACCGACACTATGATCATCGGCAGCTGTCTCTTGAAAAAACCCATTACCCTCGCTCCTCTAGAGCGCAGCAAAAAAGTGCTTTATCGCCTGCAGCCAATGCTGCTCTGGATAAAAGACGTGCAGGCTCATTAACACGGAGCCCAGAAGAATCAGTATCGTCAGAATGATCTTTGTTATGTCCTGCCCTTTCAAATTCCCGAGAAGTCTTGGTTCGCGCGACAGATACGCACTCGCTGCATACAGCTCTTCCCCGATCAAACAGTAGTCGCACGCGGTCACGAAAAAGGGGATCTGGTATGTCGAGTCCGTGCCTGCAATTTGAAGCGCCCCAATGGAAAAACCGGTTTCAGCCAGCAGGAGCGATTCTGCGGCAAATGACCCCAGGAAGAAATTCGTAGCCGGCTTCTCGCGCACCATCATGCCATCCACTGCCGCCACATAGCTAAACTGCTCACCCGCAATGAAGAAAATGTCATCCGCATTATACGCATCCGGCCGTCCGGCATTGATATACGCCTGCTTCACTACCTCTTGCGTTAACGTCATCGTCACCGCCCATTTGTTCGGCACGATCAAACGTGAATCATACTGCGCTACTTTCTTCGCCACGTGCGCTAAAATGTTTATCGACGCAATGGTAGCAATACTATCAATATCCGAATACCCCGTCAGATACATTATCGGCTTTCCCATCTCTGTGGCGCGTCCAATTGCCTCATCTACCGCATCAATGCCCGGAATCTTACGAATAAAAAGATCTGGATGCTTCTTTGCCCACTCGATGCAAACCAATACCAGCCCAGCCATGAGCAGAAGAACCAATAGCGTATTCCACCGGTGGCTCATAAAGTAATTCATCCGTGCCTTTGCAGTTACAATCGTATCAAGCATCACCGGTTCCGTCACGGTCTCATCCCTGATCCCAAGCCTGTACCAGTGCTGCCTGACCTCTTCTGTCTCTTCATCAACTTGCGAAATCTCCACAAATCGGAAGTTCTTGTGGCGAGGCGAGAATCCAAATAAGGCGGGAGCATCGGAGCATAGCGTATCTTCTAACCCAACAATCGCTTTTTCTTCGACCTTGAACGGCCCTTCTGGCGAAGTGGCTTCGTAAATAACGTATTCCAAGCCTTTATCTGCCCGTGTCTCTTCGCTGGGCGACCGCGACCATACCAGCAGAATGCTCTTTCCTGCATCATGGGGTGTATCAATAGCCTTAAATTCTGCAGGCAGGACCAGCTCACCCGGTTGACCAATGCCCACAGTGGCCATCGCGATACAAAGAAAAACTGTAAGACTTACCGCGAAAAAACCACACTTTCCGGAATGTGTTTTGCCACTCATAATCAGACCTCGATGATCTCCACGTTAGCCCGGGGAACCACTACCGTCTCACCGGTCTTCAACGCGACTTCCATCACACGCACCTTCGCCTCGGTCTCGATCTTCTGCAGCTTCGGAGGAAGACCCTTCACCTGCCCCAGTCGGCCAAAATACGGCTCGCGAATAATCCGCACCTCATTACCCACCTCCATGCCGGTCTCACTTATACTGCGGGTGCTGCGCTCCCGCACGGTCTCTGCCTCCCGGACAGGAACGATAATTTCTGGTCTCATAACTCCTGCCCGTATTTGCGTTCGTCCACTGATCGAGGCGATGCTTCCCTCGCGTTTCTTCAAGAGATTAAAAGTACGGTCCGCCATCGCAATCTGACCAAATCCCTCGGTTATAACAACAGTAATGTCTATATCCTCATCGCCGGTGATGGCAACGCCCAGGTCATAGCCTAGTAATTCCTTGATATCTCGGGCGTGAATGCCACCAACAATAATTCCCTTGACGCCAATATCAAGTGCTTTTTTCAGCGCCCCTGTCTTGACCAGTGAGCCCCCAACCAGCAGCTTGCCCTTGTACTCCGGCACAATAGTCTCTGCCGTGAGCACATCCCCTGGCGCCTCAGCCACTACCTTAAGTTCACCGTATGTCTCTCCTCCAATCCCGAAGATACCCTGGATGAACGTCGCAGTGGTCTGAATCTCTGCACCGAGATTCTCCTCAATCTTTGTTACCGTCCCCTCAATATACCCCATCAACTCTACCACGCGTGGCGGCTTGCGCAACAGCACTTGCCCTGTGATATTCGAGACGTTCTCTACAGTCCCCTTAATAGGAGACCTCACTACTGTCTTAAACCACTTGATCAACGGCTTATTTTCAGCAATCGGCTCTTTTTCCTTAATCGCCTCCCCCTCTTTTTTCAACATAAATTCGTGTATTTCCTGGGGTGTAATGTTTAATAGATTAACAACGTTGACCGAAACTACATCGCTTGGCAGCTTCGTCTTTGCAATCACGGTGTCCGCACGAACTCGGTCTCCAACGCGAACCACCACTTCCCCGGGCAGGGGGAGCGTGCGCACCTTGGTCAACTTCAAGGCCTCAATCACCTGCAATCCTGGTGTGTAGGCATGTGCCATAACGTTATGTTCTATCTCCCGTAATTATTGCTATACCATTTTGCATATTAAACGTCCGTAATTCGCAGCAAGTAGCCATAACGTGATGTTTCCACATCCATTGGGCAGACACGCAGGTCTGCCCCTACGGCATGCACCCATTTCGCCGCTTACTGCATGAAGCGGAAACGTAGGGGCGAACCCATGTGTTCGCCCTTTTTTCTTTGGAGTGCAGTAGCGAAACGCAGTGCAGCTACCGCTTTACATTGCGGCAGCGTAACAAAGTTGAGCTGCCGTCCTTTCAACTACTGTCATGTCTTGCAGCAAAGCCAGAGGTCCCCCTCCCGCCTTTCATCAGCTGCTCACGCCAGCTGCAATCTCTGCCTGCGGATAAAGATTCATCGCCTCAATCCACTTGACAAGCTGGCCTCGCCGAGTCTCTACGTCAGACGCAAGGCTCAGTGGGCGCCCGCGCGCATCAACCACAATTCCCGCCAACCCGCCTGACAGAGTAAACTTCCGCGACCGTCCTCGGCCACTACCAACGTCAAACCCACGCGCTGGCGTCACCTCTACAGTCGCCTTTTTCCCCTCCTCCAGCGGATAAAGCCGAATCTCTCCAAACCCAATCGTCTCATTAACCGGAGACCGATCAGGAAATTGAATTGCCACATCCACGCATTTCTGTCCCGGCTTTGCCTGGCCTACCGGTGCAATGCACCATCCCAGATGCAACAGGCAGTCTTTCTCAAACACTTCCATGGCCGCTTGCCTATGAACACCCGCCAGCACTCCCAGATGCGGCATCATGAAAATACTGTCCACAGCCATACGCGTCAGCCACTCGGGCTGAAAACCATCTATGAGCATCATCATGGCTTGCACGCGCCGCGGCGCATGCGACAATACCCCCCCGCTTCCAACCAGCAAATCCAGCTCCTGCATATTGATCAACGTCTGCCCTGTCTCGAGCTGGCGGAACATATCAGCTACTGAGCGAACCTGTTGTATCCCTTTCAGGCCAACTGCCAGCAGTTTATGCTGCTCAAAGGCCAGCCGCAGCGCCTCTCGTGCCAATGCCTGTTCGATGATCAGCTCTCGTAGTGTCTGCGGAATCGTCGTGGGGCGAATCATCTTGTTCTTGATTCGATTACGCAGATCATCCTCATCAATGTCAAACGGCACCCACCGCACTACATTATCCAGCCCTGCTTCTGCCAGCACATTCGAGACGCTATAACTCAATCCCAGATTCGCACTGACCGTACGATTGAATTTCTGCTCAAACACCGAGAAGACGTCCGTCGTAGCACCACCAATGTCTACGCCTATAACGTCAATTCCCTCCCGTTCGCTTACTGTCTGGATAAGCGATCCCACAGCCGCAGGTGTTGGCATGATCGGAACCGGCGTCCACTGTTTCAGTTTCGCGTACCCGGGTGCCTGGGCCATCACGTGTTCCATGAACTGTTCCTGAATCTTCTGTCGCGCGGGAAAAAGGTTCTCCTGCTCCAGAGTAGGCCGCAGATTATCAGTGACGTACAGCGTGATATTCTTGCTCAGCACCTCGCGCACCTCATCCCGAGCATCCTTATTGCCTGCATAGATAATTGGCAAGCTAAAGCTATGGCCAAGGCGTGGCTTTGGATTCGCAGCTGCTATGTACTCTGCCATTTCCACCACATGCGTGATCGTGCCTCCATCCGTACCACCGGACAGGAGAATCATGTCAGGACGCAAGCCGCGAATCCGTTCCATCTTCTGGTGTGGCAGACGGCCGTCGTTCGACGCCAGCACGTCCATGACAATTGCCCCGGCGCCAAGTGCAGCTCGCTGCGCACTCTCCGCTGTCATCGTTTTCACCGCACCGGCGACCAGCATTTGCAATCCGCCCCCCGCACTCGACGTCGAAATATAAATATCCGCCCCATGTTTCCCCTCAGCAGGCGTGATGATTCGTTCACCATCCAGCAAGCGCCGTCCCGATAACTCCTCTACTTCCGCAATCGAATTCAGCACTCCACGCGTAACGTCGTTAAAGGGTTCCTCAACCGTCGTTGGCGCCTCGCCACGGTACGTCTGGCGATACTCCCCTCCGACCTTCTCAATCAGAATGGCCTTCGTGGTCGTACTGCCGCAATCAGTTGCTATGATGACCTGAAGATCCTCAGTCATGCTGCGACTCTTTAATGAGATGCTCGATTTTGCAAATAAAGCGATCTATACCGTCGCGATGTTCAAGAATACGCACCAGCTGCTTGTAATCCTCTTCCTTAAAAAATGGGCCCAGAATCGGCTCAAGCACAAGAAGGAGCTGACTGCTGAGGAAGCTCAGCG
The DNA here is from genome assembly GCA_030613245.1 of Candidatus Sumerlaeota bacterium. Lineage (GTDB taxonomy): Bacteria > Sumerlaeota > Sumerlaeia > MWCT01 > JAUWMI01 > JAUWMI01. The sequence goes on from JAUWMI010000009.1 coordinate 76,386, forward strand.
GAGTAACCGTTTGAAGGAACATAATAACCGGTGCCTCGAGACGCCTACGCACAATGAGGCGCGCCACCTTATCCAGCATAAGGAGATCCTCATCCGTCAACGCATCAGCCGCATTCGTCACTGCAAAGGCGTGGCGAATTTTCTCTCTGAAATTCTTTCGGTTACCCAATTTCCCTGCTGGCCCTGCTTCGAATTTTCGTCCGGACAAAGGCCAGCACCTCCTCCCTATTCTTGCGACACAGAAGAAAACTTCCTCGAAACGTGTCGAGACGGTTCGGCTCCGGAAATGGCGAGAGATGAACGCCACCGCGGCAATTGTAGAAACCGCTGTAAGCTGTCCACGGTCGTGAATATCTGTATCCCAGAAACCAAACTTCTATCCCTGTCTCTGACAACTCGTACTTTGTTGGGAAAAAATACTTCGCTAATGCGAAGAGAAACAGAACCGCTGCCAGCAGGACAAAACTTTCGCTGACAAAAGATATTTTCACTACAACAAGCACGCCAACTACAATAGCAACGAGAAGCAAAGACTTCGGAAAATCATCAACCAGAGGATGCGCAGTCCACCGAAGACATGCCTTGCTATTACTCATTTGACTCATACGAACACGCCAAAGATACCTGCTGAAGAAGCCTATATGTAAATACTAAATTGCAATATTGGTCTTTAAAAACAATCGGCGGCGGAAAGTCAATGATATTCTTCCCCATGTCGCCAGGGCAATACGCTGGATCTGGCAATCTTAAACCATACTTTTGCGCCTTTGCGTGAGCTACGGCAAATAACCACAACCGGCATACGTAGGGGCGTATTGCATACGCCCTTACAATAATCCAAACGATATATTTATCCAGTATCAGATGTGTCCGTGTCAGTCTAGCTAGTAGAATTAAGAGAAACAGTTTTTTGTCGGAAAATTGATATGTTAAAATCTCATGCAAAGCCGCCAACTCGCCAAGAGACTACGGTGAATCGGGCAGCCCTGGATTGCTGCTTTCTTTGCGTCTTTGCGCCTTTGCGTGAGCTACGGCAAATAACCACAACCGGCACACGTAGGGGCGTATTGCATACGCCCTTACAATAATCCAAACGTACGCGTTGCCGGTTTTTCACTTGCACTTTTCTACCGACCTCGATATACGCTCTCTTCATGGATAGTCTATTAGTAACCTGAGAAATCGGAGATATCAAGTCAGCCATCAACACCCCAGGAGCCACGGCCAGCCGCGCTTCCAATAGAAAAGATTATGACTAGCGAGATAAAATATAAAAAGGGCGAACCCTCTCAATCGTCACTCCAAACACAACGGCTCGCTTCGCTTCTCTTCCCGCTGTTTATCGCATTGCTTACGCCCAGCCTCTCTGTTGAAGCCTCCACTCCATCCTACCCCTCAGACTCACCATTCGAGTATTACATACGACCATTTACCATGCTCAGCCATTTCGGCCACCCGGAAGAGACACAGGTAACTCCCGAAGGAGCCTTACGCACTCACTGCGGGACCTTCTCGTTCTTTGTTGGTCCCGAGATTCATCCGCTCCACCGTCCCCTTATCACCTTGCAGGATGGCGAGCTCCCCATCGTGACATACAGCACCCGCAAAGGGTCTATCCGCTACACCTGGACCGCCTTTGCAACCACCATTCCCCGGCTGAAAAAGGTTCATTACAAGGCAAGCCTTCTGAATCTTACCGACTACTTTAAGGTCGTCCGAATTGAAAACCTCGTCAACCTCGTCCAACTGCGGGTTGAAAACCTTGGCACCACGCCCGCGCTCTACGCAATTGGCATGGAGTATGATCTCGGTTCAGGCATTCCCATGCAGGTTGATTATCTCTCAAAGGAGTTCATATACTTTGACTGGAAAGGACGCGCATTTCGTCTTGCAGAGGATGGTCTATCATTTGGGGATAAGCGCGAGGTACTCTGTGCCTTTTCGCAGCCGCTTCAAGCCGAAGAACAGCGTCTGACGCTCCGTGCAACGCTCCAGCCCGGAGCTTCTGAAAATCTGTTCATTCTGCTTCCTTATTTCCCTTCTGCTCCCCGTGATCTTGCAACGTTGCATCGCATATCCTTTGAGAACGAACGACAACGAAAAATCGAAACATGGCGTACGCTTCGCAGCCAGTGCATCGAGATTTATCTCCCCGAGCAAAAACCGCTCGACACCTTTTACGCCTCACTAATGTACCTCTACGAAGGACACGTTGATCACGTCGCCAAGCGCTACATTCTACGCGGAAACCCATTTCAGTACGACCAATTCTATATCCGCGATGGGGCGTTCGTCATCCGCGCCTTTGACCTTGTGGGCCTGCACGATCTGGCGCAAAAATGCCTCTCCCATTTTCTCCAGAGCCAGGACAACCAGGGCCGCTTCGCCAGCCAGAAAACCCAATACGACGCTAATGGCATGGCTCTATGGGCCATTGGCCAGCACTACGAGCTAACACGCAATGTACAATGGGCCAGAAAGGCTTTCTCCAGAGTTCGCAAGAGCATGCGCTGGCTGTATGACTATCGCGAGACCCTCTCCGACGGACAGAAAGGTCTCATGCTGCCCAATTCCATGAATGATAACGAACAGCTGGATGATGCCCACCTGGTCGGCCACAACCTCTGGGCTCTCGCTGGCATGAAAAAGGCAGTGCTCATTGCCGAAGCCGCTGGCCAGAGCGACTTGGCCCGCACATGGAACAAACAGTATCGGGAATATCAACGTTTCATTGACGCAGCCCTGCAAACCGTAGCTGATGCCACCACTGGATGCATTCCACCGGCGTTCGAAGGGCCTCGCGCACCGGCGCTTGTTAAGGGCCGCTACGATATGCGCTACGGCTTCGATTGGGGAAATCTTGAACTCGTCTATCCGTGCAAGGTGCTTGACCCGCATGATCCGCGCGTCACTGCATCCATTGCCTACTGGCGCCAGTTCTTTCGCCAGGGCCTGTTCCCTTATCCAGAGCAGGGCAACGAAAACCTCCTGCACCACTATCTCACTTTTGACATCACGCAAACGTCGCTCGTGCGTGGCGAGCAGCAGCAGGTGGTCAACGATCTTTACGAAGGTTACCTCCTGCACACCACTGCCGCACATGCAGGATGCGAACGCTTGAATATTGCCACACGAGATTTCTGGCCTGCGTCCAACATCACGCCTCACGGCACATTTGCAGCTAAATACATCGCACTCATCCGCAATTGCCTCGTGCGCGAAGACGACAATCAACTCCATCTGCTTTCCTTTCTTGCCCCCGCATGGTGTCGGCCCGGCTCGCAAATTCGCTGCCTGCGAGCACCAACTACGCTTGGCCAGGTCTCATTTATCTTCGACATTGAGCAAGGCAAAGGACACCTCCAAATCCGGCCCCCGCGACGCAGCTCCCTCTCCGCTTTCGTTGTCCATCTCCCACCGTTCTGGAATCTCAAAGCCGTCCAATGCGATGGGAAACCCGTGCGTGTAGAATCGCCTCACACCGCGACTCTTCCACCTGACGCCCACGCCGTGGACCTCCAGTGGGACGAACTCCCGCATGACATTCCTTCCTACCAGACAACCGTCCAACAGTTTCTCAATTCACACCAGCTGCAAATACAACAGACCGACACCGTAACCACCAGCCCCCTGTCTACTGTCTACCGTCTACTGCCTACTGCCCAAACATCCCCCGCAGGAGTTGAAAAATGAATTCCCGCCAATGGAGAGGATTGATCGTCTGTGTACTGCTTGCTGGCATACTCCACGTCTTGCCTCACCTCATCTCGGTCTGGCATCTGGGCCAACAGTACCAGCACATTTTCCCCATGTACTCCGCTGATGAAGAACACTACAACGTCCAGATCAAGAAGGCCCTTGAAGGCCATTACAACCTCAGAAATCGCTATCTATTCGAACTGAAATATCCGGCACAAGAGAGGTTCGCGATTGACCCTGCAAATTTCATTGGCCTCGCTGGCCGCGTACTCCACCTTGAAATGGAAACCATCGTTGTGGCAATGCGATTCATCCTTCCCGCCGCAGCTTTCCTCCTCTTTTTTGTTCTATTCAAAGCGCTTGGCGCCTCGTATGCACTTGCATTGATTGCCGCGTGGGTAAATCTCCTCACACCCTACGCACTCTTCGGCCAGCTCGACATCCTGACTCGCCCTGGCCTTGAATTCCTGTCCGCTCGCGGCCAAACCTTTCACTGGTACCAGCTCTTTCTCCAGGCGTCGCTTCCCTACGCACGCCTGGTCAATCCCCAGCTAACCGGCCTCTTATTTCTCGCTGCACTCATTGCCTTTGTGCGACTGATCAAAAAGCCTTCGTCAATAGGCTGGCTCTGTGCAGTTATCGTCTTTACCGCAATTAATTTTAGACTGTACTTCTACTTCTGGTCCGGACTTGGGGCGTTCGTACTGGCGATCGCTGTTTTTGCACTTCTCCTACGGCGAAAGGAATTGCTTGTCCCACTCGTTATCATCATCGGACTGGCCTTCTTCTTTTCATTACGATTCCTGCCCCTGGCGTTTCGCGGCGTTGAACATCCAGGAGGAATTTTGACTGCATACGCCGTGATGCGCGCTCCATTACTCAGCCCCGCATGCTTTCTGGCAATAGTTCTCCTTCTTCTCTTTCCGCTAGTTCGTCGCTCCCTCGAATCGCACCCCAGAGACCAACTTCTCTATTGTGCGCCCTTGCTCACCATCCTATTCTGTATGAACCAGCAGCTCATCACCGGCAAAGTGATTCAACCGTGGCATTACGAACTCTTTGTCAGCCCAATTCTGCTGAGCATCAGCCTATGCCTACTTGTCTCCCGAATGCAGCTGGTGCGTCGCACAGCAGATAAGGTGCACCAGCGGATCTCCCCTGCCTTCATCCGGCCATCCATCGTTCTTGGAATCATTTTAAGTGCCGGATTCCTGGGCTACGTGACCTATTTTCTCTACTATTTCCAGCTTAGTCCCCGCTTGAAAGGCGCAGTGATAATCTGCGCGCTTCTGGCGCTTACCCTGACGATCATTCTCTTCTCACTTGGACTCCTTTTACTATCAACCGTCAAAACACCCTTTCTCTACTCCCGATGGCGGCAAATTCTCTTTGTCTGCATCATGGTTATTGTGGGGATGGAAGCTACAGAGCGGCAGGTCTACACGGCGCTGCGGAATCTTCCCCGCACCAAACTTGACCAGCAATACGCAGGGGCTTTCCACTGGCTCAATCAGAATGCCCCTAAAGACGCGGTTATTCTTGCAACATTTCCAACTGCGGAACTCGTGCCAACCTGCACCTCGCTAAACGTCTATATCTGTAAAAATGCCTATCACTACCCCTCAGTTGCCAAAACCGAGCGCGAAGCGCGCCTCCTGAATTTCTTCCGTTTCGCCGGCTACGATCCCAACCGCACCCGCACGCTTCTGCACATGTGGCCATACCACTACATGCTCTGGGGCCTAAAAAACTTCGAGCCAGACTACGACCTCTACTCCTTCGGCCGCCAGCCACTCATTACTCAGCACGAGCTCGATACAGTGATGCGCCATTACACACAGAAGCAGCTAGAGCCAATCTCGGAACTCCTCCAGCAATATCGCCTTGATTTCGTCCTCTACGGCGCAAGGGAGCGAACCGAGTTTCCTATGGACCCGCACGAAGCCAATTGGCTCTCCCTCGTCTTCGACGATGGCAAGTGCCAGATCTATAAACAAGTAGGGGTTCAACATGTTGAACCCATGCATTTTTAAACGAAATTGATAACTGCCTTTTTGTAGGGGTTTAACACCGTTAAACCCATAGATTGTTGAATGAAATTGGTGGCTGTCTTTTACAGAGCCACCGAGACGCAGAGACACAGAGATTTTCAAAGAGGGAAAAATTGTAAAATGACTCTTTGCCAGATAGCTCAGCAAGAATAGTCATGTATCAAAGACCAAGTTTAGTATTTGCAGGCTTCTAATACGACTTCTTCCACAACTGCATTTTGCTTTTAATGCTTGAAAGCTTCTTCAAGAAGACAGCGTAAATTGACCTGGTGCTCTTTGCTTCGCCATCTCCATTCATTACCCAAGCTTGCTTCCTCTCCCCTTGCGGGAGAGGATGGAGGTGAGGGGGATCATTTCTTGACTAAAATGCTGACTCATTTGAAAAAGAGCCTGTGAAATTAAAATTCCAAGTTCTAAATTTGCATTTTGCAGTTTACAATTCAATAAGTCTTACTGTCAGTACGACTTCCTGGCTCACCCTCTGGTGGGCCAGGAGCCAGTGGCGGTTTCATTCGCCGAAGCCTGGCGAAGGCGGATGAAATCGCCCGTAACAAAAGGTTTAGGAGGGGAGCGCGAGGGGTAACCCTTTTTCCAAAGGGTTCCTCTCGCATAATAGAAACATCGTCCAAACTCAAAATTCGAGGACAAACACCCAGCAGGACACAAATTGGCAGGGAGAATGCCTATGACCCCCAAGCCCAGCAAACCAGAGCCGGGTAAAGCGATGTCAGCAAATACGGATGATATACTAGGAAAGGCGTCACAAAGCCTCGCCCGATTGAAAGAAGTTCTGCACGGTTCAAAACGCCTTCACATCTTCACCCACGACAATCCAGACCCTGACGCACTCGCCAGCGCACTCGCGCTGAAGTATCTTGTTCACCAGCTCTGGCATATTCAGGCACGCATCGTTGCCGGCGGCGTCGTTGGCCGCGCAGAAAACCGCGCCATGCTGCGCCATCTGAAAATTCGACTCACCCACGCCGAGCGCGTGCCGACAACAGCTCTGCGTGCTACCGCGCTCATAGACACCCAGCCCCGCGCAGGCAACAACTCCTTCCCGCGCCGCCTCACCCCAACTATTGTAATTGATCATCATCCACGAACCCGATGGCGCCTGAAAGCTCGCTTCATTGATCTGCGCCCCGATGTCGGCTGCACCGCCACTATTCTGACCTCCTACCTGCTCGCAGCTGAAATTGAAATCCCGAGTCAACTTGCCACCGCACTCTTCTACGCCATTCATTCCGAAACGCAAGCCCTTGGCCGCGAAGCCGGTAAGATTGACGAAGAAATGTATCTCCGCCTCTTCCCGCTCACCAACAAACGCCTCCTCGCAAAAATCGAAAATCCCACAGTCCAGAAAGCCTATTTCGCCCACCTCAACTCCGCGATAAACCACGCCTTCACGCACAAAAATGTCGTCGGCACACGTCTGGGCACAGTCACCTACCCCGATGTGGTAGCCCAGATTGCCGATCTATTACTCACTCTGGAACGGATAAGCTGGTCAATTTGCCTGGGTCGCTACAAAAACATGCTCGTAATGTCCATCCGCACGACAAATGTCAAAGGCAAGGCGGACCGGCGCATACGTCGCCTCATTGGCCGGCGCGGTGCAGCTGGTGGACACGACATGATGGCCGGCGCACATATAGACTGCACCGACAAAACCCCTGCCGAATGGACCCAGCTAGAAAAAGAGCTCATCATGCGCTTCCTCCACCTCCTCGGCCACAAATCCATCGCCGAACTCGTCCCCCTCGTGCCCTCTCGTTAATAGCCGCAGAGAGATAGTGGAGAGTGGGGAGAAGGCCTGTCCGTCCAAAGTGGGGAGCGGGAATTCAGAATGGAACAGGACCGAGACCGATCAACAAGAAATGCAGTATTTCATGTTCGTCCGTGAGTCTGCATACGAACTGGCACAAACAACTATCCCGCGCGAATTTCTTCCAGAATTTCCTCTGACTGCGCCCACAGATCTCGTCGCCAAATAGAAAATTATGTTGAAATATATACTCAGAATTGCATAAAAGGAACTTGTGTTTAGCCCAAGTTTCCGACATCTCTCCATTCAGAGATCACAATCTCCTTTGATTGAGAATTAAACCATGCGCATTTTATTGATCGAAGATTCAAAACGACTTCAGCGTTCTTTAGCAATGGGGCTTAAGAAAGCAGGTTACAGCATTGACGTGACTGGCGATGGCGAAGAAGGTCTCTGGTCTGCCGAATCTTACGATTATGATGTCATAATCCTCGATTTAATGCTCCCCGGATTGGATGGTCTCACCATCCTTAGGCGTCTTCGAGAGAAAGGAAAAGCTGTGCACGTACTGATTCTCACGGCAAAAGACACGGTGGAAGACCGGGTGGAAGGCTTACAAAGTGGTGCAGACGATTATCTGGTGAAGCCCTTTGCTTTCGAGGAACTTCTTGCCCGCGTGCAAGCCCTCGTGCGCCGACGCTACGGGATAAAAAAACCCTTCATCCCTATTGGACACCTGCAAATTGACACGACTAAACGCACGGTGACCCATAAGGGCAAAACAATCGAACTACCCCCTCGTGAATATGCCCTTCTTGAATTTCTTGCTATGCGAAAGGGAACGGTCGTGAGCCGAAGGGAAATTGAAGAGCACATCTACGATGAGCGGGTAGAACCTATGAGTAATGTTATTGACGCAGCGATTTGCTCCCTTCGCAAAAAGATTGACAAGCAGGGAAAACCTTCTCTAATTAAAACCCGTCGGGGCATGGGCTACATTATTGAATGAAAACTGCGCTCGCATGAATCAAACGTACAAAAGCCTGAAGCGACAAATTCTCGTTCGCTTATTTCTAATCACCGCTGTCGTCTTTATTTTGGCTGAGGGGATGATTCTGAAGCAAAGCCATCGTGCTCTTAACAATGCCCTGGACAACGCCCTGAAAGCGCGTGCCGAAAGCCTGGCTACCCTTACCGAGGTGGAATCAGATGGAGAGATTGAATTTGAATTCTCTGACGACGTAATGCGCGACTTCAGCGGTCCTGATCCCAAAGCCTATTTTCTGATTCTCCTCCTTCCGGATAACAAAGAAATTGGGCGCTCGGAATCATTGGGCTCAGAAAAGCTGGATGTACCCGTGCCCCTGGAAGATATTGCCCCTGAAAAACCCTTTTTCTGGAATACTCGTATTCGCGACAAAAGCGTGCGTTGCATCGCTTTGCGTGAATATTCCCACCAAGACTCCGTAGAAACTCCTGAAAGCACTTCGGAGGAGGAAAACTCTTTTAGTTCCCGACAAGACGCAACCGCCATTATTGAAAAAAGCAACGAACTCCTATTCCTTGCTGCCCTCGACCGCAGTGAAACGGATAGGCAATTTTTAGGAATGCTGAAATTGACTTCCGCTGCCCTTGGCATTGGACTCTTTCTGCTCTTGCTTTCCGGCTGGGTTGTCGTGCTTCGTAGCCTCAAGCCCCTCAGGGAACTGGAAAAAGAAGTTCAATTTATTTCAGCCCAAAATCTTGTTCCTGTCAAGGTGCCGTCTATTCAGGAAATAGCTAGCGTGGCACACGCACTAAACCGCCTCATCAAGAACTTGAAGGAAGCCTTCGAGCGGGAACGCCGGTTCACGGCTGACGTGGCTCACGAACTTCGGACACCTATTGCCGAGATGCGGTCCCTGGCCGAAGTTGCTCTGAAATGGCCTAATGGTCGCATCGATCAAGAACGCAAGAATTACACAGACATCCTTGCTTCCGCAAAACACATGCAAAACATCGTCACCACTCTCCTAACTCTGGCACGCTGCGACGCAGGTGCCTTGAAGTTTCAAAAACAAGAAGTGCACCTTGAGACTATCATCAACTCCACCTGGCAACAATTTGAAAACAAGGCCGTAGAAAAGCGCCTTGCAATAAATTCCAATGTTCCCTCTGAAATATCCATCTCCACAGACAAGGAACTATTTGAAACCATTCTTGCCAATTTGTTTTCTAACGCCGTGGAATATACTCCCGAAGGCGGAAAAATCGAATGGAAGGCCTCCCTGAAAGACACGGAATTCTCCTTTTCTATTTCTAACACCACCAAGGAACTCATGGAAGAAGATCTACCACACCTGTTTGAACGGTTCTGGCAGAAAGAAGAAGCCCGGGGCCATGCCGACACCCACGGTGGATTGGGACTCGCTTTGGTTAGCTCCCTTGCCACCATTCTTGGCTTTACCATCAACGCCCATTTGACCACGCCCTCCTTTCTAACCATTACCCTTTCAGGAAAATTGAACAAACATGGCTGATCTCTCGATTTTTTCCATTTCGTAATCTTTTCGTAATGTTTCATGAAATAGCATATGGGTTAAATATCGGTTATAAACCCCGAATCAACAGACCGTCGCAAAAGGCAAACGGCTGTTCAATTTCCCCGCCAAAAGCGGGAAAGGAGATTCTATTATGGTTACGCATCAAAGAATGCTTGTTCGACTGACTGTCTTGCTCTTTGCTGTGGGTGCGATAGCATTGCTCGTGTTTGCGGATGACGAGCAAACCATGTCCCTCTCTCAAGTTCCCTCCGCTGTTCTCACTACCATTGAGCAGCAGTCTGCCGGTGCCGAGATCCAGGAGATCGAGCTCGAGAACGAAGATGGAAAGCAAATTTATGAAGTCGAAGTGATTATAGATGGAAAAGAGGAAGAGTTCCTGGTTGCTCCGGACGGAACATTCCTCGGATATGAAGAAGAAGACGAAGATGATGACGAGGATGAGGATGAAGACGAGGACGAAGACGAAGAAGAAGATGAGGAAGAAGTGTCGCTGTCACAAGTTCCAGATGCTGTTCGTGCCACCATTGAGCAGCAGTCAGCCGGTGCCGAGATCCAGGAGATCGAGCTCGAGAACGAAAACGGAAAGCAAATTTATGAAGTCGAAGTGATCAGGGATGGAAAAGAGGTAGAGTTCAAAGTTGCTCCGGACGGAACGTTCCTCGGATATGAAGAAGAAGACGACGATGATGACGAGAATGAGGATGAAGACGAGGACGATGACGATGATGAGGACGAGGAGTAGGGCAAGCAGAATAGCAAGGAGAATAAAAAGACGATTCGCAGAGGATTGCTGGTTAAAATGTGTTCCTATTTAGAAATCGAGTCCTGAACCTTCTTGAAAATCGCACTCCCCTGTTGAATCTTGTTACTCATCACCTGGAATGTTCTGCCTTGTAGGCGCACGCTGGGCGGGTGAGAACTCAGCACAGAGTAGCACCAACCCCGGTCCGTAAAAGACGGGGTTTCTTTTTTTGCTCTGCGATCGCGCGCTCCCATCTGTGAAGAATAGCTATTCTGCGCGAATTTCTTCCAGAATCCCTTCTGCCCCTCGTGCCAGTAAATCCTCCGCCAGCAACTTACCCAGCCCTTCCGGCTCTATAGCCTCGCCTTCGCGCCTGCCACGCACTACACGTCGCCCTTCTGGATCGCACACCACACCCTCCAGACTCAGCACACTTCCCTCGACTTCTCCCAGACACCCAATTGGCGTTCGGCATCCCCCTCCCAATCGCCCGAGCAGTGCACGTTCCGCACGGATCGCTCTAAACGTCACCTCGTCACTTATTGCCGCAAGCAACTCCCCCAGCTCGCCCTCGCATACCTCAATCCCAAGCGCACCCTGACCCATTGCCGGCAGCATCACATCGTAAGGAATGCGCCATTGCGCAATATCGCTCAATCCTAAGCGCCTTAGCCCCGCTGCCGCCAGCACTGTCGCATCCACCTCTCCTGCCCCGAGTTTCCGCAGCCGCGTGTCCACGTTTCCACGAAATCCCACAATCTCAAGATCCGCACGATACGCCCGCAGCTGCGCTGCACGACGTAAACTTCCCGTGCCTATTTTCGCTCCACGTTTCAGCTCATCCAGCCCACATCCATCCGGCGTTACTAAAACATCCCACGGCTCATCTCGCTTCGGCACTCCGCCAAGCACCAAACCATGCGGCAGCTCCGTCGGTATATCCTTCAGGCTATGCACACCCAGCTCAATTCGCCCGCTGAGCAGCGCATCCTCAATCTCCTTCACAAACACACCTTTACCCCCAATCGCTGCAAACGGCACTTTCTGCACCCGGTCGCCTTTCGTCTTGATCACACACAACTCAATCTCCACTCCCGCATCAACCTCGCGTAACAGACCCGCAATGTACCGCGCCTGCCACAGCGCCAGCTTACTTCCCCGAGTTCCGATCCGCAGCCCCATTCTCTTCAACCCTGCCTCTCACCCCAGATAAGTGCTGAACCCACCTTCAAATTTCCCTCGCTCGAGAACCACTAATCCCAGGAATCATATTACCCTTGCGCCCACCTGTCCACAGGAAACTCAAAGAGCGCATAAACAAAAAGGGCTCTTTGTCAAATGAGTCAGCATTTTAGTCAAGAAATGATCCCCCCCTCACCCCATCCCTCTCCCCGATGGGGAGAGGATCAAGGTGAGGGGATTATCTTTCCTCAAACAATGCTAACTTATCTGACAAAGAGCCAGATTTATTAAAGTGGCACGGGCATCCTGCCCGTGGCGTTGAAGAATAATCAACACTACGATTATTGAAATTGTAGGGGCAGGTTTCAAACCTGTCCTGAACCCGGCCGTCAAAGCAATAATCCCAAGGGATTATAGGCTGTGGAATCGAGGTTCATCATAAAGATGCTCATTGGGGGCGAATCTCTCCGCCTCTGTGCCCTTGCATCTCTATGGCAGTCTTTAAATAGGCCGCGTCTCTAATCTTGACAAGTGCAAAAATCTGGTCATAATGACCCTGGAAATACCTTGAAGAAGGCAGAGCGTGGACTTTCTCGGAAATTACATTACCGACGACCTCTCCAGAGTGGATCAGCAGATGAACGCTGTTCTCAGCTCCGACAATTCCCTTATCGCCAACGTTGGCGCCTACATCCGCTGCAGCCCTGGCAAGAAACTCCGCCCCATCCTTACTCTACTCAGCGCCAAAGTCTTCCACCAAGCCAGCCCAACTCAGCATTCTGAAACCGATCCCCACGCCGTCAGCATCGCCGCCGCTATCGAACTCATCCACACCGCCACTCTCCTCCACGACGACGTCATTGACAAAGCCTCCCTCCGCCGCGGACGACCCTCCGTCAACTCTCGCTGGGGCGACGACGTCGCCATACTCATGGCCGACTACCTCTTCGCTCATGCCTTCGACCTCGTTATCTCTACCCTTCAGCCCGAGGCACTCCGTATTCTCACCCGTGTCACCAGCAAAATGTGCGAAGGCGAAATGTTCCAGATCCAAAAACGCAACTCCTTCCTCTCCCAGCGCGACTACCTGCAGATCATTCAAAACAAAACCGCCCATCTCTTCTCCGCCTGCGCCGGCCTCGGCTCACTCGTCGCTCGCGCCCAACATCGCAACGTCGCCCGCATGTCCGCTTTCGGCCTTAACTTTGGCATGGCCTTCCAGATCGTCGACGACACCCTCGACTTCATCGCTGAAGGCAAACAATGGGGCAAAGCAGTCGGCAACGACCTCGCCGAAGGAAAGCAAACTCTCCCTCTCATCTATACACTCCGCGTCGCATCTCCAACCGATCGCGACGAACTCGCCCGCTGCTTTAACGACGGCCGCGATTTCTCAAACATCCTTCGCTACATCAATAAATACAACGCCATCCCCTATACCCTCTCCGTCGCTGAATCCTACAGCACCAGAGCCAGAAACGCACTGCGTCCCTTACCCGATTCCACATCCATCACTCTTCTCCACAAACTCTCCGACTTCATCATCCACCGCTCATATTAAGCCCGAATTTTGCAGCTGTCCTGAGGGAGAAAGCAGCTGAATCGCCGCAACTAAATGAAGATCTGTCAGTCAGAACTCCTGTCGGCCCCACTGCCTGGTTCGCCGAAGGCGAACCAGAAGCAAGGGGCGCTTTCATCCGCCGAAGCCTGGCGAAGGCGGATGAAAACCAGCCCTTGACGCTTATTGTTTCCTCTCCCCTTGCGGGAGAGGATCAAGGTGAGGGGGATCATCCCTCTCTCCTTAAATGCTAACGTATTTTATAAAAAGCCTAAACCCAAGACTATCTCTCCCAGAAAACCCTTGTTCCACTGCTCACTCTCTGCTAGTAGATTCGTCTTGAATTCACATTTATGCGCTTCCCTCAGACAACCAGGATCGCAACTGGAATTGAGGCGCTCCATGATCGAAATAGACGGCGAATACGGTTCTGGTGGCGGACAAATTCTACGCACCGCCATAGGCCTCGCCGCACTCACCACTACACCCTGCCGCATTCTAAACATTCGCTCCAAACGCCGCAACCCCGGTCTTCAGGAACAGCATCTTCAGGCCCTCCGCGCCGTTGCACAGATTGCTCGCGCTTCCCTCACCGGCGCTGAAAAAGGTTCTCGCGAAATCTCCTTTCAACCACAACCCATCCGCGACACCGACCTCAACATCACCATATCAACCGCTGGCTCCATCGGCCTCGTGCTCCAGGCCCTCCTCATCGCCACTCTCCGCTCCTCTCTCAACATCACCATCAACGGCGGCGCAACCTACGGCAAATGGGCACCTCCTGTATCCTACCTCCAGTACGTCCTTCTCCCTCTCCTTACCCACCACGGCTACAATGTCGCCCTCGACATCCTCCGCGAAGGCTTCTATCCCAAAGGCGGTGCCAACGTCCGTGTCACCGTCCGTCCTGCTGCGCTTCGCCCCTTCAACCTCACCTCCCAGAGCGAGCTCCAACAGCTCAACATCCTCTCTGTTGCCTCTTCTATGCTCGAAAAAGCCCGCGTAGCCGAACGCCAGGCCAATGCCGCGCACAAGCTCCTGACATCCCACTTCCCTCTTGAACCACATATACACCTCTCCTACACCAACACCCTCTGCCCAGGCTCCGGCATCCTCTGCTGGATCGAAACAAAACACTCCCGCATTGCCACAAGCGCTATTGGCGAACGCGGCATCCCTGCCGAACGCATCGGCCAGCAATCTGCCCGCGAACTCCTGAACGAATACAAAAACGGCGTGATTGACTCTCACGCCGCAGATCAACTCCTTCCTTATCTCGCCCTCGCTACAGGCTCACTCTCCACCAGCACCATCACCGAGCACTGCCGCACCAACTGCTACGTCATCGAGCGCTTCCTCCCCGTCAAATTCCACATCACCAACACCACCATCTCCACCTCTACAAGTTAACATAAGCCTGGTTCATAGAATTTGGATGAAAATTGCGGTTCATCATGCACTCGTGCTACAGAAATAAAATTGTCCAATCGCAAATCGTGTTTTCTTTGCGTCTTTGCGTGAGCTTCAACAAAAAGGGGCAGATCATAATCCGCCTCTACTCCCTTCATCCCTACTTCACCAGACCCTTCCGCCTCAACTCCTCCTGAGCCTCCGCCACGCGATCCTGCGCCCGCTCGCCCTTACCCCAATCCACCAGCTCTCTCATCCCCTCGCGAAACTCAACCATCGGCCCAAATCCAAACCGCTGAATCTTGCGTATATCTGCATAGCAATGTCGAATATCCCCAGTACGAAATTTGTCCTCGATCTCCAACCCAACATCCGCACCGTACAACTCGATCAGCAATTGCGCCAGATCTGCAATGCTGGTCGGCTTACCTGTCCCAACATTAAACACCCCAAAATTCATCCCTTCTTCTTCCATCGCCAGCATGTTCGCCCGTACAATGTCACCCACGTGGATGAAATCCCGCGTCTGTCGCCCGTCTTCGTAAATCATCGGTGCATGTCCGTTCGTAATCCGCGTCGAAAAAATCGCACACACACCCGTATATGGATTACTCAGCGCCTGCCGTGGCCCGTAAATATTAAAATACCGCAACGCCACTGCCTTGATCCCGTACGCCAATCCCACCGTCAACACCAGCTCCTCCTGACTCCGCTTCGTCGCCGCATATACCGATGTCGGCTCCAGCGTCTTCTTCTCACCCGTGGCCTCCTCTTTCATCTCTCCGCCACACCGCTCGCACATCATCTCCCACTCACGGCCCTTGAGCTGCTCCTCACTTCGCATCCCCGCATCCCTATTCCCGCACTTCCCACACATGTACGCACCTTCCCCATAAACCGACATTGACGACGCCACGATCACCTTCCGCACCCCCAACTTCTTATTCACCAGCACATCCAGCAGATTCGCGGTCCCACGCACATTCACATCCACGTACCGTTCAATCTCATACATCGACTGCCCCACCCCCACCGCAGCCGCTAGATGAAAAACTACCTCCATATCCTCCAGCGCCTTAGCCACGTGATCCCGATTCCGGACATCACCTATCTGGAGCTCCGCCGAAGGGTTGAAATACGACGGTAACCGCTGCTCCGTTCCGTGCACCTGCGGATCTAAATTATCCAGCACACGTACTTGGTGTCCCCCTCCAACCAGCGCATCTACCAGATGACTCCCTACAAAACCCGCCCCGCCTGTCACCAGAATATTCATCCTTCTCGAACCTCTCTGTTAAAATCGCGCCGACAAGGCCGATAAACGAAATACACCAAAACCCCTCCTGCACAGAAGGCCTCAGCTTCCTATCCTTCCTATCAAAAGCACCCTTCTCGGCTCCTCAACATCTAACCTTTAAGCCATGCAGCCCCTTTGTCAATGGCTTTATTCTCCAACCTGCCTGTCAACGCCAGACAGGACCTTTGCTCTCTTCCCCTTGCATATCCCTTTTTAAAATATAGGGGCACGTTACAACGTGCCCCTATTATAATCTAGCCTAGTCCCCAAAATGGAAAAAAGTCGCAGTCTTTCATTCCGCTCTAAGCGAACGTCCCCATTTCATATTATATAACAAGGAACAACCACGACTTCCTATGCCTTTCGCCTGCCTTACGCCATAATAGCTACTTCCCAATCACCTCCTACTCGCTTTAAACGTTCCTCCTCCACCCACTCCTCCATCCACATTCCACATTCTTTTTCTTCAACACTGTACCCTATAACCATCAAAAAGCCTATAGCAGACCTTCTACTCGTGCACGTATTGACGGCCGTTGCAACTTCGCTAGCGCCTTACGCTCTATTCGCCTTACCCCTTCCTGGCTCATCCCCACCAGCCGGCTCGTCTTGCGCAAACTCAACGCCTTTCCACTGGTAAATCCATAGCGCAGGCGCATAATCTTCCTCTCCTTATCACTCAAAAACCGCAGCACCTCACTTATCTTAAACCGCGCCTGCCTCTCCATACATTGCTCCAACGGCGATGTCCCACCCGGACTCGCAACCGTATCCAGCAAATTCGCCCCGTCCTCCTCTCGCGGCGTATCCAGCGACAACACCGACTCACGCATCCGCAGCAACTGTTCCATCTTTTTCTCGCGCATCCCCGTCTTCTCCGCCAGCTCCGCTACCGTCGGTTGGCGTCCTTTCTCCTGCCCAAGCCTCGCAATCACATCGTTCAACTTCCCCATGAACCGCGACTTCCGTATCGGCAACCTGATGAGCGAACACTGCTTACGCAACGCTAGCTGAATTGACTGCTTGATCCAGAACGCCGCGTACGTTGAAAACCGAAATCCCTTCCGATAATCGTATTTTTCTATCACTTCCAGCAGCCCGACGTTCCCCTCCTGAATCAAATCCGCCAGCGGTAATCCCCGATCCGCAAAACTTAACGCAATCTTGATCACAAATCGCAAGTTGCTCGCTACTATCTGCTCACGCGCCTCCTTATTCCCCCTTTTCAGACGCTTGAACAACCGCAGTTCTTCCTTCCGACTCAGCACCGGATGCTGGCTGATATCTCGCAGGTACGTCTTCAGGCTCTCGTCAAACTTTGCCATGAGGTCACCCTTTCCGCTGGTTCATTAAACAAACGCTCAGATCCCCTGCTTCCTCGTCTACTTTTCTTCCTGTTCACACGACCCTCAAACCAACGCACCATTTTTGAGCAATATCCATGCCTTAGCTTTCCGTTCCCTCAGTCTATCTTCGGAATCACCCGTATCCTGTTGAAATATATTATTTTATGGCCATTTTCCCTGACGAGAAAGCTGATGCCCATGTGAAACACTTTCCACATTTTCATGTGTAACCGTGCGGAATTCCGCACTCTGTGAATTTCCTCGCACACTCCTTTTTGAATCCAAATCTCGACCCTATTACCTTTACAAAGAGCCCACGTGAGTTCAGCTCGTATAATTGAGGTAATAAACGCCTTCCTTTCCGGAAAATAAGGAATGCAAAAATCTCACGCAAAACCGCCAAGCCCGTGGAAATTACGGTCAATTGCACATTTTTAAATACTGCTTTTCTTTGCGCCTTTGAGTGAGGTACACCGAAAAACGAGGTCTGCCACAAGCAGAGCGAAGCGAAGATGTGTGCATCGTCTATTTTTCAGGAATAACCGCTACATACCAAAATGATGCGCATCCTCTGCAACTTGAAATCTACAAACCTATTGCATTCCACACATCACCAGTATATATGCAAACAATAGATCCGCCCTTCGTAAGCTAACTGATTCCTAAGAACCGAAAAACGCTTGCCCACACTTTGCATAACAACAAATAATAAGGAGCAGCTCATGTATCCACGCGCCCTCACCATCGCCGGCTCCGATTCTGGCGGCGGCGCCGGCATCCAGGCCGATCTTAAAACCTTCCACTCCCTCGGCGTCTACGGCATGTCCGCCGTCACCGCACTTACCGCACAGAACACCAGGGGCGTTCACGGCATTCATAATGTTCCAACTGAGTTCCTCGCTCTACAGCTCCGCTCTGTCCTCGACGACATCGGCGCTGACGCCGCTAAAACAGGGATGCTTTCTACCGCACCTCTCATCCGTACCGTCGCCACTGTTCTTAGCCAGTTCCGCTTTGATCGCCTCGTCGTAGATCCCGTCATGATCTCCAAACACGGTGATCAACTCCTTCAACAAGACGCCGTCTCCTCACTCATCTCCGACCTTCTACCCCTATCCTTTATTCTCACCCCAAATACCCCGGAAGCCCGCATTCTCGCCGATCTCACGATTAACGATCTGGACTCCATGAAAGAAGCCGCCCGCCGCATCCACCGCCTTGGCCCCAAATTCATCGTCATCAAAGGCGGCCACCTTCCTCTCCCCAACGCCACTGACCTCTTCTTCGACGGCAACCATTTCCACATCCTCGAAGAACCACGTATCCCTTCCCCTCACACCCACGGTACCGGCTGCACCTTCTCTGCCGCCATCACCGCTTTCCTCGCTCGCGGCGAATCTCCTCTCTCCGCCGTCACGCACGCCAAAAAATTTACTGCCATCGCCATACGCCATGCCCAACCTCTCGGCCACGGCATCGCTCCTGTAAACCACATCAAGGCTCGCGATGAATTTGCCAGCAAAGATTTCTAGACTTGTACGCCTCCTCTACGGCGCAAAGGTCGGCCATATATACCAGTTTGCAAAATAAATGACCGGAAATCAAAAAAGAGAAAGGACGAACACATAGGTTCGTCCCTACGGAGTAATCTTGCCCGAAACCTGACGATTCCATGCAGCAGCGGTAAAATAAGTGCGTGACGTAGGGGCAGACCCGTGTGTCTGCCCCATTGATGTTTGCTGCGAATTGCGGACATTTAATATGCAAAACAGTATAAATGTAACCCCAACACCAAAACGGTAGGGACAGATTATAATCTGCCCCTTCCGCCCGTTGCCCGCTCTCGATTTCCCCGAATCAGCCGCTCTGCATATCCAGAGCAACAAAAAAGTGCGGGAACTCTAAGAATCCCCGCACCAAAATAACTCTAAAACTGCTAACGCACGCCTAAACGTGACCCGTCCGGGCCTGCTTCTACCAACCTATCCTTTCGCTACAGCCCCCTCTTTCTTCTGTTCCTCCGGAACAACATCAATATTGCGATAACACGACATCCCTGATCCCGCTGGAATCAGCAGCCCCATGATTACGTTCTCTTTCAACCCCCGCAGGTAGTCCCGTCGCCCTCGCACCGCCGCATCCGTTAAAACTCGCGTTGTCTCCTGGAACGACGCCGCCGATATGAACGACTCCGTCTCTAGCGATGCCTTCGTCAACCCCAGCAACTTCGGCTTTGCGATCGCCGGCGCTCCACCTTTCTTAATCGTCCGGTCATTCTCCTCCTGGAACATAAACTTATCCACCTGCTGACCATAAAGAAATCCCGTGTTCCCAACTTCCTCTATTACCACCTTCTTCAGCATCTGCCGGATAATACATTCTATGTGCTTGTCATTAACATTCACACCTTGCAGACGGTACACCTCCTGTATCTCTCCCAACAGAAACTCCTGCACCGCCTTCTCTCCCTTTACTCGCAATACGTCGTGCGGACTCACCGACCCATCTGTAAGCCGATCACCCGCCTCCACACGCTCACCATCGCGGATTATCAGGTGTCGAATCAGCGGTATCGAATACTGCTTTTCCTCATCATTATCCGCAACAATCGCCACCTTCCGCGCGCCTTTCGCAATACCACGAAATTCAAATCGCCCGCTGATATCTGCGATAAAGGCACAATCCTTCGGCTTGCGCCCCTCAAACAACTCGTCCACTCGCGGCAATCCGCCTGTTATGTCTCGCGACTTCGTCCTCATCCGCGGCAATCGCGCCAGAACTATACCCGCTTTCACCTTCGAACCGTTCTGTAAATCACGGCTTATAATTGCCCCTGCCGTTAATGCATACTGTTGCAATACCTTCTTCCCATCCATTATCAGCAACTGCGGATGCCGCTCCTCTTTGTGCTCCAGAATCACCACCTGTGCGATTCCCGTCATCGGGTCAACATCCTCTTTCATGGTCACGCCACGTACTATATCCACAAATTTCAACTGCCCATCATTGTCAGCCACAATCGGAATATGGTGCGGATCCCATTCCACAAACCGTTCACCCCTTGTCACGCGCTCACCCTCTTTGCGCGTAACCTTCGATCCATACGGAATGTTTGGCAAAACCTGCACGTCGTTATCTTCTTCATCCTGTATGTGGATGCTACCCGTCCGGTTCGTCACCACAAGGTACCCATCTTCATGCTCTACGAGGCGCAGATTCCTAAACTTCACAACTCCATCTGCCGTTGACTGATACCATCCCTCCAGCTCACGGCTCGCTGTACCGCCAATATGGAACGTCCGCAGCGTCAGCTGTGTACCCGGCTCTCCAATTGATTGCGCCGCCATTACACCTATTGCCTCGCCCACTTCCACATCCTTCCCTGTCGCCATGTTTCGACCGTAACACAACGTACAGAGACCCCGACGCATCTCGCACATCAGCACCGACCGAATCTCCACACTTTCCACTCCCGCCTCGTCGATCTCCTGCGCTATATCTTCTGTTATCTCATGCTTCCGCCGGCAAATCACCTTCTTCGTGTTCGGATCCTTGACATCTTCCACTGCCACCCGTCCAACAATCCGATCCCTCAACGGCTCTAACTCACGCTCCCCTTGCGTCGTAACCTCCTTCAGCGCCTGCACACGTATCCCATTGTGCGTCCCACAGTCCACCCCTGTCACAATCAAATCCTGCGCTACATCCACTAACCGCCGCGTCAGATAACCCGCATCCGATGTCTTCAGCGCCGTATCGGCCAGACCCTTGCGCGCCCCATGCGTCGAAATAAAATACTCCACCACCGTCAATCCCTCACGGAAATTCGCCTGGATCGGCGACTCGATTATCTCCCCGATCGCTCCCGTGACCCTCTTCGTCGGCCTCTGCATCAATCCCCGCATCCCCGCCAACTGCCGAATCTGCTGCTCGCTACCTCGCGCACCCGATAAGGCCATTATATAAATCGGGTTCAACCCCTCTTTGCTTTGCTTCATCTCCTTCAGCATGTCATTCGCTACCATATCCGTCGCATGCGTCCACACATCTATCACCTTATGGTAGCGCTCCTCATCGGTCAGCACCCCCCGTTCGTACTGCCGTTGCACTCGCTGAACCTCCTTCTTCGCCCGCTCTATAACCCGATCCTTCGTCCCCGGTATCACCATGTCTTCCACGCTGATTGACATCCCCGCTTTTTTCGCATACTCAAATCCCATATCCTTCATCTTGTCCAGAATCACAGCTGTCTTTTCCGGCCCGCAAATCTTGTGGGCAACCGCTACTATCTGACTCAACTTCCTTTTGTTCATCGTCTCGTTGGAAAATGAATAATCCGGATTAAAAAACGACAACTCCGGCGGCAAAATCTGACTGAACAGCACTCGTCCAACCGTCGTCGTCACCATCTTCCCATCAACACGCACCTTGATCTCTGCGTGCAGGTCTACTACACCTTCGTTATGCGCCAGAATCACTTCCTCTGGGCCATAAAACTCCATCCCTTCTCCCTTCGCCGCTTTATGCACCTTCGTCAGATAAAAACACCCCAACACAATATCCTGCGATGGTGTCGCAATCGGCCGACCGTTCGCCGGCGACAAAATGTTATTCTCCGCCATCATTACCAACCGCGCCTCTATCTTGGCCTGCAGAGACAACGGAATGTGCACCGCCATCTGATCCCCATCAAAATCCGCATTGAATGCTGCACACGCCAACGGATGCAGCCGTATCGCCTTACCCTCCACCAACACCGGCATGAACGCCTGAACACCCAGACGGTGTAATGTCGGCGCACGGTTCAGTAACACCGGATGGTCCTTAATAAGATCATCCAAAATATCATACACCACCGGATCTTCCCGCTCCATCAGCCGCTTCGCACTCTTAATCGTGTTAACATACCCACGCCGCTCTAACTCATGGATTATGAACGGATCAAACAACTCCAGCGCCATCTTCTTCGGTAACCCACACTGATTAAAACCCAACTCCGGCCCCACAACGATCACCGACCGACCTGAATAATCCACTCGCTTCCCCAAAAGATTCTGGCGAAATCTCCCCTGCTTCCCTTTCAGCATGTCTGCCAGCGACTTCAGCGGCCGGTTATTATGACCCTTCGTCGGTCGCCCACGACGACTATTGTCAAACAGCGCATCCACCGCCTCCTGAAGCATACGCTTCTCATTTCTCAATATCACATCTGGCGCCTTCAACTCTGTCAGCCGCTTCAGACGATTGTTCCGGTTGATCACACGCCGGTATAGATCGTTCAAATCCGATGTCGCAAATCGCCCCCCATCCAGATGCACGAGCGGCCGCAAATCCGGCGGTAGCACCGGCAAAACGTTCAAAATCATCCAATCCGGCTTGTTCTCTGAACCACGAAACGCCTCAACCACCTTCAGCCGCTTTATAATCTTATTACGCTTCTGCGCCGACGTCGCCTCGCGCATCTCCAGCGCCAATCGGCTCGACAGGTCTTCTATGTCCAACCGAAGCAGCAACTCCTTGACCGCCTCCGCACCAATTATAATCTTTACCTTGTCCCCATAAAGCTCCCGGTACTTCCGATACTCCTCCTCCGCTAAAATCTGCTTCGGCTTCAGCGGACTGTCTCCCGCATCCACTACGATATAGTCCTGAAAATAAATCACCTTCCCCAGGTCTTTCACACTGATGTCCAGCAAGTTGCTGATCTTGCTCGACGTCCCCTTGTAAAACCAGATGTGACACACCGGCGCCGCCAACTTGATATGTCCCATCCGGACGCGCCGCACCTTCGATTCGATCACTTCAACTCCGCACCGATCACACACTATCCCCCTATACTTGATCCGCTTATATTTACCGCATGAACACTCCCAGTCCTTCGTCGGCCCAAATATCCGCTCGCAAAATAGCCCGTCCTTCTCTGGCTTAAACGTCCTGTAATTAATCGTCTCCGGCTTCTTTACCTCCCCAAACGCACACAGCTCCTGCTCCTCCGGCGACCTCCCACATTTGCAATTTCCTCGCCTATCCGTCTGCCGACAATGATGACGCGACCATTGCAGAATATGCTGCGACGACGCTATACCGATCCGCGCTATAGCATTGACATTGTTCAAATCAACTTCATCCGTACCCTGGTCTAACCCCAAAATTATCGTCCGCACTGATCCGCTACCCCGTTCCTTACTATCCTTACTATTCATTGACGAAACCCCCTTGTGCGATAGTCTCCTCACTTATGGAAACTGACATGCTCCCCTTCACTGTCCTCTCATGAACGGAAACCTTCCAGCTTGGACATATCCTTCAAGTCACTAAAAACCCCATCCACCACTCAGTCATCCTCCTCGCTCTCCTCCTCACTGTCCTCTTCCTCTTCTTCCTCCTCTTCCTCCTCACCTAGCAAATCCTCTTCCTCCTCTTCATCACCTTCATCTAATAACGACTCTGTCTGCTCCTCTTCTTCCGGCTTTATCTCTTCTTCTGTCAACAATTGCATATTCAGCCCGAGGCTTTGCAGCTCTTTCACCAGCACGTTGAACGACTCTGGAATCCCAGGCGTAAGACTGTTCTGACCCTTTACTATAGACTCGTAAATCCGCGCCCGTCCATTCACATCATCAGACTTCACCGTCAGCAACTCTTGGAGCATGTATGCCGCACCATACGCCTCTAGCGCCCATACCTCCATCTCACCAAACCGCTGACCCCCAAATTGCGCTTTTCCACCAAGCGGCTGCTGCGTCACCAACGAATATGGCCCGATAGACCGCGCATGCATCTTGTCATCCACCAGATGTGCCAACTTCATCATGTAAATGTAACCCACTGTCACCGATGTATCAAACGCCTCCCCTGTTAGACCATCATAGAGAATCGTCTCCCCCGACTCCGGCAGCCCCGCCTTACGCAACAAACCCCTTATCTGATCCTCACGCGCTCCGTCAAATACCGGCGATAGCATTTGCATACCCAGCACCTTCGCCGCCCATCCCAGATGCGTCTCCAAAACCTGACCTACATTCATTCGCGATGGCACCCCTAGCGGATTCAACACAATATCCACCGGCGTCCCATCCGCCAGAAACGGCATATCCTCCATCGGCAGAATCTTCGCTATCACTCCCTTGTTCCCATGCCGGCCCGCCATCTTGTCACCAACCGAAATCTTCCGCTTCGTCGCCACGTATACCTTCACCAGCTTGATCACCCCTGGCGGCAATTCATCTCCCGTCTTTATCCGATCTATCCTGTTCTTTGCAGTATCCTGAATCTCGTTCTCTCGCGCCACTAAAGATTGATACGACTTCTTTACCTCTGCTCCACACGCCCCATCTACTGGCAACATCCCCGTTCGCAAACTCTGCTTGATGTACTGCAGCGCCTTCTCCGTAATCCGACTACCCGGTTTCAACTCCACCGCCCCTGTCTCAAAATTCACCACCGATTTCGTTAGTCTCTTCAGACCCTGCTTCAAGTCCTTATCAAACTGCTCCCGCAACTCATTCAACTGCAGATCCTTTTCTGCCTCAACCTCCGCTATCCTCGCCTTATCTTCCCTCTCCGTCTTTGTCCCGCGCTCCTTACGCGAGAACACCTTCCTATCTATCACTATCCCACTCGTCCCCGGTGACACCTTCAACGACGCGTCCCGCACATCCCCTGCCTTCTCTCCAAAAATCGCCCGCAGCAACTTCTCTTCCGAACTCAACTCCGTCTCGCCCTTTGGCGTTACCTTCCCCACCAGAATATCTCCCGGCCGTACCTCTGATCCAATGTATACCAGCCCATTCTCATCTAACTTACGCAACGCATCCTCGCTCACGTTCGGTATGTCGCGCGTGATCTCCTCCCGGCCTAACTTCGTGTCCCGCGCATCTACCTCGAACTCCTCGATGTGTATTGACGTAAATGTGTCCTCCTTCACCAAACGCTCGCTGATCAGAATCGCATCCTCAAAGTTATAACCTCCCCACGACATAAATGCCACTAGCACGTTCCGACCCAGTGCCAGATTCCCATTCATCGTCGCTGGCCCATCCGCAATCACCTGCCCCTGCTTCACCCGCTCACCTTCACTTACTACCGGTCGTTGATTGATACACGTGTTCTGATTTGAGCGCTTGAACTTCTCCAACCGGGATGCATCCTCCCCCTTGTCTTCTCTCCGCACGACGATCTCATTCGATGTCACGCGTTCCACTACCCCATTATGCCGCGCCAGCACACATACCCCTGAATCACGTGCCGCCTTCCCTTCTATCCCCGTCCCTACCACCGGCTCTTCCAGAAACAGCAGTGGCACCGCCTGACGTTGCATGTTCGATCCCATCAACGCTCGATTCGCATCGTCGTGCTCTAAAAACGGTATCAACGCCGCCGATACACTCACCAACTGCTTCGGTGATACGTCCATATACTCCACTTCCAATGGCTTCACACGCGGAAAATCTCCACGGTACCGCGCTAGCACCGTATCGAGCACAAACATACCCTTCTCATCCAATGGTGCATTCGCCTGCGCAATACGATATTCATCCTCTATATCCGCCGTCAAGTACTCGAGGTCCTTCATCACTCGCCCATTGCGCACCTTCCGGTACGGCGTTTCTATAAACCCGTACTCATTGATCCGCGCATACGTACTCAACGACGAAATTAACCCGATGTTCGGCCCTTCCGGTGTCTCGATCGGGCAAATCCGCCCATAGTGCGTGTGATGCACGTCACGCACCTCGAACCCCGCTCGATCTCGGCTCAAACCACCCGGCCCCAGTGCACTCAACCGCCGCTTGTGCGTCAACTCCGCCAGCGGATTCGTCTCATCCATGAATTGCGACAACTGACTCCGTCCGAAAAAGTCCTTGATCGCCGTTACCAACGGCTTCGCATTAATCAGATTCTGCGGCAGCAGATTCTCCAGATCCACCACGTTCATACGCTCCCGCGCCGTCCTCTCCATCTCTGATAGCCCTATCCGCACCTGGTTTTGCAGCAGCTCTCCAACCGACCGAACCCGGCGGTTACCAAGATGATCAATGTCGTCTATCCCCATCTGCTCCCGCTGCAATCGCGCCAGGTACTTCATCACGTCCACCAAATCCTCACGCATCAACGTCCGTAGCGAGGCTGTACCGTCGCGCTTGAACCGTTTGTTAATCTTGTGTCGCCCCACTGAACCAAGGTCGTAGCGCCTCTCGTTGAAAAATATCTCCTCGACCAACCGCAGTCCATTACTCACCGACACTGGATTCCCTGGACGTAGCCGCTTGAAAAATTCCATCAGCGCCTCTTCGTACGTCTTCACACGATCCTTCTGCAGCGTGGCCAGAATCACATCGCCCTCCTCGTGCTCCACCTTGACCACTTCGATTCTCTTAATCCTACACTCCGAACACCGCCGCAGAAGTGTCGTCGTCACTCGCTCCCAGCATTCCCCTATCACTTCCCCAGTGCTACGGTCCTCTACATCTGATGCCAGAATCCGCCCGATGATCCTCTCATATCCTTTCACCACGCCCAGACTCACACCCTTCACTTTCGACTCCCGCAGCGCTTCAATCGCCTTCTTCGTTACTTTCGCACCCTTCTTTACCAACCGCTTCTTCGTCTTCCGATCCAATATCGTATCATTAAACTCCTCCCCTAGATACTGGTCCAGATCCGCAACTTTTGTCTCACCCTTCCCAAAATCATCAATCGCAATCCGCTCTTTCTCAAAAAATTCGTGCGCCAACTCCTCGTCACTCTCGTACCCAAATGCACGCAAAAACGTCGTCGCCGGCATCTTTCGCTTCCGATCTATCATCACGTACATTACGTTATTGATATCAATCTCGAACTCTACCCATGCTCCACGGTACGGAATGATCCGCGCCGAGTACGTCGTCTTCCCGTTCGGATGCACGTTTGATGCAAAACTTACACCCGGCGAACGATGCAACTGGCTTACAATTACACGCTCCGCACCATTTATGATAAACGTCCCCTGATCTGTCATCAGGGGTATCTCACCCATGTACGTCTCCTGCTCCTTGATGTCACGTATCTCCCTCTCCCCGGTCTCTTCATTTATTTCCCTCACAATTAATTGCAACTTCACCTTCAATGGAACCGCATACGTCATCCCCCGCTCCAAACACTCCTTCACATTGTACTTCGGCGTCCCGAATGTGTATTCAACAAACTCCAAACTCGATGGATTCCCCGCACACGTGATTGGATATACGCTCAAAAACGCCTCCTGCAATCCCTTGTTCTCTCGCGCCTCCGGTTGCACTCCTAGCTGCAGAAACTGCTCGTACGACTGCCTCTGCGTCTCCAGCAAATATGGAATCTCCATGGTCTCCTTGATGCGCGAAAAGTAAAGAACCCCCTTCTGCGCAACATCTTTAGTGCCATGACTCACCATTTAACACCCTCCTTCGCGCTCATGAATCCCGGTATGCCCTTACATCTGCGTAGCTCTACCCCTTGCGCCCAGCTGCTCATACGGGTTGGTCGCTGCAAAAAGCCTGACTGCTCTAAGATGATACGATCGTCAACGGGTAGGCTGGTCGTAATTGAGCTCTGTCTCGTGCTCTTGTAAATCGCGAAGACACCCCCGGGTTACTTCTCGCCCCTCGAAAATATCTGTACGCTCAAAAAAGCCTGGCGTTTCCTATTGCATTCGGACAGCATCCATACCCTGTCCCATTAATTCCGCGCGCTCGACCTCTCTTATGTTAGCTCCACCTTGGCGCCAACTGCCTCGATCTTCTGCTTCGCACTCTCAGCCTCTTCTTTAGAAACATCCTTCAGCACTTCTTTCGGCGCCGCTTCCACCAAATCCTTCGCCTCTTTTAACCCTAAATTCGTCAGCGCACGCACTTCCTTAATTACTTTGATCTTTTCCTTCCCCACCTCTTTCAGAACTACCGTATACTCTGTCTTCTCCTCCACTGGCGCCGCAGCTGCTCCCGGTACCATTGTCGCTACCGGCGCCGCCGTAACTCCAAACGCCTCTTCAATCATCTCCACTAACTCATTTACTTCCAATAGCGATTTCTTCTTCAACGCCTCAACAATCTCTTCATTTGTCAAAACACCATCTGCCATGTCTCACTTCACCTCCATGAATGTTGGGCCCCAGGCTCTAATCCTTATCTGCCTGCTGGCCTCTCTGCTCGCTCACTGCTCGCAATGCGTAAACTAGACTTGATACCGTGGCCTTTAAACTCCATACAAGACTCTGTGCAGGTTTCTGCAAACTCCCCATCAGCCGTGCGAACAATTCATCTCGCGGTGGAACCTGCGCCAACATCTCGATCCACTGCCGATCTACCTTCTTCCCCTCCAGCAGACCACCTTTGATCTCTAACTTACTGTTCTCCTTCCCATAATTATAGAGCACCTTCGCGGCAATCACCGGATCTGAATATCCGAACGCCAGCGCCGTCGGGCCCATGAGATACTCATCCAGATTCTCACTACCCGCTCCTGCCAACGCCCGCTTTACCAGCCGATTCTTTATTACCTTAAACTCCACTGCCTCTTGCCGCAGCCGCCGCCTCAACTCCGTCATCTCGTCCACCGTCAACCCACGAAAATCCGCAAGTATCACACTCTTCGCACGCTGCACCTTCTCCTGTACATCGGCCACTGCATCTTTCTTCCACTGCTTGACCATCCAGTCACCTCCTTTACGAGCACCTTGCACGGCCCTGGTCAGGACTCCTCTCGCCCAACAAGACCGCTTTCCATGGAAGGTAAAGTCAGCTTCTTCCTCCCTAACACACTGACGTCTGCCTCGCCAGTGCAACAACGCGCAGCCTCGGTAGGCGATACCTGCATTACCCTGTTGCCAGGATTCATCCCGAAGAAAAGGATTCATCCTGAAGGACCTACTGTCTTTGGCTCCTTATTCTACACCAAAACAGCTATCCGCCGCGGCGGAAATGAACGAATATCCCTTCTACTTCTTGCTCTTAGCGGCCTCTACACTGCAAAACGCCGGCACTCTCACTCTCAGACGCAAAAGCCTCCGCCGTCTGACACGTGGCCTTTGTCCCCTCTGCGCTAAGACCCACTATATTCAATCCGAACCCCGGGACTCATTGTCGAACTCAGCGTAATGCTACGCATGAATTGTCCTTTTGCCCCTGATGGCCGCGCATGCTGCAGCGCATCCAATAACGTCCGCACATTCTCCACCAAATGCTCATCCGTAAACGACATCTTCCCGACCGCACTGTGGACAATTCCCGTCCGATCTACCCGAAACTCAATCTTCCCCGCTTTCAGCTCCTGAATCGCACGCGCCAGCTCAAACGTCACTGTTCCTGCCTTTGGATTCGGCATCAACCCTCGTGGCCCAAGAATCTTTCCCAGCTTCCCAACTTCTCTCATCATATCTGGCGTCGCTATCGCCGCATCAAATTCCAGCCATCCCCCCTGACTCTTCTTGATTAACTCCTCCGCCCCTACGTAATCTGCTCCTGCCTCCTGTGCTTCGCGTAACTTCTCCCCTTTCACAAATACCGCTAGCCGTACCTTCTTCCCCGTGCCATGCGGCAGTAAAACCACGCCTCGTACCTGCTGATCCGAGTGCCGCGGATCTATTCCCAACCGCACTGCC
Source organism: Candidatus Sumerlaeota bacterium (assembly GCA_030613245.1). Taxonomy (GTDB): domain Bacteria; phylum Sumerlaeota; class Sumerlaeia; order MWCT01; family JAUWMI01; genus JAUWMI01. The sequence continues at coordinate 106,598 of JAUWMI010000009.1, forward strand.
AGATCCACCGTCTCATCAAACTTCGCGTATGCCACCGACCGTAGCAGCTTTACTCCCTCCTCCAGTGAATACGCCTTCCCCTTCTCTATCTGTTCCACAGCCTCTTTATACTTCTTTCCGTGTCCCATTGATTCCTCTCTGCCTGGTCTGGCAGACAAGCCGCACAAATGACGCCTGCCTCTCTACGGCCACCCTGTTCTCTACTCCTCTACCTCTATCCCCATACTCCTCGCTGTCCCCTCGATTATCCTTATCGCGGCCTCCTCCGATGCCGAGTTCAAATCCTGCTGCTTCTGCACTGCAATCTCCCGCACCTGCGCCCGCGTCACTTTCCCTACCTTCTCTTTGTTCGGCACGCCAGATCCCTTTGCCAGCCCTGCCGCCCGTTTCAACAACACCGCTGCTGGCGGCGTCTTTGTAATAAACGAAAACGACCGATCAGTATGAATCGTCACCACTGCCGGTATGATCAGTCCTAGCTGATCCTTTGTCTTTGCATTGAATGCCTTGCAAAACTCCATGATGTTAATCCCGTGCTGCCCCAGCGCAGGTCCCACAGGCGGCGCCGGATTCGCCTGACCCGCCGGCACATGCAACTTCACCACTGCCAACACCTTCTTCGCCATCGATCCCCTCCTGACCTCCTGTGCTCCGCCGCAGCACCTAGATTGACTCCACCTGCAGCACGTCTAGCTCCACTGGCGTCGGCCGCCCGAATATCGACACCATCACCTTCAACTTCCCCTTCTCCGCATCAATCTCATCCACTGACCCGATGAAATTCACAAAAGGCCCAGTCACTACCTTCACCTGCTCACCAAGTCTATACTTGATCTCTGGCTTCGGTTTATCCTTCTTATCCTTGACCAACTCCAGCACCCTATGCACTTCCTCCTCCGTCAACGCAATCGCATTCACTCCATCCCCAACAAAACCCGATACACCCGCTGTACGACGCACCAACGTAAATAAATCCTCATCCGCCTCCATCTCGATCAGCACGTACCCCGGCATCAGATTCCTCGTCACGTTCCTCTTCTTCCCATCCTTTATCTCTATCACGCTCTCCGCCGGTATGATTACCTGCAACACACGCCCACGGACATCTTCAAGCGCAGCCTTGTACTCTATGTGCTGCTTTACCTTATTCTCATATCCCGAATACGTATGTATCGCAAACCACTGCTTCGCCATGCTAGCCCCTCTCACCTCTTTCCCCGTTATTACGACATCGCACAAACGCTCTCCCTTTGCGACCCCCTCTGATTCTAAACGCTTGCTCAAACAATGTCTCCTAAAAACCTATCTCTGCAATTCTTAAATACCAAAAAAATACCCTCGTGCTCTTCTCCCTGATGCTTCTTCAACTCCCCGTTGCCTAACCAAAAATCACCCTCAATACCCTTCCCAGAACGTTATCCGCTGCCCAGATAATCGTCGACAGTATCAACACCGTCACCAGCACTACTACCGTGTAACTCACTATCTCGTTACGACTCGGCCATGTCACCTTCTGCATCTCCACACGGACCTCTTTCAAAAACGTCCCCATCTTCTCTAGCAACTGGCCTAATTTCTTCATCTTTCGTATCGCCGCTTGTCTGTCTCAGGCAGCCGTACTGCCTTGACTATCATGATTGGCAGACCAGGAGGGACTCGAACCCCCAACCCTCGGTTTTGGAGACCGATGCTCTAGCCAGTTGAGCTACTGGTCTGCACTCTAACCGACTAACCGACCAACCGAGTAACCGACTACCCCTTTTACCTATTGATCTGCTACCCACTCTTACTTGGTCTCTTTATGAACCGTATGCTTCCGGCAGAACCTACAGTATTTCTTCAACTCCAGCTTTTTCTGCTGGAGCTTCTTGTTCCGTGTCGTTGAATAATTCCTCCGATCACACTCACTACACGCAAGCACAACAATTTCCCTCATAGCGCGGCTCCAGACCCCTGCCTACTGGATACCCTCTCCAGTGTTCTAATAACTGGCACAACTAGACAGTGTCTCTTGTCTTTCGATAGGACGGAGTGATAGCAAGAAGATTTATGAAATGTTGAAAGAATCCCAAACAACGCGTCCTCTGAATCCCTGCTTCTTTTCCCCTACTCCTCTATTATCCTTCACCCTGGCCAAGCCTTACTCAACAACCTCAGTAATGACGCCAGCGCCGACCGTACGACCTCCCTCTCGAATCGCAAACCGCAACTCCTTCTCCATCGCTATCGGCATGATCAACTCTATCTCCAGCCCTACGTTATCTCCTGGCATCACCATCTCAACTCCTTCGGGCATCTGAACCATACCCGTCACATCCGTTGTCCGAAAGTAAAACTGCGGCCGGTAGCCAGTGAAAAACGGCGTGTGACGCCCTCCCTCGTCCTTCGTCAGCACA
>JAUWMI010000075.1 GCA_030613245.1 Candidatus Sumerlaeota bacterium
CATCGGAGGCGACGCCATCCTTGCGTCATATGGCGTCGAGCCAGACCTCGCGAGTCCTCCCTACCTGCTACGCTATGATCGCCCACTGCTGTCTCCTGAAGGGCGCGCGCGCCTGCGCTGCAGCGTCGCCGACGGCCAGGTAGGCGCCACCCTCTACACGGCTCGCCCGAGCCTGCCGCCCGCCCCCGCGGGTGGCCTCCCCCGAGGCGTCACGCCCCCCGCCCCACCCGGCCCCCCGGGCGGGCCCCCCCTACTCCCCTGATAATGAGCGAGGGTCAGCGGCTCTTAGAGCTTTTCAAACTGATCCTTGGGAGCGCCGCACTCCGGGCAGACCCAGTCGTCCGGGATTTTGTCAAACGGCGTTCCCGGAGCAACTCCGTTGTCTGGATCGCCTACCTCTGGATCGTAGATATATCCGCATACCAAGCATTCGTATTTATCCATGTCTGTACGCTCCTTTTTTGGGGTATGCCGAGGTCAGCCCGAAAATGAATTATAACCGAAAATCTTTGTGGCCTTCGTGGTAAAAGACTAATCAAAGCTAATCACCACGAAGCACACGAAGAAATGTTGCCAAATTGGGAAAAATTATGAACGGTTTCCTTCCTCCTTAATCGAAAAAATACACAAGAAAAGTAGCATGCCAAAAAATAGGTATTTTGAAAAGTTGGGTTATGCGCCATTACTGCCGTGGTGATGTGCTAGAACTCCTGGAGCCAATTCCTATTAATTTCGTCCTCGATAAGGCGCTGGTGCTTTATTTCTTCCTTGGCGAGAAAGTCGAACATCTTTTGCACTGATTGATCCTTCACCACCTCTGCGGCCTTTTTATACAGCGCATACGCCTCCCTTTCTTTCTCCAGGGCAAGAGTTAACGCTTCATACGGAGTAGTATTTTCGTCAATCATAATTCTCTCCTCTAATGTCTAACGCTATCGAGACAATCGACCCAAACCGCACAGCTATTTGAGACCACATGAGCGAGTGGTTAGCCTTCCTTTCGTTTTCTGAGGATAGGAAGCGCGATATTCGCCGCCCTCTTTACGCCCGCAAGGTTAGTTTCTCCTGCCTTGAACCGATCCCACAGCGCTCGGATCTCAGGCGCCATATTCTTCGGCATAATAATCCCTGTGTACCCGCTGGTCTTCTTTTCCCAAATATGGTTCGCTGCGGCTTCAACAGCCTTGATCCCGGTTTTCACCCAGTCCTTATCTTCTACGGTTTCGGCCGGTTCACCAGCCCAATGAAGGTACGTAGATACGATTCCCCAGTGCTTCATGAGCTGTTTGTGATCCCACGTTTCGAGTGGTGGTAAGTAGGGATCGACGGACGCGATTGCCTGGGTAAAATGAGCCAGCTTCTCATAATCGGGACTGAGCCTACGGATTATCTTGTGTAGTTTGGTGCTATTGCCCTTGCACTTTTCGTATTCGCCGCGATCAAGTTTAGTCCCTACGCTTAAGACGAGTTCCTCGAATAAGAGCTGCTCAATACCCTGACGAGTGTCATGTGCAGCGTACTGAAGAGCGCAGATGTTTCTGATCCTCTTTGCGATATCCAACCACGAGAGGGCGCGGAATATGTACCCGACAGAGTCGAAGAATACACTCTTCGTTACGATTTGCCCGGGCAATCTTCCTGTAAACTTGGGTATCGAAATTCTCATAGGCCTATGTATTCGAAGCCGAACACTGTCAACAGATGGGAAATTCTGTTTGACATTACCTTTATATAGCTTGCACATCTACTCATAGATTAAGTCAGTAAATATGGAAAACTTAGAACCGAATTTTCCGTATTCAATAAATATACAATGATAGTATGGGATTTTATAAAATTACATTGTCAAAAGCAAGAATTTATGTCTGATCAGCACGCCTCAGGCGCGTCCGCTGCAGCGGCTGGTTGTGCGGATTATCTGTCGCCCCTTGTATGTTTCGGCCGCATCAGTGCGGCGACCCAGTCCTTTTCCGGAAACAGCGGCACATCTTCTCCATCACGTTGGATGGTCTCAATCGTACCTCTGGCTATCCCTTCATCCACTTCGGTGATGGTCAAGTGCCAACATCCTAGAGTACCATATCTCAGGCTAAACTTATCATTCTTTTCTATTCTCTGATCCGACCCCAAATTGATAGCAGCGGTCTTTTTTTCGGGGTCGACCCGAATGATTCGTGCTGTTGCGTATTTGGGCATCTCAACACTTCCGCCAACTGGAACCGGCTGTTCATTACTGGTAAGCAGGATCCGCTTGCCGTCTTTTGTGACAGCAAGGAATTTCGCGCGGATCCCATAGAGTCCATCGGTTGGGAAATATGGATAGGTATTGGGGTAGTTTTTTGGTTTAAGACGGCGATCCGTGGAACTCCATTCAACTGTCAATCTTGCGCCTGGCTTGATCTCGCGCTCTGGTTGAGGCGATATACGCCATTCGCCACCTGTCTGGGCTGTTTCAGCCAGCACTTCTGGATGAGAAATTAGCATAACCTCGGACTTCAGGAACTCAGCATAGTTACCTTTGTCATGCTCGTAGGTCCAACTCGCAACCAAAACGACAGGGACCTGACCCGTATTCATCAAATCAAGCCGGACTCTATAAACATCCTTTCCACTCTCACTGGCCGTTGTAATAGAAAGTTGCATGCGAAGCCCATGATTCTCGGGGCCGGCTTGGAGGTGACCCGAGGGCATCGCGTGAAGAGATGCTACAACGAAAGAACAAAGAAGGAAGCTACAAATCCGCAGAATATAAATTCTCTTTGACATGACATCCTCCTTTTCCGTCATCCGTAAGACAAGTCTAAGGCAGGGGCTTTAGACCGTCGCCTTCAGGCTTTGGTTCGGTGATCGTTTTCGTCTCTTGAGTAATGAATTCGGTAAAGATGGAAAACTTAGAGCCGAATTTTCTATATTCAATCTGTATACAATGATAGTGTGGGATTCTATAAGATTACATTATCAAAAGCAAGAATTTAAGTCTGAGCGGCGCGCCTGCGGCGCGTCCGCTGCAGCGGCTTGTTAGGGGTACTTGAAATCGTACCACTGCGGGTAAAAGCTTTCGGCAAGCGAAGCACATCTACCTTCCTATTCCATAGCCGAGATATTACCCTCTGGACTTCTCTCTGTGGACCGCTAGTCCAAAACTGCTCTGCACCAGGAGTATTCTCGACTGATAGAAGTTGTTCTTTCTCAAGCCTACGCCGTAGTTGCCGTGAAACAGCAGGACCTGTATCAATTATTGAAACATTTAGGCCTACTACTTCTTTGATAAGTGAAGTGAGAAATGCGTAGTGCGTACATCCAAGTACGATGGTATCAACGCCGCGTTCCAACAATGGGGATACGTAATTTTCGACTAAAGTACGAGTCATTTTTACCGAAAGTTCAGCTCTTTCTACCTGTTCTACCAGACCAGGACAAGGTTGAATTATAACCTCCGCGCCTTTGCCCGATCGATGAAGCAATTCGGCAAACTTGGTACTCTCAAGTGTCCCTGTGGTGGCCAGGACACCGATAATGCCTGATCTTGTAGCATCTACTGCTGGTTTGACCGCGGGTTCCATACCCACAATGGGCAACGAATATATCGAGCGTAGCGTTGATATCGCCGCAGCTGTCGCGGTATTACATGCGACAACAATGGCTTTGACACCTTGCTCTAAGAAAAATCTAGTCAGGGCAATTGATCTCTGTTCGATAAAATCCTTGGATTTGTCTCCGTAAGGTATATAGCCTGAGTCCGCGATGTAAAGAAAGTTCTCTTTTGGCAAATCCACTCGCATATGCTGAAGCACTGATAGGCCACCAACTCCAGAATCAAACACTCCGATTGGATTGGCAAAACTCATTTGCATATCCCAATTACACTTAACTTGAGGCCCTAATACTGAAGATCAGCGGTCCGCCTATGTTGCCTCCGCTGGAGCGACTGGTTAGCCATCACATAGATAATTTCAATGTATTTCTTCATAACTAACCAAAGGCTAGCTGAGACAATCTTATCTACGATTTATTAAAATCATTTAACTCGGCAACGTTAAATTCACCGGAAAGCTATTATGAATTGACCCAGTTCCTGCCTTCGCAGGAATGACATTACTTTAGCCTGGCGGAAAAAAGAGACGGGGGAATTCCCTGTCCTCTAGCCTGAAAAGGCCGGACTATTAACAATTTAACATTTTCAAGCTAATATTCAAAGGGATTTACCCTTTGATCATTTGTTCTTTAATTCTCTCTGGGGTCATGGGTAGTTGGAGCAATCTTACACCGATGGCGTCGTAAATGGCATTAGCAATCACACCGCCCATGGTAACAATGGCTGGTTCGCCTCCTCCTTGTGCAGGAGCGTTCTTGTCATCAATTAATACTGTTTCGATTTTTGGCAACCATGAAAAACGGGTAATTTCATAGGTGTCAAAATTAAGATCTAAGATTTTCCCACCTTCAAAGTGAATTTCCTCTGTTAAGGCGTAACCCAATCCCATTATGATACAGCCTTCCATTTGAAGTCTGGCTCCTTCCAGATTAATCACCAGGCCCATATCCTGCGCACAAATGATGCGTTTCACCTGGACATGCCCTGTTTTTTTATTCACTTCGACTTCAGCCATTGTGGCAACATACGTACCGGAATCGATTCCGCAGGCGATTCCATAGCCGCGACCGCTGGGTGCTTTCGAGGGAGTCCAGCCGAATTTTTTAGCAGCTGTTTTAAGAACTCTCACCATTTTCTGATCCGTTAAATTTTTCAGTCGAAATTCCAGCGGGTCGATACCGGCTTTTTCTGCCATGGTATCTATATGAGATTCTCTGGCGAAGGTGTTAGTGTTGTTGGCTGGTGCGCGCCAGGGGCCAGTCCTGAAAGGATGAGTACCGGGTGTGCTACGCCACCCTGAGCCATGGACAGCGGTGAGATGATGAGGGATTTCGTAAAACTGTTGAGCCCCCCTGCTGCCGGCGAAATAGACGTGATAATCCCAGAGTGCAAGTTTCCCGGACTCCGTCACTCCCGACTTGATTTTCACAATGGCAGCGGGTCGAAAGGGATCGTAAGTAAACTCTTCTTTACGGCTCCAGGCCACCTGCACAGGTTTTCCCGTCAGTTTTGCCAATCGAGCGGCTTCAACGCCTTGCTGGTTGTAGTTTTTTCCACCAAAACCGCCCCCAACAAATGGAGTGAGGACGTGAACATTCTCGGCAGAAAACCCGAGTGTATTTGTAACTGCACTTTGAAGACCAAACGGTGATTGGGTAGATGCCCAAATCGTGATTTTATTTCCCTCAATTTTTGCCACCGCGGTATGTGGTTCTATTGGCGCATGTGCGACGTAACTGTTAAGGTATGTTTCCTCAACAGTAATAGACGACTGACTTTCACCGTTCTTTAAACTTCCGCCTTCAGCCGCAGTACTGCCTCTTGGTGCAGTGTTGAGCAAATGTTGAAAGATGGTTTTATCGTCTACTTTCGCTGGCGGCACATCATAATCAGCCTTGATTTGGGCTAAGGCGCGTTCAGCTACGTCGGGATATTTGTGTAGAACGGCGATTAAATCGCCATCCTGAACAACTTGAACGCCGTTAATTTTCTGAGCTGGTGCTGTGTCCACTTTTTTCAATGTGGCTCCATGGGCAGGGGGTCTTAAAATGCAGGCATACAGCATCCCGGGCAATTGAACATCACCTGCATATTGGGCTTTACCTGTAACTTTTTCCAACGCATCCGTTCTTTTCACGGGTTTACCTATCACGGTAAATTCCGATGCTTTTTTCAACTGAGCCTCTTTTTTCAGCCGTCTCGTAATTTTTTTGCCTTTAGCCAGCTGAGCATAGGTCACCTGATTCTGCGGTTTGCTTTTGTCAGAGATAACCCCATTTTTTGCAATTAGCCGATCTTTCGGAACTTCGAGATACTCAGCGGCCAATTCCATCAGCACACCTCTGGCTTCTGCTCCTGCAGCCCGGAGAGGAGGTCCAAAAAAGCGAGTGGTCATTGAACCGAACGTACCCCTGTCCCATGGACAGAGATTCGTATCACCCATAACCATGTCGACGGTTTCAAGAGACACATCAAGTTCTTCAGCCAACATTTGCGCAAGTGAAGTGACGATTCCCTGGCCCATCTCAATCTTACCGGTGAAACACGTAACTCTCCCGTCCTCTCCTATTCTAAGATACGCGTTGAAATCAGATGGAGTGCCGGAACGGCCGCTGGATCTTCTTTGTTGAGCTAAAACCGATGTATCCCCTAACGTGAACAGTACGAAAATGCCGCCGGCTGTGATCTTCAGGAATTCGCGCCGGTTAATGGGAGACTGAAGTATGTTCTCTTCAAAATCGAGTTCGCAATATTCATCTTCTTTCATCTTTTCATTCTCCTTTCATTTCTTTTGCGGCAGACTGAATGGCCTGAACGATCCGATTATGCGACCCGCAGCGGCACAAGTTACCATCCAGATTTTTAATAATGTCTGAATGAGTAGGTTTCGGGGTTTTTTGCAGAAAACTGTAAGCCCTCAAAATCATTCCCGGTGTGCAATATCCACATTGAAGAGCATCATGTGCGATGAAAGCCTTCTGCAAGGGATGGAGAACGCCATTTTTTGCTAATCCTTCAATCGTGGTCACTTCTTTCCCTTTAACATTCTTCACTGGCAAGATACAGGAGCGAACGGCCCTTTTGTCTATAAGTACGGTGCAAGAGCCGCAATAACCTTCTCCACATCCGTATTTAGCTCCGGTTAAACCAAGATCAGTGCGTAAAACCCACAACAGCATTCGATCACTGTCTACGGTTACTTTTACGGGTTTCTTGTTCAGTTTGAATTGGATGATTTCTTTCATAATGACCTCCTTCTTATATGCGTTTGTTGCGCGGTTCTCTAATCCTCACCATGTACCATGCTCATAGTCTGTTGTTTCACAAATAACCTTTCTTAACTCTTGTCAGCATCGGCAACTTCCACACTATGCCCATCCCTTAATAGACAGATTTCGTAATCTTGAATGTCCGTTTTTGGGCGATTCATGGTTTTTTTGCAATGCAGGAGACGCAGTCGTGGATTACCTCATAGTCTTTTGTTAGCCTTCTCCGAGCAGCAAGTCTTTTAAGAAACTCCTCCTCAAGAGACCTCCGTCTGGTGGGATCGACAGCTTCGTAATAAGCTGTTCCTGCGCCGGATTTCAAGAGATGCTCAAGAACTTCTTCCGGACTGTCGTACTTGAATATCACTTTCCCTTCCCAAAGATGTTCAACTTCCAATCCCGCGTTTGTGATTTCGTGCTCTATGTGATTCATATCGTGAGGGAAGTCAAACGCAACTCTCTTTTGCAATATGGATGGATCTGAAGAGACAATCTCTTCGAATATTTGAAGCTGTTCGTAAGGAGACTTCTCCTTGTGCACGACAAATGCCACCTGGCCTTGTTTCACCAAGGCACGGCTTGCAAGAGTGAAGAACGGCTTCAGTGGAATGTAACCCAAGACCCAGCTGGAGAAGATGATATCAAATGCCCCTTCGGTCCGGAGAGTTTCAAGCGCATCCCCGGCGACAAACCGAATGCTACGAATTCCTTTGGAATGGGCACGTTTCCGCGCTTCAGCCAACATGCTTTCAGAAAGATCAACGGCTATAACATTTCCGGATTCTTTCAGTTTCTCTGCAATCAAAACTGTCGCAAACCCGGTACCGCAACCTGCCTCAAACACACTTTCTTTCCCCGTGAATCTAAGTTTGTCAACGAGATCCTCTACCGGCTTTGCAGCTTCTTTAAGCCAGAACTCATCATAATATTCGTGAATCTGATCATAAGCAGATCGCAACTCCTCCTGGCCCACCTCTTCCTGTGCGCCAGCTTGGATTTGAAAGAAACGTGGAACTGAATGCGAGCGGGGTAGACACTTTTCACAAATCTCAGCTGATATTCCCGGGCTAGTCGGCAGCTGGTCAGTTGTTATGTGTTTTGCTAAAATGCGACCTACGCAGATTGACCTTGGCTTCTGAAAATAGCAGCCCATTCTGTTAAGAATTTGATCAAGTGACTCATGTGTAATGTTCCCGAATGAAAGAGGAACAAGATTGCAAGGGCACACCTCGCCACTTCCATCAATGTAAAGGTGAGTAAGCCCAGCACCGCATCCAAAGGCTTCATAAGATTCAAGATAAGTAAATGTGGAAAGGATCGGGAGGCTATCATCCGCTGCAATTTCCTTCTGGTAATCAAGAATCAGTTGCCTTTCAGCTTTACTAAGAAGTACTTCCGATTTTCCAGCTAATTTTCCCGTTGGACACGGTTCAAGTAAATGGACTTCCAGTGCTCCCGATTCCGAAGCAAAATTCATAAACGATTTGAAGTTAGAAGGTTCCAAAAAGTCGCGGGTTGCCACTGAAATGATATATGGGTACAAACCGTTCTTGGATGCCAGTTGAAGAGCCTGCAGCGCTGTCAGAAACGCTCCCTCTTTCCCACGCAGTCGATCGTGCTTATCCGGTGACATGGAATCAATACTGATACCGCAGGCGAAAAGACCGCTATCCAGGAGTGCACGGGCGCGCTCTTGGGTAAGGCCTGCCCCCGAGGTGTTCAGGGTAAGAGCAGTGCTCTCATTAAAAGATCCCACGATCTCTTCCAAATCTTCTCTGAGTAAAGGTTCGCCACCGGAGAGTGTAACCTTGACCGCTCCCAGGTCTTGAATCTGAGAGACGACTTCCTTAAAAGTCGAAAGGGGAATATCTTGTTGACTTCGTCCGGCATTGTAACAATGCCAACAATTGTAATTGCACCTGTTTGTGACAGCCAACGTCACCGAAAAGAGTCGCCTTGTACTCTGTTGGGCTATTTGATTGAAATGTTGCACCAGGTTTACAAAGGCACGGCTAGGATAAGGGGGGAAATGAGTGTTTAGAACAAAACGCTTCTTGAAAGTGATGACTTTCTCGTTTGACAAATATTCCTTGAAAAAGGCAGCAAGCCTCGGATGCATTTTCGAGAAAGGATGCTTGTTTGCAACTAGTCTAAAGAATTCGTCGCCTTTCATACGTCGCTCGCTTTTGTTGGAAGTTCCATATGTAGCAGGCCAATATAATGGAGCAACCGCGTTGAAAGCATTACCATTAAATGCGGCTAAAGCCCTCGATAACACGCGTACACGCGTCAGCGGTTACGTAGCGTTGATTGGATGGTTAGACTAACAGGATGTTTATTTTTTATAATCCTATCACATAAATGTGGCTTTTAAGATAAAATAAACGCCACATGCAAATATTACCATCACGGTAATTATAAAAACTATACAGCCAATCCATATCGAATACCAGAAGTAGCGCGAGTCTAGAATAGTTTTTTGAACATATTCTGAAGACCTTTTTTCTAGAGCTTCTTCTATATTACGAACTCCAGCGTCTCCTAGATGCGATTTTATAAGATCGAGAACTTCCTTCGGCAGTTGGCTCGGCGATACATGAAGTGGCAGCCGTTCAACTATGTCTTGCCCGAATCCCTTTATGGCGGACTCGATTGCCGTCTTGGTTTCGTGTGTTTGTTCTTTCGTCATCATCCAGTAGAGTCCGGCTCGAGGAAGGTTCTGCATCTCACAAAATAGTTTCGCAATGATACAAAACAACTCCTCATCGTAACGATATGAACCTTTCAGTCCCATGCATAGTTTCAAAGTTTCCCGAGCTTCTTTGGAAGCCAAGCTTTCTTTGATTCGTTGGCGGTGATATTCTTCCATGGGATTTTCCTATCTAACGCTTGGATTCAGCGGCGCGGCTTTGTCGCCTCCGCTAGAGCGACTGGTTAGCCAGCGCCCACTAGCGGCGAGTCACTCCACTCTCTTCAACTCAGCCATTCAAGAGGAAACCTTTTGACTTCCGTCCAGAAGAAATCGGCTGTTCTCATACGTGACTTGATCCACATTTTGGCTCTTCATAAAAATTGCACAACGAATGGGGTAAGGGCGCGCCTAGGCGTGCCCCTACAAAATCCGTGTGTATCTGCAGTTGAAATAATAGATATTTAAACCACAGATGAACACAGATAAAGACTTAAGAAAAGAGCGAACACGAATTTACACGAATGTAAACGAATTTGATGTGTTTGAATTATTCGTGTCCATTTGTGCCTATTTGTGTTCATTCGTGTTTCGCCGTGATTTTTTTGGATTGTTAATTTACATCTGCGTCTATCTGCGTGCATCTGTGGTTACACTAGCAGGTAGTTTTTTAAATCGCGGGTGAACACAGATGAAGGTAAATGCACACTCAGCCCTTTCTCTTATACATTCTATTGTAAAGTGGTTGTGATATTCTTATGTTACAAACATCGCGGGAGAGATCAACTGGAAAGTACATTAAGGAACAGGGATGTGGCGAAAAGCGCTTTTGGGCGAGCCTGGCCGAGCCACTGTATATAAGGAGACCTATCGGGTGAGAGAATATCAGGGACGACCCTTTTCCAATGCCTGAGGAGCGAAGGAAAGGAGGAATATAGAGAAGAAAATCCGCCTATGACTGGTTCATGGGAAAAAGCTGGAAAAGGACATGGCAGAGCTGTTCGGGAAGGCGAAAAAAAATAATGGTAGCGGTGGAGGGACTTGAACCCCCGACACTGCGGATATGAGCCGCATGCTCTAACCGACTGAGCTACACCGCCACAGAAATTGAAAAGGCGATTGATGAACAGGATTTCGGGCCCATTCATCAATCACCTTAAGTTGGTAGCGGGGGACGGATTCGAACCGACGACCTTTGGGTTATGAGCCCAACGAGCTACCAACTGCTCCACCCCGCGTTAATTCCTTCAGGATAAATCCTTTTTTCAGAGAGTTTTTCGTGTGAAAAGACAATTATATATTTACAAAGCCGGGCATCCCTTGTCAAGTTCTTTGTTGCCTCTAACCATCATAAAATTCTCCTGCCCTCAGCACAATTTACTTCCTGAACGGCCACACTACACTTTTGGCTCAGCCTCATGTAGGGACAATTACGCCCGAGGCGCATCCACCAAGGCGGACATGAATTGCCACTACAAATTTGCCCAATGTTGAACAGGCAGGTAGGGGCACGCTGCAGCGTGCCCCTACAAAAATCGTCAATGCACATGAATTCCCACGTGTCTGGATCATGGTAAAGCGGGAACAGAAAGGGTTTCGATTATTGCGCGGTCCAGGATCAGACTGGCGGTCGTGGCGTCTCCGGGATCGAAGTTAAGTATGTCAAATGAGACAATGAGGCTTTGGCCATCACAGCTCACCGGCGGCAAGAAGTAGAGCCGGTCGTACGTCGTATTTGTGGTACCGGGGGAATTTGCTCCATATCCGGAGCTCACGATCCCCAGCGTGGAAGAGGCCTGGAAATTGCCGGCGTTAAATCGCAGACGCATCTCTGGCACAAGCGCAGGATTTGTCACGTCGGTGCGCACCTCAAATGTCCCGCGATACAGACGGTTCGCCTCAATCGTTATATCCGCAGGATCGCTCGCCCAGAATCCAAACGTATCTGTATTGGTG
>JAUWMI010000046.1 GCA_030613245.1 Candidatus Sumerlaeota bacterium
TGCCCATCATTCTACTGTCATCTTGTAAATCTTTATAATTATGATAAATATTTTTTTCGAAATTCAATAGGGAAAATCGGGGACTGGAAAATCGGGGACAGACTACGAAATTCATCCCTCATGTTTTTCCGTCATCATGTAAATCTTGTTAATCATGTCTAAATATTTTTTTGACAGGATTTACAAGATTGACAAGATTAACAATCAGCTGCAGCAACATGGGGACAGGTTATAGATTTCGCCTTTTGCGTTCCCGTTTCTGTCGTTTCAGACAACGGCCTAGCAGCCTTTCTAGTTTTTCCATGAAATGGGGCGCGCCGGTCGGACGCCCCGTGTACGTGCTTTCCCTGATTTCTTCGTCTTATGCTCCCCCCAATATCTCTATTAATTAACCTGTCCCCGCTTTGTGCGTATTTACTTAATTTAGCCACCGAGACAATTGGTATTATCCTTTGCAGGTACTTGTTATGAACCTCTCCCGAAATTCCTCTAAAATATTATTCTGAAGCGCTTGTTCTAGTCGTATACCCTTTCGGCAGAGTATCAAATCCGAAAAACATCCTATATTTTAGGACTCCTTTCTTATCCGGACAGAAAACCCTTCCGCTAGGGCTATCCAATAATAAGAGCTTTTGAGCCTCATAGAGAGCTAAAACCCAGTCCTTTAGGAAGAAGAGAAATGCAGGGTTCTGGCGGCTCCAGGCAGGCGAAATATGGTCCATTATTCTTTTCGATTTGTACTGGACTTTTACGTTTTCTATGGTGAGTGAGTTCATGTTGAGTAGGCCTGTGCACACTTTGATCAATGGACCTTCTCTTAAGTAAAAGGCTATGGCACCATTTGAAGAGACGGCAGGCGCAAAGCCCTCGCCAAGTCTTTTGATGTTCGTACTGCCGTCGTCTGAGAAGCGAAACAGGACAAGGTATTCCTTATCCAGCGAAGTGTCACAGATGACGCCGCTCGAGTCGGGTAGCCAGGCCGGACGGTGGCCATAAGGGTAATGTGGTCCACCCAGGCCGTTCTGCTTGTCTCCAATGTAAAGAACGGAACTACCGTCAGAACTTATTATTATAAGCTTTCTTCTCATGTTACCACTAGGTAATAAAAAGGCAACGTATTTCCCATTTGGTGAAACTGACGGCCAGGTCAAAAGGTCTCCCTTCATAGGAAGAATTACCCTTTGTACCGAACCAGACAATTCCAAACCGTGAAGCGGCTGCGGTTCTTGACATCCAAGTTCACGCGTAGGCACTAAAATTTTTTTCAATACAGGTCCATAGGTAGGTTGCAATAAATTTAATTTATTCTGGTATAATTTATTACTCAACCGGCATCCGCCTGCGGAAATGTCAACTGTCCAAACATGTCTTCCGTCACTTATTACAATTGAATCGCTGAAATATGAATCTAAGTTTCGCCACCCGCAGGAGCATAACGAAAATAAAAACAGAAAAATAACAATTGTTTTAGGACGACCGGGGTTCTGAAACGACCATTGCTTTTGCCCATGACTTTTGTGGCTCAAATTGAATATTGGCATGAAGGACATTGTACTCCTCATATGCCACAGTTTCTCTGCAGCCAGTTTGTCAGGGTTTAAGGTTAAATAATTTCCCTCTACCAGCCCTGTATGGGGCGAAATAATCTTTAAACACAGAAAAGATTCATGTCCCAGATAACCCAGCGCTGCGCACTGGGCTTCTATAGATTGCCCCTTCGGGGCTGTTTCTGAGTGCGTGATCTATAGAGCATTCACAAGTATATTCATTTCCCAAGCGATGTGGAAAAGTAAGAATCATTATATGGGCATTATATAGGGACGGGTTATGTATTTCGTTTTTTTCGTCCCGGTTTCTGGCGCTTGAGAGAACGGCCAACCAGCCTTTCTAGTTTTTCTATGAAATGGGGCGCGCCGGTCGGACGCCCCGTATAGGTGCTTTCCCTGATTTCTTAGTCTTATGCTCCCCCCAATATCTCTATTAATTAACCTGTCCCCGCTTTGGCCCAGTTCATTTCACTGTGAGCCGGTATTTTCGTCTCCCCTTTTATTCTCAGTTTCTTCAATCCATTCTTCTAGATTCTCTTTAGTTTTAATGTACTTTTTTACGCCAACCGATTCCAACCAATACTGAAAATAGATGCTGTTGGCGGAAAAATCACGAGAGAGTGCCCTATCCAAGTCTTGGTGATTGAGAATAACGTCTTTTAGGAACAAGAGATCATACAGAGACTCCCTGCGCCAGAGAATCTTAAAAGCGAGCTCCGAATCGCGTTCATTGGAACTAACAATCATCTTGCGCAGCCTGCTGATCTCAAATGTCGGATCACCAGCAATTTTTTTAACTATGTATGCTTCAGGAATCGTACCACGCCAAACATATTTCTTTATTATTTGGATCTGGTCTAGCCGAGCCATTTGAATGTAGCTTGCAGCAATAACCACCCCAAGGGCGATTAAGGCGCCAGCATGAAGCCAAATCGTTATTCGGAACAGTTTGTTGTTAATATCCTCCCGCCAATTACGCATGGCGTGATAAATGGCTTTAAAAAAGCTGAGAAATAGATATAATAGCAGCGCCGCTCTTACAAGAATTATCCCCGCCAAGAACACTGCAACCGTTCTTAACATTACGTGCCGAATAATTTTCCTCCATGGTTTCCGCGCCCTTTTGAGCTGCAAAAAGCCATAAACAACTCGCCAGCAAGCGAGCAGAATAATAGCTGGAAGCATAAATGGCATTCCAAGATGAATCCAGCTTTCTACACAATTAGGACACGCTGATGCTGGCTGAGTCAAAAGCATGAAAAGAAAAAGGATGACTATCGTGAGGAAAATATGGGGAAAGGTTATGTATTTCCCCTTTTTCGTCCCGGTTTCTGTCGTTTCAGACAACGGCCTAGCAGCCTTTCTAGTTTTTCTATGAAATGGGGCGCGCAGGTCGCAGGCCCCGTGTACGTGCTTTCCCTGATTTCTTCGTCTTATGCTCCCCCCAATAGCTCTATTAATCAACCTGTCCCCGCTTTGGTCCGCGGGATGGGATTGGCTCATCTATGCAAATCAAAATAATTATACTTACGATGCTTTCGCTATGTCTTTGCTTTTAGAAAAAGCTTCTTAGATACTTCTCGAACTCTTCCTGTATCACAATGAATAATGTATAGTGATTCAGAAGTTTCGATGCATACAATGCCAAGAAATTCATTCCATGCTCGGAGGGCTGCAATTCTCTCAGGTAGCTCTTTAAATACTATATGAGCCTCCCCATTTCCCCCTGCTCGCCACAAAAAGCCATCTTCCGGCCCTATCCATACAATCTCTTTCCAGTCGAGTTTACAATTCCTTAGCTTAAGACCATCAACTCGCTTTCCTGACAAAAAGCGAATTGTGGTCTCCTTACCATCCGCAACGTACAACTTTATTTTGCCGTCAGCGCTTTGACGATACAAGTCGGGGGCAATGTGTTCTTTTAAAACATCATCGTGTTTTATGTTGTCCATGTCTAAAGGAATTGACCATATAAGCTTCTCGAATGTACTCTTTTTTTCATCTCCAACTCTCACGTAAAGCCTAGCCTTGCCGTCCATTATACAGTCTTTGTGGGAAACATTAATTAATGCGGGAACAAGAAATCCCGGAGCTGGCTTCGATAACAATGGGTGATATTGTCTGCCGTCCCAACGGTATAGATTGCGTACGTGCGTGAGCTCAAGAATGTATAGATCATTCTGCATCCCGGCTACCATATATATCGCGGGAGAATCTAATGTAAGAATATGTTCCTCCCTTTGTTCACCCCGTAAAGTTCTACGCAATATCTGCCAAGAGGATTGTTCAGGAACCTTATACTCTTCATTCCTGACCATGAAGTACAAATAGTTGCTATCGCGGGAAAAACAACAGGCATACCATGATGAAGAGGGAGACGCTAGGCACTGAATCGGTTCCAGCTCTTTATCTGTTAGCCAAATTTCATGTGTTTTCTCAGAATCCCTTTCGATTATCACCAATGCCGATTTATTATCAAATGACCAGACCACTTCCTTAACATTAACTACTGCAGGCTTACTGCAGTTAATGAAAGAGGAAAAGAGAAAAAAAACCAGCACAATTCCTAGGGGAACAAAGATCCTCATTACAAGCCTCCGCACACAATAGGGCACAATAGGGGGACAGGTTATGTATTTCCCCTTTTTCGTCCCGCTTTCTGTCGTTTCAGACAACGGCCTAGCAGCCTTTCTAGTTTTTCTATGAAATGGGGCGCACCGGTCGCAGGCCCCGTGTACGTGCTTTCCCTGATTTCTTCGTCTTATGCTCCCCCAATATCTCTATTAATTAACCTGTCCCCGCTTTGCCCCGCTTTGCCCCGAATAGTACTTAATCAGCGACGCCGGCACATGCGAAGGCATGTCGGGGGGTCCAGGGTATTCAGCTGCTATTCCATTTTCTGGAATTGGAAAACCAGCTTTATCTTCCGAACATACCACACGAAATCCAAGGGAGATAAACCGCCAGCGGGCAGGCTGCACCGCCCTTGAGCCACACCGTACCCAGCTCCATGAGTCATCGTGCCAGCTTCCTCCCCGATAAATACAATCTTTATTGGCAATCAACAACTTCTTCAAATCATACGCAGGCGAGCACATCTCCGAAACGTTACCGAGCATGTCGTAGAGACCCCAAGGATTCGGTTTGAAACTTGCCACGGGCGCCGCGCTAGCAAAGCCGTCATATACCCAAAGATGCGGAAGTGGTAGTTGAGGTTCGCTGCCAATAAAGGACAATAAGATCCAAACGGCGTTTGGTCGAAACTTATTAAATTCCTCAAGCGTCCATAAGGACTCGTATTCAACTGCGTCAGCATCCCTGTCGCCCCAGTATCGTGCAGTCGTCGTTCCTGCCCTGCAGGCATACTCCCATTCTGCTTCAGTCGGAAGACGGAAGTTCCGGCCCGTCTTTTCCGAAAGCCATTCACAAAAACGCCAGGCCTCGAAATAGCTAACGTCAACAACTGGCTGACGATCCCTGTCTAATGTAATACCTTTGAATTCACGAGTATAATGTTTTGGGTCGAAGCAGTGAAACATGCCGTTGGTTACTTCGGTGGCCCCAATCCAGAAAGATTTTACTGTGACTGGGATGGGCTCGATCGCCCACTCATAGCGAGGCTTCTCATCGAGCGGTTGGCCCATTAGAAAAGTGCCATCTTTGATATAAACCATTCGAAGCGGGATTGAGGTCCCTTCAAAGTGTACTTGAAAATCGGAGTTTGTTTGCGGAGTTACCCACACTTTCTCATCTGCAGCCGAAATGCTCCCCACCGGCGAACACAGTACCGCAATAATCATCAGCGTAATTCTCAGGACAGCACACTTCATTTGAATCCTGCTCTCCTTCAAAGGGGTTTCAGGGACAGACTACAAAATTCACCCATGAGGTTTTGCCCTCATCATGTAAATCTTGTTAATCATGTCTGAATATTTTCTTGTTTGACTTCAATTTTGCAGGCCGTTCTGAAATCCCCAGGATTTTATAGGGACAATCATCGCCTATCCTCACATCTTGAATATTTTGCTAGATTTGTCAAGAATGAAACTAATGCAATAGTAAATTCATGTGGGGTTCAGTAGGCCTTATGAGGACTTGCCTTTTCAAGGGCTTTGATGAGAATACAGAGAAGGTTATTGACGGGTGTGCGCACGCCACATTCATCCCCCATGCGGCAGATTGCTCCATTGATCGCATCAATTTCGGTAGGTTTGTTCCGGAGTATATCTTGCAGCATTGAGGGATGATGCTGCGCCGTGGCGGGGCCTTTTATGGTACAGAGTAGCTGCGCACGCGAAGCGGTACACCGAGCTCTTCTTCAGCAAGCTTCCGACACTTGGTAATGTTTACCCCTGGAAAATCCACTGCGCTGACGTGAACCTGGCCAATGACCTGCTTGGCCTTTCGCGTGAACTCCAGTACAGCCGCAAAGGCTTTCTGCCGCAGCTTCGGCTGACACAGCTTGTTGTACGTGGTCTGGTTATGCGCATTCAAACTGATCGAAATAGAATCAATCAGACCTCTGAGCTCAGGCAGGATGTCCCGCCCGTTAATTAGATCCCCCTGGCCATTGGTATCCAGCCGGATCGGCACACCCCGAGCTTTTAGTTGTTTTGCAACTGCTTTCACTGTGTCCAAGCGTATGGTCGGCTCGCCAAACCCGCAAAATACAACTTCATCAAATTCCTCCACATCACCAGCTGCCTGCAGGATCTCTTCTTCGCTGGGCTCTCGGTCGAGCTTCAAATAGTGGCCCTTTACCACGTAATCATTGTTGCTGCGACAGAAGAGACATCTATTCGTACACTGATTTGTAATGTTCAGATACAGGTTATGTCCGATTGGATAGGCAATCTTCCCGACAGAATCACCTAGCCAGCCGAATAACCTGGTCGCATTATAACGTGTGATGGCCGCAATATCTTTTAGAGTCAGGTTGCGAAGCTCCGCCACCTGGCGCGCAATATGCTTTATATAGCTCGGTTCGTTGCGCTGTCCCCGTTTGTGCTGCGGGGCCAGGTAAGGTGAATCAGTCTCCAGCACCACACGATTCAGGTTAATCTCCGTGACCACTGCGCGCAGGGAGTCCGCGTTTGGATACGTTATAGGCCCCCCGATCCCTAGATAGTATCCCATGGCCAGAAGTTGCTCCGCATCATTCCTGGTGCCAGAAAAGCAGTGCACCACTCCTGGCCGCTCGCGCCTCGCCTCTTCCTGCAATATGGCGATGAGGTCGCTATAAGCGTCACGGCAATGAATGATCGCCGGCAGATTCAGCGTGCGTGCAAGCTTCAGCTGCTGGCAAAACACCTGTTTCTGCAACTCAGGTTCTGAATTGCGATAATGATAGTCCAGGCCAATTTCGCCGATAGCAACGACCTTTGGATCCTCTGCCAGCGAAGCAAGATGCTCCTCAACTTCGTGCGAATAGAAGCGGGCATAGTGCGGATGGACCCCGACGCTTGCCACGAGCATTGGATAGACGTGGGCCAGAGCAACGCTTATCTTGCTCGTTTCAAGCTTGTCGCCAACGTTGACAATCCGCTCTATTCCTGCTTTCTCTGAGCGCTTGATAACCCCCTGTAGATCGCGCTCGAACTTCTTGTCGGTCAAATGAGCGTGTGCGTCAACCAGCATTTCGTTTCTCGCTGCATTTCTGAAACTTCGGTCCAGAAGCGCTTCTTTCGAATTTGCACTTCTTTTCTCAAGTTAATGTGGCGCAAAACTTCTTGCAAGCTCTTTTCTTCTGCTAGACAACCCATACTTGTTCGCACTTACTAACAAATAGGGCGACCCGCCGGGTCGCCCCCCACATTCTGAATTTTTGATGCGCCTAAGGCGCATAAACGTCGTGCCGTCGTGGTTTTATGGGTCTTATTTGCTACGTACTCTAAGGAACCTTCCACGTATGCTGACTTATTTCACGTGGCTACGGCGATAGTCTTCACGGGGCAAATCCTTAAATTCGATACACATTTCGCATAGGCGTGACACAATACGCTGGCCGAGTTGCGTTTTTAATTCTTCAAGGTCGAAGCTGGTCGTGACGATGGTAGGCTTATTCGCCTCATAGCGGCGGTTGATCAGGAGATATAGCCGATCGCGAACCCATCCGGAGGCTGCATCAGCGCCAAGATCATCGAGGACAAGCAGGTCGGTCTCTGAAACCATGTCAAGAATACCTGCTTCACCTTCGTCCGACTCGCTGCTGTACGTCTCACGAATTTTCTGCAGCAACTCTGGTACATTAAAGTAGAGTCCCATGTAACCCTTCTTGATAATTTCTTTCAAAATAGCAATAGCGATGTGGCTCTTGCCTGAGCCTACTACACCGAAGATGCGCAAGCCCTTCATTTCTTCCCGCAGGTTAAATCCTTTAACATAGGCGTCTGCTGCTTCCCGCACCTCTTTGCGGATCTTGTCACGCCCACGAAAGCTGTCCAGCGTTTTATTGAGAAACTTCCGGGGAATCCGAGCCTGGGTTAGCTGCTGAGCCACGAGCTGATGCTTCCGACAATCGCAAGGTTTTGCCTCAAGGTCGCTCAGAATAAAGCCGTAGCCCTGGCATTTGGGACATTCGGATGTGCTACTTTTTTTTGCCACTCTGTGCCTCCCGCAAGAGGTCTTTGATAACCCAATGCAAGCTGGAAATCTCGTTTCGCTTAGCCCGGTGGAAAGATCGTTTGACCTTATCCAATGGAAAGCGATAGCGAATCAATTTGATCTCATCAAGAATAAACGTATTCATCTTTAAGCCAATAGTGTTAAAATATAGATCCACAATCTGCTGAAGCACCTGGTCTTGTGCCTCTGCATCCTCAGGTACTGATTCGTCCACATAGCGAAAAAAGTCGCGCCCAGGCGGAAAGAGCCTATGATGCAAACGCCGAATCTCCTGCGGCGACATCGGCGTATCAAGCGGCGTTTTGATCTTTAGTAACGCCTTTTCCTCTGGACTATCGGGAAGAAAACAACTAAGCACCTTTTCCTTCTTAAGTCTTTTGAGCAGTCGGGTAACGGCCTTCTCGTCAATCCCGGTTCGTTCGCTGAGCTCGGCAACCGACAGTTCGACGATGTCGGGCGAGGGGTTCTGAGTGCAATCAACTTCCACAATGGTCTTGAAAACGGACCACGCACCGCTGCGGATTTTCGTATTCAACAGCCGGGGCATGCCGCTCAGCTCAAGCCAGAGAGGAAACTGGAGTAGTGCTTCTCTCATTCACTTGCTTGTGATTGAATTTGCATTCAAAGAAGGAGGCGTCTGTCCACAGCTCAGCCCTTACTCGCAATCACATTGTTCCGAACAGTGCAACCGTACCTCCCCATGCAGCTTATTGCTTTTTCCATATTGTGCCCTGGGGATGGTCTTCCAGGTAAATTCCCATATCCTGCAGACGCTGGCGGATTGTATCAGCAATATCCCAGTGCTTCCGCTCACGCGCCATGCTGCGAATTTCAATCAGCAAGGCGATCAATCGCTCGGTCATGTCGTCGTGTGTTACCGACGGGGGCCCACTTATCTGAAGTCCAAGGATGCTGAGGAGTTCCTCAAGAACTTTAACACAATGGGCCAACGTCACATACCGCTCGTCGAGAAGACTGGCAGGGAGGACGTCAGGAAGCTCTTTGCGTTGAAGGTTTATGTCTGCAACAAGATCGAAGATCACACTCTGAGCGCGGGCAGTGTTGAAGTCGTCGTCCATGACCTCTAAGAAAGCCTCTAAAAACCTTTGACCACGTGCAGTGAGATCGGATGGAGGTTCTGTGCGAGTGACCTCTGACTGCGCATTGGCCTTCCAGAGATTAATAAGTTTATCTATGGTCACCAAACAATCGATAATCCGCTGACATGCGCTTTCTGCTTCCTGCAAATTCTCCTCGGAAAAATCCAGCGGATGCCGATAATGCGCCGAGAGCAGAAACAGCCGTACAGTGGCAGGATCGTAGCGCTCAAGAACCTGGTCAATGGTGAAAAAGTTGCCCAGTGACTTTGACATTTTTTCCTTGTTGATATTGAGAAATCCGTTGTGAAGCCAATAGCGGACAAAGGGTTCGCCGGTGGCACTCTCACTCTGGGCGCGTTCATTCTCGTGATGAGGGAATATCAAATCGGCGCCGCCTGAATGGATGTCAATAGTCTTGCTCAGATGTTCCATCGCCATCACCGAGCATTCGATATGCCACCCAGGCCTTCCTGCGCCCCAGGGGCTTTCCCATGACGGCTCGTCTTCTTTCGATGCCTTCCACAAGGCAAAGTCCAGCGGATTCTCCTTGCGTGGGTCAACCTCGACGCGCGCACCTTCTAGTAGATCGTCAGGATTCTTCCCCGAGAGTGCTCCGTAGGACGTGTAGCTGTTGATGCGAAAGAAAACGTCACCATCCACCACGTATGCGTGGTCTCTATCAAGTAGGGTCGAAATCAAGGTGAGCATCTGAGGAATGTGGTCGGTGGCTTTAGGGTGTGAATCAGCGCGTTGGATGGCGAGCCGATCAGCTTGCTCAAAGTAAATGCGAGTATACTTCTGTGCAATCTCTTCGGTCGTACAGCCCTCTGCCCTGGCTTTGTTGATAATCTTATCGTCAATGTCCGTAATATTCTGTACAAACTGCACCTGATAGCCATTGAATCTAAGATAACGACGGATGACGTCGATGATTACGAAATTACGGGCGTTGCCGATATGAAAGTAGTCGTAGACCGTTGGGCCGCAATTGTACATACGCACCGTCGGCGGATTAAGCGGCACAAATTCTTCCTTGCGCCGCGTCAGGGTATTATAGATCTTCAGTGTCACTTATCTTCTCCGCAAACCGGGCCTTTACCTTGCACTCCTTCTCGACGCATTTCATGTGTTCTTCAATACATGTAATCTGTTCCTGGAGATACTCCAGACGCTCACGGATGGGATCGGGAATATGCACATGATCTAACGTCAGGCTGGAACGCTTGCCTTTGCGCTTGACGATGCGGCCAGGCACCCCAACTACGGTGCAATTATCCGGAATGTCTTTGAGTACCACGGCATTGGCGCCAATATAGACATCGGTTCCAATAGTGATGTTGCCGAGCACCTTGGCGCCTGCTCCCACGACTACGTTGTTTTTGAGCGTTGGATGGCGCTTCCCTTTTTCTTTACCGGTTCCACCCAGGGTCACAGCCTGAAAGAGCGTTACGTTATCGCCAATTTCCGTGGTTTCTCCTATCACGACGCTCATGCCATGGTCAATGAAGAAGCCTCGGCCAATTTTCGCGGCTGGATGAATCTCGATGCCGGTAACGAAGCGACTTATCTGCGACAGCAGCCGCGGAATAAATGGAATGTGGAGATTGTGAAGAAAATGTGTGAAGCGATGCATGACAATGGCATGGAAACCGGAATAGGTCAGAAGAACCTCGAGGCGGCCCCAGAAGCCCCGCGCTGCAGGGTCGCGTTCAAACACAGCCCTAAAGTCATCTACGATTTTCATTCGACTTCACCATCCTTTTTCGTTACCGCCATCAGATGTTCCAAGCATGTGCTGATTCGGGCGATGCATTCCTCTTTGCCAAGGAGATTTATTATACCAATCAGCTCTGGCCCCTTGTTCTTTCCCGTCAGGGCGAGACGAAGCGGATGATAGAGCGGCTTGCCCTTGACGCCAAGCGCCTTGCCCGTGCGTTGAAACAGGGCCACAAGCGCATCGTGTTCCATGCTCTCCAATGCAGCTATTCCGTCTTTCAGAACACGCAAGCATTCTGCGTTTTGCGGCTCTGCAGCCAGTTCAGCCAGGATTTCACAAGAATACGTTGGTCTGGACAGGACGGTCTGACACGCCTGAGGCAGCTCGGCTAGTGTCGTCACGCTGTCGCGGGTTAGGGCAATTGCTTTCTGAAATTGAAACTCCTGCGGTAGCGCCTCTGGCGAAAAGAATGGCTTTGCGAGTTCGGTAACCTGTTCAAGCGGAAGTGTGCGGAGTTTGTGGCCATTCAGAAAGTCCAACTTCTCGATGTCGAAAATTGCGCCACTCTTTCCCACGCGTTCAAGGGAAAAAGTCTGAATAAGAGTGTCAATAGACATGAGCTCATTCTCATCCGGTGGCGACCAGCCCAGCAGCGCGAGGTAGTTGACAAGTGCCTCAGGCACGTATCCAGCCTCTCTGTACGCTGCCAGGGCCACAGCGCCATGCCGCTTGGAGAGTTTGGTGCGGTCTGTGGCCAGAATCATTGGTAGATGGGCAAACTGCGGCACCCGCATCCCAAAAGCCTCATACAACAGCTGATGGCGCGGGGTACTGGGATAGAGATCCTCGCCACGGATCACATGACTGATCTCCATTAAAATGTCGTCAACCACGTTGGCCAGATGGTACGAGGGGGATCCGTTGGAACGTAGGAGCACAAAATCGCCCAGCGTTTTACGGTCGAAAGCTGTCTCACCTCGGATGATGTCGCGCACCACTACTTCGTTCTTGTCAGGAATGCGGAACCGCACTGAAGCCCGTCGGCCCTGAGCTCGCAATTCGTCCTGCTCGGCTGCTGTGAGTGCGACGCACCGGCCGTCGTAGCGCGGTGCCTCTCCACGAGCCAGCGCCTCCTTCTTGCGTTCTTCCAGCTCTTCAGGACTACAGAAGCAATAGTAAGCCTGCCCCGTGTTGATGAGCTTCTTGGCCCACTCCTGGTAAATCTGAGTGCGCTCAGACTGGCGGTAGGGACCATAGGGGCCTCCCACGCGCGGACCTTCATCCCACGTCAATCCCAACCACTCGAGCCCATCCAGGATGTCCTCCAGTGTCGCCTCGTCAGATCTGGCCACATCGGTATCTTCAATACGCAGGACAAAAACCCCGCCCTTCTGGCGGACGAACAGCCAGTTATACAGTGCAGTGCGCACGCTGCCCAGGTGGAGCGCGCCCGTCGGAGCGGGTGCAAAGCGGACTCGGACTCGCCCTGATAAGTTTCCCGTAGCGTGGTCCATTTTTGTCCCTGGTTTCCCAAAGGCAGCATTGGGCATTGAGACGATGGCCAGCACACGAAGCCGAAGGCTTTGCTTGCTTGCCTTAGACCCAGGCTGGCTCAGTTTGTATCGGCCAATTGAGTTCGATCGCTCTTCAGCGTAACGTAGCCTTCACCTGCTCCTTCAGCGCCTTGATAACCGCCTCCTGGTACTGGTTTACCTCCTCATCGGTAAGCGTGCGGTCGGCAGCCCTGTAGCGAATCGAGTATGCGAGGCTTTTCTTTCCCTTAGGTATTTGATCGCCCCGAAAGAGATCAAACAGCTTGACCTCTTCGAGGACAGGCTGGGTCACACGAGCAATGATTTGCTCAACCGCAATGGCAGGAATGCTCTCCTCAACAACCACAGCAAGATCGCGCACAACACCAGGAAATTTTGGCACCTCGGTAAACAGCCCCTTCGGCTTTGCAAGTGATTGAACTGACTCCAGGTTTATTTCCAACAGATAGAGACGCCGCTGTAACTCAAATTTTTCTTCCATGTCAGGATGAAATTCTCCAAAGCGACCGACTTCCACATCTCCACACATCACCTTGACTGCGCGTTTTGGATGAAGATATGAGAGCTTAGCAAGCGTGCTCATTTCTACGGAGGGCAAACTCAGGCTCTGCATGAGGAGTTCAGCTATGCCTTTAATATCGTATAAATCACATGACTCGTGGCCGCCTCGCCAGTGGGCCTGCCTCGGCCCGGTCATGGCGACGATCAGCTGCGTCTGCTCGTCAGGACACCCCTTATCATCAGTCTTGAAATACACTTTGCCAATTTCGAAAATCTTGATGTCGGAAATACCTCGGTTCATGTTGAACTTTATGGTCTCCACAATACCGGGCACCAGCGAGGTTCGCATAATGCTCTGATTCTGGGCAATGGGGTTGAGCAGCTCGATCACATTGTGCTCTGGTAGCCCCACGGCAGCGAGCTGCTCGCGACCGATAAAACTGAAAGTAATCACTTCAGTGAAGCCCTGATTGACCAGCAGGGTTGAAAGATGGCTTGCCGCCTGATCCAGGCCATTGACTACCGTAGGGCGAGCAGGAAGATAGGGCAGCGTCGCCCGAATCTTGCCGTATCCATAGCCCCGTGCAATCTCCTCAATAAGATCAACTTCATGGTGCACATCCACACGGTACGATGGTACTGACATCATCATTCGCTCACGGTCAGATCGGCGGATTTCGAATCCGAGGTTGACCAGCTTGTCGGCAATCTCACGAGAACTGAGCTGGGTGCCAAGCATATTGTTGACAGTCGAGATGTTCATGGGAATTGGATCTTCGGGATGAAACGTGGCTGAAATGTCAATAATTCCTTTGGTCACGTCTCCTCCGGCCAGCTCTTTAATCAGTTGAGTCGCTCGATTCAGGGCCAGGGTCACACACTCACGATCTGTGCCGCGTTCAAAACGATAAGAAGAGTCGGTCTGCTTGTTCAGCCGCTTCGAAGTCCGCCGTATGGTCAACGGAGTAAAATAGGCGCTCTCGAGCAGAATGTTAATGGAGCTATCATTAATCTCCGTATTTTTGCAGCCCATGATACCCGCGAGCGCAATCGGCTTGGACGGATCAGTGATGAGCAAATCCGTATCTTTGAGCTTGTGGGTCTCTCCATCGAGCGTCTCGATGACTTCACCCTCTTTTGCATTACGCACAATGATCTGATGGTTGCCAATCTTGTCGAGATCAAAGGCATGCAACGGATGGCCCAGTTCCAGCAACACATAGTTTGTCACGTCAACGACGTTATTGACCGCGCGAAGTCCAGCTGACTCGAGCGCCCGAACCAGCCAGAGCGGACTTGGCTGGATTTTCACATTCCGAATCAGACGCGCGGTATAGCGCATACAATCGTGTTTTGGCACTACGCTTATCTTTACGAACGCATCAATGCGATCCATGGTTTCCTGAAAGCGCGGTGTGGGTGGAAAGACTTTTTTGCCGAACCGTGAAGCAAGCTCGCGCGCAATACCGAATATACTCAGCCAATCCGGGCGATTTGGCGTAATCTTGATGTCCAGTAGCGCATCAAAGGGTTCCCCCACAGGCATCTCGGGAGGCAAAATCAGAATGCCCGACGCATCGCTGTTCCAGTCAAGCTCAATACCTGAGCAGAGCATTCCTTCTGATGTCTCCCCGCGAATCTTGGTCTTCTTGATGACGACACCATTAGGCAAATTCGCACCGGGCAGTGCTAGTGGCACTCGATCGCCTGGCTGAATATTTTTTGCGCCACAGACGATTTGCAGTGAAGTACTATGATTAGTCCTGACCTGACAGAGAACCAGGTTGTCTGCGTCAGGATGGGGCCGAATGTCCTGAATCTCACAGATAACTATGCTGCCGGAGATTGCGCCCAGGTCCACGTAGCTGTCAACTTCCAGCCCTGCCATGGTCAGATCGTCAATCACTTCGAGGACCGGCAAGTCCAGCTTCACCAAGTCTTGCAGCCAACGATAGCTTACTCTCATTCTTCCACCTTCAAATCCGGTCTGTACAAATCCTGCGGAACAATGTGCAACATTCAGAATTGGCGCAGAAACCGAAGATCGTTTTCAAAGAATAGCCGGATATCATTGATGCGGTATTTGAGCATGGCGATGCGCTCAACTCCCATGCCAAAGGCAAAGCCGCTATATTCATCCGGGTTGTAGCCAACGTTACGAAAGACAACGGGATGGATCATACCGGCGCCCACAATCTCGAGCCAGCCAGACTGTTTGCATACTCGGCATCCCTCGCCCATGCACATGACACAGCGAATATCCAGCTCTGCGCTCGGTTCAGTAAAAGGGAAGAAAGAGGGCCGAAAGCGCATCGCAGTGTCAGGGCCGAACATCTCACGCATAAAAACTTCAAGCACACCTTTGAGATCTCCCAGGCTGATCTGTTTATCTACCATGAATCCCTCGACCTGGTGAAACATCGGGGAGTGAGAAATATCCGCATCGCGACGATAGACCTTCCCTGGTGCAATGATGGCAAGCGGCGGTTTGCGAGCCTGCATTGTGCGAATCTGAACCGGCGAAGTATGTGTGCGCAGCAGCATTGTACCATTGACATAAAAGGTATCCTGCATCTCCCGCGCTGGATGGTCAGGCGGAATATTCAACGCTTCAAAATTGTTATAGTCCGATTCAATATCCGGACCCTCGACGACATCAAAACCCATTGAAACAAAAATCGCCTTTATTTGCTCGAGCACCTGACTAATGGGATGGCGATGGCCGATCTCTGGGCCACACCCGGGCAATGAAATGTCGAGATCTTCCTTTTCGATCCGAGTGCGTGCCTCGCTCAATTTCAATTCCTGCTCTTTGGCTTGAAGTATCTCGACGATCTTTGTCTTGGTCTCGTTGGCCAGACGACCGACCAGCGGCTTTTCCTTGGCGGTCAATTTGCCCAGATTGCGAAGAACATTTGTAAGCACGCCCTTTTTCCCTAGGTATTTTACACGCACCTGTTCCAGAGCGCTTGTGGTTTTTACGGCTTTCAACTCCTGCTCTAGCGCGGGTAAAATCTTTTCAACCTGCTGAATCATTTTCTGAAACATCAGTGTGTGCCCTCTTTGTGCGCGACACCTTGCTGCAATCTCAGCCAACCTTTCTCCAGGCACTGCCTATCTGGCGGTGCTCCGAAAGCAACCATTGCCCGCCGAGACCTTATTGAATTCTTCCGACGGCTCCACTCCTCCTCACGCATGTTTGGCCTCTGGCTTGTCGCTCTGTTCCTGCAACGCCTTTTTTGCAGTGTTTACATACTCACTGAAGGCCTGGATATCGTGCACAGCTAGGTCAGCAAGGATTTTACGATCCACTTCCACGCTGGCCAGCTTCAGGCCATTGATGAACCGGCTGTATGAGAGACCATTGAGACGCGTCGCTGCATTGATGCGGGCTATCCACAGGCGGCGAAATTCCCGCTTGCGCTGACGCCGGTCGCGATAGGCGTAGCGCAGAGCGCGTCTGACTGTCTCTTTGGCGCTCTTGAACAGACGTGAGCGTCCACTGTAGTATCCTTTCGCTCGCTTGAGCATCCGTTTGCGACGCCGTCGGGTTGCCGGCGTATTTGTCACCCGTGGCATTTGATTTCCTCCTCCTGGCCCTTACGGCAGATCAATCTAATATCTGAGCACCATGATGAAACTTGGCTTACCATCCCATAAGCCTTTTGATGCGTTTCTGATCACCCTTTGCAAGCTCTGTGCTCTTGCGCAGCTTACGCTTACGCTTCTTGCTTTTCTTCGTAAGAATATGACTACGGTACGCTTTATGCCGTTTCACTTTTCCAGTTGCGGTTAAGCTAAAACGTTTGCCTGCGCCGCGACTGCTTTTCATTTTTGGCATTGTAATACCTCAGAATCTATAATATGGCATTCCCATGTAATTCGTCCTGGTTCTGTTCAGGGATTCAAACATTGACCCGATTGAGAGAGGAGAACAGCTGGGAGACTTCCATACAAGGGGCTCATCCACGTTTTTTTGTCAGCATAAGAATGTGAAGCCGGCCAACCCGACGTATACCGCCTTCCGGTTCTGCCACATCTGCTAGCTGGGTGATCATTTTCTCAATCAGCTGCTCACCGAGCTCGGTATGAGTTATCCCTCGACCCTTGTATATGATGGTGACTTTAACCTTGTGCCCATAGGAGATAAAGTCACGAATGTGGCGCAGTTTGGTCTCGAAGTCATGAGGGCCAATAACTGGCTGCATTTTGATCTCTTTGACTTCGATCTGTTTTTGCTTTTTCCTTGCCTCCCTTGCCTTGCGCTTCTGTTCATAGAGTATCTTCTTGAAGTCTATGATCTTGCACACAGGTGGCGTAGCCTGCGGAGCCACCTCTACAAGATCTAGCCCCGACTCCTCGGCACGGCGTCTTGCCTCCTCAAGCGGCACGATACCGATCTGGGCCCCATCGTAGCTGATCAGCCGAACTTCGTTTGCACGAATTTGTTCATTAATCCGGATTTTTTCCTTAATACCGAATCACCCCCTGCCAGAGATCTAGAATGGAAAGAGCGGGAAAGAGGCACACATCTCCCGCTCTTGTTTTCTTCTCAACTGCCAATACAGAGACCCAGGGAACAGCTCTTACGTGAGCGTAGTGGGTGAGAAGCGATCGTGCCTCTTCTTTAGCCAATTTCAATTGTTTAGGGCCTTGCCCTTGCTAATAGTAAAGATATTCTGTAATGAAAATCTCATGAGGAAGTCAAGCATTTTTTGCGCTGCTGCATTATTCCCCACCACCAGTTTCATACTCGCTGGATTACTACTGCTGACAGGTGGGGTCTATGCACTGGCCAGCGTTATGATAAGGTGTGAGGCGAGAACTATTCGTCTATCTACGTTTAGCACGAGGTTTCTGGCTTTCCAGCCGCTTTTTCATCCGGTCCTGAAACAACTTGTCCAGTCCAGTCCACACGCCGGCCCACACCATAGTAAAGCTCGGAATCAGCCAGAGCCAGAGGTGACGGGGAGGCATCCTGCCCGATGAGCCATACAGCTGCACTACCACGCTGTATACAATCACCCCCAAGATAGCACCGATGACGATTTTTTTTGCCATCAGTTCTTCATCCCCAATCCACTAACTTCCTCTGAGAACCAGAAATCCGGGCTTCGCACAGTCTCCCCAGCATCCATACCTAACCTAGCAAGCCAAGAGCTCCACTGCAACAAAAAAATTGAGTCGTACGCTACCCACACTCCTTTATTATACACGCCACTCCGAGGTCTGCACAAATGATATTTTAATTCCAAACCAGTGGGCAGTTAATAATATAGAATTTCTCGGATTGTGAACAAATCCATTGAGTCAAACAAAGTCGGAATTGGCATCGAAGACCAAGGACGCTAGCACCGAACTTATTCAATACCTTTAGGGGGCTTGTCGATAAATGGTAAGACAATGGCGAATGTAGTGCCAGTTTCGGGGTTGGATTGAACGGAAATCTTCCCTCCGTGTTCCTCAACGATTTTCTTTGTCACCGCCAAGCCCAGACCCGTTCCACTTGACCCTTTGGTGCTAAAAAATGCTTCGAAAATTGTCTCGAGCTGCTTAGGAGGAATCCCGGCTCCAGTATCCGATACCGTAACCATAAGAACGGTGTCGTAACCGGTCAGCTGAAATTGCGGGAGTTGGGAAACGGGAGAGTGGATCTTCCGCGCCTCTACACGGACCTCGCCGCCACCACTACAGGCTTCAATTGCGTTGTTGACCAGATTGAGCAGACACCGGTATATCTGGTCTGAATCCACATAGACTGGCCCAATATCTGGATGAATTCGGCTGACCAGCTGAACTTCTCCCCGATCTGGCTGGAGCTCCGCCGTGTCAATTACTTCGTCAATCAATGTATCAAGCTCCGTTTTCTCGAGGACTGGCTTTCTCTCTTTCACATAATCGAGCATGTCGAGTGCGAGCCCAGAAATCTTATTCACACTGCGCTTGAGAATGGCCCAGCTGCTAGTAATAGCCTCGCGGTTGCTGCCCTCTCGCGCCTTTTCATACACGAATATTGATCCCTTGACCCCGGTCATAATGTTCTTAATGTCATGAGTGATTCCGGCCACGGTCTGGCCAACCAAGGCAAGTCGCTCTCTCTGGATGCGTTCTTCAATCAGGCGTGCATTTTCAATCGCAATCGCAGCCTGACTGGCCAGGATCACCAGCGCATCCAGATCGCGCCCGATAAACTCCCTGAGTGATTTGACTCGATTGATGTTTATAGTTCCGATGACTTTGCCTTTGGCCCGAAGGGGAACACACATGGACGACGCAATTCCTCTCCTGCCCGCAATAGATGTAAATGTCTTGTGCTCAACCTTCCTTTTCAGGATAAGGGGACGATCATGCGTTATCACCCATTCCGCAATGCTCCCTTTGCGCTCTATGTATCCATGTTTCATCACCGAGCCGGGCAGACCCTTGGAGGCGAGCATTTTCAGCTTGGCTCCCGGGGCTTCGAGCAACAGCATTGATCCCTGATCCGCATCGAGTTCTCCCAGCGTCAGATCAAGAATCTTTTGCAGAAGGTCGTGCAGCTGGAGTGTCGACCCAATGGCAGAACTAATTTCCAGAAGCGCGGGACTCCATGAGGCATTTTTTAATGAGCACGGCTGCTTAGATGCTGAAGCAACGGCACGCAGACGGCGGTTAAAGGCCCGAAGGTCACTTACCGGGAAAAAGCACTCATGCACTCCCATCGAATAGAGCTGCATCAGAAATGCTGCATCCGGCTGTTCCAGTGCGGCAAGAATGTAATTCTCGTGCTGCTGTCCCGTCAGGACTCCTAGCACTTGCGACACCACGCGTAATTCCTTTTTGTCCATACCCGAACGGGCCAGGTCAATCAGAGTAACCATCGGTTCGTCAATCGGTGGAGAAATAGCGTGCTCTCGCACCAGATTTGCCGCCGTCAGCATCCTGATTTCTGTGAATGCCTTCTGCGTGGTGCGCGACAAGCGCTCGCCATATCTTTCGTCTCTAGAAATAATTACCAGACTCTTCGTAGGCCGTAGGGTTGACCTCATATCTACCGTCCCTGGTTAGGACTGACTTCAATCATGCCACACACTCTGCTAAATTTATATCGGCTAAATAGCATGAACTATCAATGAGAGCAATAAAGTAGGTTACAGATTTTAAATCTCTAGCAAATACAGCAAGAACGTAAAGTGCCCATTTTCTTTGCGACTTTGCGGCTCTGCGGGAAACTTTAGTAATTCATGTAATGACACCAATTGCTCTCGGCCTCAGCATCATAGATGCCACCTCGCTGCCCTAGCCATATTAATCGAGCGTAAACGACTGGCCGCGCACAGGCACCTCAACCTGGACGCCTAATTCTTGACGTATGCGCTCTCCAAGCGCCTGTGACTGTTCCTCCTCGCCATGGACAACAAAAACCCGCTTCAGACGTTTCTGCTCGTTGAGCGCCTGCACAAACTCCATCAGGTCATTGGCATCCGCGTGGGCACTAAATGCATCCATTACCTCTACTTCTGCTTTCAGTTGGTACGGCTCTCCAAAAATTTTGACTTTGGGCCGGCCCTCAACCAGACGTCGGCCCAGCGTATGTTTGGCTTGAAACCCAACGATCAGTACAAGATTGCGCGGATTCTCAATGTTGTTCTTCAGGTGATGTAATATACGCCCGGCTTCGCACATGCCTGAGGCTGAAATAATAATACACGGCTCCTTAAATGTATTCAGCCACTTCGACTTCTCCACATCTCGAATGTACGTCACCAGCTCGAACCCCATGGGGTCGCGACCCGCCAGCAATTGCTCGCGCATCTCGCGATCATAGCATTCCGGATGATGTCGAAAAATCTCGGTCACATTGACCGACAACGGACTATCAACAAACACAGGGATGCGCGGCATCGCCTTACGCGCCCATAGCTGCGCTAGGATGTAGACGATCTCCTGGGTTCGGCCGACTGAAAATGCCGGAATAATAATTTTCCCGCGCCGCTCATATACCCGCGTCACAATCGCCTGGAGCCGTTCCTCTACCTTCTCTATCGGATCATGGAGGCGGTTTCCATAAGTACTTTCGATCACCAGGTAGTCAACATTCTGAGGCCTCTCAGGATCCTTGAGTATCGGGAGGTGCCGCTGGCCAAGGTCTCCGGTAAAGACCAGGCGCTTCGACCGTCCGTGTTCCTCAATGTCCAGCACCACGATGCTCGATCCCAGAATGTGTCCGGCATCCATGAACGTACAGCGCAGATGCTTGAGCAGATTGAGCGAACGATGATAGTGTATGTCCTGAAAATAATGAAGACTCCGTTCTGCATCCTCTGTTGTATACAGAGGCTCGAGCAATGGC
Source organism: Candidatus Sumerlaeota bacterium (assembly GCA_030613245.1). Classification (GTDB taxonomy): domain Bacteria; phylum Sumerlaeota; class Sumerlaeia; order MWCT01; family JAUWMI01; genus JAUWMI01. The sequence goes on from JAUWMI010000046.1 coordinate 21,375, forward strand.
TTTCCAGAGCGAGCCAGCTTTTTGTTCAAATACTCAACATCTTTCTCCTGAATGTACGCGCTATCGAGCAGCAGCGCGCTGCAAAGCTCCTCTGTCGCGGCTGTACAATAGATCGAGCCTCGAAATCCTTCTTTCACAATGTTTGGAATATTGCCGCAATGGTCAATGTGGGCGTGCGATAATACCAAAGAATGGATAGATGAGGGGTCGAATGGGAAGGTCAAATTTCGCTCGCGAGCCTCTGCGCGACGTCCTTGAAACAATCCGCAATCCAGCAGAATCTTTTTCCCGTCAGTCTCAAACAGGTGCATAGAGCCGGTTGTAGTCCGTACGGCTCCCCAGAACTCCAGGCGCATTCGTGTCCCTTCCAGGAAAAAAAATCAATCAACACAGTGTACAACGTCTCCAAACACAACCGATCATTCCATCTATTGCCAAAAACCCGGAAAGTGTCAATGCTTAACTTATTTTTGAGCTTTAGAACTTTTTGAATGCTTCAAGAGCAAAAAGCTATTGTGAGCCTTAGGCAAGGTCGTCCAGGCGGTGAATTTCTTTCACTTTAAGCCCTGAATGCAAACTGAACGAAATCCCCAGAGCTCTGGCTTATCAGCTATGACCCCTTTGCCACATTGCTCTAAGGAGAATATGGCCTTTTGGTTTTAGTCCGCCTCGGCGGACTCTTCTTTGCCCCCTGCTTTAGCTGGGGGGCTAAAAAGAAGAATTCTCAACTAGTGCGCTTCAGCGTGGCTTCTCGCAGTGACTCAGGGCTCAGTTTTCAATGGCTAAAGCCGCACGGGTGGATAAGCGACGCTAAAGCGCCCTTCAGGGTGAACCCTGGTGGTTTTTGTTTAGCCAACTTTCGCTTTCACTTCGCCTGGGCGAATGCAAAGTAGAGACCGCCTCAAGGCGGCCTACAATAAAGGTATCGTGCAAAATTCGTGTATCTTAATGCCCTTTATGTAGCGCCATTAAAGCCTCACCGCACTCAAGTCACTTGGCAAAAGTTCTAAAGTCCAGTAAGTTATCTCCTGAGCCGCTAAGAAAACTGTTGTAATTGTGGCGCTCGTATGGAATACGCAAAAACCAATGATAGAGAAAAGCAGGTGGCCCACGTGGAGGTCTATAGCCAGTTGTGAAGTCCCAGAGGAACAAGATAATTGTAGCGCCTGAGGTAAAGCAGGCTCTCGCCTCACACAAGCCAATCGTTGCGCTGGAATCCACGGTCATTGCCCATGGACTCCCGTATCCTCGCAATCTCGAAACCGCCCTCGAGTGCGAAAAGACTGTTCGAGACAACGGAGGGATTCCAGCAACCATTGGCATTGTTCGGGGTAAGCTAAAGATTGGCCTGAGCAAAGCTGAGCTCCGGTATCTTGCAAGAGAAAGGGGGATCATCAAGACCGGGCCGAGCAATCTCGCAGCGGTTATGCTCAGCCAAAAATGGGGAGCAACGTCGGTCTCCACTACTCTGCTCGCAGCGCATCAGGTGGGTATCATGGTGCTCGTTACAGGAGCCATTGGCGGCGTGCATCTTAATGCCAGCCAGAGCTTTGACATTTCAGCCGATCTCCCTGCCCTATCGCGCTTTCGGGCAATCGTGGTTTGCTCTGGTGTAAAAGCACCACTCGATGTTGCCGCTACAATCCAATACCTGGAGACCCATGGAATTCCAGTAATCGGATACAGAACTGCCTATCTTCCGAACTTCTACACACGAAGAAGCCCGTACCGGGTTGACCTGAAGGCCAGCTCGGTTGCCGAGATTGCGCGTTTTGCCCGGAGCCACTGGGATTTGCAGTCTGGCGGATGCCTCTTGGTGACAGTTCCTGTTCCCCGCTACAACGAAGTTCCTCAGCGTATGATCGACCGTGCTATTGCTAAGGCACGTGCCGCACTACAACGTAGCAACGTTACCGGCCGCGACGTGACACCCTTTCTTCTCGCCCGCATCAGCGACGAAACGCATGGCGCAAGTCTGCGTGCCAACATCGCCCTCCTGCGCAATAACGCCCTTATCGGCACGCGCATTGCCAGAGCCATTCAAGCCTAATCTCTGTTCACCGGAGCCTGGCCTTTGTTGTCCACGACGCCAGCCCTTGCCGCGTCACTGATTTATGGCTGACCAGGCACGGCTTCTCCCCTGAAAGCATCAGCCATTCCGGACCGAACGCACCCAGATAAAATCCAGAGAGAATACGCAGACTTTCAAGAGACATTCCTTCGTCTTTTGCTATCCTTGCCGTATCATTAACAGAACGGAGGCCCGGAGACATGAAGATCATAATCAGCGACCTGCACATGGGCTGCGGCGACGCTCTCGAGGACTTTCGATACGTCGCTCAAGCCCGAACCAGACGAAAAGACCCAAAAACGCTCAGACGCCAGATTGCAAAGATGCATCGCGTGTTTCAGCGCTTTCTTGAAGGCATGCTGAAGGCCGCCCACCGCTGTAACGCCACACCAGAGCTAATCCTCCTGGGCGACATTTTCGATCTGTTACAGGTGGAGCCAAAACGCTTCCTTGACCCTGTGAAAATCAAGCGCATTGCCTCGGCTCACTTGCCAGCCTTTCGCGCCCTTAATTCCTTCACCAAACGCGGAGGCAAGCTGACCTACGTGATTGGCAATCATGACCACGAACTCATGCATCCCCCGATGTTCAATGCCCTGCTTCGCTATCTGCCAGAGCTGAATGCTGACCATCATCACAAACCACTGAGCCACTATGTTGACCTCGATGCCGGTATCTATGCCGAACACGGAAATCAGTACGACCCTTTGAATCATTTCCACAAGTTTAGTGATCCTCGCGAACTTCCCTTCGGCTCCCAGATGGTTCTCAAGCTCGTGAACCCTTATGAAAAGTACTATCCTCTGATTGACAACATCGTAGGAACGCAAGCGCAGCTTTGGTACGCGCTAAAGCACCTGCCGGGATTTCTCTCAAAAACCCTTCTAAAGTCCATGGCCTATAAACGGCTTCCATCTACACTGCCCCATGAACAGATTCTGATGCATCTCACCAATATGATGTCCGACGCAAAGGGACTTGGCTGGGATGGAGAATTTCAACGCGGCCTCAATAAGGCCATGCAGGCAAACGAGCAACTTATTAAAACGGAGTTGATGAAGAGCTTATCGAGCGGAATCGAGCTGCTTGATTGTTTGGAGGCAGGACCCCATCCTGGGGCCTTAATTGTGGACCACGTCGAAGGCGAGTTCTCTCGCAAGGCTCTTCGTATGCTGGAGAAGAAGAAAGGGAAAACCCTGGGCCCTATTCCCCGCACATTGCGATTTCTAATCCTGGCACACACCCATCAGGTTCGTGTGGCCCGCATCGCCAAGCGATGTTATGCCAACTCCGGATGCTGGCGGCCACGGGCGCTACCCCGTCGTACCCGCCACTTTCGCATCGTACAGACTCTTGACGCTCTACAACTGGAGCAAAAAGAGGGAGAGTGGAGACTCAAGCGGCTAGACGCGAAGAAAATGATTTCGTGAGTGGCAAGAATCTCTTCTTCTTGCTGTCAGACACAAGCAAGAACCGTGCGTTCGGGCGTGCCTTCCTAGAAGTAATAGAGCTTCGAGCGAATATGTAAACGCCGAGCCACGTGCGTCTTCAATGCAGCTTTGGCCACGGCATGGCTTACTGCCTTTGCAACCTTTGGATTAAACACACTCGGGATAATGTACTCTTCGCTCAGCTCGTCGCGATGAACCACCGATGCAATAGCTTGGGCTGCGGCCAGCTTCATCGCCTCATTGATCTCTCCAGCGCGGCAATCGAGCGCACCTCGAAATATTCCAGGAAAACAGAGCACATTATTAATCTGATTCGGATAGTCACTGCGTCCGGTCGCAATGACTCGGGCATAGCGCGCAGCCTCTTCGGGCATAATCTCGGGCACCGGATTTGCCAGCGCAAAGATGACGGCGTTCCGCTTCATGGCTTTGACGTCTTTGGGCTTGACCAATCCGGGGCCTGACACGCCGATAAACACGTCAGTGCCGCGCATTACCGCAGATAGTCTGCCTTTCAGCCGTTTGGGATTGGTATGGTCGGCAAGCCACTTCTTAATGACATTCATTCCTTCCCTGCGATTCTTATAGATGGCACCATGGCGGTCGCAGCAGATAATCTGTCTGATACCAGCCCGACGCAGAATGTGAGTCACCGCCACGCCCGCCGCTCCTGCCCCGTTGATCACAACTGAAATCTTGCGAATATCCTTCTTAACAATCTTCAGCGCATTCAGTAGTGCCGCCATCACCACTACTGCAGTTCCGTGCTGATCATCATGAAAGACAGGAATATCGAGACTCTGCTTGAGCCGTCTCTCGATGTCGAAGCAGCGCGGAGAGGAAATGTCTTCAAGATTGATCCCTCCAAAGCCTGGTGCAATATGCTGCACTGTCCGCACTATTTCGTCAGGATCTTTCGTATCGAGACAAATGGGGAAAGCATCAATACCACCAAACTCCTTAAAAAGCATGGCCTTCCCTTCCATCACAGGCATCGAGGCTTCTGGCCCTATATCGCCCAGGCCGAGCACTGCGGTACCGTCAGTGACGATCGCCACACAGTTTTTCTTGATCGTCAATGCGTAAACCTTGTTAGGATCGTCATGAATTGCCATGCATACCCGCCCTACACCTGGCGTATAGGCCATGGAGAGGTAATGCCGGGTCTTTAGCGGCACTTTATTCTCTACACTAATCTTGCCACCGAGATGCAAAAGGAATACGCGGTCGGAGACATTGACTATTTTAACCCCGCGCACCTCTTTTACCGCGTTAATGATTTCCTGGCCGTGCTTTTCCCCGCGCGCATTTACTGTGATGTCGCGCGTAATATCCGACTTTGTCACGGCGACGATGTCCACGGCCCCAATGTCGCCCCCTAGGGAGCCAATCGCCGATGTCACCCGTCCGAACATCCCGGGCACATTCTTGATTTCCAGCCTCAGAGTGATACTGTAGCTCACAGTCGGTGTCGCGTTTACCATGTTTATCAGGGTCCTTTCTAGGAGCATGAAATAGAGAAGAAACCGTTCGTCCGCATCTCGTCTCCAGCACTATTTCTTCGGCAGGAACTCCGCAACCTGCTTTTCCAGCTGTTTGAGTTGCTTGTGCAATTCCGGTAGCCGCTGCATGACAGCATAGATTCTTTGGAACGCCTTCATCGGCACTCCGGGAGAGCCAAAATAATACTGGCCAGAGGGAATATCCTTTCTAATGCCACTTTGTCCCCCAATCACTACACTATCGCCAAGGGTGACATTATCGGAGATACCCGCCTGTCCGGCCAGGATACAATTGTCACCTAATTTCGAGGATCCCGCTATGCCCACCTGTGAAACAATAACACAATTCTTGCCGATCGTTACATTATGCGCTATTTGGACCATGTTATCAATCTTCGTCCCCTTACCAATGCGGGTCTCCGTAAGCATGGCGCGATCAACACACGAATTCGCACCGATCTCTACATCATCCTCAATCACTACAATGCCGACCTGAGGAATCTTGGTACGCACGCCGTCAATTATCTCGTACTTGAATCCATCGCTGCCCAAGACTACACCCGAATGCAAAATGACACGATTCCCGATTTCAACCCGATCGAGAACTGTGACCCGCGGATGTAACAGAACCTTATCGCCAATACGCGCGTAGGCACCAATGTAACTGTGCGCTCCGATCATTGTCTCGCTGCCAATTTGCGCATTATCCTCCACGATTACGTATGGCCCGATAAAGACCTTGCTGCCCAGTTTTACTCCTGTGCCGATTCGCGCTGTCGGGTCTATATAATCAACCACCTCAGCTGGCGGATGAAAATAGTTTAAGAGAACCAAGACGGCCTGCCAGACGTTATCAACCTGGAGGACAGGCTTTGTCTTGAGCAGCATTCCACGCGGTACAATAATAGCAGAAGCCCGCGACGATTCCGCCTGCGCCGTATAGTGCTCCTTGACCGCAAATGAAATCTCGTCTTCACCCGCTGCATCAAGTGTGGAGAATCCTTTTGGCACAAAATCTTCAGCCAAATTCTCGACCGTGGCATCGAGCATCTGAGCCAGACTGGTAAGTGTCATTTCCGGCTGCGCCCCTGCACTTCTGCCTCCGATCTCGGCATCAGAACTCATAATCAAACATCCCTTTTCTGAGAATGACCCAGTGCTAAACTTCTGATTTTTTGCTGCGAAAAAACCAAGAAAAATCAAAACGCATCAGCAGTCGCTTGTCAATATCTCTTTATGGCCAGGCCTGCGCTCAACCGTAGCTCCTTGCTGCATATCATACGCCAACTGCTGTGCCAGACAAACTCATCCGGTGATCTTTACCTTGACAGAATCAGTTGCCCATTCCTAAAATACATCTCATCTTGGTAAGTCAAGTGTAAACATATTCCGAGGATGCTTGCAGGGTTTGAGTCCCAGAGGGAAACAGCACCTGCTTGGGACAGAGACAGCTTCATTAGCTTAAGCAACTATAACTAAATATGGGAAGGAGAAAGAAATGATTAAAGGTTATGGCTTTATTAACATCCTGCTGTTGGGAATCATGCTATGTATCTTCAATGGTGCCCTGGCAGACGAGACTCCTTTATCTTTTACTATCTCCATTGAAAAAGATGCTTATATGGAGGGGGAGCCTATAATTGTGACCGATACCTTAACAAATGTTTCAAATGCTGAGTTGATGATTGGGGAGCCTGTCGGTTCTTTTAGTCAACATGAAATGGAATGGCTGGACGGCAACACAAAGGACATTCCAAAGTTATGCAGAGATACGGCCGCTATTCCATACGACCACGCATTTAAATTGGAGCCAGGAGCAGGTATCCGATCTTTATCTAGCTTAATGGAAATTTATGCTTATGGCCTCCCAGTGGGAAAGTATTCTTTAAAGGCTAAATACGCTGTAGGCACAAGGTACTATCGTTGTTGGCATGGCGAACTCTGGTCAAATACTGTAAAATTTTCCGTTGCTTCTCCTGAAGGCAAAGAAAAAAAGGCTTTTCTCATTTATAAGGAGGCTAGAGATCTCATTAATAAAGGCGTCGACCTTGGAGTAGCGCGTAGTAAGATAGATACATTAATCAGTAATTACCCGGACACAGTTTATGCAAGACATGCTGATTTTTTGAAGGCAAAATCTCTTTGGGAAGAAGTAATAGACGGAAAACAGAATTTTGAAGGAGGCATAGAAGAGTTCAGAAAATTTCTATCAAAATACCCTGATTCTCCCTATTGGAGCGAACAAGCACAGCAATCCATTGCCATAGGGCTCTTTGTATTGGGCAAGAAAGATGAGGCAAGAATTGAATTCCAAAAACTGCCGGAAGGTTACTTGAAGCAGACGCACTTAGAGAAATTGAAACAAAAAATTCTTCTCGACCCTGGCGGATATTCAACCTACTCATCACAGGGAGGATTACATTGATGCTATTGAGCAAAAAGGAGGGGAATTCTTATGAGATACTTAGCGAAACGAAGTGGAAAGTGTTTTCTGTTCATTGCACTTCTGCTAATTATTGCAATACAATCAACCGCATCAGTGCAATCTTCCCCACTACAATTAAGCGTTCGTCTTAGTAAGACGTCATATTTGGAAGGTGAACCGATACTGATTCTACTGCGCCTTGTCAATGTAGGACAAAAAGAACTAAAAGTTGCAGAGCCCTTGGTTCCTCAAGGTTTTCTAAAAATAGTGCTTAGAGGGGTGGATGCACAAGGAAAAGATGTGAACATTCCACGGCTGATGCGGGATGTACTTATGCCGCCGCAGGATTATGGTATTCAGCTTGCTCCCGCGCAGTCATTAGAAATAATCTGGAGCCTCAACGAATCTTATCCGGGCGGCCTGTACGTCGGCTCTTATCGGGTGGTGCCCGTGTACGATACTGCCAGATATGCCTCGGCCTATCCTCAAATCTGGCACGGTATTATTACCGGAGATGAACTGAGATTTGATGTTAAGGCTCCAACAGGAACTGAAATGGCAGCCTGGAGTCTCTTTAAGGAGGCACGTGATATTTTAAATAGCAGATCCAGCACAGAATACTCCAAGGCTGGAAAGATTTTTTCGGATCTAATAGCAAAGTACCCCGACTCAGTATACGCGCCATATGCATCTTACTTAATAGGGGAATCCTATTATTTCATGCAAACTGACAATACGCAGCATTTTGCCAAAGCAGTGCCTGCGTTCGAGACTTTTCTGGCCAGGTTTCCGAATTACCATTACTATTCCGATTTGGCGCGGACTTACTTAGTATTTTCGCTTCATAATCTGGGGCAAAATGAACGTGCTCTGCAAATCCTCGAACAAGTTCCTGACGGACGCGGCAAAGATCTTATGCTAAAAATTATAAACAGCTCATTGAAGCAGTAAGGCTAAGGTTTTCTACCATAGAATAGAACGAGAAGATGGAATACAACGTAATGACATGATATTGGGACTCCGTATTATGAGGAGGACTGAACAATGCAAAAAATATTTTCTGTAAGTCTTCTTCTATTTTGCTCATGGTCTATTACACTATGGGGATACCAAGCGGAAGATCAAGCAAGCTCGTCAGATATAAAAGAAAAATTTGAACAGGCATATCAGGCGTATACAAATATGCCTAGCACGCCTACAATACGATCAACCATTGGACCGGAGGAAGGTAGACATCTACATAATATCGCCAAACTAGGAGTGCCCGCTCTGCCATATATTGTTGAAAAGATGAAAGAAACAAAGAACTTTTATCTAAATCTGCCTTTTTTAATAATAACGAGAAAATGCTTTGAAAAATCCGACTATGAAGATCCAAGCAAAATAGGAGACTCGAGAACAATACTCAAAATGCACATTCAATGGTGGGAGGAAGGCCGCAAGGAAACGCCTCAACGGTTTTCAAATCTGTATGCTGAATGGAAGCATTTAAGGGAAGCGGGTAAAGATAAAGAAGCAACCTCGAAGTATTACATGATAAGAAATCTTGGCATTGATGCCCTGCCTTTGATCGTCCAAAAAATAGGACAGGGCGACAGTGAATTGGTGCCCATAGTAGCATACCTCGATAATGATGTGAGCTCTACTGCCACAATATCGCAGGTGGTCTCCTGGTGGGCAGAAAATAAGAATAAATTGACACTCCCTCCAGTGGACGAACCATTAACCCCTGCTGCGACACCCTGAATCGTAAAAATTCAATTGGAGGTGTGAACGATATTGGAAGGATATTGAGACGTCGTTCCCGGTAATGAGCTAAGCTGAGGAAAATACATCTAAATATATAGACGCCCATGGAAAAGTAAGAAAGCCCCATAATTAATTATCCTGCCCCATTTCAATGCACCGCCAAGAATGAATCGAGCATGTTTGGCGGCCATGCTCACTTCTTGCTATAGCTGTCACCCCTCAACCTGAAGTTTTCCTAGCCGTAAAAAATAAAACAGCTCTTATCCCAATCCTACGGACTAAACTTGCGTGCACTCGATAGACTGCTCTGCTGATCTTTACCTTGACAGAATCAGCTGCTCGTTCCTAGAATCCGTCTCATGTTGGTAAGTCAGGCGTACCCAGAACAGGAGTGCGCCTACAGGGTTTGAGTCCCAGAGGGGAACCGTCCGGCTCGCCACAAGAACTTTATACGGAGGTCAAATCTGACAGGCAGTGGTTTCCCATTGAATGTATGCACAAACAGTCCATTGCCTGTGCATGGAAAGGATTGAACAGATGACTCTGTCGCGGCAAGAGCTAAAAGAGAAACTGGTGCACTGGGTTAATGAGAAACGCCAGGAGATCGTTGAAGAAACGGCTCGGCTACTCTCTTTTCAGACAGTAAGTGGAGGCAAATCAGAAGCCGAAAAAGATACCTATAACCGCGAGATCAAACGCTGCCTGGAATATCTTGGGGCGCTGGCTGAACGGCTGGGTTTAACATTTCGTAATTATGATAATCTTGTGGCGGTCATTGAACGAAAAGGCAATAAAAACGCGCTAGGCATTCTGCTGCACATTGACGTGGTTCCTCCAGGGGAAGGTTGGACGCATCCTCCTTTTGGTGGGGTTGTGGCAGACAACATACTCTGGGGCCGGGGCACTCAAGATGATAAGGCCCCCCTGATGTCGTGTCTCTATGGTCTCGCAGCGGTAAACCACCTAGGGCTGGAGTTTACTCGCACCGTTAAAATAGCGATTGGAACCCGGGAAGAAACTGGTGAATGGGACGATATGCGCCACTTCCTGAATGTGGAGGGTGCCCCGGAATTCAGCTTCACACCGGATGCAAATTTCCCGATTATCAATGGCGAAAAGGGGATGCTGACGCTACTCCTGAAGGCCGGCTGGCCTGGGATTAGTGCATCGCCAATAGGGCTCAGGGTGGTAACTCTTGAGGGAGGAGAGCGGGCAAACATGGTGCCAGATCGGGCGGTGCTTTGCCTGCGGTTTCCCGAGGCAGAGGTTGAAAAAATCCAGGGGTTCATAACGGCGCAGACGCAAAGATTTCTCAAGGCGAACCCTGCGGCAAAGCTCGAACCTCTGCGCGTTCTTGGCAAGCAAGAAGAAAATCATCTTGTTGACGCAGAACTACTCTTCCTAGGAAAAAGTGCGCACGGTAGCCTTCCCTATGACGGTCATAATGCAATTCTCGATGGGCTGAAGTTTATCGCTTTTCTGGAACTCCCTTCTCAGCCGCTTGTTGCATATGCCCGTTTAGTTGATGCTGCATGTTCCGATCTGTTCGGCAACGGACTGGGTATTGCCCACGAACACCACTTTATCGGGAAAACAACCGTGAACCTGGGAATTTTACGACTTGATGAGCATGGTGCGGAAGGCAAAGTGAATGTGCGCCATCCGCTCGGCTTGACGATTCCTGAGGTGGTGAAGCGCGCGACTGGAGTTGTTAAAGAGGCAACCAGCAGCTCAGGAGTCGAGCTCCAGTGCGAGCGCGGCAGCAAAGGCGTGGAACCTCTGTTTGTCGATCCTGAAGAAAACCGTTTCTTTATTTCTTCTTTGCAAGAAGCCTACGAGACTATAACCGGCAAGGAGCCCCGGCTGGAAGCCATTGGTGGAACAACGTTTGCCAAAGCCTTTCCAAATGCCGTGAGCTTCGGGCCGGTCATGCTAGATGAGGAAAAAGAACTGGCGCACCAGACGGACGAACACGTCTCAATCGAGCACCTCCTTAGAAATACAAGAATTTATGGGTATGCCATTGCCTTGCTGTGCACGAAAATTGCACAGTAGCCGATCACCAGCTGTAACATAACGGGTGTGATCCTGCGATTCTGTGCATGGCAGTATCTCCCGAAGACTTTACACGCCAAACCGCAAGTCAATACACCATGTCACTTGTTGCCCATAAGCAACCCCGCAATATTTTCATGCGTATCTACAAGCAGCTCTACTCATCGTTTGGCCCTCAGTATTGGTGGCCGGGCGATTCAACTGAAGAGATCATCATCGGCGCCGTTCTGACGCAGAATACCAGCTGGCAAAACGTGGTTCGGGCGATTGACCGGTTAAAGCGCTCGAATGTCGTTTCGCTACGCAAGATCCTCGCGATGTCGGACAATAAATTAGCCCGCCTAATCCGTCCTGCGGGCTATTTCAGAATTAAAACTAAGCGGCTGAAATCTGTTGCAGACTTCTGGGTTCAGCAGTGGGACACCGACTGGCCGCGCGTGCGGCGTGCGTCCTTCGCCCGCCTCCGCACGCAATTGCTCAACGTCTACGGCATCGGACCTGAGACCGCTGATTCAATTCTTCTTTACGCGTTCAACAAGCCGACTTTTGTTGTGGACGCATATACGCAGCGCATCGGTGGACGCCACGGCCTGTTCCCTCCTGGCGCAAGATATGCGGATATACAGAAGAACGTCGAGTCTGCTATTCCGCGCCGCCCTGCTCTCTACAACGAATACCATGCGCTCTTAGTTCGGTTGGGAAAAGAATACTGCCGTGCGCGACCACGCTGCCTCGATTGTCCGTTAAATCACCGTATCTTTTTTAGGAAAAATCAGAGACCCCATTGATTGGAAGATTTTATTGGCGCATTGTCTTCCCTTAACCATGATATCAGCCAATGCTTTTTACTGACTTTTGTTGTTCTCTAATTTCCTGGCTCTTTGTCAAATGAGTTAGCGTTTTTTGATCGTAACAATAGAGAAAGGTCGGCTGAATAGTAGGGGCGTTTAATTAAACGCCCCTGCTCGTCCTGTTGGCTGGTGAAGAGGGAATACACAGCAGGCACATTACGTAATGAGGCACAGATCCAAGCAATTGCCGTACGCTTGCCGAGATACGAA
>JAUWMI010000011.1 GCA_030613245.1 Candidatus Sumerlaeota bacterium
GAGGAGCTCAGCACGACGATCTTCTTCATTCACAAACCGCTGGCCTTCAGCTCGGGCTGAGTACAAGACTGGAAGATCATGGTAGCGAGGCAGTGGTCGTTGCGGCAGCGAAGCTTCAGTCAAGTAGCCCTTGCTCCAGAATTCAGATTCATAGATGTGAATATGCGGAGCTCCCGTAATGTCCGGCTTCACAAGACCGTAGGAAATGATTGGTTTATTGCCATGTTCGGTTCGCCCTTCGATCTCAGCAAGCTGAACAAACATTGGCCTCAGACCTAACAGGTCACATATAAGCCGAAAGCTATACTCAATCTGGCTTTTGAAAAACTCATTCGCATATGTTACACGGATTTCCATATCATGCCACTAAAAATTGAATGCCTATGCATCTGATAAGAGCCGCACAATAAATACCGCTGCTCCACGTACAACCATTCTGATGTACCAGAAGGTGCGAACCGGTCAATTCTAAAATCATAATTAAACCAAAAAAAACTGCTACTCAAGGATAGAGATTGACAGCCCGAAGCTGCGGTGATAATAAACCCTCGGGTTAAGCCAACGGCGATAGGCACAGACGAATGGTCATGAGCTGCAATTAATGTTTTCTTCGAGTTAATTAAAAACAAACTGTCCTTACCCTAAGCAGTTCTGCTGAATTAATCAAATGTCACAACAAAAAGATAAAACTTTGCGCACTATTTTCAGTCTTTCTTTTTCGATGAATATAAACAGTTTTTGTCTCTTTGTCGCAGGATTAATAATTAACAGAATAATTGGGCCCACCTTAGCAGGAATATTGAATTTTCTTAATCTTATCTATTCTTACTGCAATCATGCCTATTCGCCATTTCAGCTTTCCCTTTCCAGAGATTATCCACAATTAATGGGCAGGAATGAAAAAGAAAAGGCAACTCTCCTGTATAATAATGCCTATAGTCTAACAATTATGACAGCCTCTGTTATCAGTATCGGGCTCCTCGTTTGTTCACTTTTTGTTCAGGAGAATAAATTCCTACATTACGGTTTTATTGCATTATCTATAATAAATCTAGGACGAGCGACAAACTTTTTTCTAGTGGTGGCTGCACAAGTAACAAAAAACTTCCACGTTCTATCCACTTATTATATTTTAATCGGGCTAGCTAATTTATCTATTGTGACTTTATTTACATATTTATATAGCTTTTATGGGACGATATTTGCTCTCGCATTTGTGCAATTTACTGCTTGCATTATTTTTTCAATTAACCTGAATCTTACGTTAACAATAAAAAGAGCTATTTTAAATATAAAGCTCCTTCTTAGAAGAGGTTTACCTTTACAAATTTTCAGTTTTGTTTTTCTGAACTTAAGGCAGGTTGACCGCCTGTTGATAATTATCTTCCTCGATTTTACGAGGCTTGGCTATTATGGTCTGACAGTTACAATGATCAATTTTGCCATGCTTATCCCAAACAGTATTTGGTATGTCATATACCCAGAATTTATGGAGATGGGTGCAGCAAACAAAGACAATACAGAAAAGATTAAAGGCGTTGCAAAACACAATACTATTAATTCGGGCGCATTTATAATATTTCCGCTACTATTAATATCTCTGGCAGTGCCTTTGGTTATCAACAACGCATTGCCAGCATTTCAGCCAAGTATAGCTGTTGCACAAATCTTACTCTTTGGCCTTTTTTTTCTGAGTGTATATCAGATGTATTATTATGTTTTTATCCTATATGAACAATTACCACGTATCATAATTTTAGCGTCTTTTTGTCTACTAATCGATCTTATCCTAAATTATTATTTTATAAAAAGAGGACTTGGAATCAATGGCGTAGCTCTTGGCACATCTGTCTCTTTTTTCCTGTTCTGTTTTGCTACCATTGTGGAGGGCGGAAAAATCCTCCGGCAAAAACTAGCAGAAACAGCCATTTTATTGCTAAAGATACTTTTTCCTTTTTGCTATGCACTCGCTATCTTTTTATTAATTAATAAAATCAATCTTTTGGAACATAGTTCGCTGTTGAATGATATTAAATCGTTTTTGTTGGCATCTATTATTTGCCTGTTCTTATATTCACCTGTTTTATTGTATCTAAATTACAAGTCTAAAATCATTACGAGGCTACTAAAGTCAATATTCCGATAAGAATGTCATGGTCAGCAGGATAAATAGTAAACCTAATGCTTTGAAATCCAGCTAATAACTTGTAGCACAATGCCATTCACACTGTATGATAATCCGCGTGTCGAAGAACGAATTAGGAATGACTTACGTATTATTAGGAAGATGGTAGCTACTAAAGTCGAGGGCATAGTGGCACTAATCCTTGTCGGGGGATTCGGCAGAGGTGAAGGTACAGTAAAGTTCATTAACGGTGAGCCTTATCCACAGAATGACTATGATGTTGTAGTCGTAACAAATAAAAGAATTGACGCTGACTCATTAAAATCCTCAGGTGCAGAAATAGCCTCAAGAATCGGTATATGGCACATTGATTTAATTCCTACTAATCGTAAGAGAATTTCAAAGTTACCCTTTACGATGTTTAACTACGATTTCAAGTATGGAGGATATGTTTTTTACGGAGACCGAGAAATTCTTGAAAAGATACCAGAGATGAAGGCTGAAGATATGCCGCCAGAAGAAGCAAAAGCTCTATTATTCAACAGGCAACTGTCCTTTCTGGAATGTATCTATAACGGTTTTCCACTGAAAGAACCTGAAGGTAAAGAAAAGGACTTTCTAATAGCACAATGTTGTAGGGTTTTACATGCCTGTTGCGACAGTGCTCTTATTCTCAATAAAAAGTATGTAACATCTTATCAAGAGAAATGGAAGATACTAAATAACGGCAGTAAACTATTGGCTCTATTTTGTGGCCATGAATATTTAGATTAGAAGACATTTTCGCCCTTTGTGACTATTGATACTCATAATACCCTTCAAGAATCTTAATCACATTATCAATCTCATATCGGCTCTGGGCAAACTGCTTTGCATTTTCAGAAATTTTAATCCTCTGTTTTTCATCTTCAAAAAGCAAGATAATTTTTTCAGCAAACTCTTTTTGATTTTCAGCAAGAAGAAGATGTTTTCCATCCTGTGCACCGATGCCCTCATTTCCTATTTTATTAGTAATGACGGGGCATCCGCAGAACATCGCCTCTATTACCTTCGTGATTACGCCACCACCAACAAACATCGGCGCAACAAACACCGTTGCCTTCAAGTAGTATTCAAATAAATTCTCAACATATCCCGTAACAATCAGGGTTTTGTCCCTTTTCGCCCACCCACACATTTCATCTGTGGGATTTCCGCCCGCAAAAACAAGCCGAGCATCATGATATGACCTTTTTACGAGAGGGAAAACCTCGGTGTAAATGAATCTCGCTGATTCTACATTGACATCCCGCTGAAATGCACCCGTGAACAAAATGGAATTCCTAAGTGGCTCAACCTCACCAACAGATTTTAATTTTGCGCCGTCCAGAGGATGATGCAGCACGGCGACACGCGTCCCCTTGTAATATCTCTTAACCAGATTCATATCATATCCCGAACGCGTCAAAACGAGGTCAAAATTACTGTAAGTCCTCTGCTCAAACCACTTCGTCAACATCACATTTACAAAGAGCAGAATCTTCTTTAGCAACTTCTTCTCTCTGTTAAAGCGGCGGAGTGCCGGTTTCAAATTCACATCGTGTACATCGAGGACCATTTTTGTGTTTCCAGCATGTTTTATATGAAGTCCCGCTTCCGCAAACTCTACTTGCACAACATCGTAATTGTTTTCTCTTATCAATTTATTTGCCAGAAGGACAGTCCAGCGATGTTTTAATGGACCGCGGCAGAAACCACCTATCCACGACAAAATCTGTATTATCTTTTGTAAAGACATAACACTTCGTTTTGCGGAATACACATTTCTGCAAATCTGAGACATCTCTTCGAGTTTATGCTCGTCGCCTTCGGCAAAAGCAGACACAAGGTCAACCGTATGGTGTTTTGCCAACTCTTTTATATAAGTATAAACTGCTACACCTCCGGCGGCGCTTATTCTGGAATAAGGTACAGCTACTGATAAAAAAAGAACCTTCATGATTTGGGTGGCTTAAGTTTGTTACGTAAATTTCTTTAGCACTTCCTCGTTTTTTAATGCGCGGGTCTTCATAATCTCAAGGCACTTCCCGATTTTCTCCTTATAAACATTTTTAGTCTCCAATATCTTTTTTACTTCCTCCAGACATTTATCGGCGTTCATATTCCTCACATTTGATACCGCTTCTTGCTCAAAATCTCTCATAAAACTCTCCATCTTTTCTCCTCGTGCTATTCCTACAAAAGGGACATTTGCTATGGCGGAAAAGATGAGAAGATGTAATCTGCTGCTCAATACTATGTCAAACTTCTCCAATATGGCTATAAGTTCAGATGATTCTACAATTTTTTCAGAGAGTAAAAATATATTCTCGGTTTCGGCTTTTTGTATTATTTCTCTTGCTAAATCTATGTCCATTCCCTTTCTAAAATTTGTCGGTAAAAATACCACAGTTGCGCCAATTTTCTCCAGCAAATTTTTACATAATTTAACGTACTCACCTATTGGTGTAATCTTTTTAAC
Organism: Candidatus Sumerlaeota bacterium; assembly: GCA_030613245.1. Taxonomy (GTDB): domain Bacteria; phylum Sumerlaeota; class Sumerlaeia; order MWCT01; family JAUWMI01; genus JAUWMI01. The sequence continues at coordinate 4,626 of JAUWMI010000011.1, forward strand.
ATCCATCTCCCCGGATATACCCAATCCCACCAAGAAGTCTTTTTTTTTCTTCGAGAGCCATTTGATTTTTTCTTTTGGAAAATGGGTTAACTTAGGTTTTTTCAAAAATGCAGGATCCGCTGTTGCAATAACATGCCCCACCCTAGCTCCATACCTTTCAAGTCTTTGCTTTACATCCTTATCCCTAACCGTTACCGCGTCTGCTTTATTAACATACTTTACAACATAATTTCTGGTTTTCCGGTTGGATATCTCATTCATTCCTACTGCATAAATATATACATCTTTTTTAAAAAGTTTTGCGGTTTTAACCAAAGATAAGGCAAAATAAGGGCAATCAGATAAAATCGTCGCCCCTCCACAAATAAAAAGATCACACCAGAGCAAGGCTTTCAATTTTCGGAAAGGCCCGCTCAAGGGGATCGTACCAACATTCAAGGACTCTTTCGTATTTTTTACATCATTCGTTATAACTCTTATGTTAACATCGCCGAAGATCTTTCGGACACTTTTAATAATCGATTCTAGAATAACCTCATCGCCGATATTTTTTTGTCCATACATTGGTCCCCCTATTAAAATTTTTTTCATATTCCTCTCCTGTTTCAATAATTCAATTTTCTCAGAAATGCCGTTACCTTCTTCCAGGAATATATGGGTAATTTTGCACCTATAGTGCTGAAGACCCAAGTGTTTGTAAAAGACGTCACAAAAAACAAGATAACGGAACCAATTATGGCTTTTATACTTTTCTTTTTGCTGATATTGTCAACTATTGCAACTGTGTTATCAGTTGAACCTCCGTCCACTATTATTATCTCATCAGGAACTCGACTCTGGTTAAGCACAGAGTCAAGAAAAGTGCTAATAGTTTTCCCCTCGTTTAGAACTGTGCAGACAAGACAAATTATCATTAATTCCTCCAAAAAAAGCGCCTAAGTTTCCGCACAAGCGAGAACGATATTAAGAAAAGCAGCTTTGAGAAAAAGGACTCCTTGGTTAACAAATTACCAATTGAAACAAATGCTTAAAAATTAGTTATTCCCTTCGTTTCAATCCCTTTACAGAAAAGCAACTTTTTCGTCTGGCAAGCTATACAATATTTAATCAACCAAATGGAAGAATACAGGTTTAATTCTAAAAAAATTGGTCGCTGCAAAAATTTAAAGGAGTCCAAAATCATTTTACTTTAGATTATAATTGATGTCATCTATAATTGCTTTCTTTTGTTAACTACGGATGCCTTTATGAATCTACAAATCTTATTTGACTTCTTTATTTTCCGTCATCTGTTGTTGGTTTATATCTACATCTCGTAAATTTTAATGATGTGTTCCTCGACAGATTTTCGCATTATCGGGTTGCCGTAGTGAAGCGCTTTAGTTATGTCAGGGATAAATTTGCCGTATCCAAATGCTATTGCCGTAAGTATTTGATATTTTCGTGGTATCAGCCATTTTCGATATATCAAATCGCCATAAGTAAAATATCCTAAATTAAAGAAATGGTTTAGCTTCTCCAGTAATGTATGAATGATGCGGACAATAAGCTTGGAAGACCTCTTATCTCTTGGTCGTTTCAAGCTGGGAACTACATTTAACCAGCAAGCATGGATACCGAGACTTTCGGCTGCTAATAGCATGTTCATGGAGCAGGCACCAGCATCGAGGTAAGGAAGAGGATGCTTAACTTTGGATTTTTTATAGTCCCTATAATATTGCAGCGTAGTGTCATAAAAAATCAATATCATGGCTGTTGCGTTTTTAAGGGGTTTGACCGAAAGCATCTTATTAATTGCTTGTCGGTCAGTTATAATCATAAAACGTAACTCTTGCTGATTGCTGGCTGTTGGTGCCCAGATTGCAGCTTCTAAAATCCGTATCAAGTCATCCCAACTAATATGCTGATTTGGATTATAGACCCGCACACTTCTTCTGCGCCGTATTAATTGTGATAGTGACTCATACTCAAGCATATTCAACCTCCTGAACATGGAATGATATCTGAAAGGGGCGCACCTTTTTCAATATAAGTCATTGAAAACCATTTTAAAATTTTTATTCTGCACGAAGGGAGTTACTTCTCATTCTTTAATTGGCTATTGACTTCGCTCCTTTTCTTTCGAAATGGCAAAATATTACAGATGAGACTTTTTTCAATTTCCGAAAAATAGTTAAATCTAATAAGTAACAAGCTATATAAGATGATTCCAAATATGCCTGCAATGATAAAATTTATAATTTGTGGCAGCAAAAAGGCAAAACAGCAAGAAAATACACAGCATATAACAGGAGTTCTTGCATCGCGAAGAATAGGAATTTCTATTTTGTATGAGCTCACTTTAAGAGTATATAAAATAGCCAAAATTATGTCGCTTAAAATTTTGGCAATGGCTGAAGAGAATGATCGTTTAATCTTTGAAAAAAAATCAATGCCTGTAGAAAGTATCTTTGATATACTTATAGACGAGCAAATATCTTTTGGCTATTATGCATATCCTGTGTTAAGTGGATATACCTCTATGGTATTAAAAGAATCGCTGAAAATCATAAAAGAAAAGCGGCGATTTTTTACCTTTCAATTCTCAGAGCCAGATAATGAAGTGCATTACGTCGGCTCAGAGTCATCTGAACGCAGACGAATCATGAGTGAAGTTGATCTAGCTGTTGAAAAAATTTATAACCAAGCCATTAGCCTTTATGACCGAGTTGCTTTGGTGCTGGTCGGTGACCATGGCATGGTTGATGTTCACAAACGAATTGACGCAGGTAAAATAATTCACTCGCTTGCCCGATTGTTATTCTCAGAGATATTTGGTACGGTCTTGCCCGTGCGGATTTGCCCAGGTATGAGGGATATATTGATGGTTGGTTCTTAAAGGCTGTGGACGATGAGAAATTGTCAGCGATAAAAGCAAGGCATAAGAAAGAAGTATCATTTATCCAGTAAAGTCTACGTTGTATTAAGGTGGCAGAATTATTGTCTGGACTTGCGTCTAGCGATTGAACTGTTGGGCGATACCATTGTCCAACCCCTCATTCTGCTCAGCGCTTACCGCCCCCTACCTTCTTACACAGTACAGGTTTCTTCTTGCCTTTGGAGGTCCGCTAAGATATATTTAGAATCTTAGCGGCTTTTTTGTTTTCTGATTCACCATTTCAAAAATTTACCGTTTGACCAGATTCAAGAAGGCGTCTCAATTTTCAACTAGATTTGGCAGGCTCTTCGTATGTCAATGCTTGACCTTTTGAAAAACGAGTAATGAACCTTACTGAACGGATTAAGCATGATTACAGTTCCTGATATTTTAAGAAATATTGAGATTCTAAGAAATCTGAATCGAATCCAAAAAAATCGCAGGTTGTGGCTTAAATTTAGATTTCTTAGTCTTTTTTCTAATATGGAGTATTTCAGATTTCGTTGTAACTTATGCGGGCATTTTTCTACTTCTCCTTTGATTGAAATTTGCGCAAGAGAGTCTGCGTCCTGCTATCATTGTGGTTCTAGCTTAAGATATAGATCAATCATTCATATATTATCATTAGAATTATTTGGAGAAAGTCTGATACTTCAAGATTTTCCTAAGGCCGAGATCGTGGGCATTGGCATGAGCGATCCAGACATATTTACCATCCCCTTAAGCCAAAGACTTTCTTATACAAATACTTTCTATCATAAGGAACCCAAGGTTGATATAACTTCAATAGAACCTCAAATGAAGAGTTCTTGCGATTTCATAATTTCAAGTGAAGTATTTGAGCATGTTCCACCGCCCATCGAATTAGCGTTTCAAAATCTATACAGTTTATTAAAACCTGGTGGGGTGTGTGTCTTTACTGTTCCGTGTACAAAAGACGTTTCTACCAAAGAACATTTCCCTGATTTACATGATTATAAGCTAGTCAAAAAATGGGGAAAGACTATGTTGATTAATAAAACAAAGGATGGAGTTGACCAAATCTTTGACAACTTGATATTTCATGGTGGCAAAGGTTCTACACTGGAAATGCGTGTTTTTTCTGAATCATCTTTGATTGAAAATATTTCCAAAGCTGGCTTTAAGGACATAGAGATTCATAAATGTCATAAACCTGAGTATGGTATTATTTGGAATATAACCGAATCTCTTCCAATATCAATGAGACGGTAGAAGCCTAACATTGTAATCGGCTTGACGGCTTGCGTCTGGTGACGATTAAAGCGTTTTGTGCATTTCCGAAAGTCTTGACTTAAATCCAGAAGTTTGTCTTATCCTCGTCACCCACCAGGTTAGCTCTGCGGTAAGCCAGGAGACTGAAATAAACTTTGCAAATCGAAAACGAAACGACTCGGCTACGAAGCCCTTCTGCCTGGCCGCTGGAATATCTCTTTTTATCCTTGACAGCTACTTATCATGGCTGTCCCAGTTTTAAGGACAATGGTATAATTGTGGATGAAGAAGTTGGGCGCAAATATAGATTCCCTTTTCCAGATAAACTATACGGAGATATTGGATGGTGGGCGAATCCTGGAGTTTTAATCTCCCCTTGCTACTTTCATCCTAAAGGTGACCCAGTGATAGCTATGCACGGTTATGAGTCTTATCATCCTGCCAGTCAGGGATTTATTATAATGTTCGACAGTTCACAGGACTATCATAAATATATTCCACAGGCAAAATTAGTAGATGTATGTCCGACGATATGCGATCTTTGCCATGTGAGATACCCAGAACACAATGAAGGAAAGAGCCTTTTTTCGTATGAACAATGAATTTATAACAGATAATTTGAGGGTTTTTCAGCTCTTAAGTTATACCTACCTAAAAGCAGAAATCAAAAACGAGACCAGCCAATTATGAATTTTAATAAGTATATAACAGGAATTAGCTTGTTTGTTCTGGTAACACTAGCATCCTCCGCGGCAGTAAGTTCTTTAAAACAGAAAGAAGAAGAGTATGTCTTTTCTCCAAGAAATACAAGGCATACGATGAAGCTGCGCGGATACTTGGACAGCTACAACAGCAGGAGTCCTGTGGGAACGGCCAGTTGGGAGATTGCGTTTAATCCACAGCTAGAAATGGTAATGGAAAACATCGGTGACACTACTCTTATAAGTCCCAACATCTGGATTAATGAAGAAGGATTACTTTACGACTGGTTTGATTTCGAGGAATGCATTCTGAAAAAGTGCAAAACCGAAAGAGAAAAAGCCCTTGCTATCTTCTATTACTGGATTGATAAACGGATGCACTCTACAACCAGAGATCCTATTAATCACGACCCCTTCGTTGTTCATAATTGTCTAGCAGGGACACTTTGCTTTAATGACTCCGAAATTGTGCGCAGGCTCTATGGCTGGGCAGGTTTCAAAACCGCAAAAGGCATGGTTTACGGACACAGTGTCAGAAATGTTTATTTCGATAATAAATGGAATATGGTTGATACAGACGTGGAGACATTATGTCTGGCTAAAGATAATAAAACCCTTCTGTCAACCGCAGAGATGGCTCGAGACCATGACCTGATCCGGCGTTCCCATGCCTCCTCTTTATGGACCATTAGGGAACTTTTTACACAGGAGCTTTATGCTTCATGTTTCGGCGACGAAAGAATAGACAAACCAGATTTGGCTATAGAGAAGCCTAGAGAGCTTATATGGTATCTAAGACCCGGAGAAAAATTGGTGTGGAAATGGAATAAGGCCGAGATCGTCTTTCGTCGTGAAGTGCTGGAACAAAGTACGGTATGGGCAAGAACGCTTGGACTCCTGGCAAATGGGTTTATATACTATGAGCCGCTGGTGGACGCAAACCTTTTATCGAGGCAAGGAATTACCAATCAGCAGGCAGAGACTGAGATGGGCAAACTCGTCATTCGCAAAGGTGGTTTCGTTAAGATAAATACTCGCATTCCCTTTATTATCCTTAACTGTAAATTAGCTCTTCACATCAGCACGGGAGATAGGCTGACGGTTATTTTCGCCTTCGACGATAAAAAAGAGCTGAAGAAATTCACTGTAGCCGAAGGAAAGATAGAGCTAGACATATTTGAGTATTACGATCCCGAGCAGGAAAAGGCAACGGCAAAACGCAGTCTGACCATTACTCTGGATGCCCGCAACGCTTCTTCCGATATTACTATCGACACCCTGGGATTAAAAACTATTTTCCAGACTTCAAGGCTGGCAATGCCAGGACTGAAACGAGGAAAGAATAATCTGCAATTTAGATGCAAGAATAAAGAGGGAGATTATAAGGTCAGAGTGGCGCACTTATGGCAAGAGACAAAGGAGAACCGTCCTCCCAAACCGCCAACAAAACCAATCTATCCACCAAACAAAGACAGGATAAATAACCTTGATGTTGAATTTAGATGGAGAGCCGCTCGTGAGCCAAATGGCGACAAGGTGGTGAAATATTTACTCCAGGTTTCTGACCGAAAAGATATGCGTTTCCCTGCGAGTCCGGTGTTCTATCAGTTTGCACCAGATCCGCATAATAAAGAAGAGGCAGAGCCAGTCTGGTGCCCCCCCAGGAGCGGTCTGCTGACTCCAGATAAGAGATACTACTGGCGAGTAAAGGCACAGGATGAGCGAGGTGCCTGGAGCGATTGGAGCAAGGTCTGGTGGTTCATTCCTCAGGGCTCCTTTGCTCCGGTAAACCTGCGCTATGAAGTAAAAGGGCGAGAGGTCTATCTGAGCTGGCGACCCTCCAGCGAAGGCTCCAGACCCGTAAAATATGAGATTTATGGCAGTGACGAGCGCGGTTTTTCTTGTTATGGAGAGGCCCGGAAGATAACAGGCGGCTTCCATCGAGAAAAATGGTATAAATGGGATGGGTACGAACTGCATAGCCAGCCAAATTTATTCTGTGAGACTACTGAGACGAAGATTAAAGTGGCCTCGGAAAAATTGATCGGCAAGCAAGGTGCAAATAGGTGTTATTATCGTGTAATTGCTGTAGATGCTGAAGGTGCTCGAAGCGATTCATCCGACTTCATTGAGCTTCCCCATCCCTTTATTATCGAGCCACAGGAGATACATTACATGCCTGGAGAAAAAATAAGGCGAAAAATGCACGTAATAACCTCTCTGGGAAAACTCTTGGCTCATGATACCAAACAAGCACAGTATCATTTGAACTATTGGGATCACGAGGAAATACAGTTTGAGTTAGAGCAAGCACCGGCTTGGCTGCGCGTGTCAAACTCTGATGGCTATTTGGTTGGCAGAGTTCCCCCCGATGCCAGCGGCGAATACAGTTTTTCACTGGCTGTCAGAAATCAAAATAGGAATGAGGACAAAGTAACCCTCAAATTAATACCTAGAAAAGGAGAAGACGTAGAAGGAACGGGAGGAATGGAAGATAATAATGAATAATCCGCTGGTATATCTCATTGTACTGGCCTGGAATCAGAAACAAGATACCCTTATGTGTTTGGCAAGTGTTTCGCGGCTAACATACCCTAATTTTCGGGTTGTTCTGGTGGATAACGCTTCAGTGGATGGTACCGCCGAGGAGGTGCGCGAAAAATATCCCGAGGTTAAAGTAATCCGTAACGAAAAGAACCTGGGGTTTACCGGCGGCAATATAAAAGGCGAGGAATATGCCTGTGCGCAGGGGGCCGATTATATAATGCTTCTGAATAATGATGTGGAAGTTGCGCCCGATTTCCTTGAGCCACTAATCAAAGTGGCAGAAGCTGATGCCGCAATTGGTGCCATCGGTCCTTTAATACACTTCTTCGAACCCCGTGACCGTGTCCAGTCTGCCGGATGTAATAGGAAATGGCTTGGATTGAACAATCAGAAGCTTTTTTGCGGAAAACCCGATAAGAATATCCCCGAACTTCTGGAATCGGATATGGTCTCGGGGGCAGCTCTATGTATCAAGCGCAAGATAATCGAAGAGGTGGGATTCCTGGATAATATTTATTTCGCTTACAATGAAGACGTGGACCTGTGCTATCGGATAAGAAAAGCCGGTTACCGGATAGTCACTGTAAAGGCATCCAGAATATGGCATAAGGTTTCCGCATCTACCGGGGGGCCTAGAAATCCTGTCAATCAATATTTAATGGCACGGGGACACTCAATTTTTATGCGGAAATTCGGTCGCTGGTGGGAGAAACTCATCTTCTTCCCGCTGGCCTTTGCTGCCACTACGGTAGTGCTTCTCAGGGAAAGTCTGCGCGGTCATGCGCGCACAATCTTACCCAGATATAAGGGCTATATTGATGGCTGGCTTTTTAAAACCTTTGAATGCGAAAAGAGTGAAAACACTCATTGTTAACTATCAGTAGGGAGAATTTCGCAGTATCCTACGGAAGAGTTTGCCACCTGCGGAAATTAAGTAAAAATAATTACAGCTCACTGAGATCGTCTACCACGTTTCGATGGGCAGGGAGAGACAGTTGGAGAAAACTCCGAAGAAACTCATAGCAGGTTTCAAATGGCGCAGTCATGTCTTGCAAAATATGGATCTCGGAAGCTGTCACATCTCCACCCATGGGAATCTCTCTCTACTCCTGCGGCGCCATCGGTGAAAGCGTTATCTACTAAGACAACATGCCAATTTGAATAAGTTGTTTTTCTCTAAACTCTCAAGACATCCTGGGTTATTTTCTTTTCAGTTCCAGATTAACATGACTATATAAACCAGAGGTTTCTCCATAATCATCTACCTCGTGCAAACGAAATTTCCATAAATTCCAACAATTTATCAATAATTCCTGCTTCCCAGGCAAAACACTCATATGCTAAACGAGACCGCCTCCTCTTCCCTTCCTCGCTTAATAACTTCTCCTTATCTCTCAACAACTTTTCTGCTGTATTTTCCAAATCTTCCTTTCTTAGACTGCTGATGTAACCTAATCCCGTATCTTCTTTTACCATTTTCGATAAATCACCTATACCTTCAGTCAAGACTATTGCGGGACCACATCGCAAGTATTCAGCGAACTTTGTCGGACAAGCCACTTTGTTAACAACGTCTCGTTCCCTCAGAAGCAGCCCGACGTCGGCCGCCATTAAATAAGGAGCCATCTCTTCCAGAGGAAGTGAGATGACATGGAAGGGCATAAGTTTACCCTCTCTACTCAGCAGGTACTCAAACTTCCCTTTATCACGAGTGATAATAAGGAAAATAACATCTTGCTCTCTTCTATAAATGCAGCTTAAAAGTTCTAAGATTTTACCAGGCATTTGCCACCTTCGCATTGAGCCACTGTAAGCAATAGCCAGCTTTTTATCCAACCCTAACTTCTTTCTAACCCTTTCCCTTTCTTCACTATCGAAGTAAAATAATCGATGATTAACACAAGAGGGAATAACAAGTATCTTTTCCTCTCTTACTCCATATTGTTCTATTATAAGCTCCTTAAATCGCTGCGACACGCAGGTAAGCATGTTACAACGCGGGATTATGAATTTTTCCATCTTTAATGCCACGAGATACCTTAAAAAACGGCGCGGTAAAATCCCTCCTTCATAATGAAGCTCTTCTGGTGGTAATATTCCTTTTAAGTCACCAATTACTTTTAATGCTACCCCTTTACCTTTTAGACGTTCATCGTTTCTTTGCTTCCAGCGAAGTAAACTATATAGCATTAAATAGCTATTTGATTCTATTAATATTTTTCCCTGTTTATCATCTTCCAAAAGAAGCTTCTCCAGTTCCTTACCCAAAGCATTGACAACTCCTCTTAGACCGAAGTAAATAGAAGGTTCGCGAAAGTAATAGCTCCTCCCTTGAGTTATCTCATTTATTTTGGCCAAAGTCTGGTGCAATGTTCTCTCGTGAACCTTGCGGTGCCATATGGTTACAAAGTCTATTTCCCAGTCCGGTTTCCGCTCCCTCACTAAGCGAAGGTACTCTAATACATGCGAAGGGAAAACGCTATTTGTAATCTTTGTCCCGTTGACGAAAACCAAACGCATGCGGCTTTCACCTCTTTATTTCTACCTGACCAAGCCACATATTTGCCCGAGCTTATCCTTTATCTAACATCTCAAGAGTATTTCCCGATATTGCTCTGTTGTGCTCCGCCAGGAGTACTGTTCCGCTTTCTTTCTGGATTTCTCTCCCATGCGGCGTCTGAGCTTCTCATCCAGCACTTTTTCTAACAGACTTTTCAATGCGTTTACGTCACCGGGCTCAAAGAGAAATCCGTTTACCCCATCCTCTACCAAGTCCACATTACCTCTGATTCTTGTAGCAACCACGGGCATACCAGAAGCCATCGCCTCCAACACAACATTGGGCATTCCTTCATCTATTGACGGTAATACAAATACATCGGCTTCGCTATAGATACTGCGCATCATTGTCCTATCCAACCATCCACGAAAGTTCACCACATTCAGAAGCCCCATTTGTTTAACAAGAGACACCAGTCGTTCTCGCTCGGGACCGTCTCCCACAATTTCCACCTCGATTTCTCTTCCACTCTTTACGAGCAAGCCCGTCGCTCTTATCAGAGTAGGTAAATCCTTTTCCACATTTAACCTACCTGCAAAGAGTATCTGTATTCTGCTTCGAGTTTTTCGCTCAGAAGGTGTGAACCACTCGGTATCCACGCCATTAGGAATAAGTTGAAATGGCAATTCTGGCATAGTCCTTTTTGCAAGGACAAGCAACCCCTCAGAGTTCGCCACAACAAAACGGGCTTTCTTCCAGATCAATTTCGTTAATGGCTTTGCTAACGAATGATAAAAGGCCAATTGCCGCTCCATAGACCCGGGGACGTCACCCCCTCGCAGAGAAACAGTGTAAGGCGTTCCATAAAGCCACTTTGCGAGCAACCCCACATGCCCGCAAGGTATACCAAAAAAAACCAGCATTGCATCTGCCTTTAATTTTTTAACCAAGGGGACAGCTATGAAGCAGCTGCTTATCATAAATGTTACCATTTCTGGAACACTACATCTATCTATCCTTCGCCGCCAGACAGGAAGCCGAATTATTCTTACGCCATCTTGCGTCTCATGTCGAGGAAGATTCTTAAAATGTGAAGTGATAACCACCGTCTCATCGCCCAGTCTCACAAGTTCTCTGGCAATATAATAAGTGGCAGTCGCTGCCCCACCGCCCAATGGCGGATACTCGTAATTTATGATAATAATCCTCATATCCTCTGCTTTTCGCAGATCAATGTTCTTCCCTTATATATCACGCGCGCCCTGGAGAAAGACCTGCAGCAGGAAAATGCGCTCCATCCATAATTTAGACATTTGATTATAAGGTCTCAACACCCCTACGGGCGCACGCAGCGGGTCAAATTATATACGGAATTGCCCGATATCTCGACTCACTAACAGTACTTCTCATACCACTTTTCGAACATAAACAGCGTCCACAGCTGTTTGCGATTGTCCTTGCGGCCAGCAAAGTGCTCATCCATCAGACCACGGACGTATGCCGGTTGAAACAATCCCTGCTGCTTGAGCTTCGACTCCTGAAACAAGTCGAGCAACACAGGTTTCAAATCATGCTTAAACCACTCAGCAATAGGAACACCAAATCCCTTTTTCCTCCGATGGATAATATCACGGGGAAGCTTCGACTGCATCGCCCGTTTTAATATGTATTTCGTTGTAAACCCTCGGAGCTTCAGGTTGTGCGGAATAGTGTTAACAAATTCCACAACGTTCACATCGAGGAACGGCGCACGCACTTCGAGTGAATTAGCCATGCTGGTTCGATCAACTTTAACCAGAATGTCGTCCTGAAGATAGAGTTTGCAGTAAAGATAGATGATTCCATCGAGCTCATGCTGAATGGGAATCTGGCGCAGATAGTTGTCAATAACACAAAACGGATTATGCGAATTAGTAGCCACGTATGCATCCGGGGTGAGAAGTGGACGCTGGCGGTCCGGCGGAAACGAACCAAGCCAGGCAAAATGGCGCTGCCCGTAATGATACTCCATTTCAGAGAGAAACTGTTTGACAACGAAGTCGAAACTAATGTTCCGGGACGATACCGGGAGCAGTCGTGCCACACTGCGCAGGGCCTTGATCACTGGCATCGGCAGCTTCTCCAGGTACTTTGCCGGATAATGGGCGAGAAAAGGATCGTAGCCTGCGAAGAGCTCATCTCCCCCATCGCCACCCAGCGCAACAGTTACGTGTTTGCGCGTAAAGCGCGATAGGAGAAACGTGGGAATGACGGAAGGGTCGCCAAATGGTTCATCCAGGTTGTCACAGACCTCGGGCAGGATGTCGAGCAGCGTTTCCGGCTTCAGCACTTCTTCATAGTGGTCTGTTTGAAAGAGGTTAGCTATCCGCCGGGCATATATAGATTCATCAAATGATTTCTCAGTAAAGCCAATTGAAAAGGTCTTAATGTCCTTTGACGGCATGAGTTCCGCCATCATAGCGACCACACAGCTGGAATCAATACCGCCACTGAGAAAAACGCCGAGCGGCACGTCACTAATCAGGCGCAGTTGCACCGCCTCCTTGAATCGCCGAAGGAATTCTTCCGTGATCTCCTGGATGGGCCGCTGCACAGGTTTAAATTCTATGTCCCAGTACTGCCGAGGGATAATTTCTTGCCGGATCGCCCATGGCTGCTTCATATCAACGACAAAATAATGGCCGGGTTCCAGCTTAAAAATCCCTTCGAAAATCGTTGCCGGGGCCGGAACGTATTCAAAAGCAAGATACTTGCTGAGACTCTCAAGCGATAGCGATCTGCGAACTTCGGGATGCAGGATCAGGGCTTTGAGTTCAGACGCAAACACTATGTGCTTATTCATCACGGTATAATAGAGTGGCTTTTTGCCCATGCGGTCACGTGCGCAGAACAGCCGCTCCTGCTTCTTGTCCCAAATAGCAAACGCAAACATACCATTGAGCGACTTGAGGCAATCTACATCTTCCTCTTCGTACAGATGAACGATTACTTCGGTATCCGAGTGAGTCTTGAAGACGTGGCGTCCGGTTTTCTCCAGGCGGGCTTTAATGTCGGGGAAATTGTAGATCTCGCCATTAAAGACGATGGCAATGCTGTCATCTTCGTTAAAGAGCGGCTGGTGTCCGCCGGCGAGATCAATAATGCTAAGGCGGCGCTGTCCGAGGGCCACATAACTATCAAAAAAAACCCCCTGGTCATCAGGCCCGCGATGCCTGATTGCCAGGCACATTCGCTCGAGAACTTCGGGCGGCGGAATCCCTCCCCGATTAAGATGCAAATATCCGCAAATGCCACACATAAACTTCGCTATACCATTCTTGCCAGGCCGAATGGCGCAGTGACTTTGCCCTTCTGGCAATTACCCAAGAGTGGGCATCATCACCGCGGCCCTGCTGGCTGGTCACTGGTTTTTCTCTTCCAGATTATGCTTCTCGCGAATTAAATATGTCGGTTTGTCCTGTGATTCATAATACAGCCGTATGGAAATCTCAGCTATCAAACCCATGAGGATCGAGCTAAAACCGAGCACAAAAAGCAGTACTGTCAGTAGTGGGAGTGGGGTTTCAATAAACGAGGTGCTGCGAAAACACTTCAGGTACATTGCGTAGAGTCCCGACAAAAAGCCTCCTGCGAAGCATAAGAGGCCTAAGCCTCCAAAGACATGGATTGGCCTATGGGCGTAATCGCTCAGGAATTTAACCACAATCAGATCGAGAATCACTTTAGGAACGCGCCAGAAGCCATACTTTGAGCGGCCAAACTTGCGCGCGTTATGATGTACCACCACTTCAGCCACCTTTGCTCCTTGCCAGGCTGCAAAAATAGGAATGAATCGGTGCATTTCGCCATACAGCCGAACGTCCTTGATTGCATCCCGCCGATATGCCTTCAGCGTGCACCCGTAGTCGTGCAGATGAACCCCGCTAATCACTGAAATGATCTTGTTGGCGATCTTTGAAGGCAGCACACGCGAAAGCGCCCGATCCTTACGATCCTTGCGCCAGCCACTTGCAACGTCGTATCCTGCGGCTAATTTCTCCAAGAGCAGAGGGATGTCGTCAGGATCGTTTTGCAGGTCTCCATCCATTGGGATGAGGATATCCCCGGAGGCAAAATCAATACCTGCTGCAATCGCAGCTGTCTGTCCAAAATTCCGCTTGAACAAGACCACTTTTACCCGTTGATCCTTCTCCGCGAGCTCGGCGATCCTCCTGTACGTCCGGTCCGTACTGCCATCGTCAATAAGAATAATTTCGAACGATTTGCCCACATCTTCCAAGCTCTGAATCAGGCGGTCATAAAGAAGAGCGATGTTCTCTTCTTCGTTAAAGAGAGGAATGATGATGGACAACTCAGGGATTTTCGCTGTCTGGTTACGTGTGACCATTTGCCTTACAAAATATCTGGTTGATCTCCATAGAACCGCTCGAGCAGAGACATACTCACTCGAAGCGCTTCGCCTAGTATCTTTGATAAATGCAGTGCTAACAATTAGGTGTTGACAGGCCTTTTGTCAAGAACCTTTCCGCTTCCTTGATCTGCCAGAGCCAAAATTCTCTTGATTTCCTCAGAACTTCCGATACCATTGGAAATCACAAATAGGGTAGTATGCACACTGGAAAAAGCCATAAATCCTTTAAGTTAAATCTCACTTGTTTCGGACTGGAAAACTCATGAAAGCCGTCACTGTAGGCGAAATAAGAATCGGCGATGCACATCCGCTTGTTTTGATTGCTGGTCTTTGCGTGATTCAAGACCAAGCGCACACGCGAATGATTGCGGAGCGGCTCCAGGAAATAACCTCTTCCCTCGATATCCCCTTTATTTTTAAAGCTTCATATGATAAGGCGAACCGTAGCTCCATAAAGTCATACCGGGGACCTGGGGTGGTAGAGGGCCTTGAAATTTTGCAGAATGTGAAGCAAAAGCTGGGGCTGAGAGTGCTCAGCGATGTACATCGTCACGAGGAGATCGAACAAGCCGCAGCAGTAGTAGATATGCTGCAAATTCCTGCATTCCTCTGTCGGCAAACGGACTTTGTCGTCGCTGTGGCGCGAACTGGTAAGCCGCTCAATGTTAAAAAAGGCCAATTCCTGGCGCCATGGGATATGAAAAACGTGATTGAAAAAATAACATCAACTGGTAACCATCAGATTCTCCTTACGGAGCGGGGCACGTCATTCGGATACAACAATCTCGTCTCTGATCTCCGGTCGCTGGCAATTATGCGCGGGTTTGGCTATCCAGTGGCGTACGATGCAACCCACTCTGTGCAGCTGCCAGGAGGAGCGGGCAGCGCTTCATCGGGCCATCGAGAATTTGTAGTGCCGCTGGCGCGCGCCGCAACTGCAGTAGAAATTGATGCCCTCTTCCTTGAAGTGCACGAAAATCCTGACCAGGCTCTCAGTGATGGGCCCAATACAATTGCTCTAGACCAGCTCCCTGCTTTTCTCCATCAGATAAAGGCAATTGACGCCTGCATAAAGGGGTACGCACGGAAATGAACATTCTCGATCGAGCCAGGCACGTGTTTGAAATTGAGGCACGCGCAATCATAGATCTTGGTGCCAAGCTAACACCTGATTTTGAAAAGGCCATTGATCTAATCTATCAGTGCAAAGACCGCATTGTGCTTACTGGAATGGGGAAAGCTGGCATTGTCGCCCGCAAGATTGCGGCAACCCTGGCCAGCACCGGTACACCGGCGTTCTTTATGCACCCGGCAGAAGGAATGCACGGTGACCTTGGCATGGTAACAACTGACAACGTGATGCTGGCCGTTTCTCACAACGGCAACACCGAGGAAATCCTGCGTCTGATTCCCTACATTAAGCATTTCAAAATTAATCTGATTGGCATGACGGGCAATCTCAAATCTGAGCTCGCCCGCCACAGCGACGTGGTGCTGGACATTAGTGTAAAGGAAGAGGCGTGCCCGCTCGGCCTTACTCCTACGGCGAGCACAACAGCGGCACTGGCCATGGGCGATGCGCTCGCTGTGGTTCTGCTTGAAAAGCGGAACTTCAGGGCCGAGCATTTTGCAATCTTTCATCCTGGAGGTACGCTGGGCAGACGGCTGCTCATCAAGGTTGAAGACCTTATGCACACCGGCGAAAACAATCCAGTGACCTCGGAAGACAAGACACTAAAAGAAGGTATTATCGAAATGACGTCAAAGGGCCTGGGTGCAACAAGTATTATTGACAAGAAAGGTGTTCTGGTTGGCATACTGACAGACGGTGACCTCCGCCGCATCTTCCACGCTGGAAAACACGGACTCGATACCTGTCTGGAAAACATCATGGTTCGCACACCGAAAAGCACCACTAAGGATACACTTGCCGTTAATGCAATTGACCTGATGGAGCAGTACAATATTACCGTCCTGCCTGTGATTGACGATGAACGTCGTCCGATCGCTATGATTCACCTTCACGATCTGATCAAGGCTGGCATTACGCCGTAGCACGAGGTTGGTGGGGGGGCTGCTGTCAAAATGAAAAATGCTAGCTAGTGCAATATGGGTAAGCACACGCGGAACGTAGGGGCGACCCGATGGGTCGCCCTTTTTATAGGTCCACCCGGCAGTGTTTGTTCCGGCAGGCTTCTGGGATCACATTATCGAGGAAATTCTGGCGCATCTGCCGTGCCGCCGGGCCATTCCAGATTGTCTGAAAGTCCTGCTGCAGAAGATTGCCAAAGCAGACCGAGGCATAACAGCACGGCCGCACATCGCCATTAGTGTCAATATACAAAAACATCCATGGGTAGCGACAAAGCTCGATCAGCGGCTTGCGGCCGATCAATGATTCTGCCCGTGTGAGTCTCGTCGAGCTGCCAGAGATTGACTTCGCTGCTGTGGTGGCAAGCAGGTTCTGCATTGCTAGATGTATGATCAGCCGTACACCGCTTGCTTTCGCTAGCTCTTCAGCCTCGTTGAGCATCTGGCGTGTGAGAGACACGTGGTGCTCGAGCGCCTCGGACTCAAGGGCCGGATTTTCCACTTCCATGAGCTGCACCGAAATCTCCTCAATACGGTGTCGGGCGGCAAACTCGACCATAGCAGGCAGCTGGGGAATATTGCGCGCCATAAATGTTGAGGCGAGGATCAGGCGCGGCACACGGCTCTGAAAGCGATCCTTCCACTGGTTCACTCGCTCAATACCTGCTTCTGCCTGCTCCAGTGTCCCTCCCACACGCATCCCTGCGTAAATCTCTGGGTCGCACGTGTCAATCGATAGAAACAGAGTATGAACCCCTGAACGCACCAGCATCTTGCTTCGCTCGTCATCGAGCAGTTGAGCATTTGTGGTCAGAGCCAGATTATCACACTGATTGAGCCGATAGCGTTCGAGCAGCTCGGCTAACTGCGAGAAGAGCAACGGCTCGCCGTAAGGAGTCAAGTTTACCATTTCGGCATATGGAATTAGTTGCGCGATGCGCTCGACCAGTTCCCAGCTCATCTGCCGGTCGGTCGATAGAAGATTTGCCAGCCGTTCTTGTTCAGCAGGCACCTGGCGGCGGCAGAAGATGCAGCGCAGATTGCAAGTAAGATTCGTCCCTACTTGTAAATGGAGCGGCAAAGAGTGAAGCAGCGTCTGGCCGTGCCAGAACTCGCGCCAGTTCAGACGTGCATTATGGAAGCGCTTGGCACGCGTTGAGCTCAGCCCAAGGCGGCCACGTAATCCATAACGGATACACCAGCGCGCAGCCCGACGAATTGAAGATATCTTTTGCGTAGGTTGTGGCAATACAGCACACTCGCCGGTAGTTTTAACGGACACTCTTTACGTGTCCGCAAGTCTAACAAGACAAATAGCTTGCCCGTCTTTTTAAACTTGATCTTTACTATAATAAGCGATATGCAAGCTTCAAGAATAATCTGTGGTGTCCTAATCTGATTTGTTATGTTCTGTTTGTTTTTTCCAGGGCTTTTATATTTAGCGCCCTTCCCAATACTTTTGCCTGGCCAAAATGCTGAAGAATTGCTTTACTTCATTGCAATGTTGGTTTTTGTAGGGGCGAGGTCTCCTCGCCCATGGGCGGGGTAACCCCGCCCCTACGTCCTGACCGCAGGGATTATCTATTATTGGGTTTAGATTTAATATAAAATAGTCTCTCTGTGGCATTCTTCAATCAAAACAGGACACAAGAGAATAATCTGGGAAGCGAGCGATGAAAATTGTGAAGAAACCGTGGGGTGAAGAGCGCTGGCTCGCACACACGGATTGCTATGCAGGCAAGATCCTAATAGTGAAGAAAGGCCATCGCCTGAGCCTCCAATATCATCAAAAAAAACACGAAACCCTGTACGTGGATGAGGGAGTGGTGAAAATCACCATTGGTAAGCACGAGCCTCTGGAAGAAAAGATCCTGCGTGCAGGCGATATTATCGAGATCCCTCCAGGCACTCGCCACCGGATTGAGGCTTTGGAGGATGCAAAGATTTTCGAGGTCTCGACACCTGAACTCGATGACGTCGTGCGGGTGTCTGACGACTATGGGAGGGAAGACGCATGAAATATGCTGTTACTAGATGTATTATCACGGCAATAATTGCTCCGTTGTTGCTCTTCGCCAAGCCGGTGACTGAAGAGAGACACGTGATCGAAGATATTGAGATCGGCAAGTACGGAGGACAAATTATAGTAGCAACAATAAGCGATCCAAAGTCATTTAACATCATTCTGGCAAATGAAACTTCTACTACCGACATTGTGAATCGTATGTTCGCCGGAATTGTCGAATACGATAATGAGAAACAGGAGATCATACCCGGACTCGCGAAAAGCTGGGAACATTCGGATGACTATCTTACGTGGACATTCCATCTCCGCAAAGGGATTCGCTGGTCTGACAGCCATCCGATTACGACTGATGATATTCTTTTCACCTTTGACGTTATTTACGATCCGAAAATTCCAAACGCAGCGAAAGATTCGCTCCAGGTAGACGGCAAGAGATTTCGGGTGGAAAAAGTTGACGATTATACATTCAAAGTGCATCTTCCGAATACATACGCCCCACTGCTCTGGGCCATGCAACTGCCCGTAATACCAAAACATATCCTGGAACCGCGTGTCAAAGACGAGACATTTAATCAGTATTGGAACACGTCAGTGGATCCAAAGAATATGGTAGTATCCGGCCCGTTCACACTGGAGAAATACGTGAGCGGCGAGAAGACAATGCTGAAGCGTAACCCGCATTATTGGCGATTTGACACGAAAGGCAATCGGCTCCCTTATCTGGATCGTGTGATATTTCTAAATGTTCCGGATCTCAACGCTATGTTTCTAAGGTTTCAGGCGGGTGAATGCGACGTGTATGATCCATTTTATGGCGATAAGTACCGGATGGTCAAGGACAGTGAGCAAAAAGGAAACTATACAGTATACGAGCTCGGCCCGGCATTCGGCACTGCCCATTTCTGGTTCAACCTCAATCCGGAGATCAATAAAGAGACCGGCAAGCCGATTGTCAATCCTACGAAGCTCAAGTGGTTTCAAAACGTCAAATTCCGCAAGGCAATTGCCTATGCGATTAACCGTCCAGGCATCATCCGCACTGTCTATTTCGGCCGGGCTATTCCGATATGGAGCCCGGTAAGCCCTGCCAATAAGCATTGGTATAACTCAAGTGTCATCCGGTATCCCTACGATCTGGATAAAGCCCGAAAGCTGCTCGATGAGATTGGCCTTGTTGACCGCGACAACGATGGGATTCGCGAGGATGCCGAAGGCAACGACGTCGGATTTAGATTCATTAGCAACCGAGAGAACAACATACGGGAGAAAATCGGCAATATTCTGAGCCATGATTTCAAAAAGATCGGCCTTAAGGCAATTTTTAAACTGGAAGATTTTAACACCCTGGTCACCAAGCTGCAAGATAGCTACGATTACGAAGCCTGTTTGCTCGGGCTAACAGGATCGCCAGAGCCATCGTCTGGCATGAATGTTTACCTCAGCTCGGGCCGTACGCACCACTGGTATCCGAGTCAGGAAAGACCAGCAACTGAGTGGGAGGCACGCATTGACGAGCTAATAAATATGTACCTCCACGAGCCAGAGGTGAAAGAGCGCAAGCCACACTTCGATGAAATTCAATCTATCATGTCAGACAAAGTGCCGATGATTTATACTGTCAATGCCATTGTCTATGTGGCGATTCGCAACAATTTCGCAAATATGAAGCCGACGGCCATTCGGCACCGAACGCTGTGGAATGTAGAGGAAATCTATAAGAAAGATTGATCCCAATCAGCACAGGCAAGTTGAAAATGCGCCTGTGGCGTGATGCCCGTGTTACTTTAAGTTTCAAGTGTGGGAAACCGACACCAGGGCAAATGGCTGAATTAGTGAGGTCTCTGGTGCGCTAGATGTTGTGCATTTAACAAAAGATCCTCCCTGCTGCATGAAAACCTACATTCTGAAACGTTTACTGCATGCCATTCCGATCCTCTTCGGGGTCACCTTGATTACTTTTTTCCTGATTAATCGCACGCCGGGCGATTACCTCGCCACCATGAAGATGAATCCCCAGATTTCGGATGAGGTGATCGAAGCCCAAGAGAAACTGTTCGGACTCGATGAGCCACGTTGGTACGTTCGCTACGCAAAGTGGATTAGGAACGTGGTAACTGGTTTAGACTTCGGCTATTCTTTCGCCACGCAAGAGCCGGTCTTCAGCGTTATAAAACAGCGGCTTTTTAATACATTCATTCTCGCCCTGTGTGCGCTGATTTTCGCCTGGACGATCTCCCTGCCCCTGGGGATTCTCTCTGCAGTGAAGCAGTATCAGTGGACCGATAAGATCTGTTCAGCGATTGCATTCCTGGGTCTCTCCATCCCTAATGTCTTTTTTGCCCTGCTCATGGTCTATTTTGCGGCGGTTACTGGATGGTTTCCCACCGGAGGCCTGCGTTCGGTCAATTTCGAGGAGATGAGTCTGGGAGGCAAGATACTCGACATGGCTCACCATCTCGTGCTGCCCGCCATTGTGCTGGGCACGGCAGCAATGGCCACCTTCATGCGCCAGATGCGAGGTAATCTGCTTGACGTGCTCCGTGCCGACTACGTCACGAGTGCACGCGCGAAAGGATTGGGCGAGGGAGCCGTAATCGTGAAGCATGCAGTACGCAACGCGATCAATCCACTGATTACCCTGTTCGGCTACTCTCTGACAGATCTACTAAGCGGGACTTTCCTGGTCGAAGTGGTGATGAGCTATCCCGGCCTGGGACGAACCACGATAGACGCCCTGTTTGCCAAAGACATGTATCTCGTTGTGGCCGCCGTATTAATGGCATCGGTGATGCTAATTCTAGGCAACCTGGTTGCTGATTTGCTTCTTGCTCTGAATGACCCGAGGATTCGATATGAGTAAGGCATCTGTACATACGATTGAGCCAAAGAAGATGAGCAAGGGAAAGGCACCGTGGAAAATCGTGCTTGGTCGCCTGGTGCGCAATCGGAGTGCCATCATCGGCGGGATTATTCTGGCCTTTCTCTACATTGCTATGATTCTCGGCCCGTCTATTGGCCCCTACAACCCTGGAGAGCAGGATTTAATGAATTTCTATCACCCACCCACAGCCCTTCACTTCATCGATGAGAACGGTAGATTGCATCTGTGGCCGTTCGTCTATAAGTATGAGCTCACGGATCTGGATTATATGACCTACACGCCGGATAAGTCGAAGAAGTACTTCGTTAAGCTCTTTGTGAGGGGCGAGAGCTACTCGTTCTGGGGCCTGTTCAACACGAATATTCATCTGTTTGGCGTGGAGCCTCCTGCGAAAATCTACTTGTTCGGCACAGACGGTCTGGGTCGCGATGTGTTTTCGAGACTCCTGGACGGGGCAAAGATTTCGCTATCTGTAGGCCTGTTGGGTATTTTTATTACCTTAACACTCGGAATGCTTATCGGCGGCATCTCGGGATACTTTGGGGGTATCATTGACATTGGTTTGATGCGCTTGACCGAACTGATCCTGGCTATTCCCGGACTGTATCTTATCCTGGCACTGCGAGCGACGTTTCCCACAGAACTGACCTCCAGCCAGATGTACCTGCTCATTGTTGTTATTCTGGGCTTCATTTATTGGGCAGGAACTTCGCGCGTAATCAGGGGGATGGTTCTGGCGCAACGTGAACAGGAATTTGTCCTGGCCGCGCGCTCTCTCGGCGCTTCTCATCTACGCATCATCTTGAAGCACATCTTGCCCAATACACTGAGCTACGTCATCGTAGCAGCAACCATTTCGATCCCAGCCTACATTTTGGGCGAAGTGGCACTCAGCTATCTGGGCGTTGGAATTGAAGAACCGCAGGCGAGCTGGGGCAACATGCTGCGGCAGGCGCAGGACGTCAGGGTATTGACCAGTTTCCCGTGGATTTTGGTTCCAGGAGTGGCCATTTTTGTTACGGTTTTTGCCTTCAACTTTCTGGGCGATGGCGTGCGTGATGCAGTTGATCCACGTCAGAAAATCTGATGCTCCGCATCTCCCCGCGAAGGCTACTGCTCATGCCGCTGAAGTTAACATTCTACTACTGCGCAGCAAGACAAGGTTCAAGGGAATATCCCTTGACTTTGACCTGATCTGCTTCTACATACCGTAAATGTGATAACGCATGTCATAGACATGCCACGCAGAACGGTCAGCAGGACTTTCCAATGCAGAACGATCCAGTACAGGCAGAAAACTCGGTTCTTCTGAAAGTCGAGAATCTCAAGACCTATTTTTTTCTTACCGACGGGATTGCAAAGGCGGTTGATGGGGTAAGCTTCACCATCCCCAGAGGCAAAACACTTGGCATGGTAGGCGAGTCTGGGTGCGGGAAAACAGTCACCTCGCTCTCGATCCTGCGCCTGATCCCGGAACCTCCCGGCAAAATCGTGGAGGGTAAGATTTTCTTCAAGCAAACCGACCTCATTCAGCTCTCCAGAAAACAGATGCGTTCGATCCGGGGAAATCATATCGCGATGATCTTTCAGGAGCCAATGACCTCCTTAAATCCGGTGTTTACCGTAGGTGACCAGGTGGCTGAGGTTTTTCAGGTGCACCGAAAGATGAAGAAACGGGAGGCTCTGCAAGAGGCAATCCGCATGCTGGAGCTGGTCAAAATGCCGTCAGCAAAAGACCGCGCCAAAGAGTATCCTCACCAGATGAGTGGCGGGATGCGCCAGCGGGTTATGATCGCAATGGCCCTGGCGTGTGATCCGGATTTATTGATTGCCGACGAGCCGACCACTGCCCTCGACGTTACGGTACAGGCCCAGATACTGGAACTTATGGAAGGACTGAAGGAGCAGTTTGAGTCGTCAATCCTCATCATTACACACGATCTGGGCGTGATTGCCGAAACGGCGGACATTGTTGTGATTATGTATGCGGGGATGATCGTGGAATCCGCCGACGTAGACGTACTTTTCGGGCATCCGCTTCACCCATACACCACTGCGCTGATGAAATCAATTCCCCGGATTGACGAAATTCGGCGGGGAAAAAAGCTTGCCGTCATTGAAGGCAATGTGCCAGACCCTGTGGATTATCCTGCTGGATGTCGGTTTCACCCGCGCTGTCCGTTGATGACGCCTGAGTGCATCGCTGCGATCCCCGAAATGCGCGAACTCGAGCCGAATCACTTCGTCCGATGCATCCATGTTTAGCATCACTGTTGCAGATGAAGGAAGCGGTATGTGTATGTTGATATAAGTTGACGAAATGTGACGAACTCAAAAGAATAGCTGTTGCGCGATCTCAAGAAGTGCCAACAGGGACACGGTGTGCTCACTAACATCATCATGAACAAGGACCAAGAGGAATGAAGAGAGGCACAACCTCTGGCCAGCGCGTGCTTATTGACATTGAGCTGTGCAAGGGATGTGGGCTCTGCGTTGAGGTATGTCCGCGGGATCTCATTCAAATTGAAAAACACAGCCTCAATACGAAGGGACATCATCCAGCGCGGTTTCACGATCCCGAAGACCAGTGTACCTCATGCACGTTCTGTGCTCTGATGTGTCCGGACATTGCCATAACTGTGTACAAGCCGGATGAGAAAAAAACACATACTGTTTCAGGCAAAAGGAGGAAATGATAATGGAAAGAATGCTACGAATTGCATTGCTGGTTGTGGTCAGTGTTGTCCTCAGCTACCTGGCGTTGGGAGACGAATTCATTACTCCGCTGTCAGGTGTAACGGTCTGCCTGGATCCAGGATTTGGCGGCGATGTTGACTTAGCCTACACCGGCGACAAAACAGGGCCTGAATATGACTTCAAAGAGTCGGAGGTCAATCTCCGCGTCAGCCTATTTCTCAAACGATTTCTCGAGAAAGCAGGCGCTACGGTGATTATGACACGCACTGGCCCACCAGAAGAAGCGCCAGCGATTGACAAACGCATCGCCATCGCCATGGAGAACAAGGCTCAGTATTTCATCTGTGTAGCGCATAACTATAGCAAAAATCCCGACATCAGTTACACTGCCGTGTACTACTATCCTGAATTCAGCGAACCGAGTTTTCCCATGGCACAGGTGGTAAGCGCGGCTGTGGCGAAGCAGCTTGAGCTGCAGAACCTCGGTGCCCAAGTTCAGGAGTATCCCTTGCTGTTGCAGCAGCGTATCCCTATGATTATGGTGTGCCCGAATTTCATCAGCAACCCGGCAGAAGAGGAGCGGCTGAAGGAACTGACGTATAACCGCAAGGAAGCAGCGGCGATTATGGTAGGACTCGCGGAATACTTTCTGGCGAATCCACCTGGCGCACCAATGCCTCCTGCGGAAACTCCTGCACCAGCTGTGCCAACCGCGCCAATCACTACCCCTGTGGCACCACCGGCTCCAGAGCCAGTGGTACCGGCTCCCGATGCAATTGGCCCTGTTAAACGGTTCTCTCCATTGTGGCGTTCACCTGTGGACGGCCGGATTGACCAATCGTGGATTTATGGCGAAAGTTATGGGGATCTAGCGGTGAAAAAGGGTGTCTCGTTCATTGTTTCGGCCCACACGCCCGTAGTTGCTGTGGCTGACGGACAGGTGATTGTGGCTGACACGTCTGGAACTATCGGCCCTAGTTCGCCTTACAAGAACTGTGTCATCATTCAACACGACAAAATGCTTGATGCACAACCCGTTTATGCGCTCTACGGTCAGCTGACGGAGGTTAGCACGAGCGCAGGTCAGCACGTACGACAGGGCGAGCAAATCGGCAAGACCGGAATTCCCTTCACGAGCGCGGAGCTGGGTCGCGAAACGGAACTCGAGTTAGAAATTCGGCTGGGTGAAAACAGTCAAGCCGACGTCGTGAACCCTGAACTTTTCATCCAGCATACCTCGAACGGGACAGGCATGATCATTGGCCGCATCGTGGACGATTCAGGCCATGCCCTTCCGCTGGTACGCATAGATGGGGCAAAGAAGCCTGACGATTATCTCCATTATGAATTCTCCATGACCTACGGTGAAGGAGCGAACAGCTCGCCTCAGTGGGAAGAAAACTTCATGATCGGCGACGTGATCGCGGGATCGTATACGTTGACAACACAGTACGGTACAAAGGACGTGATCGTAGAGCCAGGCATGGTGACTTTTGTCGAATGGGAGGTCAAGTAACACCAAAGGTCACCAGAACCTGCTCAGAGTGGAGAACGACGGCGAAAGGAGGGGAAAAATGGGCCAATCAATTCGGATTACTGCAGGGAAGATCTCGCTCAAGGCGGAATTGAATGACACAGCAACCGCGACGAAGATCTCCGAGCTCCTCCCCCTCAAGGCTAGAGCCAATACATGGGGAGACGAGATTTATTTCTCCATTCCGCTGGAGACCAGTGCGGAAAATCAAAAAGCCATTGTGGAGATGGGCGACATTGGCTACTGGCCCCCAGGATCGGCACTGTGCCTATTCTTTGGCCCAACTCCTGCAAGCCAGGGTGAGGAAATTCGTCCAGCCAGCCCGGTCAATGTGGTGGGAAAGATTCTCGACGATCCAAAAGTCCTGAAATCAGTTAAAGACGGCGACGCGGTCGATGTGACTAAGGCCGAGTAAGATCAGCCGATCGGCTCCACTCTGGAAGGTCAGATACGGAATTAGCCTCGCCGCAATTTACATACTCCGTGCCGCAGTGACCCATCTCACCGCCAAAAATGGGCAAGAAAAACCGGAACAGATGAAATTTCTTCGATACTACGGTACTTTCCTTAGCTAAAATAGAAATGAGTGGGATAAAAAAGGAGTGTCTAACTCCATTTTTGCTAGCGAACGTCGTCCTAGTGGGCCGTGTGACGCCGGCGTGACTCCACCTGTCCATTGTCCTAACGCTCCGTAGGCAATATGATTAATCTGGAGCTCTAAGGAGCGAAAAGAGGAGGGAAATAGAGATGAAGAACAATCTTACAGCTCTGATGCTAAGTTTTTTGATTATGACTTTTGAATTTACGGTGCAAGCCGTTGAAGATTCGACTTCATCATCGGCTATGACAACAGAGACGCTTGTAAACGATCTTTTTTCCAAAGGATTATATGAGAAAGGAATTAAAATTCTCCAGAAGGAAAAACAAAAACCGGGCGCCTATTGCTGTGAAGGGGCCCTGACCGTCACCATCATAGAATTAAACAAACAAATAAAAGACTTAAAAACCAAAGCACTGTGGAGTGAAGCAATTAAAAAATATGAACAGGTTCTTAAGGCTCGTCCTGATTCATATAAGTCAATAGGTTATGCATTGACCGGAATTGCTAAAATTTGGCGTGAGCAAGAAAAGTATGATGAAGCTCTAAGCATTTATAATCAGCTGCTGACAATTAGTCGCCGGCAGAAAGGATTCTATAATGAAGGTGGCATATCGATTGCTCGCTTGTGTGAGGTGGAGAGCCGATGGAAAATTGCTGAATGCCAGGTAGACAAAGGATGTTACGACAAAGCAATTAAAGAATATGAACTTATGATTCAGCTCGCTACTGACCCGGAGAGCTATTCTAAATACTCTCCAGAATTGAAAACGGAAACCTTGGAAGGTGTCGATAAATGGCGGGCACGAATAAAGGAATTAAGAGAACTTCAAAAAGAAATCAATTGATGTCTCAGCAAATCCGGTGATGGGGAATTCCAGGACAGCAACCTAGATTCCGGTATATAAAATCCAGGATTTGCCCAGCCTGCAAGTCACTATGGCACGAATGAGCTGCAGTCGTTCCTCAAGTGCTTGCAAAAACTTTTGAGTTGAGTCTTACATCATTGCAAGGTCGACCGAAAATCCAGGGCAAGTACAAATTGGGTTGCTGTCCGCGATTTTTCCCAAATAGGTGGTAGAGACAAAGGGGATTGCTCAATGCTTAATGTCATCTATTTCAATCTTCTTATATTCATTTTAGCCCTAACAGTTTCCTGCGGTAATGATTCTGAAGCCCAGCAAATAGGCTCAGTTGAGCCCCTCGAGAGCGAAACAATCGATATGCAAATGGGGATATTGTACTCGGCCCTGAAGACCTATTACGTTGATTTTAGGTGTTATCCCCAGAGTATAAACCAACTGAGCACACCGAATGCATACATTATACGAGGAGACTTGCAGAAGATATTGCCAGATTGGGATTATTCCTCAGATGCCAGCGGACAAGGATTTAATCTGCGACATCAAAAGAACAAGGACTATGAACTTATTCTGCCCCATGAATCTATGGAGACGATTAAAAAGTTGCGTAATGAGGGCAAAGCAGAGGATTTATTAGAATTGGCGGAACAGGAACCCAATGCCCTTCTTCGGGCTGAGATTCTCAGAATCTTCTATGTGGACTTCATCAAGTTCAATCAGAGCAACCACTATTCTTTTTAGCCGCGTCCGGGGGATCTGCTTCAAGAACTAAGGCGGAGGCTTACGAGCCCAGGGGATAGTCGGCCTGAGCATTGAGGGTAAGCGAGGCGAAATTGCGTGTGCGATAGTGGAGCATCGCCAGCCCCGCAACCATTGCAGCATTATCAGTACAGAGAATCGGAGCGGGAATGATAACCCGAATGCCCGCGAGCCGCTCCATTGCCTTTGCCCGAAGACCGCTATTCGCAGCAACCCCACCAACAATCGCGAGCTGGTCAAGGTGAAAGGCAGCCAGGGCGCGTTCTGTCTTAGCCAGCAGGCAATCAATCACCGCAGCCTGAAATGAGGCAACGATGTGTCGAATCAGGGCCTGGTCGTGTATGACCCGTTCATATCCTGTCTCTCTCACGTATTGCATCACCGAGGTTTTCAATCCACTGAATGATAGATTAAAGTCTTTGGCCCTGATACGTGGCCTCGGAAAGCGCACATAAGCACTATCACCTTCCTGTGCGAGACGGTCAATAATCGGTCCTCCCGGGTATCCCAGCCCAAGCAGTTTCGCCACCTTATCGTACGCTTCGCCTGCTGCATCATCCAGGGTCACACCAACTACCTCGTAGCGCAGTGGCTCCCAGACAACCACCAGGCTACTATGACCTCCTGAAACGACCAGGCCAAGGTATGGATAGCCCAACTGAGCGCCAGAGCGTGATAATTCGCTGGATGAACCGGAGGAGCTGCGGTGCGCAGACGAAGGAGAGCTCACCTCGGAAGACTTGCCGCTCGGTTTAGCCTTCATGAGTTCTGTACGACTTCTCTCCTTTGCGTCGGAGAGAAAGGGGGCATACAGGTGGCTGGCAATGTGATTAATCGCCATAAGCGGTTTCCCTGTGGCGTAACTGAGCGCCTTTGCTGTCTCAACGCCGACCAGAAGCGACCCAATAAGCCCTGGGCCACGGGTCACGGCCAGAGCATTGATCTTATCCAGCGACACGTCAGCGTCTGCGAGTGCGCGCTCAAGCACGGGCAGGATCTTCTGAATATGTGCCCGCGAGGCGATTTCAGGCACAACTCCGCCGTACGACGCATGCAAATCAACCTGTGAGGCAACGATGTTCGACAGAATATCGCATCCATCGCGCACAACTGCGCACGACGTTTCATCACACGAAGTTTCGATTCCGAGAATGTACATATATTCAAAACCCTTCGCCACTACGGGGCCTTCCATTTATCTTTTCCGCACTCACATCACACTCTCACATTTGCATCCGAAAAACGAATCCAACCCCTGGATTATTCACTTGCAAGTTATTAATAAATTCTTTCTAATCTCTGTGCCGTAATCAATGAAAAAAATGCGCGAGGAACAATCGAATCTCTCTTTGTCATGAGCAGAATCTGGAACATCCTTACATTTCGAAGGATTAAGCGCCATCCACTTGAGTGGCTGATTTTCGTGTCGCTTTTTATCACCTATTCTTATTTCTTTCACCAGACCGCAGGGTGGAATATCAATAGCCGCATTAACCTTACCTATGCCTTGGTAGATCAGGGCACCTTTCGTATTGATGCCTACCACGATAAAGCGCCCTACCGTACCATGGACAAGGCCTATTACAATGGGCACTACTATTCAGATAAGATCATCGGCCTTTCACTGCTAGGTGCTATCCCTTATACGATGTTGCGCTCTATTGCGTCGCTCTTTAACATCAGTTTAACGCTGGATGTGAGTCGTTACGTCATCCGTATCTTCACAACCTCTCTTCTGGCTGCGGCATGTGCCGTTGTGTTGTACCGATTGCTACTGCTTTTTGGCGCCACGAGCCGCCAGAGTCTGCTCCTCGTATTCTTCTGCGCTCTCGGAACACTCTTTCTTCCCTACGCCACAGTCTTCTATCCATATCTACCGGCTCTGTTTTTCGTGCTGCTCTCCTATCGAATTCTGCTGCGATACCGCCTTGAACGGCGCCTTGACGAGGCTCCGCTCTTCCTGGCAGGACTGGCGCTGGGCCTAGCATTACTCTGTGAATACATCATTGGGATCGTCGCTCTCGGATTGGTGGCGTACGTCTTCATCCACCTGCGGGCTCGGGGACAGATCTGGAAGTACCTAATTGGCAGCATTGTGCCGCTCATTCCATTTATTCTCTATACGCTATACTGCTTCGGGCGCGTAACTATTCCATACAAGTACGAGGTGGACAAAATGTTTGCAGTTGGAATGGGACAAGGGTTTTTCGGCATCACGAGCCCAAACATGCACGTCATGTATTACATAACGATCCACCCATATCGTGGCATATTCTTCTATTCGCCGGTTCTTCTCCTCTACTTTTTGGGCATTGTTACGATGATCAGGCAGCGGCGCTTTCGAAGCGATGCAGTGCTGGCTTTGTACATCGTAGCTGGCTATTTGTTATTCAATTCCTCGTACTACATGTGGTGGGGTGGATGGGCAGCTGGGCCGCGCTTTCTGATTCCGATGATACCGTTTATGATTCCACCGCTTGTCTTTCTGCTGCGAGGTGTGCGATATTCGCAATTTGCTATTGTTGTTCTTGGAATCGTATCAATTGCGATGACCTTTATTCCTGCAGCTATAGATCCGCAACCACCCCAAGGGTATAACACAGACATTCTGCTAAATGCGAAAATCTGGGATAATCTTGCCAGTCCGATTCTTCTGATTCAATTTCCCGAATTTTTTCATGGGCGGATAGCCACGAATTTCGGGTCAGTGATTGGCTTGCCGGGGCTTGCCGGCTTGATTCCTCTGGGGCTGTTCTGGCTGGCAATAGGCATGGCGCTGCATGCGTGTCTGGCTCGTCAGAACACACATGCAGGTGAGTCCAGTGATGAGCCGAAGAGCTGTGGCGAACCCCGCGAATGATTCTACGTTGCCTATTCACTCTATAATCTAGCACTACCTATCGCGGAAGAGGTTCTTAAAACGCGAGCGGCGTGAGCCATGTGATTGGCGGCGGAAAATATCGCCTCTTTTCAGATAGAGAAATGCGACCACAAGACCACCCAGATGCGTGAGGTGCGAAATATTGCCGTAAGCCACTGGCGAAGCCGACCCGAGAAAGGTCAAAAATATGAATACCGCAACCAGCACTTTCACTTTGACGGGGAAGACCCCCCATACCAGCACAATGTCATCCGGCCAATATAGGGCATACGCCAGCAGAACACCGTAAATCGCTCCAGACGCTCCAAAAATCTGGTAGTACCCCTTGCCGATGATTAGCGAGATAAGAGCATGAAATATACCGGCCCCAATCCCAACAATAAAATAGAATTTGAGAAACTCCTGGGATCCCCAGCGGTGTTCCAATCGTGGGCCAAAAAACCACAGAACAATCATATTGGTGAGAAAATGAAACGGCCCGAGATGAATAAACATATACGTGACAAACTGCCAGATCATCCCATGCAAGATGGAAAGGTTTGGCTGTTGGCCGAGTATATGCATGAGCCAATAAAAAGCACGCTTACTCGCTATGGGAATGATAAGCATATACAGCACAAGCACAACAGTGTTGATAATAATCAGCCACTTCACCACCGCGCTGAGGTGGGAATCCAGAAACCGATTCAACTCGTACGTGGTACCGCGTGAGCGCATTGACATCTCCCTAACGACGAGATTGTTCCTAACCTGTATGCCGTCCTACCCCTGGCACATTCTTTTAGCACCGCAGCAATTTGCTTTTCCAGCGTTAAGTACCTACTCGGATAATTCAATTGCCGCACCAAGCGACTTCAGATCCCGGAAAAAATTCGGGTATGATTTCGACACGTGCTGCGCGTTGGCGATGACAAGGCCTTTCCTGCACCGAAGGCCCACAATCGTAAGCAGCATCACTACCCTATGGTCGTTGTGGCTATCAACGGTCAGGCCTCCGTCGTAGCCAGCCGGATTCCCGTAGATAACCATCTCGTCCTGTTTCTCTTCAGCCCTTACGCCAATCCGGTTCAGCTCCGTGATTGGCACTGAGATGCGGTCACACTCCTTGAAGCGCAGGTTACCCACATTGTAGAATCGCGATTTGCCATGCGCGAAGCATGCAGCGCCGACCAGCGGCAAAACCGCATCAGTTGCAAGATCACCATTGAATTCCACTGCGCGAAGTGTCTGTGCCATGGACTTAATCATGACGCTGTTTTTCTGATGCGATATCTCGGCGCCCATTGAACGCAGCACGTCCAGAGCAGCCCGCTCGCCCTGCTGGTCTTCGTACAGCCGCGTGATTGTAATGCGTGAGGGCATGATTGCCGCAGCAGCGAGAATGGCCGCTGCGCCGGGGTAATCACCGTGGACGTCGTAATGGTGGGGCTGATAAGCTTGCCCACCGTGAATAGAAAAGTACAACAGCTCATCGCTCGCATCAACCTTGATGCCTGCTTCGCGTATCACTTCAAGGGTGGTCTGGATCGCCGGCCTTGATTTCAACCCATTCACCACGCGAATAGAGATATCCTCGCCAATCAGCGGCGCGAGAAATAGCAGCGCGCTAACGTACTGCGAACTGACTGCGCCTGATACTGTGATCTCGCCACCCTTTAGCCCACTGCCATAAAGCGTAATCGGAAGATGACCCTGCTCCGACTCAGAGCGTACGCCGAGCTGAGCGAGTGCCTCGAGCAGATCTGCGTTTGGCCGCTTTCCCAGCGACTCAGGGAAATCGGTTTCAAAGGTCACCTCGGGCAATAACGCTCCTATCGGAAGCAGAAATCGGAGCACGGCACCGGCGTTGTGAGGATTGAGCCGTCCAGGACTGCGCGGTCTTCTGCCAAAACCTGTAACATGAAGATCGCCGTTTCGTTTGCGAATGGTTGCGCCCAGAGCCTGGCAACACTGAATCATCGCCTCACCATCGTCGCTTTCCGCTGCATTGGAGACCAGACTTTCCCCTTCAGCAAGGCACGCGGCTAGAATATAGCGGGTAGTATAGTTTTTCGACGACGGTGGGGTAAGTGTTCCTTCCAGACGCTCAGTGTAGCGGACATGCGCAATCATTAAGTAGCCTTCCATTCAAGCCATATAAGAATTGGACAATACCGCCTGAGGCGCACAATCCCGCCAAAGGCGGACAAGCAACTGATGTAGTCAAAAAAAGCGGGCAGGAGGAAGACTCGCTCCTACCCACTTTGAACTCGCTTTCCGGCAAGATTCCTGCGTATGCATCGCTCTTGCCATGCTGTTACCATTTCGTTCCTGTGAGCGCTACGCTATTTCTTCCCCCCGTATTTTTGAATATACTTCTCCACTCGCCCGGCACTGTCAACGAACTTCTGCTTGCCTGTAAAAAAAGGATGGCACGCTGAGCAAATCTCCAGCCGTTGCACCTTTTTTGTTGATCGGGTCTCGATCGCATTGCCACACGCACACGTAATGGTTGCTTCTTCATACTTAGGATGAATATCCTTTTTCACTCTACGTATACCTCCGTAATTCAGAAAAATCTAAAAATTCACACCACCAGCCTGTTGCTCAATCCAACAAGAACTAGAATCATAGCCTATTGATTCATGGTGTCAAGAAAATCTTCATTGCTATCGGCTTTTTTCATACGTCCAATCAGGAATTCCATAGCCTCAACAATGTTCAGCTCGTTGAGGACTTTCCGCAGCAGCCACACGCGGCTCAATTCTTTCTCTGACAAGAGGAGTTCCTCCTTGCGCGTGCCAGACCGTGCAATGTCAATAGCCGGGAAGATGCGCCGATCTACGAGCTTTCGATCGAGGTTCACCTCCATATTGCCAGTACCTTTGAATTCCTCGAAGATCACGTCGTCCATGCGACTCCCGGTATCAATCAGTGCCGTTGCAATAATGGTAAGGCTGCCGCCCTCCTCGATGTTGCGTGCCGCGCCAAAGAAGCGCTTCGGCCGGTGAAGTGCATTCGAATCTAAGCCCCCCGAGAGTATCTTTCCGCTAGGGGGCGCGATGGTATTGTAGGCACGAGCCAGCCGCGTAATACTATCGAGCAAGATGACCACGTCTCTCTGATACTCAATAAGCCGTTTTGCCTTCTCAAGCACCATCTCGGCCACCTGCACGTGGCGATCTGCAGGCTCGTCGAATGTCGAGGAGATGACCTCACCCTTCACCGAGCGCTCCATGTCAGTAACCTCCTCAGGACGCTCGTCAATCAGAAGCACGATGAGATAAATCTCTGGATGATTAGTGGTAATCGCATTCGCAATATCCTGGAGGATCATGGTCTTGCCAGTGCGGGGCGGCGCCACGATCAGCCCCCGTTGTCCCTTACCAAGGGGTGTCATGAGATCCATGACGCGATTTGTCATTTTTGTTGGCGCAATTTCCAGATTGATGCGTTCCAGAGGGTAGAGGGGAGTCAAGTTGTCAAAGAGGATTTTCTCGCGGGCCAGCTCCGGGCTTTCGAAGTTGATCGCTTGGACCTTTAGCAGCGCAAAGTAGCGTTCGTTCTCCTTGGGTGGACGAATCTGACCCGAGACCGTGTCGCCCTTGCGCAAATTGAATCGGCGAATCTGCGACGGCGAGACGTAAATATCGTCCGGCCCTGGCAGATAATTGTAGTTTGGTGATCGCAGGAAGCCAAACCCATCGGGCAGAATCTCAAGCACCCCCTCGCCGAACATATGTCCTTCCTTCTCAGCGTTAGCCTGAAGGATTTTGAACATCAAGTCCTGTTTGCGAAGGTTTGAGTAGCCCTCAATCTTAAGCTGCTGAGCAAGCTTCATGAGCTTGGAGATAGTATAGGTCTTCAGTACCCCAATATCAATGACCTGCGTCTCGTCCGGCTTGTCAGCAGTCTTGCTTGACACCTGCGATGGTGCAATCGCGTTCTCCGCAGGATTCTGTTCATTGTTTTCTTCTACTTTTTTCTTCCCTCTCATTGGTCTATCCTTCTTCCCTTCTTCATTTAGAATCTCACCCTGATTTGATGTGGAAACCACCCTATATATAAAAATCACAGTATGAAGTCAGCGTATTTCTCCAAGAAACATTGCGGCCAGTTGCTTGACCTGAGCTTGCGCCTCTTCCAGACTGCCGCTATTATCAATAACAAAATTGGCTCGTTTTCGTTTTTCTTCCTGTGGCATTTGTGCCTGCAGGCGGCGCTGAATCTCATCTGACGTCAGCCCCTCCTGCTGCTCTGTAAGACGTCGCATCCTCTCTGCCTCATTTACAACTACCACGACGACTTTGTCCACCAGATGCTCCATATTATTTTCAAACAATAAGGGGACGCTTAAAACTACAAGCGGATGATCCTTGTAGTGAGACAGGAGTTCCAGTTCACGCTTTCTTACGCGCGGGTGAACAATTCTGTTGAGAACTTCGCGTTTGGAGGCATCCTGAAATACCATTGCAGCCAGCCTTTTGCGATCCAATGCACCCTGTTCATCACCCAGAACCTCGCGTCCAAATGCCTGTACGATCTCTTGAAATGCAGGTGTACCTGGTTTCACCACCTCCTTGGCAATTTCATCCGCATCAATAATGACGGCCCCCAGCGCGGCGAACATTCTAGCCACAACCGACTTTCCGCTGCCGAACGACCCTGTCAGACCGACAACCGTCATGCTATATCGCCACGCCCTGTTTCCACAAATCTCGCCGATCCATTCCAGAACCCTAACGGAATCGGCAGGGCCATTCAGAGGGCCCATGCCCTGAGCCGTTAGTGGCTCACGCACTCAGCCCAGTTCTTTCCGGTAGAAATGGTAACTATCACGGGAACGCGCAGCTCGAGCGCACCGGTCATTTCACGCTCGACAATCCCAGAGACCAGAGGGACTTCATCTTCCGGCACATCAAAGATCAGCTCATCATGAACTTGCATAATCATCCTGGCTTTCAAGGCATGATTGCAGAGTGCGTGATCAATGGCAATCATGGCCTTCTTGATCATATCTGCCGAGGTTCCTTGGACTGGCATGTTGATCGCCATGCGCTCGGCATTACTGCGCAACGTCCCATTGGAGGAGGTAATGTTGGACAAATATCGCCGCCGATTCAAGAGGGTCGTTACATAGCCATTATCGCGTGCATATTGAAGAATTGAATCAATCCAGCCTTTCACCCCCTGGTAGGCAGTAAAATACTCTTTGATAAAGGTCTCTGCAAGGGCACGAGGAATTTTCAGCTGCTGGCTTACGCCATAGGCTGACATGCCGTAAATTATGCCGAAGTTGATAATTTTGGCCTGGTTCCGCATCTCCGGTGTAACTTCATCCAGTGAGCAGCCAAAGATTTTCACAGCAGTAGCCCGATGTATGTCTTCATTACGCTGGAATGCCTCGATCAGACCTTTGTCCTCAGTCAGGTGAGCCAGAATGCGCAGCTCAATCTGTGAATAGTCCGCTGAGAGTAGTACTCGCGACGGCTCAGACGCGATGAATCCCCTCCGAATCTCACGCCCCTGCAGGGTCCGCACCGGAATGTTCTGCAGGTTTGGCTCACTACTGGTTAGACGCCCTGTGGCTGCCACAAACTGGTTATACGAGGTATGAATCCGCCCGGTGTGCGGATTCACCATCTCCGGCAGGCTATCAATATACGTATTTTTGAGCTTTTCATAAGTTCGATACTCCAATAACAGCTTCGGCAAAGGATGGGATAAACTTAATTCATCCAGCACACGAACGTCTGTGGAATATCCGCTCTTTATTTTTTTCAGTGGCGGCAATTTCAGCTCCTCAAAGAGGACCTTTGCCACTTGCTTGGGCGAATTGATATTAAACGCATGTCCAGATAGCTGGTAAATCTTCTGTGCAAGCTCATTAAGCCTGTGTTGCGTTTCTCGCGATAACCCCCTGAAATACGGAACATCAATGCACACACCTTCCATTTCCATTGCATTAAGCACTTCAAGCAGGGGCATCTCAATCTCCCGGAACAACGGCAACAGCTTAGCCTCCTTGAGCCGATCGCAAAGTATGTGGCTAAGCTGAAGTGTAACGTCCGCATCTTCACATGCATACTGCGAAGCAGGCTCGATCTCTACTTCTGCCATGGTAATCGCTGATTTGCCCTTGCCAATAAGATCAGATATTGGCCTCATAACAATGTTCAAATAGTTAAGCCCAAGGTCTTTGAGGTTATGAGATTTCCTGTCGGGATTCAGGAGGTACGACGCCAACAGGGTATCAAAAACGATTCCGTCAAGCGAGAATGCGTGCCGACGCAGGACCTTGAGATCGTATTTGATGTTCTGGCCGCATTTCGTAATTGTAGCATCGGCCAGCAACGGGCCAAGAATCTCGCGCACCTCGGCTAGCGATATCTGCTGTGCCGAGGCAGAGTCACCCGTATGTCCACACGGGACATAGCTGGCTGAGTTCGGCTCAGTGCTCATTGAGATGCCAACCAGTGCTGCACGCATGGGCTTTTCAGATGTGGTCTCTGTATCAATGGCCACGTAGCCTGCGCACCGCGCTGCTGCTACTTCTGCTTTCAAGCTCTCAATGGATGTAATGGTCCGATAGTTGACGTCGCGCTTTGGCCCAGAAACGCACAGTCTCTCGAGCAGCGAGTGAAACTCCATCTCCCGATAGAGACGCACCAGCTCGTCATTCGGGCGAAATTCCCAGGCGAAAGCCTCAAGGCTCACCGGCAGCTCCACGTCTATCTTAATAGCAGCAAGGCGTTTGGACAGCAATGCCTGTTCTGCATTCTCTTGAACGACCCGCCGCCGTTTCTCATTCGCGATGCGTTGACTATTGGCCAACAGGTTTTCGACCGTGCCAAATTCTGTCAGCAGCGCCGCTGCAGTCTTAGGCCCCACAGATGGAACACCTGGAATGTTATCCGACGTATCGCCCACCAGACCAAGGAAATCCACGATTTGCTCGGGGAAGACCCCCATCTTCTCTTTCACCTTCTGCCGGTCGTAAAGATCAAAACTTTCCGACTGTGCGCGCAGAATGCGCACTGAGTCGCTCACCAGCTGAAATAAATCCTTATCGGCAGTGAGGATGACAACCTCGAAGCCCGTTTGTGAAGCCGACGAAGCCAAAGTGCCTATAATATCGTCAGCCTCTACCCCTTCATGTTCGATCTGCGTAATTCCCATAGCCGAAAGGATGCGCTTCACCCAAGGAATCTGTATCTGTAAATCATTAGGCATTGGGGGCCGGTGGGCCTTGTAGTCTGCAAAGAGGTCGTTGCGAAAAGTAGGCCCGGGATGATCGAAAGTAACTGCAAGATATTTTGGCTGACACTCACGTACCAGCTTATTCAGCATTTGCACAAAGCCGTAAATCGCATTCGTCGGCATTCCTTTTGAATTGCTCAGGTTACGAATTGCATAGTAGGCTTTGTACAAATACGAATGCCCATCAATGATGTACAATATCTGAGCCATAATACTCCGTTACGACCACTGGGGAGATATGTATCTTGCTGATGAATGGCATCGCAGGATGGTGTTCCTAATGGACCCCAGCACTCTTGCGGTATTCCAAGCGAAACGGTTGAAATCGCCCGCTGTTCCATCTGGCGCGATTCAGGACATCAGGCTGGTAACAAGTGGCACTCACGCATGGGCCGCTAAGGATGCAATGCAAGGTGTGCCGACGTCCGGATCTGCCGACTCTACGAAAGTGGGAAGCGCTCAGCTGACTTAACTAGAGCGAGTGCATTGCAGAAATGGCTCTCGTCACTCTCGGACTTGCCCGCCTCAGGCAGACTTACCATTTTTTTTCTGGATCGTTACTCTGGTGGTAAACTCCGCAATCTCAAGAATCCGTCAATAACCGACAGGTGCGCGGTTTAAACGTGGTAAAAGGATGAAAATGAAGGTCAGTCAGACCACAGGATTAGATTTCGTTCGAGGCATACAAACCAACACCGTCTGTCTGACGGTCCGACGGCAATGAATCAATCTACAATACGGCCAGTTAAGAAAATCAGAAGCGTGGTCTTCTCAATTTTACTAAGATTACGCCCAAAGAACAATTTCCCTAAAAAGGGAAGATTACGAAGTATTGGAACACCGGAGGTGTATTCTCCTGAGCGCTCGCCTGCCCAGCCTCCCAGGACGATGGTCTGGCCATCACGGAGTCGCGCCGTGGTACTTATATCCTTGCGAATCAGCCCCAAGTCATACGTTCCCTGGTAAACGGCGAGTGGCCCGACCCCTGGATCTAATCCAGGGCGCTGTATAGACGTCAGTGCACCCAAGTTATGATCAAAATCATAGATCTCCGCATCAATGTCTAACATAATAGAGCCCAATTGCGTGATCGTTGGACTTACGCTTAAATCCACCTGATCAATCCGTGCGATGCCAGCACCGGCAATAAAGTTCCCCTGCGCATCTACCAAAGGAAGACCCAACTGCCGGTCTATCTCAAAATCCGCTGTCTCGCCATTGAGCACGAGAATATTGGGGCTACTTACTATGTTGATGATCCCTTCTGCCTCAAGCAGCCGCAACTGATAGTTAACCGGGGATTCCCCACCTCCAATAATCCAGTTGAAGATCGTTGTTCCTTTTAGTAGGTTCGCCTCCCGAGTACTCTCAACACCCGGCTCAAACTCCGAGCGAAACTCGTCCATATCCTGGGCAAATCGCATATTGAACAAACTGGAATCTAGATCAACCCCTTTCCCCAGATTCAATATGGTAAATTCCGAACTGTACTC
Source organism: Candidatus Sumerlaeota bacterium (assembly GCA_030613245.1). Lineage (GTDB taxonomy): Bacteria > Sumerlaeota > Sumerlaeia > MWCT01 > JAUWMI01 > JAUWMI01. Next base: position 43,997 of record JAUWMI010000011.1, read on the forward strand.
CTTGGCGCGGCTCTCGATGACCTCGACAAAACGGACTTCAATAGAGACCTGAAGCACAGGTATATCCAGCCTCTCGATCCACTCAGCCACCTCAGCAAATTGCGCAGGATCTTCGTAGCGAATGAGCAGCGCATTCAAGGTCTCTATTTCATCAACGCTCAATGCTTCTGCTGCCGCTTCCTCCTCCGGCGTCGGTGTGGGGGTTGCTTCAGGGGCCTGAACCTGCCCAGGAGGTGGCAGGTAACGAATTTCAAGCTTAGCCCGCCCTTCACCCGGTGTGCCGGAGGGCCTGATATCCGGCGCGCTGATCTCATAATCATCAATGAACTCTGAGCGGAACTCTTCAATGGTCATGTCCTGGCTGGTTGTTGGGGTATTGACCACAAGCTCCACGCTGTCGTCCAGATCATCGTTGATGTTATTCTCATTGACCCGCACTACTCGCAAACGCAGATCGCGAAATTCCAGCACATCTTCCACGCGCACTGATTTCGTTATACTGATCCCCCGCTCTGCTACTGTATCAGCCGCCTCAAGCCCGAGCACCTGGCGCAACTGATCTGCCAGGTCCGTAGCCTTCACATGCTTGAGAAAAATAATCTCCGACTTTCTGCGCTTTTCAATCATGGGCAAGCTGGCCAGAAACTTACTCACAGCTTTCAGATTGTCGGGATAATCTGTAACGGTCAACTGCATGGTAGAGCGATCGTACCAGAGCCGGCGACCCTCCTGTCGTGCAGCGCTACGCCCGGTCTTGGCATACAGCATTGTCTCAATCACTTCAACAACATAGTCACCAAACTGCTGTACCTGCTCAGGATTCTTCTCTATCCACGCAGGAGCAACATTATACGTTTCCACGCGAATCTTGTCCTCGCGCAACTTCGCGATGAATGTCTTCTCTTCCAACAATTCCTCGATTTTCTTAATATTTTCCGGCGTGTCTTTTACGATGAGCTCGCCCTCGCTGATGAGCAACTTGCGTTCCTTGCTGTATGGTGCACGGCTCTCTGCCTGTAACATACCCTCAATCAGGGCCTTGATCTTCGGCCCGAGCTCCGGACGGATAGTGTAGCTCCGGTAGATCAGCGATGGAGGCATCTCGTATTTGAGATCCTTTAGCAAGGCGTCCAGCCGCTCAATGTTGGACTTCGAATCCGTGCTGATCAAAAGCGCTTCGCGCTCATCCAGCCTCAATTCAACTCCCTTTACTTTTGGTGTCGCATCTGGAGGCCACAAAATCCTCTGGAGAAACTTCGTCTCCATCATTGCCCTGACTTTGGTAATCTCTTCGGGCGTTAATGAAAACACCTTCATCTGTAAATGCATCGTGACGGTGATGATGTCCGTTCCAGGCTTACGAGACCATTTTAGCCCAATTTCAAGCAAAATCGTGTCGAGGATTTCTCGCAACTGAATATCGTCGAATTTGGCGAAGACACTTGCCTCTACACCCTCTGCCACGTAAAAGTTAATCCCGGTTGCTAGCGAAAGTGTTCGCAGGAACTCCTTCAAATCGGTGGTTTCGGTAGTGGAGATCGTTACCGGCATGTCGAGTTTTTTCTGCGCGGCTTTTTCTTTGGCCTGAAAGTCCTCCGCCTCTTTACTACGCGCCAGGAAGCGCTCGTATTCATCCCGGGTTTGCTCAAGATAAGTTTGTGCCCCGAGGTGATCAGGATTGGCTGCTAGTGCCTCCCGCCACTTCGCAACAGCAGTCTCAATGTCCGTACCCTCATAGGCAGCCAGGCCTTCTTTAAAAAGCTCTTCAGCCCGTTCGCCCCGATGCTTCATCTCTTCCTTATCTGCAACCATCCTTTGCTCTTCGATTCTTGTGTTGCAAAGCCGAATATGGCGGGCGGCTTTGGCATTTTTCGGATCGTATTGTAAGACCTCTTGAAATTTCTCGAGTGCCAGATTATATGCCCCTTCCTTATATAACCGTTCCCCATCCGCCAGCTTGTTGCGGATCAGCAGGAGATGCCGCTCCGCTTTCGTCGCTGCTACCTGAGCCAGCAGATCCTTTGCCGTCTTGTTCTCCGGATAAACCCCCACCGCTTGCTCCAGCTTGGCCTGTGCCTCATCGTATTTCCCTGCGTCCAGCAGCTCCTTGGCCTCTTCGGTCAGATGCTGCGACGTTAACATAGCCTCTTCCTTGCGGCGTTGCTCTGCGCGCTTTCTCTCCTCTTCTTCGCGAATCTGCGCCAGTGCCACTTCTGTACGCCCCTTGTAAACAACAGCCTCCGAGTAGAGTGGCTCAAGAGCCAGAGCATTATCGAAACGCTCAAGCGCCTCCTCGTATTTCTTCTTATCAAATAGGGCTATTCCCTGGGCCGTGAGTTGTTTTGCTTGTTCCAGGCTTGCTTTTTCTAGTTCCTCAATTTCTTTCTGCTTGGCCTCTTCTTCCGCTTTAGCCTTCTCAAGTGACGCTTTCTCAACTTCTGCCTTTTTCCTTTCCTCTTTAGCCTTTGCCTCCTCAGCCTTCGCTAAACTCTTACGGGCATTCTGAACACCGGTCAGGGCTTTGGCGTTTGCCGCATCCAGTTTCAAAACCGCTTCGAATTCTGCAATAGCATCTGCATAGCTCTTTTCGCCAAGGAGTGCCTCAGCCTTATTGATATGGACAGCGATTTCTTTCTGCTTGGCCTCTTCTTCCGCCTTAGCCTTCTCAAGTGCCGCTTTCTCAGCTTCTGTCTTTTCCCTTTTCTCTTCCTCTTTAGCCTTTGCTTCTTCAGCCTTCGCCAAACTCTCGCTGGCGTCCTGAATACCAGCCAGAGCATCGGCAAGGGCTTTATTTTTCGGGTCCAGTTTCAAAATCGCTTCGAATTCTGCAATAGCCTCCTCATAGCTCTTTTGCCCAAGCAGGTCTTCAGCCTTTCTGAGATGGGCAGCGATCTTTTCTTTCTTTTCCTTCTGTTCGCGCTCCTGCAACAGCCGTTCCTGCTCTCGTGCCTCCGCCTGCTCGGCCTTGGCAAGAAATGCATTGGCGTCTACATTAGCCGGGGCAAGCTTTAACGCCTCTTTGGCTTCGGCAATCGCCTCCCGGAACTTATTCCGAGCAAGCAGATTCTCGGCTGCCTTAAGCTGAGAAGCAATGGCTGCCTCATGTTCTCTCTTCTTACGCGCTTCAGCTTCGGCGCGACGTTTTTCTTCTTCTGGCAACCTGACTGCGGCCTGCTGGGCTGCTAATGCCTCCTGGGCAATTGCCAACTGCGCTGTTGCCCTTGTGTTTTCGGCACCCAGCTCTAATGCTTCCTTATACTTCTTTATCGCCCGTTCAAACTTGTCCTCCTGGAAGAGCCCATCGCCTTCCGCTATCAGTGCTCCCGCACGCTCGCGCTGCTTGGCCTCCTGTTCGGCACGTTTCTGCTCGTCTTTGGTAGCCCGCGCCTCAGCTTTCGCCAAACTCTTATGGGCATTCTGAACACCAGCAAGCGCCTTTGCATTTGCTGCATCCAGTTTCAAAACCGCTTCGAATTCTGCAATAGCATCTGCATAGCCATTTTGCTTAAGGAGCTCTTTGGCCTTTCTGAGATGTGCGGCGATCTTTTCCTGCTTCTCTTCCTGTTCGCGCTCCTGCAACAGCAGCTCCTGCTCTCGTGCCTCTGCTTGTTCTGCTCTGGTAAGAAATGTATTGACATCTACATTAGCCGGGTCGAGGTTCAACGCCTCTTTGGCTTCGGCAATGGCTTCCCGGAACTTATTCCGAGCAAGCAGCTTCTCGGCTGCCTTAAGCTGAGAAGCAACGGCTGCGTTACGTTCTCTCTTCTTACGCGCTTCAGCTTCGGCGCGACGTTTTTCTTCTTCTGGCAACCTGACTGCGGCCTGCTGGGTTGCTAATGCCTCCTGGGCAATTGCCAACTGCGCTGTTGCCCTTGTATTTTCGGCATCAAGCTCTAATGCTTCCTTATACTTCTTTATCGCCTTTTCAAACTTGTCTGCCTGGAAAAGCCTATCGCCTTCCGCTATCAGTGCTGCCGCACGCTCGCGCTGCTTGGCCTCCTGTTCGGCACGTTCCTTGTCTTTCTTGGCAGCTTTTGCCGCAGTCTTTGCCGCAGTTTTTGCCTGGGCAATAGCCTGTTTGGCTTCCTGATTATTCTTGTCGATGGAGAGAATCCTCTCGTACTCCGCAATGGCGCTCTTGAACTCTTGATTTGCCTGGAGCGCATTACCCCGCGCCAGCAAATTCGCAATTAACGCCTGCTGCGCTTCTTGCTGCTCACGCTTGCGTTCAGCTTCCAGACGCTCCGTTTCGGCAACTCGTGCTGCTTCCAGTTCCGCATTTATCTTCTTCTCCAGCGCGCGCGCCTGCCTGTTCCTGGGCTCTAGCTCAAACACCTGTCGCACCTCAGCCTTCGCCATAGCAAGCTGTGATTGCTTCAAATACGCCTCGGCTTTGTCTAAGTGGGAGGCAATTGCCTTGCGCTCTTCCTCTGCTGCCTTTTCTTTTGCCTCCTTAAGCACTAGGGACGGAGATGGAGTGACAGCAACAGGTGTCTCGCTTGTGGCAAGACGGTCTTTGATTCGCTTCAAGTATTTCTTTGCAGCGCGATAATCACCTGTAATAATCCAGATTTGTTCAAATACGTTCTTAGCTTCCTCATAGGCTTTGTCGCGATACAATTGTTGGGCTTCTTTGTACTTCTCCTTGACGTATTCGTCGCGCTCGGCTCCAAGAGGAATCTCCGCCAACAATGCCTTCTGTTGTGCCTGGCGCAACTTACACTCCTCGATTAACTGCTGAATCTTCACATTAGGCTTGTCCAAACGGAGGGCGCGTTCGTAGTTGATCAACGCGAATGTAAATTCGGCATTGTCATAATACTCTTTCGCCTTCTTCAAATACTCAGCCACCTCCGCGGCTTTGCGCTGTTCAATCAACGTATCGAACGATTCATCCACCTGGGCAATCTGCTTAAGCTCCGGAGAAGAAGCAGGATCGTTCGTTGGGCTATCATCAGCAGCAATCAGCAGAGAAATGCCAAAAAAGACAATAGAAATTAGTACCAGAACCTGTTTTTTCCCTGGCGTGCAACGCTTCATGATCACCAACTTTCGCACTCCTTTTAGCCACGGATGAGGTACATCATAAAAACGCATGCGATACTAACAGTGTGCAGACCCATGTCAAGCAAAATAAAGCCTAAAACCTGTTTGCGATGATGGGAAACTTGCCTATTTTCAGCCGCCTCCAGCCATCAAACTGAGCCGGAAACTTCCCGGCACTCGCTTAGGATGAAGGAGGTGACGAGGTACTCAATTGCTCATCAATTTTCTTTAATAAATCTTGCGAATTGATATGCGCAGGCCAAACTGTTAAGATATCTTTGAGGATTCCACGGGCTTCCTCATATTTGGCGTCATTGTATAGTTGCTGTGCCTGGGTAAACTTCTGATTCATCTCTTTAAGAATAATCTCGTGATCCCGCACCGTTTTATAATCGAACACATTGAACCTGCCCAGTGAAATGAAAGCTTCGTCCTTCTCCAGATCCGAGTGTTCATTAAATAGTTGGATAACTTTCTCATACTCGTTGTTTGGCAGGTATTCCTCCAAGGGTTCTTTCTTAGGACTCGGTGGCGGCTCTATGGTTACCGATTGCTCATGCATGTAGGCATAGATAATCCCAACGAGAAACAGGAGGAAAACAATGACAATCACCTTATCTAGCTGGCCTCGCAGCTTGTTCTGAACCGCGAGAAACTGTCCATTCATCCCTGTGTTCCCTTCGACTTCTGAACGGCCCCTGGGCTTCGCGAACGACCGTCACAGCATCCTATCGTTCAACTTCAATTGGCACGGGTGTCGCTACAACAGGGCGACGCCGCGATACGGCAGCTGCCTCCTCTGGCGGCCTGACCCGCGAAACCTTATCGGAAAAATCCATCCTGATTTCAAATTGATTAACGTTCTTTTTATAGCGCTCGTCGTAAACTTTCATAATGTGGAAAAGCTCGGGGCGCGAATCAAAGTTCACGAGCACATTCTGAAGGTTCTTTGTAAAATCCGACGCCGACCGCTCATCTTCCGTTTTTCCAAGTATCCTCACATTTCCGTTGGCATCCATGATGATAAGATCAATCAGCACATCAGCAGGCTTCTGCTTCTGCATGGTCGCTAGAAATTCCAGCCAATAGTCACGATCAGCCAGCGAGTCCCCTAAATTTACAAACCTTTCTTTAAGCGTTTCGCGTTCCTTTCTTATATCGTCAGTCTTCGTAGTTCCTAAGCCTTCCTTCCTGATAATTTCCCTAACTATGGTCTCCAGACGCTGGTACATTTCAATATAGCGATCACCAACCTGTGTGCTGACCCCAATCGTGACCAAGAGAAGCACCACGATCGCTGCAACCAGCACATTCTTCTTCTTAAATTCTCGCAGGGTCTTAAGATCAACAGGCAGAAAATCAATACTGACATTCGCCAGGCCCAATCCCTGAAGACCCAGTCCAATCGCAATTAGAAACGGCGTCAATTTCTTTCCATCTTGCCCCATCACTGCGATTGAAGGATTCTTGGTCTGCTCGACAACTTCAACCGGCAAGCCTAGTTTCTCCTCGATGTAACTGTCAAGATTGGACAGCTGTGCTTGCCCTCCGCTCAGGTAAATCGCATCAATTGCCATGCCCTCAGGCTGAGAAATATAAAAATCTAACGACCGTCGTAACTCTGCAATCAAACGGTCAACGATAAACATCGTGGCTTCTGTGGCTTCCTGATTCACAGGCTCATGCTCCGTCCCTTCTTCTGCTTCCAGGGTACGCAGCATGACGTCCTGCTTCTTTACCCGCTCGGCCTCTTCAAAGCTCTCAATCCCAGACTTGTCCTGGATACACTTGGTGATTTCGTTCCCAGCCACTGGCACACTTCGAGTGAACCCAAGCGTAGGAGTCTTGCCTAACCGCGCAATGGAGAGATCCAGCATGCTCGCCCCGATATTGACGTATGCCTTAACCTCTTCGTAGGCAGATACGTCTTCCACAGGCTTTTCTTCTACTTCTTCTTTCTCCTCCTCGGGTTTTTCCTGCGGCCTTGGCTTTCTTTTCAAAAAGGGGAGCGAGAAACCACGCAGTAACTTCCCCACCTTGTCAACCTTCCCTTTTCCAGTAGTCTCAGCACCCCCTGAGACCTTATCGAACAAAGGGCCTTCATCAAATATATAGTAATTATACAGAGCAAGCGAGCTCACGCCAATACTGAGCGGCTTTAGCCCCGTTCTCCTAACCACCTCCATATAACTGTTTATGTGGTCTCGCTTGACCGCCACCATGAGGACAACGACTTCGTCCTCTTCGGCCTCGGAAAAAACTTGGTATTCCATGACAGTCTTATCAAGCGGAAAGGGAATCTGCTGGCGTGCTTCATAGGTAATTATGCGGGCCAATCGCTCGTCAGTAGTCTTGGGCAGCTTAACTCGACGCACAAATACCGACTGGCCGGGAATGCAGAACACCGCTTCTTTCGTTGTAATGCGGTTTGTTCTGAGAAGATCTCGGAGGACGCTTAGGGCTTTCTCGTTCCGCTCGCTTTCTGACACACGATGGGGAAGATTTAGCTCGGCACTTGCAAGATTCGTGATCTTGAGCTGGCCCTTCTCGTAAACAAGCTCTGCAACTTTAATCGTATTACAGCCGAGATCAACCCCTAGACATTTTCGTCTAGCCTGCATCTATCGCACCTGCCTCCTGCCACACCATAAGCCTCTGTTTGGCATTTCGCTTACCGAGGCGAAGCAAGACGCCGCTGAACACAACGTAGAGATTTATCTTAACCATTGAAACTCGGAGAAAAAATATAAACTGCCCGAATCAAAGTCAATCCTTTTTTGTGCTGAACCAACTGCATCTAGACGTTGTCCCGGGATTCACAGGTAAGCAAAAGATGCGAGGAGTGGGAATCTCTCGTTGCTGGACGAACGCACCACGCATGACCCTTTCCCCAATTTTGTTGTTGCAAATACGCCCGATATTTCCATATAAGCTTTAAAAAGAGTACTTTGGCCGCGCTCTACAAATCGCCCGAGTCGTGAAACACTTTTCTGCACACACTGTTTCGGGGCCATGCACACCGAGTATAATTGTACATTGGAAAGGGTAATGAAGAATAAAACCGTCAATCTCTCCTTATACGCGCTATTCATTTGTAGTTTCCTACTTCCTACCCTGTGTTGTCAACAGTTAAAAATGCCTGGGCGCCATTGTTTCTCTCCCCTTATCTTTTTTGACGCTCTCCCCCCACAGCCGATTTACACCAACTGGCGAGCCTCATCGTGGGATCGAACAGGGAAGAACATTGATTGCATACAGATTGCCCCCGGGCAAACCAGTACCTTGGCGCGCCTTAGCGGACCTGGCGAAATAACCCATCTCTGGTTCACCTATGCAGGCGAGGAATATGCCTCGCGGCTGGTGGTGCTGCGTATCTTTTGGGACGGCGCCTCCCTGCCTGCTGTAGAAGCCCCTGTTGGCGATTTCTTCCTTAGCGCCCATGGATTGAACCTTGATGTAGAGGCGCGCCCGATCGTCGTCACCAATAGCGGCGCAGCCAAGAATTGCTATCTCATAATGCCCTTCAAGCGCTCGGCGCTTGTGGAATTGCGTAACGAGGGCTTCCAACAAGTGACCGTATACTATCACATTGATTATCGCAAGACCAGCCGCCGGGCATTTTCTGGCCTTTACTTTCATGCAAAATATCACCAGCAATTCCCTACCGATGGCTGGATTGACCTGGATCTGGACCTCGCTCAGCGCGCTCAGGCTGATCATATTGTCAATCAGGAGCCAAACATTCGCGGTCAGGGGAATTACACTATCCTCGACGTCTGCGGAACTGGGTATTATATCGGATGCACCCTCGGCGTCCATAGCCGTGCTGTCGGCTGGTGGGGCGAAGGCGATGACATGATCTTTATTGATGGCGCCATAACGCCCACACTTCATGGCACCGGTACGGAAGATTATTTTAACAACGCCTGGGGTCTCCATGCCTACATGACCCCCTTGTATGGCGTGCCGCATTACGAAGCATACGTCAAAGGCGGCCAGAGCTGCGTCTACCGCTTTCACCTCGATGATCCTATTGCATTCAAGCGCAGCATTCAGGTTACTATCGAACACGGCCACGCCAACAGCCGCTCGGATGACTATTCGAGCGTCGCCTACTGGTATCAAACTGAGCCAGGCGATTCATTCGGCTACCTGGGACCAGCACGTGGCCGGATGACCGCCCGCATGGTGGATACTATGGATCATGTGGCAACCTTGCGCCAGACATACGAACTCGAGCGCGAAGGCCACACGGCTCAAGCCGCAGAGATCTGCGAACAACGCCTCCGCCACGACACAGCCCCTGTGCGCTCTGAGGTGATCAAGTTTCTCCTGGCACGACTCGCGTTAAAACTCGGCCAGACCGATAAAGCTAAATCTCTACTTCAAGAGATTGCCGATCACTCGGATAGTGGCTACCGTCGCCGGATTGCTCAGGATATGCTCTACCTCTTTGAAAGCACGAACAACGCTCTGATTCTCATCAACGGCGATGACATCTACAATGCTTACCTTGACGGCATGCCAATTGGCTCCGGCACATTGTTCGAGGGGTGCAAGCGCTTCAGGGTCACCCTTAAACCTGGCCGGCATACCCTGGCAATCCGGTGCCGTAATATTATTCTGTTTGGCGGCGTGATTGCAGAAGTTCTCATGCTCGATTCATCAACTATCACTGACAATGACTGGCTGGTCACAGACGAGCAAATCGAGGACTGGGAGCTACATACTGACGACATCACCTCGTGGCGTCCAGTGATGGAGTATGGAACACACTACGATCATGTGGTATATTCATACCAGATGAACGTGCTCGAATGGACCGGCACAGGTGCTCAATGGATATGGGATGAGCGGAACTACATTGACGGCCACATTCTCTATTTCAAACGCGACTTCATCGTGAACGAGGAGGCCTGGAGACAGACTGTGCCCTATTCGCTACTATAGCCTGGCAAGCAAGCTGCTGAGTCCATCCCTTTGTGGGCGCCAACCATTGTGGCAATTAGAATGGGTTGGCTGATGCGTGGTATATGCTTGACGATCCTGATTGCACACGGACAAAAGTGACATTGAGAAGATGATCAGGGTCCTTGTTTGCATTTTATTTGCAGCAATCCATCTTCACACTTTCAATAAGGGTAGCGTACCTTACTCAATGCCCAAGCAGTGCCTGGTTGACCATCACTCCCATTTTGCTTCTCGTAGCTCTGGGCTTACTGTGCCAGTAATCATCGCGGCCGTATGCTCGGCGCTGTGCTGCGCCTGTTTTGCTCAGGGATTTTCCAGCAATGGTAATTGTACATCCAACACAGCATACCAGATTGTCCGTGCCAGCGCTATAGCCAGTTTTACCGGCGATGTTTTGCTCCTGGACCGGCTGTATAAAGAGGCGAAAAATCTCGAGCGGCCTGAGCCAGGCCGTGTGGCCTTGCCTTACCGGTTGCACGACAATATCCTGGCGCTGCAAGCCGCATGTACGCCTGATCGTGTTTCTCGTATTAAGCTGGCCAGGCGAATCTTGAAGGAGCACCCGGATGCATTGCTCAAGCCTGGGATTTTAACAAATGTTCAAAGCGATGAACTCAACCGTGCCTCACGGCTCAGGTGGGAGCTATACTACAACCATGTTGCCAGTATGTTCAACCGGCTGTCTAAATCAACCTCCCAGCTGATCTCGGGTCAACTACAGCCGTTGTTTCAGTTTGCGCTTGATCTGCCTTTCCTCTACCAAAGGTTTTCCAAAATTACACCACGCGAACGAAAAATCCTTGTTCTAGCCAACACTTATCTGAAAAAACACCCCGAAGATCCAAGAGTTGAAACCCTGAGCCGCCAAATTCAGCGATTGGAAAAGAAACGCCGCGTACAGCAGGCGATCCTGGCCGCAGCACAGAGTAAGCGCCTCCGTGCTGCTGGCCGTCTCGACGATTCACTCTTCTCTATTCAGCAAGCGTGTCGTCTCATCCCAAAGGCCAGAAAATTTGAAAAGCAAAGATTAAATATCCTGCGTGATATTTCGCGCGCCCGACGCCGCCAGATTGATACGGTCACGGTTCTCGATGGCGAACTGTTCCAAAACGCAAGCGACGAGGAAATCCTCTATCGTCGCCTACTTTATGCTCTGGCACGCAATGATCAGGCAGACATTACTCGGACCTCACTAACCTTTACTCAGTACGTACCGACGAGCAAGTTTGCCGACGAAGCCGCATACGCTCATGCACTATTCACAGCAGATCCCGCGAATCCAGAACAACTCTCAGAGCGCATGCGGCTTTTAGCCAAACAGTATCCTCAAACGAATATGGCACAACATACAGAACAGGTGGCTCAAAGCCCTTTTATAAATCCACTGGCGGCATACGACCGCGAGAATGCTCGATACCATCATCGCCTGGCCACGTATCTTCTCCTAGGGGTTCACACCAATGAATCACGTCTATACATGGCGGCATCAGAAACAATGCCTCAGCAGAACAAATTCGCGCAGCACATGGGGATCATCTGTATCACGGACATTCCTATGCGTGCGCTAAAGGCCGCGCTGGCAAATCCCGTTTCGAAAGAAAGCGTTATTGACAGGGCGATTTTATTTATCAACAAATACCCCGTAAGCCTACAAGCGAAGCGCCTGTCAGCCAAGGTCGCCCGCTATTACGAAAATGATGCGCGTGGCGAAGAGGCTTTGCACTACTACGCGCTGGCTGACCAGCTGACTACACAATGCATCGCACGTGTGGAGAACACGTGCGCCCGCCATCTCTACGTGCTTGCCCTTCGCGTGCCATCCCCTGAGCCCCGCGTGAGCATTCTCAGAGAAATTCTGACTCTTTATCCGGACTCAAAACTACGGAAGAAAGTAAAAAAAGAACTTGCAGCAATCGAAAGAACACCTATTATTAAACAGACAATTCCCAAAACAGTTCTTCAAGTAACGCCAGTTCTATGGAATCATAAAGGTCTTCGGCTCCAGCAAGAATTGTTCGATGGCGACCGTCGTAACAGCGAAATGACGAAAGAGGGCGTTACGATTTTTTCAAACAATCAAGCGCACTATTTCGTATACGGCGATTCCCATCCACGCACATTAGAAATTGATGCGGAGGCCAGACGAGTTCTCTCGAGCCAGATTGCTGAACTCAACTATCAACAACGCATCCAGCTGGAAATCCAAGCCCGGTCTAAACGCCCACGATTTCCCCTGGAAGTCACGGGGTCAATCGGGGAAGCAGGCATTGTGGCCTATCCGACCCTGCAAAAGATTGAATACAAGGAGGAGGATCTGCCGCTGTATAAGTAATAGGGGCTCGAATCTTCGTCCCCCACAGATGATCTGGCAGAGCGCATGATGCATAACAAACCGCCACAAAACCAGGAAGCCGACACAACTCCTACATCCAATTACGAAGATTCAACTGTGCATGGCGATCGTACAGAGGTCACCCAGTTTGAATGCAAGCAATGCGGCAATTGCTGCCGAGGCAATGGCTACGTCAGGATTACGCCCGACGAGTCAAAGCGCATTGCACGGTTTCTGAATATCAAGGTGGCGTCGTTTTACAATCAGTACACCTTCCGTCCTGATGGGCAGACGGACGTCGGTACGGAGGACAACGAACACTGGCTGATCGACACGGAGACGCGTGAGTGCGCGTTTCTCGAAAACAATCTTTGCAAGATCCACCCGGTAAAGCCTGCGCAGTGCCGTGACTTCCCCCAGCATTGGCGACCTAGAGATTTTTTTCACTACTGCAAGGGCATGCAAAACTGACTCCGCTCAGAGAAACCATGGCGATGGATGTCGCTCTAAATAATATTGTCACAATAACGATCAAGGACCTGGCGTACGGCGGTCGCGGAATTGGTAAGATAAACGGATTCGTGATTTTCGTGCCGGGCACTGTTCCGGGCGACGTTATCCGGGCTCGCATAATCAAACGAAAATCAAACCACGCCAGTGCCGAACTCGTTGACATTCAGACACCCTCCCCGCTTCGTCTCACACCACCCTGTTCGCACTTTGAAAAATGTGGAGGCTGCACCTGGCAGAATATCCCCTACAAACACCAGCTGGTATTCAAAGAACAGATCCTCAAGACTACCCTGGAGCACCTGGGCGCGCAAAAGGATCTCGCAATGCGGCCCGTCATCCCCTCTCCTGAAATCTGGCATTACCGCAACAAAATGGACTTTACATTCGGCACCAGCAGCACGGGAGAGGTGACCCTCGGTTTTCACAAGAAAGGAAGCTACCTCGACATTATTGACATCAAGAAATGCTTTATCCATCCAAAAATTTTCAACGCTATCCTGCAGATTCTGCGCGAGGAGGTAAACCGCCAACAACTCACGAGCTATAATCCCCAAACCCACGAGGGATTTCTTCGTCACCTGATTGTGCGTGAAGGAAAACAAACAGGTAACATCATGATTACGCTGCTTACCACGGCTGCTGATACGTTGGCCATTGAGCCCCTCGCTGCAGCTTTACGTCAGCAGATACCAAACATAACCGGTCTGATCTGGGGAATTCACTCTGGCGTGGCGGATGTGGCCCGGTTAGATCGCATCGCCTATCAGGATGGCGACAGCCAGATTGAAGAGCATCTAGACTCACTACGCTTCCTCATCTCCCCCTCCTCCTTCTTTCAAACCAATACCCTGGCTGCTCAGCAACTATATACTGTCGTCAAGCAAATGGCCGACTTGAGCAAGAGAGACGTGCTGCTGGATGCATACTGCGGTATCGGTTCCATTGGCCTCTTCTGCAGCGACTCTGTTAAGACCGTTATTGGCATTGAGCTCGAAGTTGAGGCGATTTGGGATGCTCGCCGAAATGCCGCACTTAATAATTTGACAAATTGCACATTTATGACAGGTGAGGTGCGCAAGGTGCTACCAACGGTTCTCTCCTCCATTGCCGATAGTATCACGCGCATCATTGTCGATCCACCACGTAGCGGCATGGACAAAAAAACCTTGAGACATCTCCTCGAATTGAGAGCACCCGTTCTCGTCTATGTCTCCTGTAACCCAACTACTCTGGCCCGCGACCTCATCGTGATTAGAAATGCCGGTTATCGCATTGACGCAGTTCAGCCGATTGATATGTTCCCGCACACTTATCACATTGAAGCAGTTGCAAAGTTCATCCTGTAAATTGAGATCTATACCCTCACACACGCGGGCGGATTTTCTAAGACTGCTAAGTAGCACCCATGCTGTACGGCATGGTTCACATAGCGCTGAGCAAACAAAACTTATCGGACTAATAGAGAGAGATCAATTCCAGAAGAAAGATATACATGTATTCATACCTTTCTTATAATTCATTTGACTGCTATTTTCCTCTCTGTTAGGGATACGTTCGGCTTGTTCCGTCTGAGCTTTGCGTCCAGACTTTATATCGAAAGGATGTCGCTTCATGCGGGTTGGAATTGTTTCATATACTGATCCCCGCAAAACTGCGTTCGCCCGCGAACGAGAACAGTACATCGAGAAGTCCCATTATCAGCTCTGCGAGTTTTTGCGGGCACACCACATTGAGGTTGTTGATCCTTTGCCCCAGATGCGCGAAGGACGGAAGCATGCTTTTGGCATCGCCACAGATGCGGAGAATAAAGAGTTTCTGAAAACACTGGTTGCCAATGAGGTCGAAGCCTTGATTGTTTGCATTTGGCACTGGACTGAACCGCAGCTGGTGATCTGGCTTGCCCGCGAACTCAACCGTCCACTTGCTCTCTACACCAGTCAGAATGCAGCATGGGCCGGTTCGGTTGGCATCACAGCTGCAGGTGCATCGCTGTGGGAACACGCGGCAACCCACCACGTGAGAACGCATCAGCGCTTCATGGACGAGACCGGTGAACTCTTGCGCTGGCTTCGCGGTGCTACGGCCTTTCAGCGCATGCGACAGGGTAGTATCCTCCTGTGGGGCGGCAGCTACTGCCTCGGCATGGAGCATCTGCAAGACGACATCCCCAATCTGAAGTCCTTTCTGGTTAACGACATTCTGACGGAAGGGCAATACATCATTATCAAGCGTGCCGAAGAAATTCTGCAATCTAACCCCAAGCGGATTGCCAAGCTCCGCAGCTGGCTGGAGGCACAGGGAGTCAGGATACACTTCGACCGCAAGATGCTAACGGCTTCGGTGCTTGAGAAACAGCTGGCCCTTTATCTTGCGGCGCGTGATCGCCTGAATGAACTGCGCGACCTAAGCATTCTTGGCGTGTCAGTCAAATGTCAGCCGGAATTTTCAATAGAGTACGGCGTCACAGCATGCACGCTTCCCGCGTTTCTTCCTTTTGCTAGCGATGCAAGCGGGCTGCAACCCATTATTCCCACTGTCTGCGAGGGCGATATCAAAGGGCTATTGACTGCAGTGCTCTTTCATCAGATTCAGCCCGAGATACCTCCCCTCTTTGGCGACTTGAAGTTCGTGTCGAATGAATATCTCGTGCTGTCAAACTGTGGCGCATCGTCAGTGTTCTATGCGGCAAATTCCCTGGACCCCAAAGCCGCTCTCTCAAAAGTTATGATCGCACCACAGTGCCAGGGCGTCTCTGGCGGTGCCATCGGATATGACGGAAAAGCAGGCGACATGACCATCGGCCGGTTGGCTCGCATTGATGGTCGCTACGTCATGCAGGTGGCCAGCGGCCGCGCTATGGCGTTTAGCCAGCCTATGAAGAAGAACATCATGTGGGGTAAGACCTGGCCACACGTGGCTATTCACCTTAAGACCGACGCCCATCGCTTCATCAAGCAGGCTGCAGGCAACCACTACGTCGCTACGCTGGGCCATTGCGTCCAGGAAATTACTTACGCCTGTCAGGCCGCCGACATCCACGTTCAAGATATGACCGTATAAGTCCACGGCATGCGCAGGCTGTGAATCGTTAGACCTCCAGACACTTATTGAGCACAGCAGGAATGATCCTATGCCGCTCGTCAATTTCAAGGACGTCCTTGATGACGCGTACCGACAGAAATACGCTGTCGGCTCTTTTAATGTGATCAATATGGAGTTTCTCGAGGCGATTATCGAGGCGGCTGAACGCAAACGCTCCCCTGTTATCCTCAGCATTGCTGAAGTTCATTTCAAGTACGTTACGCTGGAAAACATCACGCCCGCCATCAAGTACGTTGCCCACCGCACTAGTGTTCCCGTAGTGTTACATCTAGACCATGGCGAAAGCTTTGAGGCCATCATGCGCGCATTGCGTGCTGGCTTTACTTCAATTATGTTTGACGGCTCGCGTCTCCCATTCGAGCAAAACCTCGCCACAACAAGCGAGGTCGTGAAAATGTGCCACGCAGTGGGCGTAACGGTCGAGGCTGAGCTGGGACATATCGGCGGAGCAGAGGCGCAAGCGTCAACCAGCAAACAGGCGAGCGAAGAGCTCTTTACCAAAGTCAATGAGGCTGAGGAATTTGTCCGGCGTACAGGCGTTGATGCCCTCGCAGTGGCTGTCGGCACCGCACACGGGCTCTACCAGGGAAAGCCACAACTCGACTTCGAACGGCTCGACAATCTCAACAGGGCGCTCAAGATGCCGCTGGTTTTGCATGGCGGTACTGGGCTATCAATTGAAGATTTCCGAAAAGCAATTAGCCTTGGGGTGGCAAAGATCAACTTTTACACTGGTATGGCCGTTGCGGCTTGTGAGGCAGTAAGACAACGGCTGGACAAGGGTTTCCAATGTGTGGATTTTCCCGGGCTGCTGAGCGAAGCGAAAGATGCGGTGACTCGTGTCGTGGAAGAGCAAATGGAAATCTTTATGAGCGCAAACGTTTGTGCTAAACAGAACGCGCTGTGTCCGATTTGCAACGGCTGTGGTATCGTAAAAGCCGCTACACCGCTGGCACACGATGACCTGGTGCGGAAAATCACGCAAGCTACCCTGGATGCGCTGCGTAAATTGCAGAAATCTTAGGTTGAATAGAACTCCGCCGGAAATTTTACTTGACAATCTGGAAAGATGTGCATGATCTTTATTCTCTAAATACAGGTAGCAAAGCAAAGGATAGAGATTTCTATGGGCAGTGTTGTTAAGAAACGACGAAAGAAAATTCGCAAGCACAAAATTAAAAAGCAGCGCAAGCGCACTCGTCATAAGCGGAAAAAATAATACGCAGCATGACTGCTTGGTGTGCTAAACAGCACGAAAAAGCCTGGGTTCAGGAAAGACGAGGACGGTGTTTTATAATGCTTAGTCTGCGTTAATTATTAAAGGGTCATCTATCGCGACTTATCGCTATCTTCCTGCCACTGCATTGCTCCTGCAATCCTTACAAACGCCGACCGAACCGGCGGTGGCATCTCTGAGTTCGCTCCCTTAATTGCCTTCCATATAATCTCATTAAAGGCAATGTCATTGGCCGCATCCTCTATGTCGAGGTTCATTTCCATTGACTCTTTCGCACCCCACGCTGTTTTCAGGTTTGTCGCATCAAGATCCACGGCGCTGACCGGCCGGTGCCTGTACGGCCTGTAATCTAGTGTCATGGTAAAGGCGTTGTACATCGGTGTGGCGGCTGCGTCGTACTGACTCAGCGGTGGCAAACCAAGAATAAGTTCCATAGTGCGAAGCATGCTCGTCGTACTGTAAAACGTGCTGTCCACGTATCCGCGTTTTGCATATGGGCTAATCACCAGCGCAACAGAACGATGCGCATCAACGTGGTCACATCCATTCTGCGCATCATCCTCAACCACAAAGATTGCCATCTCCTTCCAGAAGGGGCTTCGGCTGAGCTTCTCGACGACCAACCCTAGAGCGAGGTCATTGTCTCCCACCATAGCCCGTGGTGTCGGACGTCCTGGTCGCGTGCCAGCGGTGTGGTCATTGGGAAGCCGCATGATGATAAATTGCGGCAAGGTGCCCTGGGCCTCAAACTGGCGAAGCTCGCGCAGGAATTGTGCTGCACGATCTACGTCTTTATAGCGAAGATCATAGCTCCGGAAGAAAGGGTCAAAGTGACCTTCCAGTGCAGCCACTCGCGCTCGGCCAGGATCCTGCGGCGTTGCGCCATTCTCGATGAACTCTCCATAGCTGCGATACGTCACCCCGGCCTTTTGACACAAATCCCAGATGTAGCCTGCATCCGGCAGGGCGATCTTCTTGTGGCCTTCAAAGTCATACGTCCGGCCACGACCCGAATAGGTCTGCGGCCAGATTTTCTCTATGTAATCAGATGCATACGCTGCCGTTGACCAATTGTGCCCGTCTGCGCTTACCTCTGCGTCAACGTAAAAATTATCAAACAAGATGAACTCGCGCGCCAGGGCATGATGATTCGGCGTGTTCCACTCTGGAAAAAGGCACAGATTTGGATCTCCATTACCTTCCGGCATGTCACCAAACACCTGGTCGTACGTGCGATTCTCTTTAATGATGTAGACGACATATTTGATTGGCGACGGCTTGCCCACACTATGCGGAATGGGATTCGGACCTTCAGGCTTTGCCGTCACTACACTCCCCTTCTTATACGGACAGTTCGCGTAGACCTGCGCTGTGAATTGAGCCAGCTGCGATGCATCAGGCATATCAATAATTGACAACGATCCCTTAAGCAACCTGCCAATATACTGCGTCTCTTTGCGTGACGGTAGCAATGGCGAGGGGCCTTGCGGATTTGCAAACGACGTTGTGCCCTTGCCATTCGCCACGAACAGCCGTGCTCCATCCTTCGTAACCTCGACTGCTGTTGGATACCAGCCCACTGGAATGAAGCCGCGCAGCTCGCTTGGTCCAGTATCAGAGACTGCCACAACTGCCACATCATTGTTGTCTGCATTCGCCACAAAGAGCATGGTACCGTCAGAGCTCAGTGCCACGGCATTCGGAGTACTTCCTTCCGGTGCATCTGGATAAAGACTCGTCGTAATCGTCTCAATGCGCTTGAGCCGTTGCGTGTCAATCACCGATACGGTATTAGTATTAGCGTTGGCAACGTATAGCCGCGTCCCCGCTTCATTCATCACCATGTCGTTCGGATGCGAATCTGTTTTGATGATACTGACCACCCGAAGTTCCGTCGCGTCAACCACTACCACGGCCTCAGCACCCCACAAACTTACGTAAATGCGCTTATCATCGGGTGAGACCAAACACGTGTAGGGATACGTCTCAGGTCCGAGAGGAATCGTAGCCTCCAGCCGTTCGTGCTCCAGATCCACCACCGACATGCTATGGCCCAGATTGTTAGCAACATACAGCTTCGTGCCCGTACGATTCGTCGCTATGCCGCTGGGGAAAATCGCCTGTTTCGGCTCGCCAACCGGAATCTTACGCTCGCCTGAAAGAAAACCCTCGTCAAACGTATAGCGATAAATAAGATTGTCAGCAGCGCCGGTCACGTAGAGAAATTTCCCGTCCGGGCTAAACGTCAGGCCATACCACGACTTCGGTATCGTCACCTGCGACCGAACCGTTCCTTTCTGAGAGTCAACTATGATCACCTGATGATCACTCCAGCCGTTATTATTCACTGCCAGGTAGCGCCCATCAGGACTCAGGGCCATATTGAGCGGAAGATCACCAAGGGGTAGCTGACGACCCGCCGGTGTAAGCCGCCATTGGTTCGGCAAAAGCACCTCATTCGTGCCAAGTCGTCCTGGTAAAAGCCGTGCCTGAGAATCTTGCCGGCTCCTCTGGACTGAAATATGAGAACAAGCCAGGAATACAACAATAATGCCCAATAACACCCCGCAACAAAAGACTCGTAACCTCATATTGTTTACTTTGTAACGCCTCATTATGTGTCCTCCTTACGAAATTTTCGTTCTATCGCAACAACGAGAAGATCGTAGGGGCAGGTTTGAAACCTGCCCCTACAATTAAGGATGCATAAACCGATACATCACTTTCGATAATCGTAATGATTGCGTGAACATTGAACACAATCAGCATTGCCAGATGCACCATTACAGTGTTGCACGTACATTCCGCAAGAAAATTCGTTAGTACTTGGACGCACCCACCATGCTAAAGATATGCCCAAAACACTTACATCTGGCATACGAATAGATGATTCTGCTCGCCTGCTCGAAGCACAACACAATTTCAAAAGTTCCAATCGCGCCGCACAGAACCAGACGTAAATCGCCCTCCTGTTTCCCATATTGAACCTGTTGCATCTACGGTTGGACTGGGAATTGCCTGATTTTCTTCTTTGTACGGATTGCAGCAATTCCTTCCTGTGCTGTCGCATTGTTCGGGTTCTGCCTCAATACTTCCTGATATAGCATCTCTGCTCGTTCAAGGTTGCCTAGCTGTTGGTAGAGTCGCGCGAGCCCCAGCATCATCGCCAGGTTCTGCGGCTCTTCTGCTAGAATGGCCCCGTAACACGCAGCCAAATATTGGGCTGCTGACTGGTATTCCGGGTCAATAGCAAGCGCCTCACGGCAATATTGAGCTGCCAGACGATACTGTCCCAGCAGGAAATAGTTTGTGCCAAGATACCGGTAGGCATAGGGACGCTCCGGCCACAAGGTCACTGCCTTTTCATATGCTCTGATTGACTCATCATACTTGCGTTTCATGAGCAAGTAGTAGCCGTACTCGTAGTAGTTGTTCCACAGGACGCGGTTTGTCCGAGAGAGTTGATAGGAAAAAGTCTCGGCCTTGATCGGTCTGGTATTAGGGATGAGAATAATGAAGCTCAGGCTCAAAAGCACGGAATAAGCCAGCAGACATCCAGAGCCGATGTTCGCCAATTGATTGTGCCTTTTTTGTCTCTGAAAGAAATAAATGACCAGGAATACTGCCGCTGCAAAAACAATGCCAATAAGCACGCGACTGAGAATCGCAACGCCTCCGAAGTTGCCGATCATTGCGCCAAAGCTACGCAATGGATCTATAGCCAATCCTGCCAGAGAGCGCCAGAATTCACCTGTCCACGGCACAAAATGATCCAATGTCAGCACACCAGCACGTTCAGCAATTACTAACAGCCAGTTCCACCCGGCAAGAACCACGCACAATATCGGCACCAGCGGGCCTCGCCTTCTGTCCACCACAAAGGCAATCGCGGGAACAAAAATAAACGCATAATCAGCAAAACGCCGGTTGCTAAACGATCCCCCTGCCCACCAGACCTCATTCGCGCTGTTCAGGTACATCTGAATCACCAGCGCAAGACTAAGCGCCACCCCAACCGGCTTCTCCCTCTTGTAAACAAAATACAGTCCAGGCAAGACTAGCAGCAGGATTGGTGACCATGCCAACAGTCCGTGATATTGCGAAAAGAGCATGGCCCACACCCGGGGCCTGAACCAGTGCATTTCCTCCATCTTGGGAAACGCAATTGGACTCCCATAGACGGTAAGCCAGAAGAGCATCTGGGGCAGAAAACCGACTACCAGTCCCAGACTCAGCAGCATGATCCCTTTGATGTAGTGCTTCAGCGCCGCGCTGTTGCTCAGGAGCTCACGGCGCAGCACCATCACATATTCGACTACAATGACTACAAGAAAACAGACGTTCTGAGGCCGCACCATCGTCATCAAACCCGCTACCAGACCGAGGGTGCCCCACTGCCGAAGTGTTCGCGTGCGATACGTGCTGACCCAGAGATAAAGAAAAAGCGAAATGGCGAAAAACGAGACCACATGTGACATAAAGTCGTAATAGTAAAGGTAGAATCCCAGCGGCGAGCCAAACACCATTAGTCCTACTGCGAATAATGCAGCACGATCTGAGACGTACCTGCGTGCAAATCGGAAACTCAGCACAAGGCCGCACAATCCATAAATCACAATGCCCAGCGACACCACCAGCTGGTAAACCGTGCTATAACCATTCGGGAGCATTCCGGGCAGGTGAAGGGCTAACGCAATAAGATGCGCGAGTATAAAGAAAGGCAACCAGAGCAGCCCCGCACCAATCGGCCAATCATTCGAAAGGCGTTGATGCCCTGTGAGGTAAAACATATTGGGTTGAAATTCGAAGTGCAGATACTCATTTTGAAAATCCAGATCGTGATCAATTAGAATTGAACGCGGCACACTATAGTATGCGGCAGAATCGGGCGAACTCAGGTAGATGTTGAGCAGCAAAACCACAGAAAGCGCAAAGCCAGTGGCAAGCAGAAGAACCGGAACCAGGCTTTGCCGCGCCTCACCCTGTGTCACGGTCTGTTCGTATTCTCCCATGAGTTTGCATCAAAAACTGAGAATGGTCTCATCTTCGTTGAACAATTTCCACTAGCTTATCCCGGAAACGTGCATTCAGAATAATCCCGATTAACCGCATGCATCATGGCGTCTCCCAAAGAAATGTCAAATGATTAACTGGTCGCTTGACGCAAATAATTCAGGCGCAGCAATTCAACACAATTAACAGGTGCAGAAGGCCCTTAATGGAACCAGGAAGGCATATCCGGGTACTGGATTTTAAGGCAGGAAATGGTCGCACTTAAAACGCTTTGCGAACCCATAAAATGGGAATATCAAATTCGGTTAACGTTCCCAGCATAAAAGAAGCCCGCCGAAAGCGGATTTAGGCGGAGCGTAGCGAAGCCTTCTATCCGCTGTTAGACGATGCGGCTGGGCTGTCAACTTTCCCCTCGACCTGCGGAATAAGCTTTTTTAATTGCGAGTCAAAGGCATCGGACTCCAGAGTTTCATTTATATACCGACACCCAATGACGCTTGCCAAACCAGAATTCTCCTCGAATACGACTCGGGGTCTACCGGTGTGAGCACTGATAGCCACGTCTTCCATGGGTAAATAACCGGCAATCATGCCGATAAGTTTCGCCGGTGATATTCGTCCCAATGTCCTTGTTTTCCAATCTATAATCGAGGGTTTTAAGAAAACTGGTCCTCCACTGTTTCCTAAAGATACACTGGCATCCGCCAGATACGTTTCATCTGGCTTTACCAAAGCTATAATGCCAGTTCTTACAAGTGGACGAATCTTGTCTTCTTGTCGATAACCAAGGGGGAAGCCCAAATAAAGTATTTCTTCTCCTTCTTCAATATCTTGCGCTGATTCAAAGAGATCTCGCCCAATTCGCAATGGTTCCTCATTTTTGGGGTCATATGCGAACAGAGATATTGCTACGTCAATTTCTTCAGATGGATGGAATACCCAGTTTATGGCTTGTTGAACCAACTCTTCATGTGACCTTCGTACGATTTCCCCTTTCTTTGTATTGTAAGCAAAGAATAAGTCTTGTCTCCTATTACCTTGGCGATCCACTATTACATGACGGCAAGTAGTGAGAACATTAGCTGACTTGTATTCAATTAAGAATCCTGTCCCAATGGGGCGAAATTCATTGTCTTTTTTCTGCTCGATAAGTATCAGCGTTTTCTTCCAATCTTGTGGGAGTGGTGATCCCGACATTTTTCCATACCTCTTTTAATCCAGCCGTTTCGTCTAACGTTCCGAGCGTATCTGAAGTCCTGCGAAGCAGGATTTGGGCGAAGGTGCGTAGCACCGTAGCCTTTTATCCGCTGTTATATGACGTATGACGTAGGCTACCCAATACATTTTTTACCTCACGCAAATATTCTTCTTTCTCTTTAATGTGGCGCTCAACGATTTCAGCTACTTGAGCAAAATCGTAATCAGTTAAAGCTTTTTTGAATGTTTCAAACTCACCAGCTATTTGACTTCCTAATACCCATGCACCTTGATTGAAGGAGATAGATGAAACCTCTGATTCTTTGCATAAATCCGCGATTAATTTTTGCTTTTCTTGTAATTTCTTTGGAATATCGGAATTAAATAGTATTTTAAGAGTTTGTTCTAGCCATGTGTCTATTGGCTGAAGCAAGTGTAAATCTGAAATATCTTTTTCATCTAAATTGGTCAAATAAACAATATCCCGCAAATAAAACGGAGAAATTTTTTCTCCAATACCACGGATTGATTTCATAAATTCATACGCTTGATTAGTATTACCATTACTAACAAGGTCTCTTATGTAAATAGCTATATTTGAGATCTTGTTCGAAGCCAGTTTATCAATGACTCCTTTATCTTTGTTCATAGGATTTCTTAATTCATTGACTTTTATTTTTTCATTTCCTGTTTTTTTGTCTTTCCCTATCAAATTAAATTCTTTCTTCGCTATGTCTTTGTAGTTTTTCCATAAATTTTTTGCATCGTCTTTTGAGGGGGCACTCCAATTATTTCCGTTTTGATATCTAATAGAAACACATTTGAAAGCAATTTTTGAATAAGCTGCAGCGGATCCCTGGCGTTCGTAAGCATAATTTTTCAAAAAACAAACCAATGCTTTGTAACCGTCCTCAAATTGTTCTCTTAATATGTCATTGCGAAGATAATAATTCTGATAAATGGGGGACACCTTCTCTAAAAGTTTTGCGATGTTTATTTGTGATTCATTAAAGTGCATACTCTCAATCTCCTAAATTATATAGCCGAGTAATATGTCAGATAACTCGTTCACATGCGAACCGAGTTCGGATATATGTCCCTCTGGCTGAACCAGAGCTCCACTTCGCATTGACAAATTTTGTCACTTATCACGCCGCTTGATTATATTCAGACTATCCAATGGACTTTTGATTCTTCCAATATCTTTAGTGCTCACATGCGTATAGATTTCGGTAGTCTTACTGCACGCCGGAGGGCATGGACTGTCACTGTTTTTTGTATTGTTGCTTTCTCACAAGCATTTATACTTCTGCCATATTACCCCATAAATTCGCAAAGTTGCATGTGGTCGGGGCGGGGGTACTTGAACCCCCGCCCTCAGCGTCCCGAACGCTGCGCGCTAGACAACTGCGCTACGCCCCGACAGCTAGTCAGCTCATGGAAAGAACGAAAAAGGCTGAGACGAATCAGGCCCTTCCGCAATAGCATTACGTTATAATTTTATGTCATTGTGCATCCACAAAATCAATCCTTTTTTTTACCAACAGACCTTCCACTCACCCGCGCTATCCTGTGGGTCTGCAACTTTTCCCTTGCGTTGGGCCTTTGTCCTGCTAGCATTCCAGCCAGTAGTAAACGTACACTTCCAGACCAGCGGGCAGTACGGGAGAAATACCGCAAATGTCAGAAAACATTCCAGCAAAAGCCGAGACTCCTGAAATCACCAGGACACTCAAATGCACAAGCTGCGGCGCACCCATCAAGTACGTGGAGGGAGAGAATCTCATTTCTTGCTTCTACTGTGGAACCACCAATATGCTGGCTGGCTTTGACCGAATCGTAAAGGTCGAAAACCACAGAATAATTCCGAATGAATATACAAAATCGCAAATCGAGCAAATCTGCCGGGATTGGATGACCAAAGGATTTTTCAAGGCTGCAGACCTTGATGAGCAAGCCGTCTTCGATACCACCGAAGGTTTCTTCCTCCCCTTCTGGGTAACTACCATTGAGGCCCGCACCTTTTGGGCCGGCTTAAACAAGCGAGAACGCTGGGTCGGTTCTGCCCGGTCGCGCCGAGTGGATAGATACTATGTACCTGTGAATGGAGAATTCACCCAAACGCTCAACTGGGCCATCTACGCGCGCCAGGATACGGAACGCTACTTTGGCCTGGAGGCATTAAACCCAGGCAGCCACTCCGTTGAAGCCGACTGGGGCGGATTTGTCCTGAATTTCGGCCTAGGCGAGCAAACCAGCACCCAGACCGACTTCCGTAAAGGCAGCCAGCCCTTCACCCTTGAGCTAGCTAAATCGCTTCCAATCCTTAACGGCCAGGTCATACGCGAAAACGCAGAAACGCACAGCCGCAACCGCGTCATCGAATACCATCGTAGCCTGGCCCAGCGAAAATGCGCGAGAGTTACCGACGTTGATACTACAACCTACGTTAAAGAGACCCAGCTCATCTACGTCCCACTCTGGTTTATCACCTACCGCTATAAAGATAAGCGTTACCAGATGTTAGTGAACGGCTGTTCTGGCGAAGTGGAAAAGGGTCAGGCGCCGGTCGGCAAGTACGATAAGGCCGTTGTGGTGTCAGTGGTAACGGCGATCCTGGCAGTGCTGTTCACTGTTCTCGCCACCAAACTCGACCCTCAGTTCTTCTATGGAACAGGCGCAAGTGTTGCTATTGCCGCACTCTACTGGATTTATAGCGCAGCGAAAAGAGATTAGGCTTCCCTCCCCCATTCTTGCACAAAAATACTTGCAAATGATGCCAACTCAGAATATAGTCTAATACTGTTTTTGATTTGGCAAGGAGAAGGACAATGGGTTTTGAAGAACGGATTCTCGAGACATTTCAATGCCAGAAATGCCGGGGCAAGGCTGGCGTTATCCAGAAAGTCGCGCTCCCTACCCCTAGCTTCCCAAAACTCTTTTCAAATACCGGCAAGTACTTTCTTGTCACCTGTACCCTCTGCGGATATACTGAACTCTATGATATGGCAATTTACGTAAAAGGCGAAGAGAAGGTCAAAAAGAGTTCATCGCTCACCCAGGAGGCATGATCACTTCCCTGCCTGTCCCGTTAGGACAGATTTCACCCCTTCAATTGCCATTACACCCACAAGCGGCTTATATCTTCCTGCCTCACAATCTTTGGCAATAAAATTCCACGCCAAATTTCGCACAAACAGGAAACCGGTGTAAAGCCACGGTGTTGCGCAGAATGTTTCACATCGTGGACATTAGGAGACAGAAAAAAACCCTCGCAATTTTTTTTCATTGATAAGCGCCCGCACTCTGGTATATAGGATTTGCTTCGTTTGCATCGTCGGGTGAGCATTCCAGTGACATGGCATTGAAAGGCGGACGCAATGACGCGGGAAGACGATCGGCGGGAGCGCTATCGTCAGATTCGTCAGATCGGCACGCTGGCAATGATTCCCATGATTATGCTGGCGTCCCCGCTAATTGGATACGTGCTTGGCCGCCTGATTGATGATCTCCTGCACACCAGCCCCTGGTTTCAGTTTATCGGGCTCTTTTTGGGCTTGTTTGCCGGCGTGCATCAAACGTATACATTAATCAAAAAATCCTCCGCGGACAAATAGGCGATTCTCGGTATGGAACGCGACTTTCTCAAACGAACGCGCACAATGGCCGTAGGGTTAACCGCCCTCGTTGCATTATACGGCGCAGTTTACGTCAGCCTGCTATGGGCAGTGCAGTATGCTGTGACCTCGTGTTTTAGCATTGTGAATTTCTGGCTCATCGAGAAATTAGTGGTTGCAATGTTTGCAGAGAGAAATAGGATAAAGAGCCTGATTTGGGCGGTGGTGAAGTTCCCGCTGCTCTATTTTATTGCATTTCTCTTCTTCCGCAACGGCGGATTTTCTACAACCGGCTTCCTGTTCGGTTTCAATACGATATTTATCGTTCTTATATTGAAAGCCGCCGGGAAAATGTATATTGAGGCCAGTCAGGCACAACAAAATCAG
The DNA here is from genome assembly GCA_030613245.1 of Candidatus Sumerlaeota bacterium. Classification (GTDB taxonomy): domain Bacteria; phylum Sumerlaeota; class Sumerlaeia; order MWCT01; family JAUWMI01; genus JAUWMI01. Next base: position 71,412 of record JAUWMI010000011.1, read on the forward strand.
AGCACCAGAACGAGTCCTGATTCTAAGTAATCATGCCAGATCCTAACTCAGACCAGCTTCAACTGTCAGGTACAGGGAATACAGAGCGACTTCCTCCTTTGCACCAGGAGGCTGAGGTGTCCGTCACAACGGAACATGCGGAAACGACGGCACACTCCGAAGCTGAGGAGACAGGTCCACCGGAAGTCGCCAATTTCATCACCGTGCTTGCGCGAAGCCCACTAAAAGATACTCCGGTGGTGAAATTCCTCCATCACTGGGAAAATCCCGTCTTCTCCTGGCTCATCGTAGTTATCATTGGCGTGGTCGTGATTCGCGGAACACGCCGCCGGCTCATGATACCATCTCGCTTCCAGAACTTTCTGGAACTCCTGGTCGAGAAATTCCACGATTTTCTCTGCGGTATGCTGGGCAAGGAAAATGGGCGTCGGTTTCTTCCCTACATTGGGTCGCTCTTCTTTTTTATTCTGATTAATAACATGTGCGGCATCATTCCGTTCATGAAGTCGTCTACAGCATCGTATCGCACAACCCTTGCACTCGCGCTCTGCACCTTCTTTTACGTGCAGTATATCGCCATTACGAAGCGGGGTGTGCTGGGCTACCTCGACCACCTGGCAGGCGAGCCGCGTGACGTGATCGCCTGGTGCATGGTGCCGCTGATGTTCCCCATGCACATTGTTCAGGAGCTGGCAAAGCCCGTTTCCCTTTCATTGCGTCTCTTTGGCAATGTCTTGGGCGAAGATATACTGATTGGCGCGTTTGTTGTCTTAGGGATTGCACTGTTCGGACTTACAGGATTCGAGGCTATTCCAATCGGGTTTCCCATTCAGATTCTTCCGTTCTTCCTGGCGGTCATTTTAGGAACTGTTCAGGCAGCAGTTTTTGCAATTTTGTCAACGATCTATATACTCTTGGTCTTGCCGCACGAGGAACAGCCCTGAGCAGGCGAGACAAGATCAGACAAGGATGAGACAATCCTAGACTTTACGAGAGGAGACGTTTAATGGATGCAAATGTTGCGCTGTCGCTGGCGTATCCAATCGGATTGGGAATTGCTGCGCTCGGATCAGCATTCGGCCTGGGCCGCGCAGTGAGTTCCGCCATGGAGGCAATTGGCCGGCAGCCGGAGGCCGCAGGTAAGATCCAGACCTCCATGATCATTGGCTGCGCATTCATTGAGGCAATCACGATTTACGCCCTGATTTCCATCTTTCTGGCGCGCTAACGCAGCTGGCAGCTGCTAAGGTCTAATGGTGCGCGTCATACGTGGTATTCCCATGGTTGGCGCGCGCCTCTTACGCCTATCTTACGTAAAGGAGTGACGGGTGCTGCAATCGTTGCTTACAACCTTGAGTGATCCCAAGGTCCATGAAGCCATTGCTCAAATTGTTACGCAGATAATTGCCTTCCTGGTATTTGTCTGGATTCTGAAGAAGTTTGCCTGGGGTCGCTTGCTCCAACTGCTCGATGAGCGCAAGGAGAAAATTTCCTCAGAGTTCGACCGCATCAAAGCGCTGGAAGAAAAATTTATTGCACTAGAGCACGACTACAACGAAAAGCTAAAAAACATTGATGTCGAAGCGCGCCGCATCATCCAGGACGCCATTGCAGACGGTCGTCGTATGGCGCAGCAAATCGCAGATAAGGCGCGCCAGGATGCTCGCCAGATTACCGACAAGGCGCAACAAAATATCGAGATGGAAGTCACCAAAGCCCGGCTGCAGCTGAAACAAGACATTATCAAAATGACTTTGCTGGCCACGGAGAAGATTATTAAAGAGCGCCTGGACGAGGCGAAACATCGCCAGCTTATATCATCATTCATTGATACCATAGAGAAAAACTGATGCCGGAAAAAATTGACCGTAGCGTAACACAAGCCTATGCGCACGCGCTCTTTAACGTGGCGCTTAAGCAGCAAGCCATCGAGCCTATTGCGCGCCAGGCTCAGGAACTTGCTCAGCTCTATCAACAGAATGCCCGACTGCGCTTTTTCCTTGAAGTCCCAACAATCGCGTCGTCCGACAAGCAGGCCGTTCTGGCAAAACTCTTTCGCGACGCCTACGCCCAACCTATCTTTAATCTGCTCCTGCTCCTGACGGCAAAAGGACGAGTCTCTTATGTCGAACCCGTCCTGCTTGAGTATCACAAACTCCTTCAAGAACATAAGGGCATCTATTCGGGCGTTGTCATCACTGCCATCACACTTGCGGAAGACCAGAAGCCACCCCTCCACAAAGCTCTGGAGAAATTTACCGGCATCCCGCTACGCCTGAGCTACCGTGTAGAACCGCAGATTCTCGGTGGTATCATCTTCCAGCATCAGGACGAGGTGGTTGACGCGAGCGTGCAGGAAGAGCTGAAGAGGCTGGAGACGAAACTGCAGGAGGTCTCGCTGTTTGAAGAATAAAGAAATGCGCCGTTTCATTCCTGTAGGAACTGAAACGGGCTGAAGCAGAACAAACGAGGCATATCTTATGGGACTGCGACCTGAAGAAATTACGAGAATCCTGGAGCAAGAGCTGGAAAAGTATCAGAGCACCCTTGAGTTCGAAGATATTGGCACAATCCTCAAGATCGGCGACTCAATCGCCACGATCTACGGCCTTCAGAAAGCAATGGCCGGGGAGCTTCTGAAGTTCCCCGGTGGCATTATGGGCGTAGTCTTGAACCTCGACGAGAACAGCGTCGGTGCAGCTCTCTTCGGCTCTGATACTGGTATTAAAGAAGGCGATGTTGTCAAGCGGACAGGCCGGATTTCCTCGGTCCCTGTGGGTGATGCGCTGCTTGGCCGTGTGGTGAATTCCCTGGGCCAGCCAATTGATGGAAAAGGACCAATCGCTACAGAGAAATTCCGCCCCATCGAGTTCAAGGCGCCAAACGTGGTATCCCGCCAACCCGTGAAGAAACCTCTGATGACTGGCCTCAAGGCAATTGATTCGATGATCCCCATTGGCCGCGGGCAGCGCGAACTCATCATTGGCGACCGCCAGACAGGCAAAACGGCTATTATAATAGACACGATCATTAATCAGAAAAAAACGGATGTCCATTGCATCTATGTCGCCATTGGACAAAAGGCCTCCAGTGTCGCAGAGGTGGTAGACACGCTTAAGAAACATGGCGCGATGGCTCATACTACCGTTGTCGTTGCTACCGCTGACGACCCAGCCTCTCTGCTTTATATTGCGCCCTACGCAGGGTGTGCCATGGGCGAAGAATATCTCTACAATGGTAAACATGCGCTGATTATCTACGACGATCTCTCCAAGCATGCGGTCGCCTATCGCCAGCTCTCCTTGCTCCTGCGGCGTCCGCCGGGGCGCGAAGCATATCCCGGCGACGTGTTCTACCTCCACAGTCGGCTTCTAGAGCGGGCAGCCAAGCTGCGTGACGATCTCAAAGGCGGTTCCCTTACTGCCATCCCTATTATCGAAACGCAGGCAGGCGACATCTCATCCTACATCCCGACCAACGTGATCTCGATCACAGACGGCCAGATCTACCTGGAGCCGGATCTTTTCTATGCCGGTGTGCGGCCGGCGATTAATGTGGGCATTTCGGTCTCGCGCGTGGGTGGACATGCACAGACCAAAGCGATGAAACACGTTGGAGGAAAGCTCAGGCTAGACCTTGCGCAATATCGCGAGCTCGCAGCATTTGCACAGTTTGGCTCTGATCTGGACAAAGCTACCCGCGATCAGCTCACTCGCGGAGAGCGACTGGTAGAGGTATTGAAACAGGAGCAATACATCCCGATGCCGCTGTCCGACCAGGTGATTATTATTTTCGTGGCGACGCAGGGGTTTCTCGACGATATCCCGGTTGAGGACGTACGGCGCTTTGAGCGCGAATTTAAGGCATATCGCGAAAAGCATTATCCCGATATCGCTCACGAAATTGATACAGCCAAAGAGTTGTCCGACAAGCTACAGGAGAAAATGATCAAGGCCATCAAGGAGTTTAAAAGCCAGTTTACAGGACGGCACGATGAGCAACCCAAGGAGCCGGGAAAAGAAGCTGTAGGGGCGAGGTGACCCCGCCCCTACAAACCGAATTTAATTCTCGCTGCGGCTTGGCATCTCTTTCTGTTAGGTGCCTTAAACAATGCCAGAATCACTGAGACAGCTACGACGCCGAATTCGCTCGGTGCAGAATACAAAGCAAATGACACGTGCAATGGGCATGATTTCGGCATCAAAGCTCAGACGCATCGAAGCCATTTTGTTCGCTGCGCGCCCTTACGCCAAGCACTTCCAGGATCTCCTTGTCCGACTGACCGCTGCGCCCCAGATGCAGAATTATCAATTTTTTGCTCCGCGCGAGGCACGGCGTGTCATTCTCCTCGTCATTACTGGCGACCGCGGATTATGCGGTGCCTTTAACAGCACAATCATTAGCCGGGCAAATGCATTTCTCGAGGAACTTACGGCATCACACACGGATATGGTCTGTATTGGCAAGAAGGGGTCTCGCTATTTTTCCCGCTATGGGCAGACTGTTATCAGGCAATGGACCGATCTCAGCCAACGACTTGATCTCGACCAGGCCACGCCAATCGCCCAATTCTTGCTTACACAATTTGCCAGCGGAGCAGCCGATGCTGTTTACTTACTCTATACAAGCTTTGTGACGCGCTTAACAGGTAAGCCCATAGTGGAGCAGCTTCTCCCCATTGAAGCAACTGCCGGGTTGCCCGAATCCAGGCACTCGGATGGGGCCGAAATTGACTACATCATCGAGCCAACTCTGGATCGCGTAGTCGAACAACTCGTGCCGCAATACGTTAACGCACGTGTGACCATCGCGCTCGCGGAAAGTCTAACCGCCGAGCATGGTTCGCGTATGATCGCCATGAACAATGCTACGAAAAATTGCGTGGATCTGGTGGATACGCTGACGTTGAAGCTCAACAAGGCGCGTCAGGCATCAATCACGAAGGAACTGCTCGACATCATTCACGGGGCCGAGGCGCTAATGAAACACTAATGTCAGGCCTGGCCGACCGCAAAGACGTACCATACGAAGGCACAAGTATTAATCATAACCCCTCCGAAGGATATTAAAATGACCAAAGGCAAACTCAAACAGGTGATTGGCCCGACAGTAGATATTGAATTCCCAGCAGGCAATCTTCCAAGTATCCTTAACGCGGTCAAGATCAGCGACAATGAACGCAACATCAATATCACGGTCGAAGTAGCTCAGCACCTCGGCAACAATGTTGTCCGCTGTATCGCTCTGCAGTCCACCGACGGCCTGGTGCGTGGCATGGAAGCTACTGATACAGACGGCCCGATTACTGTTCCAGTTGGCGAACAGTGTCTCGGCCATATTTTCAACCTGCTGGGCGAAACCATTGACGAACGCGGAAAGTTACCTAACCCAGAGCAACGTCTTCCAATCCATCGCTCGGCGCCGCCGTTTGTAGACCAGGTACCTGCGAAGCAAATTTTCGAAACTGGCATCAAAGTCATTGATCTCCTCGCCCCGTATCCCAAAGGAGGCAAAATCGGCCTGTTCGGTGGCGCAGGCGTGGGGAAAACCGTGATCATCATGGAACTCATTCATAACATCGCAAAAGAGCACGGGGGATATTCGGTTTTTGCAGGCATTGGAGAGCGGACGCGTGAAGGAAACGACCTGTGGCTTGAGATGAATGAGTCAGGTGTGGTGAAGCGGACTTGCCTGGTCTTCGGCCAGATGAACGAGCCGCCGGGTGCGCGACTTCGCGTTGGGCTGGCTGCCTTGACTATGGCGGAATACTTCCGCGACGAACTTGGCCAGGACGTCTTGCTTTTCATTGACAACATCTTCCGCTTTGTGCAGGCCGGCTCTGAAGTCTCCGCCCTTCTCGGCCGCATGCCTTCCGCTGTCGGCTATCAGCCAACCCTGGCAACTGAATTGGGCGACCTGGAGGAACGTATCACATCTACACGCAAAGGCTCCATTACCTCTGTCCAGGCAATATACGTTCCTGCAGACGATCTCACAGACCCTGCGCCAGCAACTACCTTCTCGCACCTCGACGCTACTACTGTGCTCTCGCGCCAAATTGCTGAACTCGGTATTTATCCTGCTGTTGATCCCCTCGACTCCACTTCCCGGATCATGGACGTCCGCATCCTCGGCCAGCATCACTATCGCACTGCAAAGCAGGTTCAGGAGGTCCTGCAACGATACAAAGACCTGCAGGACATTATTGCAATTCTGGGCATGGAAGAACTGTCGGATGAAGACAAGATTACCGTTGTCCGCGCGCGAAAAATCCAGCGCTTCCTCTCCCAGCCGTTCTACGTCGCTGAAGCATTCACAGGCCGCGAAGGCAAATACGTCAAACTCGAAGACAGCATGAAAGGGTTCAAAAAGATTATTGCTGGGGAGCTCGATCACATCCCGGAACAGGCATTCTATATGACCGGGACAATCGAAGAAGTACTGGAAAACGCTGAACAACTCAAACTCTAGTGCTTCGGCATATTTGAAATGAGGGAGGTAAAAAGTAGAGAAAAGGGGGACAAAGAGAAACATTAACCACAAAGACACGAAGACACCAAGATACCAAGATTTCTTTGTGCCTTTGTGCCTTAGTGATGAAAATTCCTTCACTGCCGGGAATGGACAATTTACCACAAAGACACCAAGACACGAAAATACCAAGAAACGAAGATTTTTTTGTGCCTTTGTGGTAAAAAAATAGGGAAGGAACAATGAAAAAGCACGACCCCATTCCCCAACGCGCGGAGGCGGCGGCTCGAATCGTCGTGGACGCTGCATACCGTGTCCATTCCGCTCTCGGCCCGGGTCTGCTCGAAAGCGTTTATGAAGTGTGTCTTTGTCACGAATTGCGTAAACAGGGCATTCCCTTCCTGGCTGAACAAGTTTTACCCGTTGTTTATAACGGAGTGCGGCTTGACGCCGGGCTGCGCTTCGATCTGCTCGTGGACGAGAGCGTGGTGGTCGAACTCAAGGCGGTCGAAAAGACCCTCCCCATTCATGAGGCGCAACTATTGACCTATCTGAAATTGGCGGACAAACGCCTGGGCCTGCTGATCAACTTCAATGTCGCATGCATCAAGGACGGCATCAAGAGAATGGTGTTGTGAATGGGAAAAGATGGAAAACATTAACCACAAAGACACGAAGACACCAAGAGACCAAGATTTCTTTGTGCCTTTGTGCCTTAGTGGTGAAAAAAAGTAAGAACGAAAGGAATTCTAACCACCAAGACACGAAGACACAAAAATAGAAAGACATGAAGAATTTTTTGTGTGCGCCTTTATGTCTTTGTGCCTTTGTGGTGAGAAAAAAAATGCATGAAAGGCAAAAAATCTTAACCACGAAGACACCAAGAGACCAAGATTTCTTTGTGCCTTAGTGGTGAAAATTGCTTCACTGTCGGGAATGGACAATTTACCACAAAGACACCAAGACACGAAGACATCGGGACGGGAAGATTGACCGGCTGGTATATGAGTTGTACGGCCTGACGCCCGAGGAAATCGCGATAGTCGAAGGTAAATATCAGTAAGCAGGACAATCGCATCAACAAAGATTCCTGGCTTTCAGTAGCGGATGACAGTTGAGCATCCCCTTGACCTTACTTGAAGGATCATGCTGCCATGACGGAATTTGAGCTGCGCATTATCACCCCGGAACGCGTCGTCTTCAGCGGACCAGTTACGTCGCTCATTGCGCCTGGCGAGCTCGGATACCTGGGAGTACTTGCACACCATGCGCCGCTGATCACAACTCTCAAAAATGGTCGTATCACGGTCAAACATAACGAGCAGGAACAACATTTTACCATTGCTTCAGGAATTCTGGAAGTCTCAAGTAACCTGGCAACAATACTCACGGAGCAACTCACAACAGATCGGCAAGCAGCAGAAACCGCAGAGAAGGAATGATATATGAAGAACCTAATGCGTGAAAACATGTCACGGCAAGGAGTTGAACTGATGGTTGTCAGGGAACGTACTCGACAACGATACGCCTATCGCTGCATTAGCTATCCGGACACAACAACTCGAGCACAATCCATGTGCTCCATACTCGCTATTGTTTGTCTCCTGATCGCAGCGCTGCTAGTTGCGACACCGCTATCGCACGCCGACGAAAGGATTCTCAGCACAAAGAAAAGAGGAACTCCAAGCGCTATCCGCCAGCCCATATCAGTGCCAAAGAGACCGCGCTCGCGCCTGCTCTTATATAATGCAAAGGAATGGAGTGTCGGCAATCGGAGTCTAACTAAAGAACAACTGACCCGACGGGTGGCGAAGCTTACCCAGGAGCATGCCAAGACCCTTTCCAGACGAAACCTGGTGGCACTCGAGGAATTCTATGAGTCAAAGGTTCTGGAGGACTGGGTTGAAATTGCGCTTCTCGCTGACGAGGCGGAGGCACAGGGGTTGGCCGTAACACCGGCTGAGCTGCAGCAGAAAGTAGATGCTTTGCAATCAACGCCGGGGACGCGCGTAGACGTTGAAAAGGCACTAAAGAGCATGGGTGTGACCAAAACGGAATTTCTTAACGAGATGCACGACGCGATCCTGGGGGAAAAGCTTATCCGGACACGCCTGGCACAGGCCTATCCCGAAGATAAACTGCGCGAGATTTACAACGCCATGCCAGAGAAATTCATCACCCCGCCGCAAGTGCGCGCCAGCCACATTTTCCGTGCACTCTCGGGTAATGAAACGAAAAAGAAAAAAAACACCCTCTACAATGAAATCAAAGCGCTGCATCGCCGTGCCCTGGCCGGGGAAGATTTCGCCACTATTGCCAAGGCCTCCGATGCGCCTTCCAGAGACAGGGGTGGTGATATTGGCTGGTTTACGGCCGTGAACTCGCTTCCCAAACCACTTGATACCCTCATTTTTGAACTCAAGGTGGGCAAAATAAGTAAGGTCGTCGAATCCAAGTTCGGCTATCATATCCTGAAGCTCACTGATGCCCGGCCGGCAACTGGTTTAACATTCGAGGATGCTCGCCCCGCTGTGGAAGACTACGTGTTCGCCACCGTGCGCAATGATCTCCTCCAGGCAATCAAGAGCACAAAGAGGGTTGCCGTTATTGTCGAAGGGCAAAAGAAACAGATTCTCCTAGCCCCGCCACAGTCTAGCCCCTAACATCTGTCGCTCTACCCCATCCATAGGGCAGACACACGGGTCTGCCCCTACGTCACACACCAATTTTACCGCTACTACATAGTAGCGCCAGGTTTCGGGCAAAATTACTCCGTAGGGGCGAACCTATGTGTTCGCCCTTTCTCCTTTTTGATTTTCAGTCATTTCTTTCGCAAAAGGGTATAAGCAGTTCTTCACCATGCGCTGGAAGTCTGAAAAGAAGCACAAAAAAATGACAAAAATATTAGACATGATGAACAAGATTAACACGATAAAGAAATCCAAAGAATCCTGTAAATCTTGTAAATCCTGTCCAAAAAATTAAAAACTGTATTCTGAATTTAAAAGAGTAAGGGATTCTTCTCTAACGCAAAATCTGGGATAATTATGGTGATAAGGTTTGTACAAGGAGGGCAATTTTCAGGTTATGTAGAGCTTGGTAATTATGCGGATTGAGGTTAATCGCCTTCCGATAGGCCTGAACTGCCATTTCAATCAGCCCACTTTCAAAATATTTAATCCCCAGGTTATAGTACGCACGGTCATTGTTCGGAGCCATCTGAATAACAGCCATCCAATCGTCAATGGTATAGTCTTTTAAACGCTTTTCAGGAAGTCCTCCCACGCCGTTCTCTGCTTCGAGCTCCATCATTGGCTTTGTCCTGCGCCGCGAGAGTGTGTGGTAGGCCGTCTGGATTCGTTCAAACTCACGTGCTGCCACTACCTTCAATTTCGCTCCGAGATGACCCACGCGATCCGGATGATATTCCTTCGCTTTGCCCCGATAGGCCTTGTCAATTTCCTCAATTGTCGCGGTTCGCGTAACTTCAAGGATCTTAAAACAATCCTCATCGGTGAACAGATCATCATAGTTCTCCTCGGCCAGGAGCTTACGCTGAGTGGCTGGCCTTTTCATGAGACCTTTGAGTGGCACCAGGGCTTTGTCGAAATTTCGAAACTGCCGCATCATCTTGTCACTTATCTGTATGTTACAAAGATTGGCATCCTCAACATCTGCACCAGTCACCGTCGCGCCGGTGAGATTAGAAAACTTCAGGTTTGCTCCACGTAGATTAGCCCCTTCCAGGTTCGCCTCAACAAGAGTTGCCCCCATCAAATACGCCCCATCTAATTTCGCAGATCGCAAGTTGGCAAAATCCAGATTGGCATCCACCATATTCGCACCCTGCAGATTCGCCACCGCCAGATTCGCCTTCGTTAAAAATGCATGTGCCAGATTGGCCCGCCGCAAATCCGCGTACATTAGCGACGCCTCAGCAAGATCGCACCCTGACAGATCCGCATTGAAGAGATTCGCCCCTGCCAGATCCACCTGTGCCAGGTCGAACGTGCGCAAATCAAGACTCGAAAGATCAGCCTTCGTTAAGTCTACCTTTGCCTGTTTGGTTTTGAACAGGCTCCACGCAGCTGCCCCGCCCTTGTCCGCCACCGCCCGACGCAAACACTCTAAACATTCTTTCTTCGCCACGGCTTTTCGTACACCTCTGCCTTGCTCATTATCGGAGCCGGCACATTCAAGCACAGACCCCCGCAACCTGAGCTATAGTATTTGCACTCGCACTTCCAATCTGCGTCTCTAAACAAGCCGTCGAGCAACCCGCCAAGATATTAGTCAGATATCTACCGTCTCTTTGTAGGCCACGTCAACCAGAATTTCCTCAATCTCGCGCGCGTATACACTGGTTCATACCCATACCCTGTGAACCATCACTCCGAATATATGGCCCATGAGACAAAGTGCTTGCAAACAGCCGTGCCGTCTGCTACTGCTATCTCTGAATTGAAACGAAAAACGACTGAAGGCATATTTTTATGTCCGGCAGGCGCGCATCCGCTGATTCTCAATACCTGGGTCTCCTGGCATGTATCAGCGAGATGATTTCAAGCGGCAAAGACCTTGACACGATTTTTTCACAAACTGTTCATCTGATCCAATCCCTTCTCCACGTCAAACGCTGTTCAATTCTCATTATGGATTCAAAAACTGGGTATCTTAAGGTCAAGGCAGCTGCTGGCGTTCCACGTCGGCTGTGGCCCAAAATTAAGATACGGCCAGGCCACGGAATAGCGGGTAGGGTGCTGTCGCGCCGAAAACCCGTTCTCGTTAAGAATCGTCGCGAGCTGCTGGAGATGACCGAGCAGCCCTCGCGACGCTATACTACCCACTCCTTTATAAGCATCCCGCTCCTCCCTCTCCACGGCAAGGGGCACGCGCCTGGCGTCATCAATGTGGCTAATAAGGTCACGCGCGAGGCCTTCACTCCTCACGACCTTGATCTGCTTCAGGCGATTGCAGGTCTGCTCTCCCTCTTACTGGAGAATACTCGGCTGTTTGCCCTCTCACAAAACGCCAAAAAGCGTTTGGCCGACATGATAGAAAGCCTCGACGCTGGCATCATCACAATCAACGGGGACCATGTCATTACACATTGCAATCAGCGGGCGGCTTCTCTCTTGGGGTGCACACCGGTCCGGGCCAAGCAAAGACCTCTCGCCAGCTTCATGGATAAAAAGACTGCGACTGTGCTCAATTCAATGATGTCTAAAAGCCTTAGAACTAAGAGCCACCAGGAAATTGAACTGGATCTTCTCACCCGCTCCGCTGGATCCTCGACCCCTATGCGGGTGACAATAGTTCCGCTCGCCAGTGCACCGCTAAAGCCGAGAGAAACCATGATGATTCTTACGGATCTCTCGTTACGTCGCGAGATTGCTGAGCTTAAGCACATTGACCAGCTGAAATCTAGTTTTATGTCAATGGTCTCGCATGAACTGCGTACCCCCCTGACTCCAATCACAGGTGCACTTCATCTCCTCAAGGAAAACCCTCCCTTGCATCTCTCCCCCACACAGAACCAGATGCTTAACATTATTCGCAATAACACGAATCGCCTTACCGCCCTCGTCAACAATCTGCTTGACGTCACACACATTGAAAACCAGACGTTCGCGATTCAACGGGTTCCCACTGATCTTCAAGAGATGATTGATTCCGCCGTTGAGCCCTTTCGTGCGATCGCTCGGAAAAAGAAGATCCACCTGGCCGTGCGGCACGTCAATTGTATTCCGCCTATGGCCCTCGACGACAAACGCATCGGACAGGTGATACATAACCTGCTGGACAATGCCGTGAAATTCACACCTTCCAAAGGCCGAATTAGAGTTGAAACTTCTATTACCGAGAACAAAGTTATAATTCGCGTTCAAGATTCCGGCATCGGGATCGATAAGAGTCATAAAGAGAAAATCTTCAAGAAGTTCTACCAGGTTGACAACTCAATTAGCCGGCAATGGGGAGGAGCAGGCCTTGGCCTATACATTGCAAAAGCTGTGATCAATATGCACAACGGAGACATTGAGATTGTCGACTCATTTAAGAAAGGAACAGAATTTCGCATTACACTACCCCTGACAGATTAACAGGGTCTAATCTTATAGGGCCCAAGTGTAGCCACTGATCTTCCGAGCCTATAGGGCAGTCAGAGCTGCACATCCAACGACGAAAGGAGTCAAGCTATGGGAAAGAAAAAGATTCTTCTTGCGGATGACGAGGAAGATATCAAGACCGTCATCAAACTCTATCTTGAATCAAAGGGCTATGATGTTGTGACCTCCTACGACGGCCTTGATACCTTGGACAAAGTAAAAGCTGAAAAGCCAGACTTAATCTTGCTTGACATCATGATGCCTGTTATCAATGGATTTGAAGTCTGCAAACAGCTGAAGGCAGACGAGAACACCAGCCACATTCCTATTGTAATGCTTTCAGCAGCCTCTCACGCGGATTCCGTCGAACGTGCCATCGAGGCCGGAGCACTGGACTACATAATGAAGCCATTCGAGCCACCCCGCATTGAGGCCATTCTTAAAAAGATTCTCGGGTGAAGCTCACTATACACTTGACGATTGCTTTGCGTACACCCGAGACTTCTGACGCCCTCGGGCGGTCGCTGACTTTGGCTTAGCACTCTTTTGCCGGACCGCCCCGGAGATACTTTTTTCGAATTAAGTCTTCCCTTGAACAGCAGCCCAGCGCTACGAAAAAAAGATAGACAAATTTTGTGAAACGCTGTATCAGTATTTCGAATTTCTTTTAGACACTAATAAAGGAGACTTTGGATGGGTAAAAAAAGCAGCAAGGACCGGTCGAAGCCGGGTCCCAAAGCTCAGGCAACTGAGAAGCAGGATTTATACAAATTCGAACTTCAGCGCTATTGCACAGCACTAAAGCGTGACATCGATCAAGCCTATAAACGATACGGATTCACCCTGTTTCAGTCTCTGGACCCTATGGATAGGATTCACTGGCTTCACGAGATAGGATTTGTTCCGGTAGACGAAATTGACTTCTACAACCTTGGCACGGTAGCCGCCGCTCAAGAAGACTACCAGCATGCAAAAGACTGGTTTAGAAAAGCCCTTAAGGTCAAACCCGAAATGCCCGGGGCAATTTTCAACCTGGCACTCTGTTTTGAACGGCTTAACAACCAGCAAAAAGCAGGTCAATTGTGGGAAGAATACTTGAAACTAATGGACCCTGCACAAAGCGAGGAAATTAAGGCCGTCAAAGACCACTTGGAAACATTGAAAAAAGAGGCAAAGTAACAATAAATGGGGCAATGGCACGTCGCTCGAGTTCTATATCCTCAAAGAAATGACGCCCCCGTTCCAGCACTGGCCAACGTATGATGAAAGCCACAGCCCGCAGACAATCTGGGATCCTGTTCCTGTCCGCGCTCCTGCTCTCCCTAACGGCTCCGAGCCTTGGGAGCCAGCTGCACGACATCACCTATGAAAGCCTGCCCGACCGCATCCGCTTTTGCATCTCCCTCAACAAGCCCAGCCAGTACGAGATAAAAGATGCACTGCGCGACAGTGGGTATTTCTACATTGATCTTCTCAATATGGATAACTTCTGGCGGGAGCAGACCTTTGAGCTGCACGATGCACGGGTTAAAAGCGTCAGAGTGGTTAGCTATCCGCAGTCTCACATTGTTCGCCTGATATTCTATCTGTCTTCTCCAGCTCAGTATGTGGTCCGCTCAACAGACAATCCGCCGGCCCTTACAGTAGATATTGCCGGGCAGAGCGGATCCGCCCGGATCACCCCTAAAAAAGTAGTCATCATTGATCCCGGTCATGGAGGAGACTCCAAAGGCGCACGTTCAAGCCGGAAAGTTAACGGACGCTATATCTGGGAAAAAGACGTGAACCTTGTGATTGCAAAGGTTCTGAAAGAGGTGATTGATTCCTCGCCAAACATGACTGCCTTTCTCACGCGCACACGCGATAAGGACATGACTCTGACGGAACGCATCACCTTTGCAGAACACCATAGAGGCGACGTCTTTATCAGCATCCACTGTAATGCCACGCGAGGCTACGAAGCCACACGGGCCCAGGGAATTGAACTCTTTTACTGGAACGAAAAAGGATCGGATAATGCTGCGGTAAAATATCTGGAAGAACTCGAAAACGAGGGCCAGCTGAACATCAACGGCTCCAAACAAAACGCGACGCTCTTTAAAAATCTGTTGAAAGATAAGCTCGAAGTTGAGAAAAACAAAAGCATAGAGGTCTGCAATAATATCAATACAGCATTGAAAGACATTGCCTACTTTCGTAAATACAATCGAGGGATTAAAAGTGCGCGATTCCGCGTACTGGTCAACTACTACATGCCTGCTTTGCTCATTGAATGTGGCTTCATTAACAACCCGAAAGAGGTCAAGCATCTGCTGGACCACAAGTTTCATGTTAATCTCACACGTTCAGTCTTTAATGGATTAAGTCTCTATTTCGCCCAGAAGGATATGAACTTTACGCTTTACCAGTACGCCATGTAATAAGCCAGGGCTGCCGCAAACCGGCAGCCCGCTAATCATACATTACTGTTCCACCAGGTCAGATAACAATGGGACAACGCCGTGTGGCCAGAGAATTAGGACTTCAGCTCCTCTACGCAATTGACATAACCGCCCTTTCGCTTCAGGAGACGCTGGAGAACTTCGCCTGTCTTGAGCTCAAGAAAAAGCCCCAGCCTGGCGACTTTACCATTCAACTGCTCGAAAAAACTCTCCTCAACCTCGCATATATTGATTCATTGCTCCAAAAGGTAATTACCAACTGGCGCCTTGATCGTCTCTCTTCAATTGACAAGAATATCCTTCGCCTCGCCACCAGCGAGCTGCTTCACTTTGACGACATTCCGCCTAAAGTCACCATTAATGAATATATTGAGATTGCCAAAGTTTATGGAGATATTGACTCACCCTCTTTCATTAACGGTATCCTTGATAAGATTGCCCGGAACAGCACGCACAAACTCGTCCAGAAAGACTCCATACCGCACTGAACGGCCGGAATGCTGTAGTCACACACCCATCAATGGAAAAGGCAGGCAGAGATGCCTGCGCTACTAGATTATGATCCAATTCGTGAACATCCTCTACCTGCTGGCTTCGCCCTTTGTGCTCCCTTCTGTTGCGTACAAAATCATGATGAAAAAGAAATATCGAAACAGCCTGAAGGGAATGCTTGGCAAACGGCTTGATCTGACGCCATCGCCACGCCATAATGGAGGTGAGCGTATTTGGGTCCACGCGGTCTCGGTCGGCGAAGTGGTGGCTGCAGCAGCGCTGATCCCCGAACTCAAGCGCACATTCCCGGACGCCCGAGTCATCGCATCCACTATCACTGAAACAGGCCAGCAAAAGGCGCAGAAATCCCTCACCATGGCCGATACGATAACTTACTACCCCCTGGATGCCTCATGGATCGTACGCAAGTTTCTCGATCACTTCCGCCCAACCCTATTCATCATGATGGAGACTGAGATTTGGCCCAACTTTCTCATGCTGGCACGCGACCGCGGAGTTAGAATCTTCCTGGCAAACGGAAAGCTTTCACCTAGGTCTTTTCGTCTTTACAAGCGATTCAAATTCCTGTTCAAGCGGCCCCTTGATGGCGTACAGGCCTTTCTTATGCAGACCAGTGCGGATGCCGAACGCATGGCAACACTCTGCGGCAGCCGGGACAGAGTGTTCGTAACCGGAAATTGTAAATTCGACTCGCCCAGTGCGCCCTTAAGCCCCGAAGCCCGACAGACCATCCTGCACCAGTGGACAATCGCCCCGACAGATGCCATTATAGTCGCTGGCAGCACTCATCCGGGCGAGGAGGAGATTATCCTCAGTGCGTTTTGCACGCTGAAATCCCGGTTTCCATCACTCCACCTCGTTCTGGCTCCTCGTCACCCTGAGCGCTTCGATGAAGCCTACCGCCTGGCTACGGCAAAGGGACTGAGTGTTTCGCGAGCTAGCAAACCATCAGGCACAAATCCTGACGTGCTGCTGCTGGATGTAATGGGTGAGCTCGCCAACGTATACGGAGTTGGATCGCTGGCCATCGTTGGCGGCAGCTTTGTTCCCATTGGCGGACACAACTTGCTGGAGGCCGCAATTCACCGCATCCCTGTCCTCTATGGCCCCCACATGCACAATCAGCCAGAAATCACCGAGATTATGAACCAAACTGGAGGAGGCCTGCAAATCACCGCAAACGCCCTTGTTCCCACTATCACCGATCTACTGGAAAACGAACCCCGCCGACATGAGATTGGCCAGCAAGCAGTGCAAGCAGTTGAACGAAACAAAGGAAGTGCCAGGCGAAGCGCTGAGATTATCAAAAACATTCTTGACCATACATCCACAATGACCGGAGCTGCCTGTTGAGCACATCACCCGCATCACTCCAAAATTTCCTCGACCGCCTGTATCGCAACTACCATCGCCCGGAATATCTTTACTCAGATCCTCTTGAATTCCCCCATCAGTATAGAGCGGAAGCAGATCAGGAGATTGTAGCATTTCTATCAACATGCCTGGCGTATGGGAGCGTGCAGGTCATTCGTAAGAGTCTCCTGAACATTCTCGGAATCATGAATGGTCATCCCTACGACTTTGTCTACAATTTCTCTCCGGCGCGCCACAGCCAATTGTTCGAGGGCTTCAAGCATCGCTTTAACACTGGCCGCGATATTGCCTGCCTTATCTTTCTACTGCATCAAGTACTTCGCCAGTCAGGCTCCATCAAACAGTTCTTTCTCTCATGTTATCAACCGAACGAGCCAAACATTCTGCCCAGCCTTGAGCGGTTTGCTGCTAACCTCTGGCACCTCGACGCATCACCCTACTTTCCACACCAGCGAGAGATTCCCAGACGGGCCAGTGTCCGCTTCTTATTCCCTTCACCGGCAGGCGGTAGTGCCTGTAAACGTCCGTTATTGTTCCTACGCTGGGTAGTGCGGGCACGGGATCACATTGACCTGGGCCTGTGGCCGGAAATTCCGCCGGACCGCCTCATTATACCGCTCGACACCCATCTTTCGCGCATCTCCAGGCGACTTGGTCTGACTACGCGAACTAACGCAACCATGAAAACGGCCATCGAGGTCACTCAGGCCCTGACACGGTTCGATCCCATGGATCCCGTTAAGTACGACTTCGCTCTCTGCCGTCTGGGCATTCTAAAACTTTGTCCCGCAAAGAGGAACTCAGCCGTATGCCAGCGGTGTGAACTCTACGCTGTATGTTTAGAAAACCACCGCACGCAAGGCGACTAAAAGTAGGAGCGTTCGGCCGAACGCCCTACTTTCAATCAAACCGGAAAGGAATAACGCCATGAAACGAATTATCTTAGCCTTCATCATTCTCTTTGGAATCCCGTTGCTTGGTGTAGCGCAAACCGCTACCACTGAAACCCGCGCAGTCTGGGTTGATAAGTCTGATCTATTCAAAGAACAGGCCCATCTGACGGAACTCCTCAACGATCTGCATGAGGCCAACTTTAACACCGTTTACGTGGCAACGTATTTCCGCGGATACGTTGCCTATCCCAATAGCCAGCACCTCCCTCAATATCCGGAGATGAAGGAGAAAAATATCCTGTCATGGCTGATTGGAGAGACTCACAAACGGGGCATGTGCGCTGAGGCGTGGATGGAGTACGGCTTCTATGCCTTTCACACTCCTGATGCCAGCAAAACAACAAGCCGTGGCGTTCTTCTGGACAAGTTTCCCCAACTGACCGCAATCAACCAGGCAGGAGGTCTATATCTTCATCGAGACCGGTGGGGGGACTTCTATTCGCTCTGCCCTTCCAATCCTAAATCTCACGTACTTCTGACTAATATCTTTCTGGAAGCGATCCAGCTCAACCCATTTGACGGCATAAATCTCGACCGCATTCGCTATCCTACTGAGGAGTTCTGCTTTTGCTCATACTGCAAGGAACAATTTCAAAAAGATACGGGGCTTGAATTACGTCCCTTTCCGCCGGAATCCAGTGCGCGCAAAACATGGGACTACTGGCGAAAGCGTCAGACCGAGCGGTTTATCGCCGGACTTGCAAAACAGCTACGCTCCGCGCGTCCCGGGATCACGATTACCTCCGCCGTGGTTCCTCCCGGAGAGATGGACTCTAAAGGCCAGGGGTGGTATGGCTGGCTTCGTAACGGCTACATTGACGCAGCAGTTCCAATGCTCTATCAAGCCGGTCAGCTGGATGCGAATTTAAAGACTATTCGGCGGGCAGTGGGTCCACATGCAAAGATCATTTGCGGGCTTAATGAAGACGACGTAAAACCTGAGTCTCTGGTGAACCAGATCACCATCGCACGCGGATACCAATGTCAGGGTATCGCCATCTGGTACTCAGGCGCTATTGAAGACGACCTTCCATTTCTGAGCTCCGGCCCGTTTAGCAATCCAGCAGTCCCGCTTTTTCGCCCATTGACAAAATAGCCCTGATTGCTTATGTATATATGAGACCTCATGCTGGCCATGGGTTCTCACGGGCAAGATGCCCGTGCTACCTATTATTGCGTGGCACGGCCATCCTGGCCGTGAGTTATCGAATTCATTTGGCCAGCATGCGCAAGCCACATAAAAAGTACGTACTCAGCAAAGAAAAAACTATTGCATTCAGGCGGAAAAGATCATCTGGAACAAAGAATGAACCACAGATCGCCAGTTTATTTGCTTTTTCTCATTATCGCGCTCGCAGCAATTCTACGCCTTTATTCACTGGGGTCTAACCCGCCAGCTCTCTTTCGCGATGAGGCTGAAAAGGGCTACACTGCCTACTCACTCCTGAAAACCGGCGGCTATATCTACTTTGAAACATTCCCCACAGGATCGCATGTCCGCTTCCAACCTTTCCCGCTTTTTTGCAATGTGTTTGGCGTGTATACATCCGCCATTTACCAATATCTTGACGTCCCCTTCGTTGCACTCTTTGGCCTGACCGTATTCGCAACCCGAGCGCCAGCCTGCCTTGCCGGTATCCTGACCGTGCTGCTCACCTTCTTCCTCGCAAAGCGGCTCTGGAACAACACACGCCTGGCTCTCATTGCCAGTCTGCTACTTGCTATTTCACCATGGCACGTGCTCTTCAGCCGCTGGGCCTTGCAAGGAATCCTCGTGCCGATGTTTCTCACAATAGCCCTGCTCTGTTTTCTCAAGGGCGTTGAGCAAAGACCCCGCTATTGGTTGCTCGCCGCTTTGCTGTTTGGCATTTCCTTTTACTCCTATGCAGTGGCTCGCCTGTTTATCCCGATCTTTCTGCTCCTGCTGTGTCTTGTCTATTGGCGAAGGCTCGGCGAGGCGCGGCCATGGGCCTTGGGCAGCCTCGACCTGTTCTTGATCCTGGCTGTTCCGGTCTTCCTGTTCACACTCAGTGCACAGGGAGGTTCCCGTTTTGAGCGAATCTCGATTTTTGCTCTCAATCTCCCATGGTATAAAACCCTGCTCCTGTTTCTCGGTAACTATATGGAACACTACTCACCCCTCTTTCTGTTTTTCAAAGGCGATGAGCTGACACGCCACAGTGTCCAGAGTTTAGCAACCATGCAAGTACTTGGCGTACCATTTCATCTGAATCCCAAATCCGTCGCTCTTCTACTTACGAGTTCTGGCGTACTCTACCTCTTTGAAGCACCATTTCTGATAATTGGCCTGATTCGGCTTGCCAGGCGCCGCACGCAGACAGACCTCCTCTTGCTAGGCTGGTTTCTCCTGTTCCCTGTTGGAGCAAGCCTGACGCACGAAGGAGTACCTCATGCGCTGCGCTCAATCGTCGCGCTTCCCATGCTCCAGTTGATCACAGCGATGGGCATTCACACTGTGCTTAAGTGGCTTAATCCCCCTGAGCAGCCGGATCAGTCGGATCGTCCAGTAGTTCCTCATGTCAAGCGTGTGGCGCGCACAGTCCTCCTTTGTCTCGTAATTGTCGCCTGTATTGCGGTGCTTCTGTTCGTCTTCAACCTCTTTGTCCTCTATCCCATCTACTCGGCGCCTGATTGGCAGTATGGAGTAAAGGAGGCCCTCGAATATACTCGGCACCATTCCCCTCCTCCTGTGCAGATTTACCTCTCCGGCTACATCACCTTTGCTCCGTACCTCGTGCTCTTTTACGAAAAGATACAACCAGCTCATGTAAAAGCCAATGGCTTTCGTTCGCTCCCGTATGTCTTCATGCCCCCTGGCCTCAACATGGAACGCTTTTGGCCGCAAATCTCATCCAACTCGCTGGTCGTTTTGTACCCTCAAGAACTCAAAAGCAAGACACCCGTATATGAAGTTTTCTTTCCATCGTACACATCGAAGCCACGCACACATATTGCCTTCCAGATTTTCAAAAAAGAGTAATATTGCCTGTAGTTCTCGCAGCGCATTCGGCCTCATCGCGAATTAGCTTCTGGCAACTCTGCACCTCCTGCGCTGCACTCAGTCGAGTCTCAACCGGTATAGCAGGCAAATTTTCGCTTGAACATCAGCCACAATCTGCGTAAGAGTATGTCTGTTTCCATCAACCTGTGAAATTCACGAATCACACTTGCCAAAAATGTCAAAACGCAATGCAAATCAGCCGCCGGAGAAAAAAGGGCTCTTCGCACGCCTGAAAGAGCGCCTTGCAAAAACCAAACACAGTGTGATTGACCGGGTGAAAACGCTGGTTGCGCTTCGCGGCAAGATTGACGAGGAGCTACTGTCAGAAATCGAAGAGATTCTTATCCAGGCCGATATCGGCGTGTCAACCACAGCCAAGATCATCAGTACTATCCGCGAGGAAACCACAGTCCGCGGCGTGAAAGACCCACAGGCGCTCATCACGGCCTTCAAACAGGCGCTGCTCTCCATTGTCAGCAAGAGTGAGCGTCCGCTCACACCGCCAACCGCGAAACCCTTCGTAATCTTTGTTGTCGGGGTAAATGGCGTTGGCAAGACCACCACGATTGGTAAGCTCGCAAAGCGCTACCATGATGCGGGCAAATCTGTCATGCTTGTAGCGGCGGACACCTTCCGCGCAGCCGCAGTCGAGCAGCTCGAAATCTGGGCCGAGCGCTCTCACAGCGACTTCGTCAAGCAAAGCATGGGGGCTGATCCGGCATCGGTATGCTACGACGCCCTGACCTCCGCTAAAGCCAGAGCCACTGACGTTGTCATTATTGACACTGCAGGCCGCCTCCACACGAAGATCAATCTCATGGAAGAATTAAAAAAAATGGTACGCGTGATAAGAAAACTCGTTCCCGAGGCCCCTCACGAATCCCTCCTGATCCTCGACGCAACAACAGGCCAAAACGCCATCAACCAGACTAAAACATTCAGCCAGGCTATTCCTGTCACTGGTATTGTCATGACGAAACTCGATGGCACAGCCAAAGGGGGTATCCTGGTGGCGATTCGCGACCTTTTCGAAATCCCGGTCGTCATGATCGGCGTTGGCGAAAAACTCGAGGATCTGCGCGACTTCAACCCGCAGGAGTACACAGAGGCCCTGTTCGAAAGCTAAATACCCCGCACTAATACTTCTACTTCAGGCCTTTCTCAAATGAGTTACCATTTTGGGAGAGATAATCCCTACGCACAAGGCGCATTTCCCCCTCACCTCTATCCTCTCCCGCAAGGGGAGAGGAGGCAAGATTGGGCAATGACTGGAGATGGCGATCCACAAGGGAGAGGG
>JAUWMI010000093.1 GCA_030613245.1 Candidatus Sumerlaeota bacterium
GAAAGCGCTCGAAGTAGAGGTTGTAGCGGAGTGGATCAACGTGTGTGAGTCCGAGGCTGTAGGAGACAATGGAATTCACGGCAGAGCCGCGGCCTACGAGAAAAAACCCACGCCGCCGCGCTTCTTCCACAATACGATGCACCACCAGAAAGTACTCGCAGCAGCCCAGGCGTTCTATGATCTCCAGCTCGTGTTTCAGCCGATTGATCACCTCCTGGGTAAGCGGCTGGTAGCGCGCCTTCAGGCCGTCGAAGGTGACTTTCCAGAGCGCGGAGAAGGATGTTTCGCCTTGCGGGAGCGCACAGGGGGGAAATTTCCATGTGCCGAGTGGGAGGGCGACGTTGCACTGCTCGGCTATTTCCAGGGTTGCGCGCAGGGGAGCGGTAAGCCCGCGGAAACGCCGGGCCATCTCCCGGGGCGATGCAAAGAAATGTTCGGGCGACACGAGACGCGCGGGGTCAACCGTATGGATGGTTGCGCGTTCAGCTGCGGCGCGCAGGATGCGATAGGTGTCGTAATCTGCAGGGGAGGCAAGGTGGACGTCGTTCGTGGCAACGAGTGGAATCTGGTGCTGGCAGGCAAAGTCGTAGAGGCGGCGGCAGAGGCTCCGGCGCGGAGGCGTGAGGATGAGCTCGGCGTAGAGGTCTGCACGGCCGCGGAGCGCCGTGAGCAGCGCGGTGCTGTCGGTCAGGATGATCAGCTCTGTGGAGGTGTGCTGGAGTTCGGTTGCGAGATCAAAATCCTCGGCTAGATGACGTCGGGTAATTAGTGCTGAGAGCTCGGTGTAGCCACGATAGGATTTGGCAAGCAGGAGTGCGCGGTCGGTGCTTTTCGGGTCAGTGAGTTCAGCGCCGAGGATCGGTTTCAGGCCCGCTTCTCTGGCTTTCTTGTAAAACGCTACAGCGGCATACAGGCCATTTGTGTCGGTCAGGGCTACACTGGTCATGCGTTCCTGGGAGGCGCATTCGACCAGCTGCTCGACCGTGATGGTACTGTCCAGAAAACTGAAATTGCTATGGTTATGGAGATGGACAAACATTGTGTGCTCAGGATTTATGAGGGATAAGGGCTTTATGGGCGAAGAAAAAGCGAAAGTCAATAGGAAAGTACTCTTAGCCACAGAGACACAGAGGCACAGAGATACTTAAAGAATGAATTTCATTATGGTAACCCTCGACCGCACATCAGACGATCTTTCAGTTACTCTATCTTGTCTATTCTCTGTGTCTCTGTGTCTCCGTGGCTTTATTATCGTTCAACGCAAATGCCACTAGAGATCGGCGGGATTGTGCACTTAACTGTTGCACGATCTTGTGTGGTATGGTTGTATGTACCATGTGTTGGAAAGCCATAGGACGAAGCGGGCATTTCGTGCCGGAAGTAGTATGTTCATGGGTTTTTTGATTGCCCCGTAAGGGCACTGTGATTGTTTGCCAGAGGTTGTCGTTATCCCATTTCAGAACATGTAGAAAGGGGTGGGCGTATGATTGGCATTCAGATCATTCCAGCGGAAGAGGTGAATTTAAAGCGAGGATTAGAGGAAAAGGAGCGCGAGCTGCGTCAGCGGGGAGCAGGGACGTTTCGCCGCGCGGGGCCAGGCAAGTGGAAGCACACGCGTTTTAAGGGATTTGTCAAGTTTCAAAAAGGGATTGGTGATGTACTATGCGTGGAGGTAACGAGTAGCCGCTCCGCTGAAGAAGACGAGTGGCAGCTCTTGCGTGCCTTCATCGGTTTTCTCTACCGCCATTTCAAAGACGATGTCGTAACGATCACCATGCAGTTCAACTAGGTATTCTGCCCAGGCAGTCAGAGCTTGACCGGTGCGGCCAGGGAAAACGCTGCTCGAGAGAAGGTTGTAGAATAAAAGGCGTTGAAGCCACAGATCAACACAGATGAACACGGATCAAACCAAAAGGGGGTGCTTTATGGAGAAGATCGAAGAGGTATTCGCTGTGCTGGAAAACAAGCCGGGAGCTATCGGCGAGCTGTGTGGACTTCTCAACCAGAAGAAGATTAACATCGAGGCGATTGGGGTATTTCAGGATGTGGCTAAATTGCTCGTGTCAGACGCCCGGCGCGCCATGGAGGTGCTGATCGAGGCGAACTATGAAGTTGAGATGCGCGAGGTGCTGAAGGTGGAAATGGAAAATAGGCCTGGGGAATTGGCATTTTTGGCTTCGAAATTGGGAACTGCGGGCATCAATATTGCATATTGCTACGGAGTAATGGCGAAGGATCAGAAGACAGTGATAGTGATTCTTGATGTATCGGATATTGACAGGGCGCTGTCGTTGTTTCAATAGTGCCCGGCGGTAGTTAAGTATAGCCACGGAGGCACAGAGACACAGAGAAACCGTAGGGGCACGCCGCAGCGTGCCCCATTATTTTGGGCAACCACAAGGGTTGCCCCTACACAATTTTTATGTGCGTTGTGTCGTCGTGGTTAAAATTCCATTTTGATGGTAGGGGCAGGTTTGAAACCTGCCCCTGCAAAAGCCGCGGGGCATGTGCGGTTGGAATAATAAATCAAATATTTAAACCGCAGATGAACGCAGAATGATTTAAACGAACCAATAATTTGCGTAAACGTAGGGGCACGCTGCAGCGTGCCCTATTATTTTGGGCAACCACAAGGGTTGCCCCTACGCATGTTAAGGGGCTTCCGGGGTGGGGATTTGTTCTATCTTCATGTCCCAATCCCATTGATCGAAGTAGAGATTGCCGCCACGCCATTCGACCTCACCGCGCTGGAAGTCCACTGTTTCAGAGCGGAAATGCGTTTTTGGCGGATCGAGCGGCTGCCCGAAGTCGTTGTTGCTGATCAGACGGCAATGGTCGGTGTTGCCAAAAAAGAACGCATGAATAGCGGGATCTTTTGAATCTTGTAGCCCTCGCGAGGGGTCTGCGAGCAGCCAGCCGTAAGGGTCGATGTAAAACTCAGTCCAATCGTGCATGTTCGGACTATCAGGTCGCACGGACCATCCGGATTGCCAGCGCGCCGGCACACCACTGATGCGGCAGAGAACAATGAAGAGTATTCCCTGAATACCGCAGTCGCCATGGCCTGTCTCATAGCAGTACATGCTGATGTTCGGAATGTTGGAATACTCCCTTGCGGAGGCATAGCGAATATTTTTATCAATCCACCAGAAGATCTTTTTCGCCTTGAGATAGGGATTTGTCTCGTTGCCCACGATCTCGTGTGCCAGGGTGCGCAGCTCAGGCGTAAAGGCAAGGTGTGGTGACCGCTCAGCCGTAAACTCCAGATAGAGTGCGCTCTTCTTATCGTAGGGTTTCACCTGTGCGGGATCAATTGACTGGTAGAATGCCGACATTGTGTATTCATACTGCACGGAAAAGATAGTAGGTTTGCCCGCGGGTGCGGCGGATTGTTCGAGATAAACCGTACGTTGGAGGTGCTCGGGCGGCGCCAGTTGTGCTTTCGCTGGCGAGGAGGAGATCAGCTTGATGTCTGATTGATAGGGGCATTCGCGGGGATAGAGCAGCCAGCAGCGGATCTTCTCGCCAGGAGGCACAACATCGGGATTTACAGAGAGGGTATAGTTGATGCGATAGCGTTGGGGGAGAACGTAGGGCGAGGAGGATGTCGTGCGCGCTTGAATGACGTCGCGCATATGGTCGTGCATGCTGAACGTAGGCCTTTTGGTCGCAGGCGCCGTAGCAGGTGTTGCTGCTGGTTTGGCTGCGTCCATGCGTTTCCGCGCCTCGTCACTCAGGCGAAACAGGTTCACGCGGCTGCGGTTAAAGTAATAAAGCCTACCGTCAATCACCCGCGATTCCAATGCGCCTTCCTTACGCCAGCGCGCGACGTCTTCTGCTGAAGCGTCCGGAATGTATTTGCGCAGCTGCTTGAGCAGTGCCTCCTCGGTCAGAGTAAAATCTTTGCGAATGCGCTCAAGGCGCTCGATTTCAAAAAGAAGCGCATTGCGAGACGCAGACGAAATATCCTTTTGTTTTGCGAGATTGCGTAGCGTCTGTTGGGCTTTCATGAAATCCCCCTTTGCCTCGAGTTGTTTCACTGCATCTGGAATCTCCGCGGCACAGAGAAATGATGCGAACATTCCGCCAAGCAAAAAGACCATGCAGAAGAAATGCAGCCGGGATGGCCGTCCTGCGTATGGGTTATGTCTGGAAGTAAGCATTGGTTGTAAAACCTCCTTTTCTGCCTGAGTCATTTCCCTATAGACAGCTACCTCTCTATCTACTCCGGAGGACCCTGCCCGTGCTGATAAATAACGCAGGTGCATATAATGAATGCGACCAAACTTCTATAACCGATTTTTTATCGCGATGCAAGGGATTTATGCTCGGGTTGCATGGAATTCCTGGGCCAGAAGATGTGAACAAACCCCACAGTGCCTGACGCAATGGTTAATGTGACATACCTGGCTCTTTCTCAAATGAGTTACCATTTTGGGAGAGATAATCCCTACGCACAAGGCGCATTTCCCCCTCACCTCTATCCTCTCCCGCAAGGGGAGAGGAGGCAAGATTGGGCAATGACTGGAGATGGCGATCCACAAGGGAGAGGG
>JAUWMI010000088.1 GCA_030613245.1 Candidatus Sumerlaeota bacterium
CAGGATCTGAACTGCTGGTAATCCACCCGTAATGCTTGTTGATACGGTGAAGCAAAATCGCCACCAACACAGTGAGTCCGGCCACAACAATCGTCATGATGTAGATTCTGTTGAGGCTGGAGAAAATTCCTGTCAGATCCAGGTAATCCGCGCCGGTACGGACTCCGGAATTCTCATTGTTTTTAAGCAACAGCCCATAGCGGCCTAGATAAGTATGCACCACAACAACCGCACCGAAACAGTAGAGAAGAACTTGAAGGTACAGAGGTGAGAGGAGCAGGCATACTTTCGTCCCAATTCCCATTTGGCGCTTTCGCAGTATTCCCTGTGAGCTTAATTCATTCGCTCGTGCTATCAGAAAAGAGACTGCGCTGAGCAGAATCAAAATCTCGAGTGCGGTGAGAGAGATCCTAAAAGTCGGCAGGTTATAGACATAAAATCCTATGTCCTTGCCAAATACAGGGTCTATCTCACCAAAAGGGACACCATTAAAAACAAGAAACTGCAGGTAGTTCTGAGCAAGCAGCCATCCTGCAAACATGCCGATCCAAATACCGAAATGAATCGCGGACCTCCTCAAAAATCGGCTCACAGCGTGCAACCGGATAGGAATGTAGATAGTCGCTGTAATGGCGATGCTGTAAATCGCAAAGAGGAAAAACTGCATCCTTACATTGGTCCAAAAGACAGACTTAAAACCGAGAGATAGGTTAAACCAGTATTGAACGAAGTAGTCGGGTACGGCATTGGCAATTAAGAGGGCATATAGCACCCATATCCAAAAGCAAAAGGATCGCCACAGTATGCGCGGCTTCGGGATGAAAGGGAGAAGGCTGCTGACACCCGAAAGACTATTGCTGGTACCTGATTGTTCACTCATGGTTTTCACTGGATATAAGGGATGCATTTTCGTCATCTCCAGGATTGGTCGTCTGGAGCACTTGTGCCTGGCTTCGGGCGGCAGAATGACTGAAAAAATTCCGCCACGTCTCGAGAATGCTCGGGCATTTGCTAAGGAACAATGAAAATAGGAAAAAAATCAGGGTTAAGCTGTTGATTAGTAACGAATCGAGCAGGGTGACTGTAGTCCCACTGAGGTAACCCTCACCAAAGACTCGGAACATGAACACTGAAACAATCTCGTAGATGCCGAAGCTTGCAAAGGTATAGGGGATGATTCTTGCAATATTGGCTACCGCGATCACTATCACAAAATGTATAAAGGTCATGTCCTTCATCAGAACATAGCCATCCATGGGAGAGGAGAAAGCCTGCTTGATCGACCAGTAGCCTATTATCTCGATTCCAAGCGTGATGGCAGACAAGAAAGCAAGCCCAATCAGTAACCGTGGTTTCCTGCGCATTTCCACGATGGCCTGAATCAGTGCTCTTCCATTAAATGCGCCCCATATACGTGCGGGAATATTGTATCTCCTGGTTTTGTGGCTGGAAGGTCCGAGAGGCCGCGTCAAGGTTATAACTGCAGCAAGAATCAATAAGCCCCAGAGGAATGGCTCGACCGCACCCTCCCAACCGAGATAGATGAATCCAGCCAGGAGAATAACCGTAATTCCGATGACTTCGAAGACGCGGTTGTAGTAGACGACGCTTGTCGCGGCTTTATCGGATGCCTCATTTTGGGTCAAAGCTTGTGCCGTACCCAGGTCGCCAGGTCCGAAGGGGAAAAAGAGGTTGATTCCGCGGCCGAAGAAATAGGTGGAAATTTGACCCTTCGCAGAGGAGGGAATGCCGAAGTGGCTTGTAAGAAAGCGTTGCCTGATTCCGCGTAGAAGCAGGGCAATACCCACAAAGATAATAGCTATAGAAAAAGGTGCCCATCCGAACTTTCGATTGGATACCGGGAGCAGGTCCAGATCGACCTTGAGCAATCCTTCACCAACATCCGCAACCTTGACAATGCTCAGGTCTGCAAGTTCGTCAAGAATACGGAAATTTGCGAACATCTCGAGTATTCCCTTCTGGAAGGCTACTGCGTCCCACGGTGAAGGACCTTCAGCCTCGGGCAACAGAATAAGGAAAATGAATAACATTAGGACGAATGGGAGGGCATACCCCCATACCACGGATGCCGATAACGATCCGCGCTTGTCAGATGCCAGCATATCAGGCGTTCCGTTCTCTATGGGGGAGTGGGATTCGGGCATTTTTTCCTCCTCTGTGGTGGTTGTTGCTGTTTCTTGGGTGGTCCTTCAGCCTTCTGCTTCGCCTCCGGTGGCAGCTCTCGCCACCATGGTAATTCGTTGGCCCTCTGCTCCTCGGCTTCCGTAACATCGAGAAGCCGAAGTGCTTCCTCGAGGGTTATAGCCATTGTGGTGCGCCCCCGATAGACGACTGAGAAGAGCTTGATTTGAGGTAATCGATTCTGCAGCGAGACGATCCAGAGAGGTTCTATATAGATCAAGTCACCAGCTGCTGGCAGAAGGATAGTGTGCCCACGGGTTACCTCTGAACCGTGCCTGACCCAGAGGGTAATCTGCTGGTTAACCTGGGCATCATTGTCAATGCTCGTGTCGGCCTGTTCCGGGCCTGCGATGAAGACACCTTGTGGGACCCGGAGGTTGAGTAGTTCGCCATAATGCCCCGGGTCCTGTAACGCAATCACCAGTGAGCGGAGGTTTCGGGCACCCTCGGGGGTGTAGGGCATCATCATAACGAATTGAAGCTCACCGGGGGCGCCAATATCAGAACCTGGAGGAAGATCGGCCGGGTCCAACAAGATGTTGTAGCCTTCATAAGAGAAAGTCATCTGATCTCCGGTGCCGAATTCGACCAGGCCGGCACCAAGGGATCCAACGACTTCATCAGCGTCATCCCAAAGGTCTTCAACGTTGTAAAACTCTATGGGATGTTGTTGATGATATCGTTTGTAGATATCATCAAACTGGATGTGAAACAACTGAATAGGGTAGGTTAGTTGAGCTTCGACGTCCTCCGGCATGGCAGAAATCGGCTCAAAGAGACCGGGATACACCCTATCCCAGGTATTGATTATCGGGTCTTCGGCGATCTTATAGAAGTGCACTTCGCCTGTATAGGCGTCTACGCATATCTTCACAGAGTCCTCAGCGTAATTGATGATCCTTTCCGGGAAATTCTCCACGGCACGCTCGTCAGCCTTGTCACCAAATACCTCGCGGAAAGAGTAGGGATAGTTTTTCGTAGTCGTAAGAGCGTTTAGCATCCATAAGATTTTTTTATCTGCTATAAAGGCGTAGGGATTACTATCAAGAAACAGAAAAGGAGTAATGTGCCTGATTCTTTGCATGGGTGTGCGGTATATATGAACACGGGTCTGATCATGATCAATAAAGCGTGAAAAGAGGAATGCAGTGATATCCATCGTGTCTAAGGCTAAAATCAACCGTTTAAAGAAAGAGTCGACCGGTATGCCGCTCTCTACCTCGGGAGGGTAGACGTTTTCCTTTCTGAATTGATTCGTTGCGTGGTCGAACTCTTTCAGGTAGCGGATGTTAGTCAGGATGTAGTCGTCCTTGGCGCCTTCACCGAAATAGATACGTGGTTCGGCCTCGAACATGGGGTGTGATGCTTCGGGTGGGACACTGTGCATAGCGTATAGCGGCCCGCCTTCCTGATTCACCTGATTGACAGGGCTCATCACGAGTCCAAAGCCGTGAGTGTACATGAGGGCAGCACTTCCCCAGTGTTTCAGCCATGTTTTGGGACCATGCAAGCCGCGTGAGGGGAGTTCGCGTACAGCACTTGCATACATCCGCTTTTCTCCCTCGATGGTATAACGCACGCCATCAACAGATATGAACTTGTAGTATGGGCGTAACTGCTGTTCCTGCTCGTATAACTCCAACACCGGACCGTAGATAAAAGTGCTTCCGGCAGCCTGGATCCTTTCGAAGTGATGAAGGTCAGGTGGCTCTTCGAGATAGCTGGCCCATGTGGGCAGGATGGGCGCATTCTGCACTGTTTTGCTTTCAAGCAGCCTGGCTGCTGTAAGAGGTTCTTCGGGCAGTCTCCAGTCAACAGTCTTGATGTTTTCGAGCTGGTAGCCTTTTAAGGTCGCTGCAATGTGGCGCTTTATATAGGGGATCTGAATGGTTGGTTCGTTCGGAGCGACGATTAGGTGATTCTTGATGACCACACCCAGGAAAAAGGCCAGGTCGATGGCAAGTAATCCGATCACGATCCGGATCGGCGTCCGCAGCGAAAACCTCCGCTTGGGGGAGTTATTATCATCAGACTCCTTAGGATGTGTGTTTTTTCTGGAGGTTTTCATTAATCGGTATAGGGTGATACCAACTGTTGCTAAAATTCCCAGTTCTAAAAGTACCGAAACATTAATCATGTTCAAGGTGGAGAAGAAACCCTCTATGTCCAAATACTCCGCCCCCAGCCGGACTCCAGATTCTTCGTTGTCTTTGAACAGCAGGCCGTAGCGACTCAGGAACGTTCTCGCGGTCAGAGAAAGTCCGAGTATCAACAAATAAGCGTTCAGGGGATTCGTGATCATCAGGCCCGCTTTATATAGAGGACGGATTTTAATGCTTTTGAAGATTCCTTGCGGGCGGAGCTGATTGTAACGGGCGATAAGCGCAGCCATTGCCCCCGTGATTGCAAGGACCGTTATGAAGGTTAATGAGATCAGGATCGCCGGAAGGGTGAAAACATAGAAGCCAATGTCTTTTCCAAAGACAAGGTCCTGCTCGCCGAAGGGGACTGCATGAAAAGCTAGCAGGTACTTCTGGTATGATAGGGAGAAAAGCCACCCTGCGAAGATGCCGATCCAAAGGCTGATGTGTATTCCAGCCTTGCGAAATGTAGGACTGACGGCGAATTTTCTGATGGGAATATAGACGACAAGAGTGAATAGAATGAGACATATGGCAAATAGGAATAACTGTATAGTGAAATTAGTCCAAAAAACATTCTTCCGCCCAAGGTGTAGCAGAAACCAATAGTCAACTATAATCTGTGGAACAGCCCGCAGAATGATCAGGATGTATGCTATACCAACCCAAAAGGACAGAGATCGCCACACTTGGGCGGGCCGGGGTATTGTGGGGAAAAACGTGGGGCTGAGCAGAAACTCACTGCGAATATCGTCATTCATTGCACACTCCAATATCTAGCTGGAATAGTCCAGCGTACTTCTAACAGCATTTTTCCGATGCATCAACGAATAGAGGCTCTAATCATCCACTGATGCATGGAGATCGACGCTCCAGGTTATAGAGAGCAAGGGCTCTAGGGCCTTTACTCTCTATGACAAAGTGCCCAAAATCGGTGGCTATTTCTCCTTTGGGGGCTCGGTGTATTGAAGCTCTATTGAGAATCCTCTATCACTTGCCGAAATTTCGTAGGTGGCTCTTTCCTTGACTTTAAACTCAGTCTCCCCAAGCTTGAAGGTCCCGGACTCAAGGATCTCGGTCCCGAGACGCTTCAGCAGCGCGGCGACTTTTTTCATCGGTGCATCGAAAAACTCTTCTCCGTATCTTGGCCCAGTTGGCCGCTTCCGCGGGGTTACTTCCCCAAACCGAAAGCCGACCTGGATTCGATGAGATGTACCGTCCAAGGCAATCAAGTGCGAAAGACCGCAACTGATGTTCTCCCCGGCCGGAAGATCCTGGTCACCCACGCGTACTCGCCCAGCCTTCAGATCACTACTCAGAGAGTCAAAG
>JAUWMI010000031.1 GCA_030613245.1 Candidatus Sumerlaeota bacterium
AGGAGGTTGCCGACACCCGTATCGGCGATACCATCACTACCGTCGCGGCCCCCGCCAAAGAGCCGCTGCCGGGATTTGTTGATGTCAAGCCGATGGTTTTCTCCGGGTTGTACCCGGCTATCGCCGAGGATTTCTCCCAGCTCCGTGAAGCGCTGGAAAAACTCAACCTCAATCTGTGCCTCCCGCCCCATTGACACCAGCTTCTGCTCAATCTCCCCCAAGCTCTTCTTCCCATAGACCGCCTGCTCGCGCTCCCCCAGCAGATTCAGATTTGGCCCATTAACTACTAGTAGCTTTTTCATCACTTTCCTCCCGCATCTTCTC
Organism: Candidatus Sumerlaeota bacterium; assembly: GCA_030613245.1. Lineage (GTDB taxonomy): Bacteria > Sumerlaeota > Sumerlaeia > MWCT01 > JAUWMI01 > JAUWMI01. The sequence continues at coordinate 325 of JAUWMI010000031.1, forward strand.
GATCACTTCCCGGATAATATCGTTGCTGACATCATCCCGAATCACGACCTTTCCGATCCGTTCCGGCAGCACAAATCGCACCTTATCTAATCGAACCTTCTTATCCTTTCGCAGCCGCTCGATGATATCAATGGGATCAATTTTCGGCATGGTGCACGGCAACCCCGCCTTCGTTAATATCTGCCACAGGTGCGATACGTCAACGTCGCTCAGTATCTCCATCTTCTCCGCTATCTTCGCCGAAGCAAGCATACCGATAGAGATGGCCTCTCCATGGCGATAGACATTGTAATTTGTCAGCGCCTCCAAAGCATGTCCGATCGTATGGCCGTAGTTGAGAATGGCACGTAGCCCCGCCTCTTTCTCGTCCTCCTCCACCACCTGCGCCTTAATCGAGCACGAGGTCTGGACCACTCGCATTAATCCAAGCTGATCAAGTTCAAAAATCTTCTTCACATTGTTCAAAAGAAAGCTGAAAAAATTCGCATCCCAGATCACTCCATACTTAATCACTTCAGCAAACCCAGCACGGAACTCCTCTGGCGCGAGCGTCTGGAGTACTGCTAAATCTATAAATACTAATTTGGGCTGATAAAATGATCCGATAAGGTTCTTGCCAAGCGGGTGATTCACTCCTACCTTACCCCCAACACTGCTATCCACCATAGCCAGCAGCGACGTAGGCACTTGAATATAAGGCACTCCCCGCATGTACGTGGCTGCCGCAAACCCAGCCACATCACCCACAACACCCCCACCCAGGGCAATCACTGTGGTCTGGCGTGGATAATTATATTCGATGAGAAAGTCGTAAATCGTACTCATGGTCGCCAGGTTCTTGTTGCTTTCACCATCAGCAATAACGAACAATTCCGCCAAAAATCCACTTCGATGCAGACTCTCTACGAGCACATCCCCATATAACCCACCGACTTGCCGATCCGAGATCACCAGCACCCGATCGTATGGAATATACTCCTTCGCCACCGAGTCGAACGTCTCAAGCCATCCGTGGTCAATCACAATGGGATAGCTTCGCTCGCCCAGCTGAACGTCTATACGCTGCCTCATCCCTCAACAACTCCTCTCTCAAGCGTGAACTATTCGGCTCGTTACCAGTGCCATAGAAACAAATATCTGGTTGCAAGCCTGTTCGTGGTGTTTTCCCAATGTTGTACTTATAGGAAAGTGCCTAACGTAATTCAACTGGAAAATGCAACCCCACAACGCCTCCTCGCCATTACTCTGTCAATCTGAAAACGTCGCCTCGCCGCATTTCTCCCTGCTTCCTCTCACAGATGCGAGCTAAAATGCTAACCCATTTGACAAAGAGCCATAAAACAAAAAAACGGGTAGGCTCTTTAACCTCCCGTTTCTTATTCATCTGCAGACTGTGATGTCTTTTCGATATGCGGCCCTTCCTGGCTAGCCCTTGAGCACATATCAAAAGGAAATATCAAACCACGACGGCACGACGTGTATGTGCGTTAAGCGCATTTCCCAATCGGATGCTCAAATGTCTTCCGATATATCAGATCGCCTCCTCTTCATTTTCGGATGGGCCGGGAACCGCACCCTCAGGCTGAACCGGTATTACCCTCGGCGGGCTGCCCGGTATTGTCTCCTCGCTCCTTGGAGTCACCTGTGCCGGTGTAACTTGTGCTGATGGTGGCGGTGTCGTCTCCTCAGGAAACTCGTCACGCAGCGATTTCTGGAAGTGGCGCGCTCCCAAGAGTGTCAAAGCCAGCGAGACGACGAGAAAGGCAATCGCGCAGTAGGTCGTCCAGTGGCCGAGCGTTTTCTCTGCTCCTGATGCGCCGAAGGAGTCGCTCAGGCCGCCACCTCCACTCAGAAGACCAGAAAGACCTCCGCCTTTCCCCGATTGCAAAAGGACCACAAGAATAAGAAATCCGCAAACCGACACATAAACCAGAATTAAGATCGAAATTAATAATCCCATCTCAAATCAATCTCCCTGGAAAAACTCTGTCTTTTTGCCTCACTCCTCTTCGCCATACAAATTCATAACTCTAGTGTCCCATCCACTAGCTGTCAACTCTTTTTCGTCCCGAACCCTGGAATATAACCATGGTTCTCACATGGCTTTGAGAGAAAGTGGCCTTTTTAGAGGGAGGTACATCGCGATGCACAACTGCGCCTTTTTGCCTTCTTGCACCATCACGTTAATGTCTCCCTCTGCCTGCCGAACTTTCTATTGACTTTCATTTTTTCACTTGGGCATACTCTGAATTGGGAGTGCCGGGCGACAATTGTGTTGCTTGCAACGACAGTATGTAGATTTATCCCCGACCACGGTAGATAAACCATGTAAAAGGAGAAAATATAATGCGATATGCAATCTGGTCGTTTGTTAGCCTTACAGCCGTGCTTTTTTCTATGCTCACTGGCCTATCTTTCGCCGCTGACAATCCAGTTGCTGATGAGTATAGAATGCTATGGGCGGCAAATTACGATTCTCCCGGTTCATATCTGACGCCTCAAGCCGTCACGGCATTTGTGCAAACCGCAAAGAAGTATAACTATAACGCGATTATCCCGAATATCGTGGACAGAGGCATGGCCTTTTACGACTCGCGCCTCTTGCCCCGCTCACCAAAAATCCCCGACCCCGCCTTTGATCCGCTTCTGGATTTGATTCAGAAAGCTCATGACACCAGTGGTGGTCAGCCATACCTCGAAGTCCATCCATGGATCGTTATATATCCCTGCTGGCGCGGAAAAGAACCACCGTCGCCTAAACACGTGGCAGCCCGCCACCCTGAGTGGCTCAGCCTGGCCTATGAAAACGGAAAAACTACTTCCACCAGGCAAGGCATGATGCTTGATCCGGGCGTACCCGGTGTGCAAAAATACCTGGCTCAGGTCTGCGCCGAAATCGTACAAAACTATGATGTTGATGGCATCAACCTCGACTACATTCGCTATGACGGCGACACTACGGGCTATAATACTCGTGCTCTCGAGCTCTTTCGCAAGGATACAAACTTTACTGGGATACCGAAACCTGAAGATCCTGCATGGGCACAATGGCGCCGTGACCGCGTGACAAATCTCGTGCGCCGCGTCTACGTTGAAACAAAACGCGTCAAGCCCCACGTCCGTGTCTCGGCGTGTACAATCACATGGGGTGCGCTCGATACCGGCTGGCAGGCCTCGGCCGCCTACACCAAAGCGTTACAAGATTGGTGCGGCTGGATGCGCGAAGGCATCCTGGATATCAATATGCCCATGGACTATAAGCGCGAACAGGTTCCTGAACAGAAACGCGATTTTCGTGATTGGATCGACTTAACGGTCGCAGCCTCTTTCGGCCGCCTTCCGGTCATAGGCCTGGGTCTCTACCTGAATTCTATTGACGAGTCCATTATCCAGATGCGCGAGGTACGCAAGCGTCGAGCTGCAGGCACTACGGGTTTTCGCTACGGCTACACCTATGCGGGCAGAACACCGGAAGAAAAATTCTATGCGGCTGTCAAATCCGCGCTCTTCACGATGCCGGCCAATGTGCCATCCACGCCGTGGCTGGAAGAGCCGCGACTGCCTATTCTTACCGGTCGAGTGTTTGACGCTAGAAGCAAGCTTGGGATGCGCAATGTCATCGTCTGCCTGGATGAACTTAACCTGCGCACTGCAACCGACGACAATGGCTATTACTCCTTCGTCTCTCTTCCACCCGGCACTTACACCCTTTGCCTCGCTCGCGATCCACATGTCCCTTGCTTAAAAAAGGCTATCGTTGAACTTCCGATATCGCAAGTCGTCACTAAAAACATTAAGCTTTAGAACGCATGGCAAAAAGAAACATCGAGCCACAACGGCACCATGTGCTCCGCATTTAGAATTCAGAAAAGGAAAGTATTATTAATAACCGCAGTGAGTGACTTAAAGATTTTGTATATCGCGCAAAGGCGCCAAGAACGCAAAGTTTTCATCCTCTTTGCGACTTTGCGTCTTTGCGTGAATCTTCAATAAGCTGTGCAGTAGCAGAGTAAGATAAAAATGATTGTATTGCGTTCTACCATCATTGTCATTGTTCTTGGCCTGCTTTGTCAGGGGGTTCTTGCAGAGCCGCTCAAGGTGGGAACTGCGCAAGTTGACCTCGAACCAATGCGAGCAGGCGCTTTTGCTGGGTATGCCTCGCGAGGTGAGACAGTGCCGCAAGGAATTCACGATCCGCTCGAAGTCCGCGCCATTGCCCTTGAAGCCAATACGCGCGTACTTATTATCGTATGCGATCTGCTGGCGCTCGACGGCAAGCTGATCAGCACAGCCAAAGCCAAGCTGCAGCGCCGCCTCGGCATCCCTTCTGCAAATATCCTCATATCATGCATTCACACGCACGGCGGCCCTGCCTGTCTGCAAACAACGCCAGTGGAAGCGCCACCAGCATACAGAGAGCTCATCCAGCAAAAAATTATCGAGGCAGGCATGCGTGCATTTGCCGCAATGCAGCCTGCGTTCTTCGGATTCGGTGCAGGTCGCGTGGATCTATCTTACAATCGTCGGGTAGAATCCGAAGAGGGCAAAGTCACAAACAAATGGTCAAATCCCGAACGAACTCCTCTCGGGCCAGTGGATCCAGAAGTGCTCGTTGCATCGTTTGCTCGCCCTGACGCCACGCCACTTGCCATACTGTTCAACTATGCCTGTCATCCAGTGGTGATGGGCCCACAGCATCCCCTATTCACAGCCGACTACCCCGGCGCTGCACGAAGCTGGATCGAGCAATCTCTGGACGCTACACCCTTTGCTCTCATGACCCTTGGCGCATGTGGAGACCTCAACCCTTACGTCTGCGGGCAGAACGATTTCAGCGAAATGGAAACAATGGGAAGATCGCTGGGTACGGAAGTTCTGAACATTGCACGCCGCACAAAATCCACAAAAGATGTCTTCATTCGCACGGCCGCAACCACGGTTACACTACCCACACGAAGCGATACGAGACAAACCACCCCGGCCTCGCCCTTCCGGGTTCCCATCCAGGTAATCGCGATCAATGACCTTGCTTTGGTCGGAATCCCAGGTGAGCTCTTCGTCGAATTGGGGCAGGAGATCAAACGCGCATCGCCATTTCAATCAACATGGGTCGTCACCATGGCAAATGATGTGGTAGGCTATATCCCACCGCGAACGGCATTTGCCGAAGGCGGCTACGAAGTCGAGTCGTCATTCAAATATTATGGACTTCCCGCACTCGCTCCAGGAAGCGGCGAGACCATTCGCGACGCCGCGATTACCTTATTAACTCAAGTGCCCTAAAATTTCTGATGCTCATAGATTTAGCGTCCGAATAATTCCGGTTTGACCGGGATAATTTGTGTTCCCAATATGAATAGGCCAAAACATCTGCTTAACAGGCTTATCAAGACCCAGGCCTTAAGAATGTCGCTATTCTGTGCCGGGTTGTTTCTTGTATATATAAGCCTGAACCATAGAGATTGGAGCATTTTCTTTAAATCGCAAGAAGAGCTCGGCGTAAGCTATTTTGAGGATAACATTAATGATAAAGGAGAGGGACTAAGAAAGCACCTGGTGAACGTGCAAGGCGCGTGGCTGCCCACGCCCTATGGGTTAACCTTGCTGCCCGGTAGCTCAGGCCAACTAACTCTGGAATTCCGTAAAAACCCTGAGCAAGGCGTACTAGTTAATTTATGGTTTTACAAGACCCAGGGGATCACGAATGCAGTGATATTTGCCAGCCCTAGTGGTGCATCCACGTATTATAAGGATATAGATGTAAGAGGTAACTTGTTTTTTGATATCTCTGAATTAACTCATGGGGAGGATAGGTTTAGAATCATTCTCGGCTGCAGTGTGCCGCCAGACTTTCCCGCCGGAAAAACTCTACTGGATAAAATCAGCATAAGCTTTATTGATACTTATCATGGCAATTTCCCCGCTTTGAGCTCATTTCTCGCCTGTCTTTTCGCAGGCCTGTTTTTGATCTTTATCCTTAAAAACGTATTTAGAGATGACCTGAAAGTATGGGTCGCTTCCTTTGCCATCAGCTTAGTATTTATCTTACTGCTGAGCTACAAATTAATAGGCTTTTTCCCTTCCATGATATTTATAGCAGCGGTCTTTATTTGTTACGCAATTCTATCGTTCAGAAAAGATAAACGTCTATGGCAGGATAATCGGATTTATCTTGGACTTTTATTTCTGCTACTGGTCTATGGGCTGGAATGGAGGTGGACTTTACTTCAAAAAATATGGCCGCTGAGATTAGATCCCGACGCTCAGGGTTATTTGTCTCTAGCCCGCCAACTCTCCTGGCTTTACGACACTGGTATGCGCGAACCGCTCTTCATCTGGCTGGTTAAAATATTCTGTTCCTTCACTGCCTGGTCTAATTTGAACTTAAGACTTTTGACTCTCTGCTTATCAATAGGAGTTATTGTTGTCACTTACTGGGCAGGAGTCCGATTTTTTAATAAAGTGGTAGGAATTTTAGCCGCAGGCTTCATTAGTGTGGCCTTACCTTTTGTTAAAATGAGTCCCAGAGGATTACGATTTGAAATCTTTATTATCCTTTTTGTAGTTTTCTTTATCCGTGCACTAAGCAAAAACAAGAAAGAGCAATGGGCCATAGCGTCCGTTTTTGACGGACTCATTGCTGGCTTTGTGTGTCTCGTCAGGCTTAATACAATTGGGATAATACCATTGCTATGGCTGTATCAGGGTATCCGCATGAAATGGAATTATAAAATGGCATTGATAAGGATAGGCGTCTTATCAATGCTTATCGCCCCTCATCTCTATAATAACTACCAGATATCACACCCCCCAGACCCGTTTCATTCAGTAAATATTCATACGCGCTACTATTGTAACCAGGAATTCGGCGGTCAGCCCGGTTTTCCCACACAGGAAGAAATAGCAAGAAATGCTTATACTGGTGAGCCGATATCTTTTCTCTCTTATGTTTTCAATCTACATAGTCTCGGGGACGTTATTAATCGAACGGCATTAGGCCTGGTATCTATTTATCTTGGCTATTATACAAAGGCAGTACTGTTTTCTAATAACCTATTCTTCTATATCCTGTTTATATTAGGCGTAGTGGCCCTGCTTTTTTCTAAAAAACGGATATTATTGCTCTTCCTAGTGGTTATGGAGATACCCCAGGCCTTTATTTTAGCCTATCCGCTAAACTGGTCTGGAGTATTAGAACAGGTGCCAGCCATGGACTGGCGATTAGTACTTCAAATAGCACCTTTTCTGTTAATGATTACTTTTTACGCCCCTTTTGGCTGGTGGGAAATTTTCACGCAAAAAGTGCCCGCAATATTGAGTAAATTTCGTGCAAAACAAAAAACACGCGTAGAAGGCGAAGTACCAAATAGCGGCCGGGCGAATCAAGATTAGCGGCAAAGCTAAGAAACACCCGGGATGAGTAGGCGGGCTAATAATTAGCGGGCGGCTTTTCGTACATCCTCGTGCTCCGCGCCGCAACATTCAAATTCCAGCGATTGCCAGTGCCTCTAAGGCGAGCCGGTTATCTCTTGCAAGGTTACGTCTTCCAGATAAATCCAGGAGTCAAGATCGTCCTCAGGGTGAAAGCCAATAAGGTCGAAGGACAGTCGGAGGGTGTCTGTGGTGGCTGTTTGCGGGCTTATTATAAGGTCATAGCTCTCTGGATTACTGGCAGAGGGGGCAGCGCTGCCAAGGCTCATTACACCGGTGGTCCAGTAGCGCCAGTTTGATTGCTGATTTGCCCTGAGTCTGAACTCAAGTGCCCTATCCGGGTCAATTACACTGGAGCCAACTTTCCATCGAGCTTGATATTCTTTTCCTGCCTCAACCTGAATTGGAGGACTATCCCAGTAAGCAAAACAATAGGCGGAACCCTGCGGTGAAATGCCGATATGTCCGCCGCTATCAGTGGAAACTGCCGAGTCAAACGGTATCACCTGTCCGCTGAATCCCCATCCCCCTGCGCCTCTTTCAAAATAATTCGCCGCAATGTTAAGTGAAGCATATTTCAGGTCGTAGCTGCCACCGTCCAGATAAGACACATGAGGATAATTATTTGAATCAAGGGAAATTGAACAATGCCAGCTTACGTTCCACTGATAATCCACATACCGGAATTGCCACGTAGCGCCATCCCAGCGAGCATATTTCAGATAGCTAGTTTCTATCGGTGTTTTCCCATAATAACAAATATGAGGATAGTTATTTGAATCTAGGGCAAGGGAAGGATGCCTGCCGACATCTCTTGCAGAATCTGCAGTCTGGATTTCCCATTCTGAGCCAGTCCAGCGTGCATATTTCAGGTTGCGGTTTGTGAAGTCACGGTACGAGATGTGAGGATGATTATTTGAATCAAGGGCAATGGAACTCCATTCGCCTACCCGACCTTGGGAATCGACGGTATGGATTGCCCATTCAGAGCCAGTCCAACGCGCATATTTCAGATCTTCGTTTGTGGCGTCATAGTAAGAGATCTGAGGGTGGCTATGAGAATCAAGGCCAATGGAACTATACATACCGGCATCACCCTGCGAATCCACAATTTGTATTTCCCACTCAGAGCCAGTCCAACGCGCATACTTCAGATCTTCATTTGTGGCTTCATAGTAAGAGATATGAGGGTAGCTATTAGAATCAAGGGCAATGGAACTATACCCACCAGCATCACCCTGCGAATCCACAATCTGTATTTCCCACTCGGAGCCATCCCAACGCGCATATCTCAGGTCAAGGCTTGTGTTGTCTCGGTAGGATATATGAGGATAGTCGTTGGAATGAAGCGCAATGGAAGTATACCCGCCAACGTCGCCCTGTAAATCTACAGTTTGTATTTCCCACTCAGAGCCAGTCCAATGCGCATATTTCAGATCTTCGTTTGTGGCGTCATAGTAAGAGATATGAGGATAGCTATTGGAATCAAGCGCAATAGAAGCAAAGTCTCCTACACCTCCCACAGAATCTACTGTCTGGATTTGCCACTCTAACAAGAAAGGGATAGGAATTTCTTCCAGCGTCACCTCTTCCAAGTATATCCAAGAAGAAAGGTCATCCCACGAAGTGAAGCTTAGTATATCAAAGGAGAGCTGGATATTGTCAGTTGCCGACTCCATCTGCGGCATAATTACCAGGTCATAGGTCTTCGGATTCCCACCCCAAGGCGATGCATCTCCAGAGCTTACTACTCCAGTTGCCCAGCAACGGCGGTTTGATAACTGATTTGCCCTGAGCCTGAACTCCAAGCACCGGTCAGGGCTTACCGCACTAGTGGCCATTCTGAATCGTGCCCGATACGCCTCATTTTTGCTGACCTGAATCGGAGGACTCCCCCAATAGCCGTAACAATAAGAAGAGGCTTGTGGCGTAAGCCCCAGGTGACCATCAGTATCAGTTGCGCCTGGAGGATCATATGGCCCTACTTGCCCGCTAGGCGCCCATCCGTCATTCCCAGTGTCGAAATAATATCCAACAATTGGACTCCAGCGGGCATATTTCAGATCACCATTTGATCGATCATAATAGGAAATATGGGCAATATTATTGGCATCAAGAGCGAGGGATGTATAGCTTCCCACATAACCTTCGGCATATAGAGTTTGGATTATCCATTCAAAACCATTCCACCAGGCGTATTTCAAGTCAACAGCTGAGTCGTCAAAGTAAGAGATGTGAGGATAATCGCTGGAATCAAGGGCAATTGAACTCCATTGACCTCCCCAACGTTGGGTATCCACGGCCTGGATTTCCCACTCGGAGCCAGTCCAGCGAGCATATTTCAGGTCATGGTTTCTAGTGTCTCTGTATGAGATATGAGGATAATTGTTTGCATCAAGAACGATGGAAGAACCGTATGCGTATATGCTTAGTATTTTGTCCGAGTCAACCACCTCGATCTGCCAGGTCGAACCGTCCCGGTATGCGTATTTCAGGTCTTCATTTGTGGAATCGTAATAGGAAATATGGGAATTATTATTAGTATCCAGGGCGAGAGAACTAAACAGTCCCACTTTACCCGTGGAATCAACGGTCTGGATGAGCCACTCAGAGCCCGTCCAATGGGCATATTTCAGGTCCTCATTGCCCGAGTCATAATAGGAAATATGAGGATAGCCATCTGAATCAATAGCAATGCAAGCCAAGTGGCCAACGTCTCCCAGGGAATCCACGGTTTGGATTTCCCAACCCGTGCCAGTCCACCGGGCATATTTCAGATCTCGGTTTATAATGTCCCAATAAGAAATGTGCGGATAGTCGCTTGAATCAAGCGCAATGGAAGTCGCGTAGCCCACATCGTCTGAGGAATCTATGGTCTGCACTTGCCAGGCTGAGCCATCCCAGCGCGCATATCTCAGGTCTTCGTTTGTTACATCATAATACGAGATATGAGGACGACTGGAAGAATCAAGTGCTATGGAAGTAGACTGTCCCACATTCCCCATAGCATCAACAGTTTGAATATCCCATCCTGCATACGCAACATTTATCAGTGCACTAAAGAGCATCAGAATGAGAATCATATTTCTCATGGTTCGTTCCCCCTGTTCCTTATTCCGACTTAGGATCAAAAAAGTTTTATGAAAATATTTGACTGATTCGGCGGCCTATCACCATTAATTGCCCAAAAATGAAGGCAACACCTAGGGATTAATCGCTCCGCATAAATTACCAAATTAGGTAATGATTCGTCAATAGATTTCTTCAGAAGGGAAAGAAAGATTCCGCACATTGTGGGAATATTTGATACGGACATCTTGAAGAAGGTTCCTCTGCTTCCAATTATCTTCTTCAGGTGCAATTTTAAAGCTTGACTTGGCTTGGTCATAGATTTAGGATTAGATATTTACAATCCAAATAAGTTCAGAAATCAAATATAATGTTATATTTAGCAAAGGGAAGCTTTTGATTTCGCTTTTTTGTAAGGTAAAAATGTCATGGTGTTAGACTCTACAGACTTTAGATCAGAGATTTGTAGATTCTTCGGTATCGCAAATGTAGCGGAAGCCCATGAAATTATTGTAGCTGGTGCGAAAAAAGGTGTTGAGAGGCTTTTAAAAAAAGGACTGAATTCTAAAGCTCTTATTCAGCTTGGCTATGATGCTTCTGGAATGGAGAAGCTAGGGTATAAAAGACCTGCCCTGGAACGTCTTGGATATTATGAACCTCGCCCGGAAAAGGAGGAGCCTTCTGTTGAACAAAAGAGAGCTGATGAGCTCGATGCCAAACAATTGATATCATCTGGCTATAGAGCTATTAAATTGAAAGAAAAGGGTGTGACAGTTCATCACTGTAAAAAGGCAGGATGCTCTGCTGGAGAATTAACGGGATTAGGCTTTAGTCTCACTGATTTGGCAGCTGTATGTGGTTGTGCTGAATTGAGAATGGCAGGATTTAGAGCCAATGAGCTGAGGGGCTTTTTTACCGGCCATGAGTTGATAAGCTCAGGATTTGATGCCCGTGAGTTGAGAATTGCAGGGTTTACTATCAGGGAACTGTTGAATTTTGGTTTTAATCAGCGTAATATCATAACTGCAGGTTATAGTGTTCATGAACTGGTGCAAGAAGGTCTTTCAAAGAGAACAAAACTTGCAGTGAAAAAGAGGTAGAACGATTTCGATAGACAAGTGTGATCTAGAACAGATTAATGCTGTGGCTAGAACAATAGGAAGTTTCATGGAGTTGAAGTTGCCAAGTCTTTCTTCTCTGAACTCTCTTTAGAAGGATGCTCACGACGATAGATTTTTTTCTGCTCTGGGGTCAAAAGAGCCAAAAGCATCCTGGTGGCAATTTTTCTGGATTGTTGCAAAGATTTGTTGATCTCTTTCCGTTTTGCCAAAAATCCCTGATAAATTCCCTCCGCTTCCTGTTTCCTTCGTGGCTGAATATTGGGCACAATTTTTCCCCCGTAAACTTTGTTGATGGGAATTTTCCTGAAGTCGTCCAGAGAGATGGCCTCTTGCTTTGCTTTATCCAGGCAACTCCAGAGTTGTTGTTCAGCTCCCTTTCGTAATTTAGACACTTCCTGGTATAACTGCACCTGCTGTTCTTCAAGTTCAGCAACTACTTGTTCCGCAAAGCTCTTCTGGAGAGAAGTTAACTCAATCTTGCCATAAAACTTGTCGAGTTCAATCGGCTTGGCTCTGTTGAGAAACCGTGCTTTTCTCTCGGTTGCACTCTTAGAGGATGTTCTTTGCGCGATTGTTTTTCGCTTTGGCACTTTTTCGGATCGGACTACCTTTTGTGCTTTCGAGGGGCCTTCCCTCTGAGAGCGCATCTCTTCGACCTTTCGTGCAAGGTCTCCCCCCTTATAATATCCTAGTGTCTTTAATAAGACAGCTCCCGTCACAACACAGACAATAAGAGCGATCACGAGTATTCCTTTTCTCATCTCCTTCTCCTTTTCAGGAAAATACATTTCAAGAGAGGATCATCAAAAACTCCAGGATGCCCTATGGACCTAACCTGAGGATATTGCCAATGCTTATCGTACCATTTGTCGGATTATATCGAGGAAACTGCCAGTAAGTAGGCAAATCCTTATCAATGCCCCTGTCCGGACCGTAGCTCTGAATTACCCAGTAGCAGTATCGTCGGTCTTCGTTTCCTCCCTTGCCGTCGAAGAATTGTTCAGTCGGATGAAGCGGATCATTCTTGGCCGCGTAATGATAAGTGTGCGGCTTGGTCTGATTAACCGGATCATCGCCCGGGTCAAATAGGTCGTGGGGAAGCTGGGTCAAATAAGCAACAGGCGTAGTAAGCGGTCTTAGTTTTATAGCATTTGGTATAACGAGGGTGCCCCAAACGTCCACCAGTAGTGGGCTGGGGTAATTTTCCGGCGGATAATTATTGTTATCTACGCGATAAGATTCCAAGCCCGTAGCAATAGTGCGCAAGTCGGTTTCTGCCCGGGCTACTTTTGCGCGCACCTGTGCTTCAAGAAAATTGGGGAGCGCTATGGCTGCAAGAATGCTTATTATTGCAACCACTATGAGTAATTCTATTAAAGTAAAACCTTGGGGTGATAAGTGATTTGAAAATCTTTTTTGCATACGTTACCTTCTCTGTTTGTTCCACCGAAACAATCTATGAAAATTAAGAAACGCCACAAGGCAAACTATCTTTCTTGGCTCGCCTCCAGAATCTTATCAATCTGCTTCAGCTCCTGTTTACGCAGTTGCCAGCCCGAGCCCCGCACATTCTCCTTGAGCTGCTCAATGCGTCGCGCTCCGATAATCGCTGCTGAAATCTCCGGCCGACGCAGTATCCACGCCAGCGCCAGCTGCGCCATCGTCTTCCCGCGTTTCTTCGCAATCTTGCCCAACTGCTCGACAATCGTCAGATTCTCTGCCGTCAATCGCTTGCGCAACACGGGATTCTCGGCAGCGCGCTGACCCTTTTTTGGCGCAATACCTTTACGGTATTTTCCCGTGAGCAATCCCTGGTACAGCGGACAAAACACAATAGCGCCAATTCCTTCCTCCGCGCACAGCGGTAGCAGATCCGCTTCGATCTCATGTCGCATCATGTTATAGAACGGCTGCACAGAGTCGAATCGCGCCCACCCATGCTGACGGCTGATCATCAACGCCTCGTGCAACTGGGTTGCAGAGAAATTCGAACAACCCACGTACAAAACCTTTCCCTGCCGCACCATATCGTTCAACGCACACAGCGTCTCTTCCAGTGGCGTCTCGGGGTCCGGCCAGTGCACCTGGTAAAGATCAACGTAGTCCGTCTGCAAGCGGCGCAGGCTGGCATGGAGCGCCTCAAACAGATGTTTGCGCGAAAGGCCTTCACCGTTTGGCCCGCCAAATATCCGCCCCCGCGCCTTTGTTGCAATCACAACCTCTTCGCGCGGAAATATTGCCAGTGCCTTTCCGAGCATCTCTTCCGCGCGCCCGTCAGCGTATACATCCGCCGTATCAAACAGATTAATCCCCAGCTCAAACGCCTTGCGAATAATCTGAAGTGCTTCTTCCTCGCCAAGTGTCTCGCCGAATGTGAGCCAGCCGCCCAGCGCGATTTCCGATACCTTCAGTCCAGTACGCCCCAACCGACGGTACTTCATCCTTCTCTCCTCTTTACTTTAATCAAAATAGATATGCCACAGAGACACAGCCTATTGAATTGTAAATTGAAAATTGCAAAATGCAAAATGAAAATTTAAAATTTGATATTTGCAATTTTAATTTTACAATTTTTTCTGTTTCAGGACCTCTGTGCCTCTGTGTCTCTGTGGCCACGTAATCAAAAGAGCTCGTCATAACCGCAGTTTCTTCATCACTTGCGCAACCTGCTTACCCGGTAGCCTAACTCACCATGAGCTTCATAAGCTCACGGCAAAATGCCGGAATGTCGCTGGGCTTCCGCGAGGTAATCAGGTTGCCATCCACCACGACCTCTTTATCGGTATACTGTGCCCCTGCTGCAATCAGGTCGTCGCGCATCCCTTGCCAGCAGGTCGCATTCTTGCCTTCCAGCAATCCGGCGGAAATCAACACCTGCGGCCCATGACAGATTGCCGCAATCGGCTTGCGCTTCTGCATGCAGTGCTTGACAATCGTCAGGGCCGCGGCATTCAGCCGCACCTGCTCCGGGGCTTTGCCGCCTGGGATCACCACTGCCACATAGTCCTCGGGCTTCACGCTCTCAAAAATCATATCCGACGTCACCACGTATCCATGCTTTCCCTGAATCGTGCCGCGATTCGGTGTGGCGATCTCCACCTGGATACCAGTTTCCCGAAGGCGATAGTACGGACATAACAATTCCGAATCCTCAAACCCATCCGCACTCATAATAAGCACTTTCATTCCCGCTCCTCCTCAGCTTGCTCAGAGTAGTATACCCCGCCCCCCAGCCAGGCCTTCTCGAAATCTCGTGCTATGTACGAGTGGCAAGCCGCTTATGTAGCTGGGAAAATAAACACCACGCCAGAGTTACTCGTTAATCCATAAAAGCCCGAGGACTTTACAACTCCAGCGTGGTAGTCGGATTACGTGGTGAACAGCTACTCCTCCACCAGAATTGACTCACCCGGACATGCCTCAGCCGACTCTTTGACCGCATCTTCAAATTCTGCTGGGACATCGCTCACCTTTGCCCGAGCAATTTCGTCCTCCATCTCAAATACATCCGGACACATATCCACGCAAACCCCACACCCACTGCACGTCTCTTTGTCAACTGCAACCTTCATTTCTTACTGACTCCTTTCCATAGTGTGCCTGGGCATATGTTTTTATCAAAAACTACCAGATTATGCCCAATTAGAATCTGTTATTAAAATTACAGAATCCGAAGGTCAATAATAATCACACCTTTTTTTGCTCTGTTTACTTTCCAGAAGTCCACGATATACAAATACACGCCAAATCTCCAAAACAGTCACTCTACTCGATCACGGGAATGTTCATCTCTTCCACCAGCACCTCATCGAGATACAGAGTCCCGTTGGCTGCATCATTCGGATCGAAATTCAGCAAGTCAAACCCAAGTAGCAAACTATCCACCCCAGCCCTACCCGCCCAGGGATAATAGAGAGAGTATCTCAATGATGACCGCGTGGGCGAATGCGCACCATCTCCCACGCTGGATATCGTCTGCAGCACCCACTGTTCGCCCAGCCCTGCACACATACGAAGCCGCACTTGAGGTACTACCGCTGCATTCTCCTGATCAGAGTGTAGCGTAAACGTAGTGCGATACAGTTTTGTTGCCCCACCAGTAAGAATTATATCCGCGGGATCATTCGCCCAAAACCCAAAAGTGTTCGTGTTGGTGATAGAAGCAAGAAATAAGGCCCCCCTGCGACGGCCTGAAAGCGGTGATGTGAATGGCCCTACTGCTCCGGAAAAGCGCCATCCTTCGCTCGACTGCTCAAACGTGTAGGTTCTAAGTTCGCTCGGCTCCGTCAGCACATCCAGCCCAATCCGCTCAACCTCAACCGCCTCCAGCACAGCCCCACTTCCCGCTATCCCCGGCGGATCAAAACTCAAAAGATCAAACGCCAGGAACTGATTTTCAGCATTCCATGTCGCTTCACTGTTACACACAGGAGCCGCAAAATATAGATCATGCGCGCCCGGCTGTACTTCCGCTCTCTCAGACCCTGACGCGCCACTAGTTTCTTGAACAACCAGGCTATTTGAGTATTGAAGACTCTGAGCGCTCACACGCAAACGAACTTGAGGCATCCAGCCGGAACCCTCCACCGGCTCTGCAAGACGCCACCGTACCCGGTAAACCGAATCAGGAAAAGCGGGAACAATCTCCACAGGACTCTGCCAGAAGCCAAAGCTCGGCGTCGTCGCATCAGCCAGAATCACCAATCCCTCCGCTCTCGCCTGGCCCATGGCCTGCGCAAACGGTCCGTCTGGCGCATGGAACGTCCATCCCTGTTCTCCCTGCGCGAAGTCATAGATCAGGCGCCGAAACGACTCGTCCGCCCCCATATCGAATCCCATGCCCCAGGGCCGCGGATCCCCATCACAATCCACAACTGGCGCACCAACGCTGGTTCCTGCATCAATGCATGGCGAATCCCACGCAAGATGCAGATCGTCAGTCTCCAGGTTTGCAAATCGCGGATCCGTGCTGATATTCCCCTCCCCGGCATCCCCATCTGAAATACATGAGTAGATGGCGTTGCACTGCAATAAATCATCCCCATTCCGCCAGATAATACAGTTCGTACTCAAGGCATTGCTGAAATAACTCGTGGCGATCCCGTACATGGCATTGTATGCTATTGTATTATTAATAAGGTTAGCTGCGCTATACTGGGTGCAATAAACGCCGATGTCATTTTGCAACATTATGTTATTATCCACTACTGGAGGAAAACTGAAAATCACTCCCAGGCCGTGGGTGCCGTTTCTCACAAACTGATTGCGCATAACCGCTGGATTCGAATAGGACAGCGTTATTCCACTCTGCTGATTCCGGGCAAAGCGGTTTTCTTCAATCCGGCCCCTGCTGAGAAATAGCGTCATGCCGTCCTCTCCATTTCCCACGACCTCATTGCATTCAATTACCGGCGTGGAGGCCAGGATGTAGATGCCAATTCCCTGATTATCCTGGATGGTATTCTCGCGCACTGTTGCCCGTGATCTTCGGAGCACAATTCCATCGCCACCATTTTGCGCCACACGGTTCCCGAGTATGTAGGGCGATGAGTAATCTTCGCACATTACCCCGTCCAGCGTGTTCGAGATAATCTGATTATCCACTATCAGTGGCGAAGATTCCATCCGGCAGACGATCCCGTAGACGTTGTGCGCCACTATATTGCGGTCAAGCAACGCCGAGGCGTATTTACAGTATATCCCATAGTATCCCCCGATCACCGTGCACCCGCTCAGAATTGATCTCTGCGCTGCTTTCACTACCGCCGACTCTGACGTCACTGACGTAGACATTAAAACTGTTGGATGCGCATCAACGTCCCGCTCCCACGTCACCGGATCGTACCCGCCGTAAAGGTTCTCCCATGTGTCCATTCTGACCTGCTCAGCGTATACTCCTCCGGCAATATAAATCGTGTGCGGCTCCTCCAGCGATCCTGTGATGGAATCAATTGCATGCTGCACCGTGCACCACGGGGATGCCTGGGACCCGTCTCCTATCGAATCATTTCCACTTTTCGTCACGTAGAAATCGCCGGCCCACACCTCCAGTGCTCCTACGCATAGCCCGACAATAAGAAAACACACCAAGCTCCACGGCCAGATAGATCCCTGGGCCACTCGCCAAGACTCACACTGGCTCTCGCGCGACTCCATCAGTCCACGGCCCTTCCACGTAATCGCCTGCGAGGAGCATGCTTTAATCATGTGCTGATCTCCAAAAAAGATGTTGCCCCAAGCCAACTTCCCATATAGAAAGAATTCAGACAGAAGAGCAAACCGTTTCGCATATTCATACTTTGTGATTCTTCACAAGAAATCGCGCAAGGGATGACGATTGATCTCAATCCGCGTATATCTGCGGTTTCATATTTAAACTGCAGCTCAGAAGACAAGAATAAAACAAGGGGGGGATACACATGAAAAAATTTATCATTCTCGTTATTCTCGGTGCGATTGGCTACATGATCTACATTAATACACGCGCGCCGGAGAATGTCCGCGTGCAGAACGCGGTCTCACGACGCTGGTTTAGCAAAGTTACCAATAGAACCCCTGAGCTGATTAACATCGTCAGTCATTTCGAAGTGGGCACCGACCTCTCCACACGGGTCTATCTCACGCGTCAATACGACATGCTCGGCGATAGCCAGATGGGCTTTCTTGGTGGGGTCGTATTACTCATCCGCCAGGAATCTTCTAAACCCGAGGCCAGCATCACTTTCATTCTGAATGACAGAACGGTGGCAGAAAAAGCACAAGGTGACCCAAAGGCCGCTATTCATATCGTCCGATAGCAAACCCCCATACTGTCTCTTACGGGTCAACGATATTGCGCCTTCGCTAGCCACTCATGATCCGCTCAAACTTCCTTCAGCTCGTATTTCATTGTGCCCAGACCGATCCGCTGGCCGTGACGCAACTGGATTCTGTCGTCGATCTTCGGGTATGCTAATTTCCGTAATTCCTTCCCTGCCCGTTCGCGAATGAGATCCAGTGAGGCCGCATCAATGGCCACGATATCCGTTCCCCCCAGAATTCCAATATCCGCGCAGATCGGTTTACCTGTATCTCCCATACAATCGCAATCCTTCGTTACATGAAGAAGGAAGTTCAGAAACCCGACCTTCCCCTTTTTCATAATGATCGCGCCGAAAGCGTACTCGGCCATCTTCTCCTGGAGCACACGCGAGGAAATTTTCCAGTTGTACTGTATTGCCCCATAGCGACACACCGCCAGGCACTCTCCGCACCCGATGCAAACAGCCGAATCAATACGTGCTGCCTTTGCTTCCAGTGCAATTGCCTGGACTGGGCACCATTGCACACATTCCCCGCACTTCGTGCATACGCTGGGCTTCACTGCTGGCTTCATATCCGAGTGCTGAGCCATCTTCCCTTTACGTGTGGCACAACCCATGCCCACGTTCTTCATCGCCCCGCCCATTCCTGTTGCAATATGGCCCGTCACGTGCGTCACAACAATCAAAGCGCCTGCCGACACTACCCCCGCTGCAATCGGCACCTGCGAGAAATGCACGCCGGGAATCTTGACACGGATTTCATTCCGCCCTAGCAAACCGTCGCTGATTATTACTGGCGCTCCAACCATGCCCATACTAAATCCGTGCGCTTCCGCCTGATGCAGATGATCCACCGCATTGCTTCGCTCGCCCACATACAATGTGTTCGTATCAGTGAGAAACGGCTTCCCACCACTTTTTTTGACTTGTGTCACAACGGGCTTCACAAACGACGGCTTTACGTAGCCACGATTTCCTTTTTCCCCAAAATGCAGCTTAATACCAACCAGAGCGTTCTTCTTCACACAAGCGCCGAGTCGCGCCTTCTCATACACCAGCTTCACCTTCTTCGCAATAGAGGCCACCGGTTCATTCTTGCGAACAGCTGCAAAATAGACTCGTGATCCTGCCATTGTTCCTCCTCCCGGACGTGAGCCGTCCGATTCATCTCATACGCAAATCTCTTTGCGCTCCTTACGGTGGGCGCAAGCAGTAATAAGAGCAACAGGGAACTACCCTGTCTTCGAAAAAAAGCACATGCAGAATCGCTCCTGCCTTACCTATCAGAGATAATGGTACTTCCTCATACAGGACTGTCAATCTCAGAGAAACGTGAGGAGGAAAGCCCTGCCCCAGCAGAGCCTCCGACTGGAAAGAAGAGGCAGACGGGCTTATTTCTCCGAATGAATATCGAACACTGTCGTCAGATTTAGCATTTCAATCACACGAGCAACATGCTCGTTCAGGTTTTTCAATACCAATGTCTTCCCATTTCGTTTCATACGCTCATGAATCTCAAGCAGCATTGCTGTACCGCCGCTGTCAACGTACGGAACCCCCTGTAAATCAAGGATAATCACACCTGAAATAGGGAGCTGAAAATGAGCCTTTAACAGCTTCTCTTTTATAGGTTGACAGTTCTCAGCCACGAGCTCGTTTTGCAACTTTATCTCAACACAGTTCTCACCCTGCCCAACCCCAATCGCTACGTCTCGGAGCGAGCCTCGTCGCCGCTCCTTGCCTTTGTGCGGTTGGCGTGACCGCCGGCGGTCCGCCCGACTTCGCCGTCTGCCAAGATCGGCCATTATCCTACCTCTTTAGCGAAATTATTCCGGCCAGCACAGCACGGTCTGGCCTTTAATGCACCTGCATTCGCACCGCAGAACAACCCTTTCCCAACCAATAGCACCTTACTAATTTTTCTTTATCACCCTCATCCAATCGAAGTCAATTCGATTTCGCTATTTCCATAAACTACCACTATACTTTTGTGGCCAACATGACCGAACGCTGGAAACGCTACTGTCGCAAAATCACCCAAAATCTTCTCCCCCTAGTCGCTGCGTAACACGCTCCTGCAGCTGGACCAGCCTGTCTCGCAACTCAGCATACGTCTCAAACCGTAGCTCCATCCGATACGTTGTGCCTTCAAAATAAGGCGGAGCATGAAGCGCAGCACCCGGCACGAGCCCGAGCCGCTTGACCACTGATTTAAACTGCCGTTCCTTCTCGCTAAGCCGGGGATAGCGTAGCCGCTTCAGGTGGTCGCGTACCAGTGCCGCCTTTTGGGGAACAGATAGCCGCGCGTTTTTCAGGATTCCGCGAAGAGCGGCTCCCTGCACGAGCTGGATGATGCTAATTTTATCTCTCCGGCTGATTTCAAAACAGAGCGAGAAAAATTCCTTCTGAAGATTCACACCCAGCCGTAGCTGCTGAAACAGATCAAACAATGAGCTTCGCTCCGCCTGGGCAATCCGCAAAAATTCACCCGCTACACTCATAGCCAGCTGCTCACGAGCCACTGCGAGCTGCAGCGACTTACTCAGTCGCAACAACTGGACGTAACGCGTATACACCTCGCCACTCGCTCCCAAACCCAGAACCGGAAGATACTTCTCAATCAGCTGCCCACGCGTAAAGAATTTGCCAAGTCGCTCCAGCGCCCTTGCTGTTTCAATTGGATTCAAGCGCTGCGAGGCAACCGCATCATACACGCCCATTAGCAGCATCTCCTGTTCTTTTAAGCCCGACACCAGCACCCGACACAAAACCTCCTTTTGCCTTAATGCCCGGCACACCTCCACTCGCCGGAATCCCAGTACAATCTGATACCGTCCTTTTCGATCTGATTCTCGCACTACCAGCGGATTGAGCAACCCTACCGCACGAATCGATTCCCGCAACGCTTCAAGAGGACGACCGAAACTAATCTGAAACGTCTCGTCACGCAAATCAATCGCGGCTAGCGAAATCTGTCGCTGTTTTGTTCGCACCATGAGCATGTCCTTTCTTCGCTCGCGTAATAGTAGCCCCCTCAAGGTTCGCATTACTCCCTTGCACAGACTGTGTTATCTTCTTTGTCCATACGACACTACTGAGCTCTAGAACTTTTCCCAAGTGCCCCAGGCGTGGTAAAGCTTTAAGAGCGCTCTATGAAGGGCGTTAAGATACACGAATTATCCACGATGCCTTCAGTTGAGGCCGCCTTGAGGCGGTCGCTTCTTTGCACCCACCTTCAGGTGGGGTGAAACGGAAAGTTCGCTCAATAAAAACCACCAGGGTTCACCCCGAAGGGCGCTTTAGCGTCGCTTATCCACCCGCGGCTTTAGCCATTGAAATCTGAGCTCTAAGCCAAGGCAACAAGCCACGCTGAAGCGCGCTACTGTCGAGTATTCTTCTTTTACCCCCCAGCCAAGGCAGGGGGCAAAGAAGCGTCCGCCAAGGCGGACTATAAACGCCGGATTCTCTTTAGAGCGATGTAGCAAAGGCGTCATAGTTAGAAACTCAGGACTATGGGAATTTCGTTCAGTTTGCTCTCAGCATTTAAATGACCGAAATTCGTCGCCTGGATGAGGTTACCTAACCCTGATAATATCTTCTAGGGGCTGAAGCATTCAAGAAGTTATAAAACTCATAACACTATTGATCGTACAGGCAATTCCAAAAATCGAGCAGCGGTAGGTTTGAACGCTACGCCGATGAAAAAATCAATAATCGGATTCAGGCTTCAATGGTTTCTGTGCCTTTGTGGCGATTTGTAATCGAAGTAAGCAACAACAGAATTTGCCCTGGAATCTCAAGCCTTGCCGCTTTTTTGTTGCACATCTCACCCATGCTTGCTTTAGTTACCGCAATTTAAGACTGCAAAACGCTGGATTCGCGCCCACACATGTCAAAACGTCAGTTGTTGCGGCGTGTGACCGAACGACGCGCGGCTCAGTTGCTATTTCTCGTTCCCAGACTGGAGGCATCCGGCTCATTATCCAATGCGCTACCTGGCACTCGCAACATTTCTTCTAGTATACGCGTTGTTTGTCATTTTGCCCAAGCGGCGTGCCCACGTCGCCATAGTAGGCGCATTGTTTCTCGTGCTCTGCGGCGTTCTCACGCCCAAGTCAGCGGTTACTGCTGTCCACTGGAACGTCATAGGCATCTTCGTGGGCACGCTTGCGCTCGCCGAAATTTTCTCCTATTCACGCATGCCTGCGTATCTGGCTGAGCTCCTGGTCAACGCGGCTGGTCGCACCTCCTTGGCAATTCTGTTTATCTGTGGCCTGACCAGTTTCATCTCTGCATTCGTCGAAAATGTCGCCACGGTCATCATCATCGCACCTGTTGCCCTCTCCCTTGCCAAAAAACTTAAAATTTCCCCCGTCCTTCTTATAATCGCTATTGCCGTGTCTTCGAATCTCCAGGGCACAGCCACCCTGATCGGCGACCCACCCAGTATGATCCTAGCTGGCTTCGCTAAAATGACTTTTAACGATTTTTTCATTTATCACGGCAAGCTGGGAATTTTCTTTGCCGTTCAGATAGGGGCAATCGCATCGTTTATTGTCCTCTACCTCTTCTTCCGGCGCCACAGTGAGCGCATCTCGCTGGAACGTAAAGAGCGCGTCATCACCTGGATCCCTACTATCCTGCTCACCATCTTTATCGTTTGCGTGGCGTTCTCGTCCTTTATTGACCCTGAATTTCGCTTCCTTGCAGGTGTTATCAGCATGTTTTTCGGCCTCATTAGCCTCATCTGGTACGTCTGGTCAGCTAAAGGTGACGGCGTCAAATTTGTCAAACGCCTTGACTGGAATACGACACTATTTCTGATTGGGGTTTTTATTATTGTTGCTAGTCTAACGGAAACTGGCTGGCTTGTGGCGATCGCCGATGCCCTGGGTGCTCTGGCGGGCGATAACGTGCTGTTCGCTTTTCTATTGATCATTTCCATCTCCACGTTGGTCTCGGCCTTTGTTTGTAATATTCCGTACCTCGCGGCAATGATCCCGGTAGCACAACAAGTGGCTGCTGATCTAGGCGTCGATCAGCCTCTGATTCTCTTTGCCCTACTGATTGGCTCGTGCCTTGGCGGCAACATTACACCAATTGGAGCCTCTGCGAATATTGTCAGCATGGGCATTCTCAGGCGTCAAGGCTACGTCATCCCCTTCCGCACGTTTGTCAAACTCGGTCTCCCCTTCACTCTTGCTGCGGTCTCCAGCTCCGCTCTTTTCCTCTGGCTCGTCTGGCGCTACTAAGAGCACATAACAAAAAGAAATATCAAACCACGACTGCATCTGCCACAACGCCCTCTTGCAGCCCTGCGCGAATCAGGGCCGAGCCAAACAGTGCTTGACATTCATCACATTAAGCAAATAAACTCTAACATTGTCTTTCGTAAGAACATAATTAGAATACTTCAATAAATCTCTGCCATATGGGCCCATAGCTCAATTGGTAGAGCCACCGGCTCATAACCGGTAGGTCCCTGGTTCGATTCCAGGTGGGCCCACTTTTTGCCCGCTCATACAGACGGGATGATTGCAGCGCGCCCCCGGCGCAGTAAATTTCTGAATTCCGGATGGAGCCGGTTTGATTCAGATGGAATCTGCGGATATGGTTTAAATCATTGATGCCCTTTACTCTCGAACAACTCACTGCCATTGTTGATACCCTTGCCCCCTTTACCTATGCCTCATCCTGGGATAACGTTGGCCTTCAACTCGGGGAGCCCGATGCCCCGATCCGCCGCGTACTTGTCACTCTGGACGTCACCCCCGCGGTGGTCCAGGAAGCCCGCAGGAAGCGCTGCGACGCCATCATTTCCCATCATCCCCTCATCTTTCATCCCATGAAGCAAATACTGCCCTCTGCCTATCCAGGGAGTCTGGTAATGAAACTCATACGATACGGTGTGGGTGTAATTGTCGCCCACACCAATCTCGACAAGTCCCCCAACGGGACGAATAAAGCCCTAGCCGATGTGCTAGGGCTTTTTCATTTAGAGATATTCCAGCCAGAATGCCACGCTACCCACGTCAAACTTACCGTCTTTGTCCCCAAAGGCTACGAGAACGACATTATCAACGCTATTGACCGTGGTGGTGGGGGCACTATTGGTCTCTACAGCCACTGCACATTCCGCACACCCGGCCTTGGCACGTATGTTCCACTTGTCGGAGCAAAGCCCTTTAAAGGCCGAAGCGGCAAACTGGAGGTGGCTGAAGAATATCGCCTGGAAACCCTTGTGCCGAAATCGCACATTCGCTCGGTAATCAAAGAAGTCATTCGCGCCCATCCCTACGAGGAGGTTGCTTACGACGTCTACACCCTTGAGCCTACCCAATCGTCCTTCAGGATGAATCCTTTCCTTCAGGATGAATCCTATGGGCTAGGGTATATTGGCCATCTGAAACGGCCAATGCAGCTTGAGACATTCGCAAAGAAGGTGAAGACCGCACTAAAAACCAAGACGCTGGCAATCGTTGGCTCACCACGTGCCCGCATCCGAACTGCGCTCGTCTGCGCAGGCAGTGCACCTGAGATCATCCGCTCGCCGTCTGCGAAGCGCGCCGATGTAATCGTCACTGGTGAGCTCTCACACCACGCTGCACTGGAGGCGCAGACACTGGGCCTGAAGGTCATCGCGGCCGGACATTTCGCCTCTGAGTGGCCCGTGGTGTCTCATCTGGCCAGACTCTTACGAAGCAACTCCCAAATCAAACAAGCACGAGTGACGATTGCCGTCTCAGCTGCAAACACTCCTCCTATGGCGTGCAGATAGGTGAAGGAATAGTCTAACAACTAAAGGATACGCACTGATGCTTGAAGAGATCAAACAACTGCTTATTCTTCAGAATCTCGATCAGCAGATTCTCGCCATTAGAGAAGAGTTAAAGCTCTACCGGCCTCAGCTCGAGAATCTCAAACAGAAAGTGCAGGAGAAGAAGGAACAAGTTGACGGGCTTTCCCATTCAGGGACAAGTTCCCTCAAAGAGCGGCGCCGAATGGAGGCTGAAATCGCTGACAAGGAATCCCTCATCCAGAAGTATCAGCGCCAGCAGATGGAAGTGAAAACCAACAGAGAATATCAGGCAATCACCACGGAAATCGGCAATGTCCGCACGCAGATCGAGGCCCTTGAAGATCAGGTTCTCGCCATCCTCACCCAGGAAGATGAGCAGAAGCAACAGCTGGACCAATGTAAAGAAGAACTCACACGCATCGAAGCAGAAACTACCCGGGAACGCCTGCGCATCGAAGCAATCATTGAGGAAAGAAAGACCCGCCTCGACAAGCTCAAGAAAGAACGCAAAACGTGCCTCACCCAACTTACCACCGAGGTGCGCGAAATTTACGACCGTATTGTCGACCGCTATGTCGGCTCCGTTGTTGTTCAGGTGATAAACGGATCATGCGGCGGTTGCTATATGCAGCTCTTGCCCCAGCTGCTCGTGGAGGTTCATCAAGGCAGAAAGATCAAGCGCTGTTCCCGCTGCATGCGCGTGCTGATCAGCGAAGAGGCTCCACGATCACCTTAGTATATTTAAACTTCCCGAAAGTTGGCGACGTCCTTAGCTTAGGTATCCGAACAAATAGGATTTCAGACTCTTTATTATACGGGCTAGCGCGATCCCAATTTATGCACAGGATAACTTTGCTATTTTCATACCTGGACAACCAATTCAGGCTCCTTGACTTTTGCCTTATAGCTCGATTTTGCTGCTTTTTATCCCCTCTCCCCATGGGAGAGGATTAAGGTGAGGGAGACTCTTCTCTTCGTTCAGAGTGACAGCCTGGATTTGTTCACACGGATAACTGCTGTCATTCTGACCCGCCACGGCGGGAAAGAATCTCAAATGGCTATTTATTACTCTGGAGTGCAGGGCAATAAGAACATTTCACGGGATCCCGGTATGCGTATTGAGTACCCCCGGCTCTTAATTATCATTTGCTCATTACTAGGCTTCGTCTGTATACTTCTCCCTTTGTTCCATCCCACTAAATCATTGTGGCAAAGAGAGACACAGGCAGCCTCAATGCATAATGGGAGCATCGAAACTGCGTCCCCTAGAAGTTCTATGTCCCCAGTGTCTGAGTCCAACAACACTACAAGCACCATTCTTGCATCCCTGGCCATTCCCACGAGTAATACTATCTATGTCGGAAAAACCGATTGTCCCTACTCGACCATTCAGTCCGCTATAGATTCGATTATCAATGCTTCAAAGTCCAACCCCTACGCTATTATCCTCCGACCAGGCGTCTATAACGAACGCCTCCTGATAGAAAAACCGCATATTGCTATCATTGGCACAGACATGAATTCCACAATCATCCAATATCGTCAGCCCAGGGCCGTCCAGTATCCCTGCGCTGTGGTTAATGTAAAAGCCAATAACGTAACAATAGAAAACCTTACGATTAAAAATACTCATCCCTTTGGGTCTGGACGAGAGGTCGCACTGGCAACATATTCTCCCGTTACCAATGGAGTGCGTTTCAAGAAAGTTAAATTTTATGGCCAACAGGATACCATTTACTTGTTTCAGGGCTCTTATAATATTACCTTCGAGGAATGCTCCATCGACGGTTATTCAGATACGGTCTCAGTAGAAACCCAAGCCTATTTCTACAATTGCCATTTCTATATTCACGCACCTGTCGCAGAAGAATCATTTTACATACTCCAAACCCCCTCACCAGGCTCCCATCTCGCCGTTGTAGGCTGCACATTTGACGCTGCAACGCCAGGATCTATGGTTGCCAATTTCAATTCCGATTTCGATATCATCTATTTTATTGGCAACCGCCTCGCGCCTAATGTTGCCTCCAAGCCCTTTGATCTCCGCGGTAACTCTCCAACGATTTACCTCTTTGGAAACACCCGCGCCAACTACCCTTCTTCGGCAATCTCTCTTCCTATCCGCTAAATGATACAGGAAGCATGCGGAATTTGCAAATTTCAAAACGCATCTTGGCCCATGAGATGTCCACTCTATTCAGCCACCAGCCCTGATAACTCTTTGGCATTTCGAGCAACGAAAGCCAAGAGTCGCGGGCTGTGAATCTTTGATTACTGTATAAATCTGCGCACTTGACATTCTCACGCTTTCTTGGGCCAATATTAACTGTTTCCCGAAAAGAAAAATGCACAAAACATCATGAAGATGACAAAAGAAGAAATTATCAAGCTGACCGAGAAAGCCTCGTGCGCTGGGTGAGCATCTAAGCTCGGCTTGCCCGACCTGATGCACGTGTTGCATCACTTACCGCACGTAAGCGATCCGAATGTCCTCGTTGGCTTTGAGCCGGCGGATGATGCTGGTGTCTATAAACTCAGCGACCGCCTTGCTATAATCCATACCACCGACTTCTTTCCACCCATCGTTGATGATCCTTATACGTTTGGCGGCATCGCAGCAGCTAATGCCCTGAGCGACATCTATGCTATGGGCGGCACCCCACAAACAGCACTCAATATCATTGGCTTCCCCAAGAAGATCTACCCGCTAAAAGTCCTCAGTGCTATCCTGCGCGGCGGAATGGATAAAGTCGCAGAAACCGGCGCCGTCGTTATTGGTGGCCATACCATTGAAGCACCTGAACTCTTCTACGGCCTCGCCGTGACCGGTACTATCCACCCGCGCCGAATTATCACCTGCGCCCGGGCCCAGCCTGGTGATCTCCTGATCCTCACCAAGCCCCTTGGCGTAGGCCTCGTGACTACTGGACTGAAACTCCAGCGCATCCCCGCACGAAAACGCAAGCATGCACTCACAACAGTTTGCAACTCCATGCTTCAGCTCAATAAGCTCGCCTCTGAGCTGATGATTCGCCACCACGCCCATGCCTGTACCGATATTACAGGCTTTGGCCTCATCGGCCACGCTTACGAAATGGCCGATGCCAGCCGCGTCAGTATTCACCTCCAGTCAAGCAATATCCCTTACTTCCCCGAAGCGCTCGACATCGCGCGTCAGGGACTCTATACGCGTGCATCCATCTCCAACAAGACCTACCTCAAGAAAAAACTTCGTTTCGCCTCATCAGTTGAACCTGCTTTGCAACAACTCCTCCTTGAAGCCGAGACCTCTGGCGGCTTGCTCATCGCGCTTGCACCCCGGAATGCAGCGCGCCTCCTCGCTGCACTCCACAAGCACGGCCTCACCAGCGCTCGTATCATTGGAAAAAGTGTGAAGGGAACAAAAGGCAGGATTCGCGTCGCCTAATCCGCAGGTGAGAAAAAAAACAGTCCTCGCGCATGAGAAATCAAACCTGAAAAAATCAAGCGGTTTTACAAGTTACATAAGAAAGATTACTTTGAGCCAGAGACAGTTGATATAGGCCAGATTTTTGCAGAAGTACCCCTGAGGCAACAGATGAAGAACGCCGCCAGGCCAGGAAGAAAATCGAAGCTGCCTGGCAGGCACTCGAGCGGGGAGAACCATTTGAAGAGGTGGCCAAACGCTATTCCGAAGCAGAGAGTGCTGAGTTCGGCGGACGCGCTGGGCGATTACCAAGTACCGCGCTCGTATTTGTCAGTTGTCCGCTGTGTGCGGAAAATGTTACCTAAGCTGATGGTTCCATTGGTCGGGTCGTAATTGATATACACCAGATTGGCTGGTCTATTATACCAATCTCTATCTGGCCCAGGGGAGTAAAACAACCACAAACCAGCATCATCCGAACGATTGCGCAGGGCTGAACCATCTATCGCTGATTGAAAGAAATACGGATAGTTGAAGTAAACGAAGCGATTGCTTACTTCCTTTGGAGCCCAATCTAAGTATTGTTCATAATCTATGAAAGGGTCGTGAGGAAGCGAAGTGAGATAAGCTATTGGGGTAGTCAGATAACTCGGTATTCTTGAGTGGAAGGGTGGCTCGACCAATATGCCCCAGGTTCCGCCGGTACCCGCATCAAACATTGGCGGGTAAGCGTTACCATCAACCCTATAGCTCTCGAGACCCGTAGCAATAGTCCGCATGTCCGCCTTGCATCTCGAAACTTTGGAGCGAACCTGGGCTTCGAGAAAATTTGGTATTGCGATCGCTGCCAAAATCGCAATGATCGCCACCACGATTAAGAGCTCAATGAGAGTAAACCCCATCGTCTTCTTCATACTTACACCTCCTTTCTCCCTAAAATGTGCTCTATAAACAGACAGTGACTCTATTATACTGAATTCTTACCTTTGCGTCTCCACAGCGTCAACTAAATTCTCTAGCTTGCCCTAGAACTTTTCACATCTGGTCTCATCAGCTTTCTGACCTGTTTTGATTGACGTCTGCCACAGAGAGCGTGGAGCCTCAATAAGTAAAAAAAGTCTTTGTTTGATTGGCTCTTTGTCAGATTAGGTTAGCAAGAAAACCTCTGATGCATTGAATAACTTCAGTGTTTCCATGCCTAGGCAAGAGTACGGCAGTTGCTTGGATCTGTGCCTCATTACGTAATGTGCCTGCTGTGTATTCCCTCTTCACCAGCCAATAGGACGAGTAGGGGCGTTTAATTAAACGCCCTTACTATTCAGCCGATCTTTTTCTATAGTTACGATGAAAAAGCGCTAACTCATTTGACAAAGAGCCATTTGATTTTCTGCCTTAATGGTTGCAGAACCGTGAAAGTGCAGACCTCAAAGACAGTAATCACGACTGCTGCAACAATCGCGACAAGACCCAGTAGTCCTAATATTTCAACGAAGGCAGAAGCAAAGGCAAATGGTGCACGCACAAATAACTGCATCAGCAACAACATAATGATAATTCCCCCAAAATAGCTGCGAGGGGAGCGATTAGTCTGAAATAAATCCCACCGGTTTTGAACATTAAGCCATAGAAAGTAGAATACGCCTATAATGAACAACTGGCCTGACAACGTGCGTATAGTTGCAGAGTGGGGTATGAGATGAAAACCAAAGATAAGCATCTGAATCATAAATAACCCATGAATGAATAGAATTTTTCTGCTAGGTTTGAATTTCATCAGCGGCAGCAACAATAGCATGAGCGTAGCGCCTGCGTAAACTCCAGCGCAGCGTTGACAAAAGGCTAAAACAAAGCCGCCAGGCGCCCAACAACGCACAGCTTCCTGATGGCAGAGATGCGAAAATAGAGAATCAGCGATTGTATGAAGCATTTAATTCTCGCCCTCGGCGGTGCTCAACTCAGCTCCTGGAGGATGAATAAAAGTAACCGTGCGCTCTTCGGTCGTTAAATCTATCAGACATAAGTATATTGGAACGAACTCTTCACCAATAACAGACGCCGCCAGATAGTTTTTGTTTGGCGAAAGGGCAAAATGTAACGGGAATATCTCTTCATCAATACTCTTGTCTTCAAACCGTATTAACCTAACAGACCCATCCTCAATATCTATCTCAGCAATGGCAACGTAATCGTCGTCATCCTCAACTCTAAGCCCTAACCATAGAACATTCCCTTCTGGATTCCACGCCGCTGCCAGCATAGGATTGGCACCATTCTCAATTTCTATAGATTCAGACAGCCCGATTTCTTTGATGATTTCGCCTTTTTCATTTAATACTCTCAAGGTAAGTCTGTCTTCGCTGCCCTTAAGATAAGCGAATAGCGTTCTTTTTTCAGGAACTGCCAGTATCGGCATAACTGATTCTTCTGCTTCTTCCTCTTGTGCTTCCTTTAAACGAACCGTAAAGAGAATGCTCTCTTTGAAAAAAAATCTTGTTCGTATTTTCCCAAAAGTCATTTCATCGTCAGAATCAAAGCCTTTGACAAAGAATAACTTCTTGCTATCCCCAAACACAATGGCTTCCTCACATTTTCTCCACTTCCCCTTCTTTATATCCACTCTATAAGAGCCGCCCAGATCTTCACCATTATCCCCTCCTGCGATCCAAATCCAGCGCTTTCTTTCCAGAATTATTGGATAGAGAGAAGAAATACCAGAAACCCCCGGAACCATAATTTTCTTAATCTCCTTCTTCTCATTTGTCTGGAGATTATATTTGGAAACTATTGTCTTATCTGCTTGTTCCTCATTGGCAAGCGCTGAAATATAGATTAGCTCATTGCCTTTTTCAGGCCAAAAGACCTCAATGGGAAAAAACACGTCCTTTTCAGATTCTTCTGTTACCTCAATGATAGATTGATTTTCCCTGGTGTTTAAATCGTAAATTGCAATACCGCAAAATTCATCGCCATTACGTTCATCCAAATACACATAAGCAATCTTATCGCTATGTGGACTCCATGCAGGACGACAATAAATACAATAAATTCCAATGGCAACCAGCGCAACTATTGCCAATAGTCTGGATGTAATTTGATTCTTCATGATAGTCCCCTCTCGTAAGAAAAAATTTGATCCAAAATTTTGAAGATATCTCTGTAAAATTAACCCTGAGTTAATGAATAATCGTTATTCTACTATTCACGCACTTTGGCAATTAATTAATGAATGGATAGCGTGATTTTTCAGCGTCTCTGTTATTTTTCCACATGCTGCACCTCAGTCAAGCAAAATAATGGAAGTGTTAGTGTGTTTCTGCTTGCGTGGCAGGATTGCTTTAGTAATATGAGCAGTTGGGGAGTTTTCTATAACGCCGACTGCTCATCCTGAGGAGCGAAGCGACGAAGGATCTTACTCCTATAATGATAAATGTGAAGATTCAGCAGTTAATCGAAGAGTGAATGATATGAGAAATAGATTAGGATATGTATATGTTCTTACAAACAAGAATAATCGTGTGTTATATGTAGGGTCAAGTAGTAACTTGGTGAGACGAGTCAAGTTCCATAAAAAGGCATACCTTATAATGAGATCCTTCACGGAGTTTATCCTGAGCGAAGCCGAAGGGTTCAGGATGACGGGTCAGAAACTCTCCGACCCGTCAAATAAATTGGTATATTATGGGGTTTTTGCTGATATAGTAAGTGCTCGTCGTAGAGAGCGTCAGATAAAGGGTTGGAGACGTGAAAAGAAAATGAGATTAATAGAATCAATGAATTTGAAGTGGATGGATCTCTATAATGGCTTGAAAGGATTCATCCTGAAGGAGATCCCTCCCCTTCACTTTGTTCAGGGTCGGGATGAGGAGTCGGAGGTAAAACTCCCCGACCCCTCAGTAATATAGAAGTCTGTGAGGCTGTAGGGCAAAGTGTGCAAAAAATGAGGGCATCTGAGACATTCGACTCACCATTATTCCTAACCTGCCCTCAATAAAGCAGCCTGATGGAAAACAAACATGCCTTTGACTGATTCAAAACATAACGACGGACAGAAATCCATCCGCATTGACCATAACCACCATATTTCCAACAAACTACAACTATCATAACGATTGGTTCATTTCTTGCAAATACCCAGATATAACAATCTTAGGGAGAATAGCATGCTAACAAATTTTGCGTCCCGATCCGGCCGATACGCAGGCAGCAGTACTTCAAAAATGCCCGGGGCCAGGCTCGGCCTGAGCGCGCTTCTGATTCTGATGTCTGTATTGTTCGCAATACACGCACCCATAGTGCATGCGCTTCCATTTTTAAAGGCCTCACGTGGGGCTGATGAGCCCACAACGTCCGTGGCTGCGCAACCGGAGTTCTATAGCACAGACGCACAATTGCGTCGCCTGATTAGCGAGGCGCTGGTCCGCAATCCCCAGCTGCGCGAAACTGAAGCACGCTGGCGCGCCAGCATCGAGAAAATTCCTCAGGTCAAGGCCTTGCCCGACCCGATGCTGACTATCACACAATTCATCGAGAATGTCGAAACGCGCGTTGGCCCGCAGCGCAACATCCTGGCCCTCTCGCAGCAGTTCCCCTGGTTCGGCACGCTCAGCCTCAAAGGCAAGATCGCCTTCCAGGAAGCCCTGGCCCAGGCCGAGCGCTACGAGGCCCGGCAACGCGATATTATCCGCCGCATGAAAAATACCTATTACGACCTTTACTTCATCCACATGGCCATTGCCATCACCCGCGGTGATCTTGAGCTCCTGCAGCGCTTCGAAAACATCGCAGCCACGCGCTACGCTACCGGCAAAGGCATTCAGCAGAACGTCATTAAAGTACAAACGGAAATCACCAAAGACCAGGATCGCCTTCTCGTGCTTATGAAGCAGCGCGACACTCTTGATGTCATGATCAATGCCCTGATTGACCAGCCACGTGAACCCAAGTCTTACGAACCAGCTGACTTCTCTATTCCTTCGCCGTCGCTCGACATGGACGATCTTTATGCTCTGGCGCATCAGAACCGCCCTGATCTTCAAGCCACGCGTCATGCCATTGAGAAAAGCCAGCTCCGCGTCCAGCTCGCTAAAAAGCGCTACTGGCCCAATCTGCGTCTCGGGTTTGCTTATATCAACGTGGGGGACCGGGAAGACCGACCCGGCCGCTTGATGCCCCCGCCCGACAATGGCCAGGATGCCTACAACGTCTCACTTGGAATCAGTCTCCCCATCTGGCGCGCGAAGTTACGCGCCGCGCTTAACGAAGCCGAACACCTGCGAACAGCCGCTCAGGCACAGCATGACAAGGTTGAAAACGAAACTGACTTCGACATTCGCAATCTGCATCTACGTCTCGGCACAACTCGTGAGCAACTCGAGCTCTACTCTACCGTGCTCATTCCGCAGGCCGAGCAATCACTCAATTCCTCGGAAGCTGCCTATACAACCGGCAAGCTGGGATTCCTGGATCTTCTCGACAGCGAGCGCATTCTGCTTAACGTCAGGATGGCCTTCTATCGTCTGAAGGCCGACTATATGAAAGCCCTGAGCGACCTCGAACGTGCTCTGGGCGTTCCTTTTCCCTCATCATCAGGTATCTGAGCGACGACAAGGAGACTAAGAACAATGTCCGATAATGAAAACATGACGAACGAGAAGCCCCAACAGGAAGCTGCGCCCCCATCGGCACATAAGTACCACCCATGGCGCCGGACCGGGATCGGCATCCTCATCGGCCTCGCACTGGCAGCATTTATCGTGATAAATCCGCTGCACTGGAGCCCACTCAGCTCAATCCAGCAGAAAGAAAAAAGCGAAACCGGACTCTGGACATGTGGCATGCACCCACATGTGATTCAAGACACCCCCGGCCTATGCCCCATCTGCAACATGAATCTCGTGCCACTCAAGCGCACTACGCTTGGCGAAACTGTCTCCCAGGCCCCATCCGCAGAGCCAAAGGCGCCCGGCAAGAAAAAAATCAAATACTGGGTCGCTCCAATGGACCCCACCTACATCTCCGATAAGCCCGGCAAATCACCTATGGGCATGGATCTCGTCCCGGTCTATGAAGATGAAGAAAAATCCGCCGGAGCGGTTATTACTATTGATCCCATCACCGTGCAGAATATCGGCGTCAAATCCCAGCAGCTCGTGCGCGGGGATCTCGCTCATACCATCCGCACAGTCGGCATCCTCGATTACAATGATAAAGCCATATACTGGGTCACCACGAAATACGACGGCTGGATTCAGAAGGTCTACGTCAATTACGTCGGCGAGCAAGTCACCAAAGGGCAGAACCTCTTCGAAATCTACAGCCCTGATCTTGTATCTACACAGGAAGAGTATCTGACTGCCCTGGATTACGCTGCGGATCTGGCAAAGGCGCCGAAAAAATTCCAGACCCGTGGCCCTGAATTACTGCTCGACGCAGTACGAAAACGCCTCCGCTACTGGGACATCACCGAACAGCAGATCAAAACCCTCGAACAGACACGTCAGATCGAAAAGGCTCTCACCGTAGTCTCGCCCGTTGACGGATATGTCGTGCAAAAAATGGACGAAGCCCTCGAAGGCATGTACGTTAAGCCCGGCATGAACCTTTACAAAATCGCTGACCTCTCCACAGTCTGGATCCATGCCGACATCTATGAGTACGAATTCCCCTGGATACAAGTAGGCCAGGAGGCTGAAATAGAGCTCTCCTATTTCCCCGGTGAACGGTTTACCGGCAAGGTGCTCTACGAATATCCGTATCTCAGTGAAAAGACACGCACCATGAAGATTTGCATCGAGGCACCCAACCCTGGCCACCGCCTGCGCCCGGGCATGTATGCCAACGCCCGGATCAAAACCTCCCCCTTGGAAAACGTGCTCCAAGTCCCCGAAGAGGCCGTCATTCATTCAGGAGAACGTAACGTGGTGATTGTGGATAAAGGCGGCGGTCGCTTTGAACCTCGCACCGTCATCCTTGGCGTCCATGGTGACGGCGTTTTCCAGGTTAAAAGCGGCCTTCATGACGGCGAGCGCATCGTCACTTCTGCCCAGTTCCTCATTGATTCCGAGAGTAATCTACGCGAGGCAATTAACAAGATGATCGCATCACGGCTGGCTGCCAAACAGGCCCCAGCACCCGAGGCCATACCTCCATCCAAAACCCCTGCTATGACCGAAATACCCGTTTCCCTTACTCCTGCGCTGGATGAGGCTCTCAGCCATGTGCTCGGAAATGAATACATCCCCCTCTGGCATACCCTGGCTGCTGATTCAAGCGAAGGCGTCACCGCACACGCTCAGGCCATTGCCTCGCGCCTTCAGCATCTCCTCCACACTGAAGCTGATGACAACCTCAAATACCTTCTCACACCTGTGATTCTAAGCGCCAGTCGTATGACACAGCCCGCTCTGGCTGACCTTCGCACAGAGTTTAAAACCCTCAGCCAGACGTTCATCACCGTCCTCGAGCGTCTCCGCCCCACCGCGCTCTCAAAGAAGTCATACGGCGTCTTCTATTGCTCAATGGCTGATGCTTTCTGGATTCAAGACAGCCCAAAGGTACGCAATCCGTACTTCGGATCCGAGATGCTCGATTGCGGCGAAAAACAGCGTGATCTCTCCCCCAAGGAGCACCCGCATGATTGAGCACATCATCGCTTTCTCCATCAATAATCGATTCTTTGTCATTATGGCCACGCTCATGGTCATCGTCATTGGTGGCTACTGCCTGCTGAACATACCGCTCGATGCAATTCCCGATCTCAGCGACGTTCAGGTCATCGTGATGACTGACTACCCGGGTCAGGCACCCAGGGTTGTTGAGGATCAGGTGACCTACCCGCTGACAACCTCCATGCTTTCAGTTCCCTATGCCAGCGTGGTTCGTGGCTACTCGTTTTTCGGCCTCTCGTTCGTCTACATCATCTTCGAGGACGGCACGGATCTCTACTGGGCGCGCAGCCGCGTACTCGAATACCTCAACTTCGTGCAAGACCGTCTTCCGCCCGGCGTCACGCCTTCTCTCGGGCCGGATGCCACGGGTGTCGGATGGATTTACGAATATGCTCTTACCTCAAAGTCTCACTCACTCCAGGAACTGCGCTCGATCCAGGATTGGTACCTCAAGTATGAACTCACCAGTGTGCAGGGCGTTGCAGAGGTGGCAAGTATCGGTGGTTTTGTCAAGCAGTACCAGGTAACTTTGGATCCCGTTAAACTGCTAGCCTATAATCTTCCGCTCAGCAAAGTGCGTGTGGCCATCCAGCGCAGTAATCGCGACGTTGGCGGACGCGTTATCGAAATGGCGGAAACCGAATTCATGATCCGCGGCCTCGGCTATATTAAATCCGTTGACGACGTGAAGAACATCGCAGTGGACGTTGGCCAGAGCGGCACCCCTATCCTGATCAAAGACATTGCCACGGTCTCACTCGGCCCGGAACTACGCCGCGGCCTGGTAGAGCTTGACGGCGAAGGCGAGGTGGTAGGTGGAATCATTGTAATGCGGCTGGGCGAAAACGCCCTCGAGACTATCAAACGCGTCAAGCAAAAACTCGAAGAGCTCAAACAGGGCTTGCCTGAGGGCGTTGAGATCGTCCCGGTCTACGATCGCTCTGCCCTGATCCTCCGTGCCATCTCCACCCTCAAACGCAAATTGACCGAAGAAATGATAGTCGTCGCACTTGTCTGCGTCCTTTTCCTCCTCCATTTCCGCAGCGCCTTTGTAGCTATCTTCACCCTACCGGTTGGAATCCTTATTTCCTTCATCATCATGTATCGCATGGGAATCAACGCAAACATCATGTCGCTCGGGGGAATCGCCATTGCCATCGGCGTGATGGTTGACGCATCTGTGGTCATGGTGGAAAACGCCCACAAGCATCTCGAACACGCCAGGGCACAAGGCAATTCGTTTGATCGGAGCGAGATAATTCTGCAGGCATGCCGCGAAGTCGGCCCCGCGCTTTTCTTCTCGCTGGTTATCATCACACTCTCGTTTCTTCCCGTCTTCGCGCTCCAGGCGCAGGAAGGCCGCCTCTTTAAACCTCTGGCCTACACTAAAACCTTTGCCATGGCCGCCTCCTCCATTCTGGCCATAACACTCATTCCTGTGCTGATGTTCTATTTCGTGCGCGGCCGCATTATTTCAGAAAAAAAGAATCCTCTCAGTCGTCTCCTCATCGCCATCTACATGCCACTCATCAGGCTCGTGCTCCGTTTCCCCAAGACAATCATCCTGCTCACTATCATCGCTACCCTGCTCACCTGGCTCCCCTACCGTCAGATCGGGTCTGAATTCATGCCTCCACTCTACGAGGGCGACTTCCTTTACATGCCAACCACCCTGCCCGGCATCTCTATCACCAAGGCGCGCGAACTCCTGCAACAGACCGATAAAATCATTAAACAGTTTCCCGAAGTTGAACGAGTGTTTGGCAAAATTGGCCGCGCGGAAACCTCCACTGATCCAGCTCCCCTCAGCATGATCGAAACCACCATCATGCTCAAACCTATCGAGGAGTGGCGGCCAGGTATGACTCCTGATAAACTCGCCAACGAAATGGACCAGGCCATACAGTTCCCCGGGCTCACCAATGCCTGGACCATGCCAATTAAAACCCGCATTGACATGCTCAGCACCGGCATTAAAACCCCGGTGGGCATTAAGATTGCCGGCCCTGATCTCAACGTCCTCCAGAGCCTGGGCGAAGAGATCGAAGCCGTGGTTCGTACCATTCCCGGCACCCTGAGCGTCTATGCCGAACGCGTGATGGGCGGTAATTACCTGGACTTTCAGATTGACCGCAAGGCAATTGCCCGCTACGGACTGACTGTGGACGACGTGCAGGAGGTCATCATGTCCGCAATCGGTGGCATGAAAATCACTCAGACCGTTGAAGGCCTGGAACGCTATTCCGTGAATCTACGCTATGGCCGAGAGCTGCGCAGCAGCCCCGAAGCGCTGCGCCGCGTGCTCGTGCCCACCCCACGAGGCGAGCAAATCCCACTCGGCCAGCTCGCCACACTCTCGATCAAGAAAGGCCCGGCTGTTATTAAAAGCGAAAATTCCCGCCTCAACGCATGGATCTATGTGGACGTAAAAGGGATTGACATTGGCACCTACATTAAACGCGCAAAAAGGACCCTTAACGAAAAAATCAATATCCCGGTCGGATATAACCTCAAGTGGAGCGGACAGTATGAATACATGGAGCGCGCTCAAAAACGGCTCCAGCTCGTTGTCCCCTTAACCCTTGCCATTATCTTCTTCCTGCTCTATGTGCATTTTCGCAACATCACGGAAAGCTTGATCGTTCTCTTCTCGCTCCCCTTCGCCCTCGTTGGCGGCATCTGGCTAATGTGGGCCCTGGGATTCAACATGAGTGTGGCAGTAGTGGTTGGCTTCATTGCTCTGGCCGGCCTCGCTGCGGAAACCGGTATCGTGATGCTCGTCTATCTTGACCAAGCCTATAAACAGCGGCTCCACGATGGTCTCCTCAGCTCTAAGAAAGAGCTCGATCACTGTATCATTGAAGGCGCGGTGATGCGCGTCCGACCGAAAATCATGACGGTGACCACCACTATCATGGCCCTGATTCCCATCATGATCGGCACTGTCGGAGAAACCGGCTCCGAAGTTATGAAACGCATTGCATCGCCAATGGTCGGCGGGCTCGTAAGCTCTACCTTCCTCACGCTTCTTATTATCCCCGCTATCTATCGCATCTGGAAAGGGTTCGAGCTCAGACGCACGCTACGCAGTACCGCAGCAGACGGACCACCGCCCGCCCTTGCAGATGAAACGAAACAGGGAGGAGAGTAATGCCTGTTCAATTACCCCGAGACCTTACACGCAAAATCTTCTTTGTCCTCTTTCTCCTGTTCGCTATAACCATGCTGCATTACTTCACTCCTACGCGCTACTCCTCCTACCACGAAATTTATCGGCGCTGTTACTACATTCCAATTATTCTTGCGAGCTTCTGGTTTGGCCTGTATGGCGGCCTCGGCACCAGCCTGCTGATTAGCCTCATTTACTTTCCTCACGTCCTGCGCGATTGGGGCGGCCATCTCCTCACCGAAAACCTCAGCCGCACGATGGAAATCGTCCTTTATAACGCCGTGGGACTGATCACCGGTTACCTCGCCCAGCACCTGGCAGCTGAGCGAACCCGCTATCGCACCACTGCTTATGAGTTGCAAGAAACCAATAAAGAATTGCGGCAGAAAACCGAGGCCCTCGAGCAGGCCTACCACTCGCTCTCACAGAAATCCGCCGAGCTGGAAAAGACCTATCAGGATCTGCGCACCCGCACTCAGGAAGTATTCGCAATCGAAAAACAACTGCAGCGCGTTGACCGCCTCGCTGCCCTCGGCAATCTCTCCGCTACTCTCGCCCACGAAATACGCAATCCCCTTGCCTCTATCAAAGGCACTGCTGAAATCTTGAAAGACAAGTTCGATCCCACAGCTCAAGAGTACGAATTCGTCCAGATTCTCATCGCCGAAACAGAGCGCCTTAACCTGGCACTCACAAATTTTCTCACTTTTGCCGGCACACAGAAACCCGACCAGGCCGTCAGCAATGTCGCAACAGTGCTGCACCACGTTATTGCCCTGCTCAAGCCCCAGTTAACTCAGAGCGCAGTTCAGGTGAATATCGCCGAGGAGGGAGAGCTGTTCCATGCCCGGATTAACTCCGAGCAGCTCAAACAGGTCTTCCTTAACCTGATCCTCAACGCCATCCAGGCCATGACGTCATCCGGCCAGATCACCATCCAGCTTATTGAGTTGCCTGAGAACATCCGGGTTTCAATTGCTGATACTGGCCCCGGAATCCCTCCTGCAGAGGCAGAGAACATCTTCACTCCGTTCTTTTCTACCAGAGCGAACGGCGCAGGCCTTGGCCTCTCAATTGCTTCTAAAATCGTCAACACCTACAATGGCTCGCTCTCATTGGATCAATCCTACACCAACGGCGCACGGTTTCTCATTTCCTTGCCCAGCGCTCCAAAGCCGCTCTGATGGCCGTCTGAAGGTATCCTGTCGCTCAAAGTCCTTGCCGAATGTCTTATGTTTGATCTTCTGCATAAAAACCGGGCTTTGATACAAGAACCAGGTTTTGACATAAGAACCAGGCTTTGACATAAGAACCAAGCTTTGACGCTTATTATTTCCCCTCCCCTGGAGGGAGAGGACCAAGGTTTACCCGCCTCAGGCGAGGTGAGGGGGGTGCTCCTCCTTTTACTCCCCGAAATGCTAACTCATTTGAGAAAGAGCCTTGAAAAATAAATGAGCAAAATAGGGAAATGATCATGAACTCCTCGACGCCTATCAATGTGCTTTTTGTCTGTGTTGAAAACTCCTGCCGCAGTCAGATGGCAGAGGGCTTTGCCCGCGCTCTCGGCAAGGGGAAAATTATTGCCCACAGCGCTGGCTCCTCCCCCTCAGGTATTGTCAACCCAACAGCCATTGCTGTGATGAAAGAAAAAGGAATTGACCTTTCAACCCACACCTCAAAATCCGTGGATGATCTACCTACCCAGAGATTCGATGTCATAGTCACAATGGGCTGCGGTGATGCCTGTCCTTCTATTCTGGCCTCGAAGCGCATCGAGTGGAACATCCCTGACCCGAAATCCCAGCCAATAGAGACGTTTCGTGCCGTGCGCGACGAAATCGAAGCACACGTCAAAGACCTGCTCGACAAGCTCCCCTGAATCCCACAGAACTGATTGCCTCACCGTTCAGTAAAACAATCCAGCGCCCTAGCCCGAGCTTCGCCGCTCTTATGCTCAGTATTTAACCCTTACTTGTCTTTGAATGGTCAGTGTGGGAAGCAGAAAAAATACTGGGGACAATGGAAGGTTAATAATGCAGGTGTTCACCCAACAATATTTATATTTCCCTAAAGTCTGCTCTACATGGCTGAGGGGAACGACATCTCCACGCGGTCTTTTAGGCTAAGCTCCTGACAAGCATATCCATCGCCACAAAACGGAATGCAAGACAGCATCAGGATGACCGTAGGTATATTCATTACTCATGATGCATCACGCATTCTCTGGGGTAAGAGTAAAGTAAAATGTCGACCCCTTACCAGGTTCAGATTCTACCCAGATCTGTCCCCCATGGCGTTCCACGATTTTCTTGCAAATCGCCAGCCCAACCCCGGTGCCTGCATACTCGTCCTCTGTGTGTAAACGTTGAAAGATAGCGAAGATTCTCTCAGATAGCTCTGGATCTATGCCAATACCATTGTCTTGCACCGAGAAAACCCACTCTTTTTTCTTTTTTTCGGCTGAGATGCAAATGCGAGGCGCCTCTTTGCTTCGAAATTTAATAGCATTGCCAATCAGATTCTGGAACAACTGAACAAGCTCTCCCGGGTCGGCCATAACCGTTGGCAGCGGCGTGTAGGTAATCTCGGCACTACTTTCCTCAATAGCCACCTTCAGATTGGTCAGCGCCTCGTCAAGAACCGCCTCGCAGTCTGTCGGCTCAAATGGCTTGCCACGTGTACCTACACGGGAATACGCTAGCAGGTCATTGATAAGGGCCTGCATCCGAGTGACCCCATCCAGGGTATGCGCGATAAATTCGTTGGCCTCAGAATCCAACTTATCCTTGTACCGCAGCTCTAAATTCTGCACATAGCTCTTTACCATACGCAATGGCTCTTGCAGGTCATGTGAAGCAATATAGGCAAATTGTTCAAGTTCAGCATTGGAACGCTTTAGCTCCTCCAGGGCCTGTTTCAACTCCTCATCCGCCCGTTTGCGTCTTTCAGCCATTTCATTAAAAGTAGCAGCAAGTGTGCCAATCTCATCCTTCGTTTTCACTTCAACTCGTTGCTCGAGATTCCCCCTGCCAATCGCTTCTGCTCCCTTCGTAAGTATCGTTATTGGTTTTGTGATGGCACGAGAAAGAAAAATGGCAAGAAGAAGGGCTATAGCAATCAAAAAACAAGAAACAGCTACAATGAGGCCCCTTAGTATAAAAGCAGGTCCGAGTACTTCTTGTATGTCATGCGATACTACAAGAATCCATTTTCTCCCTTGATAGGTTCGATAACCGATTGAGTGGGCACAAGAAAAGAGCTTTTCTCTTCCATCTTCCACGGAAACAAAGAAGTCACTTCCCTTTTTTATCTTCTTAAAAAACTCTTTGCCTGATACATCCTCCAAAAATTGGAAATCTTCCGTAACATAAATCAACCTTCCGTCCTTGGTGAGTAATTTAACTACGGTTGTCCCATATTGCTGTGTTCTACTCTCAGCTTCCCTTATAATTTCCTCAACTGACACGACAGCCTTGATTACCCCTATGAAATTCCCACTTTCATCTTCGGCTCTTACGCCAACACTAATCGCATATGTTCCAGCACTTTCGTCATACTCAACGTCACTAACATAAAAGCCCTTCTCTCTTGAAATCCACCACCATTCCTCATCATCTTGTCGATAGTCAGTTGTTTTTCCTGTCTGAGCAACATTTGCTCCGTATTTATTTGTTACAAATAGCTCCGAAAAAACGTCGTACCCATACTTCTTTTCGTAAAACTCAATAAATTCTCTTCTTAGATCCTTTGACAATTCATTGCTGAGTAGTTCTTTCATAAACGGAGTTATCTCATCTTTTAGCGCAGAAACCCATTCCCTATCCTTACTCTCGATATATTCTTCAACATTCGCGATCCTCTCAAACTCTCTGTTCGATTTTAGAATGGTTTCCTGTAAGTACGGACGCTTTAAGTACCTTTGAAGTCCTTCTATCTTAAGATAAACACTCTCATCTACTCTTCTCAGCATCTCTTCAGCCAAGAAGACAGAACTCCTGCCAATAGATTCTTGTAAGGATTTCTCGCCCACAACAACTGAGTACAGTGCAACAGCAACGATCAGCAATACAAACAGCACGAAGCTAGCAATTAGTTTTGTGCCTATCCTTATCCGCATCTCTTTATCCCATATTCCTATTGGTGACGGCAATAAGGCGTGGTTATATGGCAAAACCAGTGACGTCTGGCAAAGCTGCAACTATTCTATATTCATTATCTACTCATTTTAACTTCTGGTGAAATTGCTATACCACATCTTAACGTTTTTAATATACTCCCTCGGCTCCGGCGCTGTCAATAAGGGTATGTTCTTTACTGAGATTTGAATAGCCACACGATAATGATCCGATCTTATGCGTTAATATAATAGGCAAACTCGATGTGTATTATTATAGAATAGGCTCTTTGCCAGATAGGTCAGCAAGAATATTCATATGTCAAAGAACAAGTTCAGTTTTTGCAGGTTTCTAATATAACTTCTTCCCCAACTGCATTCTGCTCTTAATGCTTGAAGGTTGCTTCAAGAAGATGGCGTGAATTGACAGGGTGCTCTTTGCTATTCGCCATCTCCAGTCGTTGTCCAACCTTGCATCCTCTCCCCTTGCGGGAGAGGATGGAGGAGAGGGGGGTCATTATTTAACTGAAATGCTAACTCGTTTCAAAAAGAGTCATAAAATCTGTCCTGCATGGTTGTGCATTCGGCTTCTTTATCGCCCATCACCTCGAAAATGCTGCTTGCTACTCACTTGCTCTATGAAATTCCGCTTGACTCTCCAGCGGTGCACGTTTTTATGGTTTCTCGCAGCTCTATCAGAGCGGCAAACATCGAGTAGCCATATAGAGGCATCGCGTGGGCATTCCAGCTACGCAGTAGCATGAACATGGAACGCATCATTACCATATTTGGCAGCAATCAGCCAACACCAGGCACCAGCGAATATGCTGTGGCCTACGAGCTGGGCAAGCGCCTGGCTGAATGCAGATTCACTATATGTAACGGTGGATATGGCGGTACCATGGAAGCCGCAGCCCGGGGTGCTGCAGAGGCCAGCGGAATGACCATCGGCGTGGTTGTCCAACGCTTCTCGCCTCACGCCAATCCCTGGATCAAGAAAACCATCGTCACCAACTCACTCTTCGAGCGCCTGGAAACCCTGCTTAACCTGGGAGCAGGATACGTCGTCCTCAAAGGTGGAACCGGCACCCTGGTCGAACTCGCACTGAGCTGGGAGTATATAAACAAAGGTCTATCATCGCCAAAACCGATTGTGCTGCTCGGCGATTTCTGGAACAGCGTTGTTGACACGGTGTTGAAAGAGA
This sequence comes from Candidatus Sumerlaeota bacterium, assembly GCA_030613245.1. Classification (GTDB taxonomy): domain Bacteria; phylum Sumerlaeota; class Sumerlaeia; order MWCT01; family JAUWMI01; genus JAUWMI01. The sequence continues at coordinate 45,109 of JAUWMI010000031.1, forward strand.
TCGGCCCCGCAGAAGCCGCTGAAGGTGGTCAACCGGCTCCCATGCTGCCGCAATTCATTCATAAAGCCCAAATACCCCAGGATGCTGTCTCCATCCTCTCTTCTGTGCTTCCTCCATCTTGATAAAACACAGTGCGTTCGACCCTCTCAAACCTTCCCTGGCCCATAGCGAACCCGCATCGCACAACGCGCCAACGCCTTTGACCTTGACAGATTACGGTCCTTTTGTTGTGTCTACAGTTGAGATACTCAAAGTGCCCGAAAATTCATCAGGTGTATAGTTTGAACGCTCGTACTGTGCTAAGAGTCCTTTGGAGTGCGCAAGCGCAGTTATACCGGAGCTTGCGCTTTCATAAGCCGAAGCGGAGCTTCGGTCTCTCTCGTAAGCTACGCTTACGAGAAGGAAGGCGGTAGCTACACTATGTTTCGCTACCGCACTCCAAGATCGTTTTTATCGCAGACGCTACTATTAGCGCTTCCTACGATTAAAAAACGCGCACTTTGAGTTAGATAGAATTCATCAGCACCAATTCCTGAGAGGAGCGAACAAGTGAACATGAGATTTCTGACTCGCCAAACGAGCAAATTCCGGTGGATCTGGTTGACAATAATTACGTGTCTTCTTTTCTCCTGTGCTCTCGTATTTCCAGATCGCGCCCCAAAACCGCCCCTCCAGCGCAACGTGATTCTCCTGATCGGCGATGGGTATGGGTTCTCACACTTCGAAATAGCCCGTGCAGTTAAACAACACGTCGACAATTCGACACTGGCCCAGATTAATATGATGAACCAGGGCAACACCGGATACATCAGCACTCCGCCGGAAAATGGTCTTGTACCCGACTCAGCTGCTGCAGGAACGGCACTTGCTACCGGCCATAAAACAGAGAATGGCGTGCTCAGCCAATCGCCCGATGGCACCCCCTATAAAACCGCACTCGAGATGGCGAAAGCACGGGGCATGGCCACTGGGCTAGTTTCCACCTCTTATATTACCGATGCCACACCCGCAGCGTTTTCCGCCCACAGCCCAACCCGCAGTGCATATGCCAACATTGCCGAACAGCAGCTGCTCATCACCGGAGTTGACGTGATGATGGGTGGGGGCCGCGAAGATTTCATCCCGGAGTCAGAATCCGGCTCGCGCCGAAAAGATACCCGCAACCTCCTCACAGAGGCTCAGGCCGCTGGCTATACAATCGTCTCCACTGCCGCCGAACTAGCACGCATTGATGCTGCTCACGCTCCGCGACTCCTTGGTCTCTTTGCTATCCATACCATGGCCTTCGAGATTGATCGTGCAACGACCAACGAGCCGAGCCTTGCCTTGATGACCCAAAAGGCCCTCGATGTTCTGCGTCTGCAACCAAAGGGATTCTTTCTTATGGTGGAAGGAGCCAGAATTGACCACGCAGCACATGCAAATGATGCTGCCGCCGTGATCCGCGACGTTCTGGCATTTGACGAGGCGGTCCGCATAGTCTACCAATTCGCCAGGGAGCATCCCGAAACCCTGCTTATCGTGACTGCAGATCACGAAACTGGCGGTGTAGCTCTGAACTATGGTGCAACACCAGATCATCTCCGTCTGCTCATGGAGCAGCAGCGTTCTGTCGAGGCCATGATGAAAGAGGTCGGGAAACCCATAACTGCTGGCGCATTGCAAAGTGTGGTCCGACGCTACACACCTTTCACGCTCTCGGATGAAGAAGTAGAGCACGTTCTCGCCCAGCAACGTCCCACACCCTTTTTGAGCAACTGGGCAAGCGACCTCCTGGCCGGCGTCCTATCAGCCAGGTACAACGTTGCATGGGTAAGTCGCAGCCATACAGGCGAGCCACTGTTCGCCTTCGGCGTGGGGCCAGGAGCCGAGAAGCTGCGCGGCTTTCATGACAATACATATATCGGAAAAATCATCGCCTCTTTTCTTCAGGAAGAATAAAGGATAGCATAAAGAGACTCAATGTTTGACATTCTCCGTGCCTCTGCGCCTCCGTGGCAATTCTTAAAATAAGCCACAAGGGTAATTCCTGGATGCACGCCAATTCCTAGCCACACAGGCAGAAAGGTCTGATTCATGCCCATGACCAAAATGAAACTATCCGCTGTCTTTTCAGTCTCGCTTATAGCCTGCCTTCTTTTCTGCGGCTTCTTGTTCTGGAAGCCAGCACCAGTGCAGGACTTTACATTCATCCAGATCTCTGACATTCACACAGAAGCACGCCTGTCAGCCGATGCAGCGAAAGTCCAGCGCTCCCGCGGGTCAAACATCGCTCGCATTCCGGTAACAGCGCCTGTTGATCTTCCGCCTTATGATGTGCAGGTACCTGCGCCATCGTTCATCATCGCCACAGGTGACCTCACAGAGTATGGCGCCGCAGGCGTAACCTGGCAGGACTACCTTGATTTTTTTAAAAACATCAACATTCCTGTTTACCACATATTGGGCAATCACGATAATACATGGGTTGCTGCGGTCCACCTGATGAGAGAGGTGCACGGCGGCCGCAATTATTCGTTCGACAAATTCGGCTGCCATTTCATCGGCATAGATTCCTCAACACTCCAGGAGCCCCTCCCGTCTTTTACCCACGAAACATTGCTCTGGTTGAAACGCGATCTGAAGCGTATTGACCGCTCGACGCCAGTGTTCGTCTTTTTCCACCATCCCCTTGACGCTGCATTCAGCAGCCCGTACGAACGCTACCGCGTCCTGGATCTCCTGCAGCCATACAACGTGGTGCTTCTACTCTTCGGCCATGGCCACGGCGCACGGTTGTACGACTTTGACGGGATTCATGGGGTGATGGGCGGCTCGACCTTTGGCAGAAATGCGGGCTATAATGTCGTCTCAATCAAAAACGGTGTGCTCCGCGTGGTATACAAATACTTTGATACGGCGAAACCACCAAAGGCTCTACTCGAAAAGCCAATCCCCACCAGCCGCAGCTATCCAAAAATCAAAATCTCCGAACCAAAGACTGGCAAAACATATTCGGGTGACACACTCGTAGTGAAAACAAAAGTTCGAAATCTTGAGGAATCCATCATCACAGATGTAATCTGCCAGATTGACGATAAAACCACACACCAGCTCGTGAAATCACCAGTGACGATTTCTCTTGTGGGCAAGCGCATAGCTACTTTCTTGAGCTATAAAAGCACCTTGCCGGTTGGCGAACTCACCCCCGGCGCGCATTACCTGCGAATCGCAGTGACCGCAGCGGATGGCACCACCTACTACCGCTCAACCGCATTCTACATCGAGCAACCTGACGCCCCTCGTGCCAAATGGCGACTCGTTCTTGACGGTTCCATCCAGAGCACTCCAGCCGTCGCCGATGGAGTTGCCTACGTTGGCGCAAATGATGGAAATCTGTACGCAGTCCGAACTACCAGCGGAAAAATCCTGTGGAAGTTTCCGACCGACGCAGAAATTCTCTCCTCTCCTCTTGTTGTAAACGACACCGTCTACTTCGGATCAGGAGACAATACGGTTTACGCAGTCTCGACAGACGGTAAACTCCGCTGGGCACACACAACCACTGCTCCGGTCTACTCCTCACCCACCGTGAAGCATGGAATGCTCTACATTGGCAATAATGATGCTCGGCTTTATGCGCTTGATACCGAGACCGGCTCCCTGCGCTGGGTCTATCCCGGTGCACACTATAGCATCGAGTCGCAGCCGGTCTGCTTTGATCACACCGTCGTGTTTGCCGCATGGGATTCATATGTTTATGGAGTGAACAGCGCGAATGGGTCACTCAGGTGGCGCGAGTCCTCCCCAACCGCCAGCCTCGGGAGAGCACGGCGTTATTATAGCGCAGCAGATTGCCCACCAGTGGTTGCGGACAATAAGGTATACGTTGCCGACCGTGGTTTTCGCCTGGGAAGCTACGATTTCGATGGATCGAATATGAAGGTACTTGCAACAGACACTGCCGCCATCAGGCTTGCCGAAGACGGTGAGGCTTTGTATCTACGAAAATTCCGAGGCAACCTGGAAAAAATTGACCTCCAAGGCCAACGCATCTGGGAAGCACCCATAAAACTAGGCCGCATCCCCGCGCCGCCACTCGAGCAGAACGGCATGCTGTACGGCTGTTCAAATAAAGGGTTGCTATCAGCCGTTGATGCCGCAACAGGGAAGGTACTCTGGCAATATCAGGTAACGCCCAGGCTATTCGTAATGGCAGGTGTGGCGGTAGATCAAGGCGTCGTCATAGTTCCCGGCATGGACGGCACCCTCACCGCCATCACCCCAGCCGAGGCCACCCACAACCCATAGCCAATCACTCATAAAGGAAGAGAACACCGCTCACGCGCCAAAAGCCCTCCGCTAAATGCTGAACAATATCTCTTCGTGAGTCGCGTGGTTCGCATCCTCCCGGCCGTTTGCCTTCACCCTGTTGGTTCGAAGCAACACTCCGCAGCTGGACATTCCCAAATCCATTCCCTATTCTTCAAAGGAAATTCTATTGACCCTGACAACCTTTTCGGGCTAAATAGAGTCTAAAGTTATTGGACAATAACAGACAGGCCAATTGTGCCTATTTTTGAGGGGTGGCTGATATGGTTAAGAAACTCCTCGCATTTACAATCTTTACTGTCGCCGCGACAATGTTGTTTTTTGGCTTTATGGGGCACCAAGAGCAGGTAAAAGTCGTCGTCGGGCCAGATCAGGCGGAATATAACGCTACGCTCAACGAGCCCGAGCTCATTACGGCTGTCCACACCAACTCCCTTATCGGCAAACAGCAGGCGCCCTCGGTTCGGCGATCATACGACCTATTGATTGACAGATCCGGCGCCTGCGCTACCTGATGAAGGTAAGCGCGAAGTCGCGCGTGTCGCGACTCAGTCAGCCAAACGAACAATCCGCGGAAAAGAGCTGTAGGGGCAGGTTATAAATCTGCCCTCCCCCCGCCAGGTGGTGTTGAAGCACAGGATGTAATCTATCTTCGATGAAACTCACACATCATCTAACACGACGCATTTCCCAGACGTTCTTCGTCTTCTTCCTCAATCCCTATTTCTTCAAATCCACGTCAATCTGCGTGCCTGTAATGAACTGCTGGGGATGTCCGCTGGCTGCCTACGCGTGTCCCATTGGTATAATCGGGCCGTTTCTGGCCAAAGGGATTATTCCCTTTATCGCAATCGGCAGCATCCTTGTGGTGGGCGTTCTGGTAGGTCGGCTCCTGTGTGGCTGGGTCTGTCCGTTTGGATTACTTCAGGAGCTCCTCTATAAAATCCCCTCAATCAAAAAGCGGCTCCCGCCGTCACTACTTCGCGTTAAGTACAAAATTTTGATTTTCACTGTGTTGATTACAGCGCTGTTTTTCGGAACGGTCCGGACATCCAATGTTTTTGATCCCGCTAATTATTATTTCTGCAATTGGTGTCCGGCAGGCACATTGGAAGTAACGCTCCCCTTTTTCAACTACCGCCTTGCTGAGATTATGAATAACTCATTTTACAATTCAGAGCTCATGGGCGCAGGGGTATTTGATGCATCGCTGATCTTCACAGCCCTCGGCTTGCTCCTGCTTTTTAAGCTCTTTGTCCTGTATTATATAATCCGCAGTTCGGTTTTTTACAAACGGCCTTTTTGTCGCGTTGTGTGCCCCATCGGCGCAAGTTTCGCCTGGCTGAACCGCATCAGCCTGTTTCGCGTCACCGTGGAAAAAGACAAGTGCGACGCCTGCGAGCTCTGCCAGCAGGTCTGCCCTATGGATCGCAAGATTTACCAGGAGACCGCCGATAACGAATGCCTGCGCTGCCTTGAATGCCGCGCCGCGTGCGAGAAACGCGCCATTCTAGCCAGGTAGCCCTGTGCACCTCTCCGGTTATCCTTGTGCTTCAATACCATCGCCGCCTACAGAAATAGTACCCCTTTCCTCGCTTTTGCTCAACTTGCGCGGAATATGCGGACAGCCGAATCTCTGGTGTTAATTACCAGAAAGGGAATAGACAGTGGTTCGCACAGTTATCCTGTTACCGTGATGTGCCTGAGAACAGAACGGCCTGAAAACTTGCCTGCCATGACAGGCAGGTCGGAAGGAGAGAAACAATAGAACCAATGGCAGGAGTTTAGAACGGTTCAGCCACGGCGAGCTCTTTTTCAAAATCAATGAGGGTATTAATAGTAGTGCCGCTCAGCGTAGCTTTTTCGTATGGGCTTTTAAGCACGAGCGAGAAGCGCACTTCCCAATCGCGCTCTCCCTTGCGCCCATCGTCATCGTCATCATCGTCGTCGTCAAACGGATCGTTGCGGAAGCCAACCAGGATCTGAGCAACAAAATCGTGGAGGTCGCGTTTCACAATGAAGTGCGCGGCCGAAATATCCTCAATGCGTGAGTTGTAGCTCGCCCTGATTTCCGCCTCGTACTTCGGCCCGATCTTTGCCCCCAGCGTTGCTGCCAATGTTATTTCTGTATCGTCTTCGTAGTAGCTGCGTTCGCTCTCTCGGCGGGAATATTCCGGATCAGAGGGGTCCAGACCACGTGTGCGTCCCAGAGGATCATCGTCCAGCGCCCTGTAACCATGTGCGCCCAGACGCGCCCACCATCGCTTTGTTTTGGGGATATATGACCCAGCACAGCTCACAGACACGCTGTCCTGCTGAAACTCGTTCGCATCTGAAGGATCGCGAATCTGACGGCTTTGATAGCCCGTACTCATCAGCACGTTAAGCGTCCTCGCATCGTTCTGATAGCCGCCGCCCACAGATGCGAAGTCGAGCCGCTCATTAGCATAAATATCATCGCCCGTCTGCAGGTTGTGCCCACCGCGGACAGAAAAATAAACGTTTGGATATTTTAGAAAGTATTTCACGTTGCCTTCAATCCAGTGTTGCCTGAGCCGAAATGCATAAATATCGCTCAGGAAATGTTTGCTTCCCAGCGACTCGTAATACTCTCCCAGCGAGTCGTCATTGCCCTCGCGAATTTTGTATAAAAGATATGCGGTCAGCACCTCTGAAAAGCGCGCGTTCAGACGCACCTCCGCATCTCCGTATGCGTACAGCGGATCTACGTCCTGAATTGATCGCACTTCGGTTCCCGTATAAATCTCATTCGGTCCCGCAAACTTCAGACCATCAATCGTATAAGGAAAGATTACGCCAGCCGGGAAATCGTAGTGATAGTCTTCATCCTGGCGCTTCAGGTACGCCACACCACCACCCAGCGTGGACAGAAGCGTATAGCGCTCGCCCAGACGCAGCCGATACATGAGCGACTGATAGAGATCCCCACCTCGAACGTACGCGTCGTCTTCGCGATCTATCAGGTTAAACCCGGGATCCAAATTATTGATCGCATTGACCTCCATATGATAGTATAGCGGCAGCCGCCATAGCTTGAGCTGCTTCGTAGAGAGCGTCAGCTGCGGTGCGCGCTCAGTCACCCGGCCAAAGCGCTTGCGAGCCAGGCCTTCCTCGTCGTCGTCATCAATCTGATCGTAGGGATCTTCGTCGAAGTCCAGGTCATCGTCGCCGGGTTCCGTAAAGTTTGAGAGACGATCGCGCGAAAGCCGGTCCTTAACCTCAAACAGCACGCGGGCCAGCAGTGCTTCGTTCGCCAGCGTCAGGGCGCCACGTGCCTGCCGCTCGGGCACGCGACCTCGCTTGTCGTCCCTGAACCGATCGAGCATTTCCCAGTACAGATCCGCATCATGAACTTCATCAACATTCAACAGCAGGGTCAGATACCTTGACAGCACAGAGCGGTGCTGCACACGCGCCAACCAGCGATACGGGTCTTCCTCTTCATACTCCTCCAGATCTCGCCCCCGATCCTTGATCCCGTACAGATCAAAAAGTCCTCGATGCTTTCCATACCCGAACTCATACTTGTAGACCGCACCATAGCCCACACCACGGCGGCCAAAATAATCCAGCTTCATCCCCAGGTGACCCCTACTGCGGCGCTGCATCTCCTCCTCTTGTTCCAATGACGGCTCATAGAGCGAATGCCAGTAGTCATACCCAACGCGCACATATCCCCCGAGGCGGCTCGAATGCCCAAAGGTGAAACTCCAGGGCGTGTGCTCATAAAGCGAACGCGAGTATGCAGGAAAGTAAAAAATGGGTATCCCCCAGATGTAAAGGACAGCGCCGCGTGCGAAAACTCGATCATCGAGATACAGGATGACCTCTCTGGCACGTATATGGTAATGCGGAATGGAAAAATCACACGTCGTGAATGACGCATCGCGAAACAGAGCTTCTTCCTCGCTCAGGCGTTGGAACGAAGGAATTTCGTCCTCCTCTTTCGCTGCTTTAAAATAAAGGTCCGCGTGATGCCCACCTACCTTAAATGCCGCACCCTCCTGCTTGTCAAAATTGTACCACATTGACTCGGCAGTGACTTCAGCTCGCGGGGAACGCAATATCACATTCCCGTATGCCTGCACCTCTTTCAAGCGTGGATCAACAATAAGCCGATCCGCTTCCAGAGTGAAGTCCCTGTAGCGGATGCGAGCACCCGAGCGCGCGTAGATCAGCCCACTCTCTTCATCAATGTCGAGATACCCCTTCTCGCTAGCCCGAATGCTGATCTCGCCCGCCTTTCTTGCGATCTCTTCAGACGGAGCCAGTTTCTTCACCTGAAAGACGTCGGCCAAAGGAATCAGGGCCGGCTCTTTGGGTTCCTCGGGCGTCTCCTGAGCCACGGCAGCTGACAGCAACAGCCAGCAAATTACCAGGCCACAACCGACCATCCGACCATCCGGCCATCCGGCCATCCGACCATCCCCTAGGCGTGCAAACAATCGCCGCATGAGCTAATAGCTCCCGAAACCGATTAACCGACCAACGGACTAACCAACCGTTTACCCCCACTGCGTATAGAACGAAATACACTCACCTCTTATTTTTTCAAACTCCTGCGGATCAGCACGCATCCCACGGCGCCCAGCAGGATGTTCGGCGAGAAAATCGCCAGCGTGGCCAGACGATAACCCTCTTCGCCGAGTGAAGTCCCCCACTTCAGCATCAAATAGTAGATAAACAGCAGACCGAACGATACTGCAAAACCCACCGACTTTCCCGAGGGCCGGATGTAAATAGCCAGCGGCATACCGATCAACACAAAGGCAACGCACGCCAGAGGAATCGAATAGCGCTGAGCCAGTTGGTTGCGGATTTTATTACGATCCCCTTCTCTGATGCGTGGCTGTTTAAATGCCTTATGCAACTCGCCAATTGTCATCTCCTTCGGCCTCTTCACATACTTGCCATCAACAATACGACCTATCGTGGGCCTCAGCGTACGTTTAAGCTCCTTGAAAAACAGAACGATATTCTGCGTTGGCCTGTGCCTGGCAATCGGATGCAGCGATCCATCAAACAGGCGAATTTGGACTGCTTTCTGTTCAGGATATGCCTCGATGCGGCCCCGCGAGGCAACAATCACTGTCTCGGCTTCCTTCTGGCCAGCAGTCTTCTCCAGTCCGCCCACCAGCCTCATGTTCACACCAATCATATCGTTCGTCTTGGGATCCCGTTCACTATAGTAAAGCGTCAGATCAACGTCCTTGCCTCCAAGGTCATCATAAAAGCGGCCCGGCTCAAGGGTGGTAAGCACCTGGAACTCGAGACGATAGAAGAGGTCTGTCCCTTTGTACATTAAACTTGGTACGAGCGAATAATTGGCGGCAATCATTACCCCGCTGATCAGACACGCCACGATAATCACAGGTACAAACAGACGCATCAAGTTCACCCCGCCTGTTCGCATGGCAAGAATCTCATTATCCACAGCCAGCCGTCCAAATCCGATAAGCACTGCCACCAGAACCGCCATGGGAATTGTAAGCATCAGCAAAGTGGGCAGTAGGCACAGGAGCAACTGCACGACCAGCCAAGAACTCACCCCCTGGCTTACCAGGAGATCCGTCAGGCGAAACATCTTGTTCACGAGCAAAACGAATGTAAACACCAAGAGCCCGATAATGAACGGACTCAAAATCTCTCGCAATACATATCGCTGCAAAATCTTCATCCTGCACTCCTGCTGGCGGGACGCAAAAATTCCCCTACGCGCCGCTCATACAAACGCACCAAAGTCTTAACTATATAAGAAGACATCCACAAGGTTGTCAATACCGATTTCGTGCACCTGTGCAGAGCAAGAGACATTCTGCGATGCGCCACATTTTGCTTGACTTTCGAGCCAAATATTCAGTACTAAGAGAAACATCAAGCCAAGCATATGGTAGTGATAATTTTTCTATTCCCATTGAGGAGGTGACATATACACTAACTATGGATCTCACCAATATTCTCGTAATAGGTGCAATACCTATCGGGTTTATTGGCGGTTATTTCCTGAGAAAACTCCTAGCAGAGAAAAAAGTCGAATCGGCTCATGCACGAGCTAAGCGCATCATCGAAGACGCTAAGCGCGAGGTAGAGAATCAGCGCAAGGCTGCCTCGATCGAAGCCAAAGAGGAATTCTATCAGAAGCAACGGCAGTTTGAGCGCGAAAGTAAAAAACGCAAATTTGAGGTCGATCGACAAGAAAAGAAGCTACAAGGACGCGAGTCATCGCTCGATCGAAAATTCGATGTGCTCGATAAACGAGAGCGAACAGTCACAGATAAGGAAAGAGTGCTTGACTCAAAGCTCAAGGGTGTCGAACACAAAGAGAAACACGTGCAAAAGCTCAAAGAGGAGGCTCTGCGGCGGTGCGAAGAAATCTCCGGACTGTCGGCAGAACAAGCAAAACGCATGCTCCTGGAAAGCCTGGAGAGTGATGTCAAACAAGAAGCAGCGTGTCTGATTCGTCGCATCGAAACCGAGACACGTGAAATTGCAAATAAAAAGGCCCGCCAGATTGTTACTCTGGCAATTCAGAAGTGTGCCACCGATCAAGTCAGTGAAACCACGGTGTCGGTGGTAAACCTTCCCAACGATGAGATGAAAGGTCGCATCATCGGGCGGGAAGGTCGTAACATCCGGGCTCTGGAAGCTGCAACCGGCTGTAACATCATCGTGGATGACACGCCGGAGGCCGTTGTTCTCAGCTGCTTTGATCCGCTTCGCCGAGAAGTCGCTCGCCTCGCACTGGAAAGACTCATCTCCGATGGTCGCATTCACCCCGCACGTATTGAAGAGGTGGTCACCAAGGCCGAGAAGCAGGTAGAAGACGCTGTGCGGGAAAGCGGCGAACAGAGCGCATTTGACCTAGGCATCCATGAGCTGCACGCTGAGTTAATCAAGCTGCTAGGCCGACTGAAATACCGCACCAGCTACGGCCAGAACGTGATGATTCACTCTGTTGAGGTTGCGCATCTGTGTGAGGCGATGGCCTCGGAGCTGAGCGTTGATGCCCAAATGGCAAAACGCGCTGGACTTTTGCACGATGTTGGAAAAGCCGTGAGCTATGAGATGGAAGGCACCCATGCATTGATAGGTGCAGAAATTGCCAAGAAATTTAACGAATCTCCTGCTATAGTCCATGCCATTGCCGCTCATCATGGAGAGGAGGAATTCAGGACAATAATCGCCGTTCTCGTGCAGGCTGCTGACGCGATCTCAGCCGCACGCCCAGGCGCCCGTAGAGAAACCCTCGAGTCGTATGTCAAACGGCTCGAAAAACTGGAGCAAATAGCTAGCTCCTTTGAGGGCGTCGAGAAATCTTACGCCATCCAGGCCGGCCGCGAAATTCGTATTATCGTCGAGCCAAACCAGCTCAATGATAACGAGTGCGCCAAACTCGCCCGCGATGTCACCAAACGCATCGAAAGCGAACTGGAATATCCCGGCCAGATTAAAGTCACGGTTCTGCGCGAAACCCGAGTAATTGAATTTGCACGATAACGCCAGCTGTGCCTCAGAACCGGACAGATCTAACCCGCAGAGTGGATTTTACACGACCCTGCGGGCAGACGTCCAATCTCTGTGAATCATAGTATGGCGAAAATACTCTGAGGAGAAAGACAATGTGTCTTTCTCCTCTTTTTTTTATCTTTCCCCCGTTTTGAATGTAGGGGCGTTTAATTAAACGCCCCTACAAGGCGTGTACGTTGTGCCGTGGTGGTTTATGCGCCTTGGGCGCATTAAAATTTCATTCTACTACTTCCCTCTCCTATTGAGATTTGTATAGATAACAGTACAGTTGAAAGCTTCTGGACTTTAGAACTTTTTCCAAGTGACTTGAGTGCGGTGAGGCTTTAATGGCGCTATATGAAGGGCATTAAGATACACGAATTTTGCACGATACCCTTATTGTAGGCCGCCTTGAGACGGTCTCTACTTTGCACCCACCTTTCAAGGTGAACCTTCAGGTGGGGTGAGGCTTTAATGGCCCTTTATGAAATGCATTAAGA
>JAUWMI010000038.1:0-15000 GCA_030613245.1 Candidatus Sumerlaeota bacterium
AAATTGCGAAAGTGACACGGTATCCGACAGAAAAGTATAGGTCAGACTTTGTGGACAGTCGTAGACGCTTTGAACTTCAACGGCCTGGTCGTGATCAAAGCTGACATTGCCACTGAAAGAAATGACATTGCGTAGTGTATAATTATAGGTGAGTGTTGCTGTAACTGTCCCATAAGTGTCCGTGTCGATGTGCCTATAAGGATTCCACCAAGCGCAAAGCTTATCGTCTCCGGTTATTTCCACATCAACCATACCTGTACCGATGAAACCGGCCAGGCCAGACGATGCGGATTCTGATGTCGTACCGGTACCGTCGATAGTGAAAACATGGTCGTGATAGCCTTGGCCTATAGTGTGGTTATTATGAGCTTGGGAAAATGTCGCCTGGAGCCCGTTTACACTGCCAATCATATTGCTGTACCACCACTGGGATGCATATGCTGAATTATAATTATAGTAATAATGTGTTTCCACATCGATGTCTGATTCCACTATCAGCTCAACGGAGTTAAGTATGCCTAGGCTAGGGTCAAATTGCTGAAGTGACACGGTATCCGACAGAAAAGTATAGGTCAGACTAGCTGGACAGTCGTAGACGGATTGAACTTCAACGACCTGGTCGTGATCAAAGCTGACATTGCCACTGAAAGAAATGACATTCGCAGAACTTGTCCCTGCGACAGCCATGAAAGAACCTAAAACCACTAGAATTGTGACGAGCCTTTTCGTTTTCATTTTTTATCTCCCTTCTGTTCGAGATTCCAACGATTCCTTTTCATTGTATCCGTCCTTTCCTGTTTTTGATAAAATGGAAGTTTATACTTCTCCTATAAGCACCTGTGAATGGTTGTGTCAATGACTATTTTTCTGTCAGCCTCCACGGCGTACCCTGGTGCGATGATGGGCTGCATTGGAGGCTTGAGGGCGAGTGATGAAGCCAGCTTACACACGTTCCTGAACTGTTCCCCGTCAGCGAAATTTGGACACAAATAAGTATAGGCATAAAGCGTTATTAGTTGTTTAACAGCCGTTATTTGGTGAGCCGAACCTAGCCCACTCCCAGAGATGAGGAGGATCACTCTCAGGGAGGCCAGGTAAATGACAACCTGAAGAGCCAAGCAGAGAAAGGGCCAACTACGACGCCTTACGATGTTTATCTGCTGCTTCCAGATGTTTTGGCAGGAGCTAATCTGGTGGTGGCCTTCGACTTGCTGTCCTCGAATTTCCCGAATTTCCCCTTCTCAGCTATGAATGTGACGAATACGATTCAAATGAAGCAAGAATCTCAAAGGAATCTTAACCTTAATCAAGTTTCAGGTTAGTGGTTCGGTTATTGACATGTAGCCTGGCAATGTGTATGGTTTTTTGCATTCCTAAAAACCAGGGCTTTTTTACGTAGAGAAAGGAAGGAGACATGGTATTATGAGGCGGTTAAAGCTATATACTAGCGCTATTATTGTCCTGTTAAGCATTGTGATTAGTGGATGTTCCTTATTGGAGAATATTCGTCAGCCGGAGATTCTGTCTGTTCGTCCAAAGATTACAGGGATCGATTTCGATGCGATTAGTCTGGCTTTTGATGTTGATGTGAATAATCCCTATCCGATTCCGATTCGTGCACCACGCTTTCGATATGGACTCGATATTCAGGGAAATGAATTTTTTAAGGGCGACGCTGAGTCAGGGGTTGACTTGCCAGCGGCGAAGGTTGGAACGCTAACACTGCCGGTACAACTTTCGTACAAGGATCTCTGGCGGACGTTCCAGGGGCTTTCTGATGCCAAGGAGGTTGACTATACTCTTAACGGCGCTCTGATGTTTTCAGCTCTTGGGAAGTCTTTTGAGCTTCCCCTCTCTCATAGCGGCAAATTTCCGGTTCTCAGGCCGCCGGCGTTTTCCAATATTAAGGCCAGCCTGTCAGAGGTGTCTCTCACCAGGGCGAAGATTGCAGTGGATGCTGACGTAAACAATCCAAATGTTTTTGATCTGGGTGTTCAGGGTCTGGGATATGTGCTTAAGGTAGGGGGCGAGGAAATCGGGGGTCTAACTGCATCTACCGGTGGAATGGTGGGTAGCGGAGAGACCAGTCGGCTGGCTCTTGTCGGGGAAATGCCTGTGGCAAGTTCTCTGTTGAGGCTGATTCGGGGTGGGAAGCTAAGCGACGCGATGATCACTCCTTCCGGCTCTATTCAGACACCCTACGGCCCGGTAAAATTCAAATAATTACTCTCACCTTCTGCACTTCTTACACAAAGGTCACGCATATTTACGTAGGTGTGAGTACACGGCGCTGAGTTGATCGTTGGAGGGAGGGGCTGTTTACCTGGGTTTCTTTTGCTCTTCTCTTAGAATAATTAATCGTTCGCCTGGCTTGGCCATACGGTAGCGTTCGCGGATGACCTTCTCGTTTTCAAATTCACCCTTGATCAAATACTGCTTATCTTCCTCCATCTTTAGCGTAGACTTTTCCAGCACGCGAACTTCAGATATTTCTTTGTTGCGCATTTGATAAGCAGTGAAGAGCTCACGCAGGTTGTTGCGGTTGACGACCAGCCAGATAGCCAGAGCGATGCATAGACAAATTAGTGAGCCAAAAGAGAAGAGGCGGCGACTTCTGAAAAACTTTTTGATATTCTGTGGGCCCATTGGAGCTGTTCAGCAGGAACGGAATCAATAAATAACCAGAATCAGCATTATCGCTTCTTCATGAGCAATAGACAGTGGGAAACGATACGGAAGCCTGCCGAGGATGTCAACAGTTTTATGGCATGGCGCGCACGAGAGCCGGGATGCCGCGACGAGCATAGGACAGCACATTTAAGGGCTTGACAATCAAAGGGGTGCTGGCTTATTCTCCCCGTGTATGAACAGGATCAATTCCAAAAAAGGAGGGAAAGGTATATGAGACAGAGAATCTTCAGTATGCTAACCATGCTGGCGATTGTCATGGTCATGGTGGGGTGTGAGCAAGCCAAAACGCCATCCAGCGAGGAGCTGGAGGAGAAGATGGCAACGCTGGAAACGCGGGTGAACGGCCTGACTACGGAGATTAAGAATTTTGAGACCTCATTGAATGATTTAAAACGGGACGTGAATACGCATGTGGAGAGGCTGGATGTGTCCCTGAGCAATCTCAAGGCTCTGGAGGAAGGGTTGAGAGCCTCGTTGGAGCAGGTGAAAACCGAGAAGGAGTTAATAGCAAAAGCGCCACGGGGCTGGCCTTTTGGCGTCCAGCTGGCTCTTATTCTGGTTATTATTATCCTGGTGGTTTTCTTATTCAAATTGCGCCAGACACGCACCCGAGAGGGGGAAGGGTTGGAAGGACTCGGCCCGCCTGAAGTTGAGCTGCCGATCCCCAAGGCGCCCCCTGAGACCAAGGAAGAGGAAAAGCCCGGGCCAGCAGATTCGTCTCCCACACAAGAGTAGCGGCACAAACGGAGGTTTGCTGCGCAGCGGGCCCTTTCATTGCTCGCCGGCGTTCCGCATGTGCAATGGTGATTTGCAAGCACGGTTTGTAATCCGCATTACAGCCTGGGATCGACGCGACATATTAAATATATTTTAGGCTGTTAGGCCAAGAATACTTGAATTTCTTTTGCCCATAGGGTAAAAAGAAATTCGCAATTATTCAGGGAACAAGGACGCTTATCCACCATTTTTTTTCGTCTGTGAGGAAGGTCGTATGTGGAACTATTCCGACAAAGTCATTGACCATTTTATGCACCCGCGCAACGTTGGGGTGATTGAGAATCCGAACGCGGAGGCGGAAGTAGGGTCTATCGCGTGCGGCGATATGCTCAAGATCCAGCTCAAGGTTGACGACGAGGGGATCATTCGGGATGCCAAATTCAAGACATTTGGCTGCGGGAGTGCCATCGCCTCGGCCTCGATCTTAACCGAGATGATTATCGGGAAGCATGTTGACGAGGTGGCGAAGATTACAAACAAGGACATCGCTGAGGCACTTGGCGGGTTGCCGGAGGAGAAGATTCATTGCTCGGTGATGGGACGCGATGCGCTTGAGGCAGCGCTGGCAAATTATCGGGGCCATACGCGCAAAACCCCTGAAGAGGAAGATCACAGCAAGCTGATCTGCCGCTGCTTTGGGGTTACGGAGAATAAGATCCGGCGGGTTGTGCAAGAGAATAACCTGAAGACGGTCGAGCAGGTGACGCATTATTGCAAGGCTGGAGGCGGGTGCGGCGCTTGTCATAGTGAAATTGAGGACATTATTGATGACGTGTGGAAGGTCAAGGCTGCTGAGCGGTGCGAACGACCAGAGAAGCCGAAGCAGCTCACGAATATTCAGAAAATTGCCCTGATTCAGGATACTGTGGAACGTGAGATTCGGCCGGCATTACGTGCGGATGGTGGCGACATCGAGCTGATTGACGTAGAGGGCGACAAAGTGCTCGTGGCCCTACGCGGGGCATGCGCGGAATGCCCGGCGTCGCCAGTGACGCTAAAGGGCTACGTGGAGCAGAAGTTGCGCGAGTTTGTCTCAGATGGGCTGCACGTGGAGGTGGTGTCGCAATGAGTGTGATTTATCTGGATAATAATGCCACCACACGCGTGGCGGACGAAGTCCTGGAGGCCATGCTGCCCTATTTCTGTCAATACTATGGCAATCCAGCAAGTATGCATACGTTTGGCGGCCAGGTTGAGAAGGAGATCGTGCGAGCAAAGGAGCGCATCGTCAGCCTGCTCGGCATCTCCGATATTACGGAGATCGTAATCATGAGCTGTGGCACGGAGTCGGATAATGCGGCGATCCATGGTACTCTGGAATCGTATCCGCATAGAAGACATATTGTGACTACAAAGGTCGAGCACCCTGCAGTGCTGAATCTTTGTCGGCATTTGTCTCGCAGCGGTTACCAGGTTACCGAGCTGCCCGTGGATAGCGAAGGGATGCTAAGCCTGGATGAGCTGCGTGCGGCGATAACCGAGAATACGGCGATCGTGTCAGTTATGTACGCGAACAATGAGACGGGAGTGATCTTTCCGATCGAAGAGATCGGACAAGTTGTGAAAGAAAAAGGCTCTATGTTTCACGTAGATGCAGTTCAGGCGGTAGGGAAGATTCCATTAAATTTGGCGACGAGTTCAATTGATCTGCTCTCGCTCTCAGGCCATAAGCTCCATGGCCCCAAGGGCGTGGGGGCACTGTACGTTCGCAAGGGAACGCGGTTCAAGCCGTTTATGATTGGCGGACACCAGGAACGTGGACGCCGGGGTGGAACGGAAAACTCCGGAGGGATTATTGGGCTGGGCAAAGCGTGTGAATTGGCTGAGGCGCATATCAACGACGAGAATACACGGGTTAAGGCGCTCAGAGACAGGCTTGAGAAAGCCCTGCTTACCTCAGTCCCAAATGTTAGGCTGAACGGACACAAGGCGCATCGCCTGCCCAACACCACCAACGTCAGCTTTGAGTACGTAGAGGGCGAGGCGATTTTGCTCTTGCTGGACAGCCATGAGATCGCTGCGGCCTCAGGGTCTGCATGTACGTCCGGCTCTCTGGAGCCGTCACACGTGCTGCGCGCCATGGGGATTCCGTTTACCTTTGCACACGGGTCAATTCGATTCAGCCTCTCGGTTTACAATACGGAAAAGGAAATTGACACGGTCATCCGGGTAGTGCCGGAGATTATTGCAAAATTGCGTGCCATCTCGCCGTACTGGAAGGAGGCGACGGCAAAGACGAAGGCCAGAGGAGCTGGGCAGCCGACGCGCAAAGCCGCTTCCTAAATTCTACGGTTCAAGGGTAGCGTTGACAGGGCACAGCATAAGGCGCTGAGGATATTGTCTCAGTGCCTTTGTTTATCGGTGGAGTGCAAACGGAATCGCTGAGGGTAGTTGTAAGGGTGTATTGATGGATTCTCAATAATTGTTTCCGTAATCGGAGTTTGTAGCGGTGCGATTTATCGTACATTCTATCGCATGTTCTCTAAATAATACTGGGCTTTAGAACTTTTTCGAAATGGCCCAGGCGGGGGACGAGGCTTCAAGAGTACTATGAAGGGCGCTAAAATACACGAATTATCCACGATGCCTTTAGTTGAGGCCGCCGAGGCGGACTAAAACGAAAAGGCCAGATTCCCCTTAGAGCAATGTGGCGAAGGCGTCACAGGTGAAAATCGAGAGCTATGGGAATTTCGTTCAGTTTGTATTCAGGGGTTAAAGCGAACGAAATTCACCGCGCCGAAGGCGGGTAAATCGCCTCGACGACCTTGGCTAAGGCTACCAGTAGTTCTTACGGCTCGAAGCATTCAAAAAGTTCTAAATCTCAGTAAATAGTAGTACATAAGAGGCATCCATCCGTATTACCGAAACAAGAATTTAAAGTTCATCAATACGCCGCTACAAGCTCACAGGGTGTCACTTCATGCTGCTGCAATAGGACGCGGGCTTTTTTTCACTTGCATCAGACCTGTGTATTGATTTATAAACAGCGGAATTTTCGCAAGAATGGAAACATCTGGTTTATGGGAAGAAGGTGGAGAGCATGCTAGGCAAATTGTTGCTGCCCACAATTCAAGAAGCGATCGAAAAAAAGGAATACCGCACCTTGAAAGAGGCACTATCTGAGATTCCTGCCATTGAGTTGGCCGATCTTGTTCAAGATCTCGAAGAGAAGGAGCGGAGCCTGATTTTTCGTCTCTTGCCCACAGAACAAGCGGCCGACGTGTTTGAGTTTTTATCGGTGGCGGAGCAAACGGCGCTTCTCTCGTCTCTTGGTAAGGATACCTGCCGGGAGCTGCTTGAAGAGATGTCACCCGATGATCGGACCCAACTGTTAGAGGAATTACCCGCTGAGGTCACGCATCAGCTGTTGGCTCTGCTTTCGCCAGAGGAGCGCAAGCTTGCTACCACAATGCTCGGCTATCCAGAGGAATCTGTTGGGCGGTTGATGACCAATGACTTCATTGACTTACGGGTGATTATGACAGCGGGCGAGGCACTGGCGCATATCCGCAAAGTGGGGCTCGAAAAGGAGACTGTGTATTATTGCTACGTGATAGACAAGGATCGGAGACTCCTTGGAATTGTTTCGCTGAAAGATCTGGTGCTGACGGATCCGGCAACTCGCATCGAGGAGCTGATGTTCAAGAATTTTGTCAGCGTCCGCACAACGATAGATCAGGAAGAGGCGGCAAATCTGCTTAGGAAATATGACCTGCTTGCCCTGCCGGTCGTTGGCCGGGATGACAAGCTGGTTGGCATTATTACCGTTGATGACTTAATGGACGTCATGGATGTTGAGGCTACCGAGGACATTCACATGTTAGCAGCGGTGGTGCCGACCGAGCATGCCTACCTGGAAGTAAACTGGACAGGCATGGTGCAGCGGCGCTTGATCTGGCTGCTTCCGTTGCTGTTTATTGAACTACTTGCGGCGATAGTGCTCAAGCACTATTCCGTCGAGATACTGACCGTTCTGCCGTTGCTTTTCTTCCTGCCGGCCTTAATAGCAACAGGGGGTAATACCGGAACGCAGGCATCAACGATGGTCATTCGCGCTCTGGCAACAGGCGACCTCCGGTTGGGTGATGTCTTGCGAGTGGTCCGGCGCGAAATTTTCGTAGGCCTGGCCCTCAGCTTTGTTCTGAGTTCTGTTCTCTTCGTGATGGTCGGGCTTCTTATTGATCCGGGGGAGCAAGTGCCGGCTATCTTAATTGCGCTTACCATTGGCCTGGGCCTGGGAGTGGTCGTCACCGTGTCGAACCTGGCAGGGACAGTGATGCCTTTTGTTCTCAAGATGTTGCGGCTTGATCCGGCATTGATGTCGGCACCGTTTATTAGTACGACTGTGGATGTGGCCGGGCTGATCATCTACCTCGAGATTGCGCGGCGTGTTTTGGAGCGGTTTGTGACGTGAGAAGAGTTCAGGAAAGTGCGCTGCAGGCATGTTGAAGAACAGGGGATGTAGCAAGGCACACAGCGAGTTTCATTGTTGTTTTTGGGATCTGGTAATATACTATATAGTGTAAAGGCTTGTGGGACAGGGCGATTTTCTGAGCAAACTGTAGGTACTCTGATGAGTAATGTACCAGAGAGAGCTGCAGCATTTCGCGAGGCTATTAGCGGGTGCTTGGCTTATCAGGAACTCGTGCAGACACTTGATCAGCATATCCGCGACCTTGTGGGCCAGGGATTCGAGGATCTTAGGATTGCAATTATCGATGCTGAGGACGAGGAATTCTATTTTCTGTTTCCCCGGTCGGCGCAGACATTTTCATACTACACGAGCAAGTCTAAACGCGCAAACGATTTGGCCAGCTACGGATTGGGGTGCCAGAAAACGCTGATTCTTGAGAAGCATGACGCGGGCCAATTTTTTCAGACGCATCGGATTCAGGCGCCTGCGCATGTGCCTGCTTTCTTGCTGCTCGTTCCCATTCGGCAGAATAACCAGACCGCAGGAGTGCTTCAGATCAGTTTGAGCGCAGGGTGGGAAGGTGATCTTGGTGTGCTTCAGGCAGAGCTGGAGACTGTGGGCGAGCTAGCGGGGGAGGCACTGGATAAATGTCATCGCTACGAATTGACCAGACAGGAGCTCGAGGAGCAGTCAATAATTCTTCAGATTTCTGCCTTGCTGCAATCGCATAAGAAACTTGAGGGTGTGCTGGAGGCAATTCTCGACGCTGTCACGCAGAAGTTAGGATTCAGCCGCGCTGTTATTGCCCTGGTGGATACAGCCACGGGCACCCTCCAGGGAACAATGACCAAAGGCCATGAAGACACTTATCGTCTGATTAACTATCCGGTGGCAAGTTCAACAGAAGTGCTTGCAGAAGTTGTGCGAACTTGCAAAACACAATTAATAAAAGATGTGCGGAACGACGAACGAATTCCCATGGTTATCCGCGAGCGCCATGACGTCTGGCAGGCCGTATATCTTCCCTTAAAGTCTAAAGGCGTAGCAGTGGGGGTTTTGGCCGCGGATCACAAGACAAATCGTGGGCAGGTGACGCCGCATCGGTTGAAGACTCTGGAAATTTTTGCGGCTCAGGCTTCATTGGCGATCGAGAATGCCCGTCTTTATCAAGAGATCGAGCAACTGGCAGAGACAGATGGGCTGACCGAAGTGTTCAATCGCTATTACTTTGACAAGGCATTAAAGCGCGAAGTGCCTCGCGTCAAGCGATACCATGAGCCATTGAGCCTACTCATGATTGACATTCGGGATTTCAAACGAACTAACGATTTGTATGGCCACCCTGCCGGGGATGAAATCCTTAAAGACGTGGCACGGTTGCTCACGGAAATTATACGCGATACCGACATCGTGGCGCGCTATGGGGGCGACGAGTTTGTGGTGCTAATGCCCAATACCAGCGAGGAGCAGGCGCGACTGGTTCAGGAACGAATTGAAAAGGCCATTGTCTTGCGCAACCAGTTCCAGCCAGAGGTGAGCCGCAAGTTCACTCTCACCATTGGCCTGAAGGTGGCACATGCATTCAATGTGGATAGTATTCTGGTTGATGCGGATAAGGCCATGTACGTGGGAAAGGAAGATAAAGAGCAGCAGGATCTGCTGGCCGTGCTGACTCAAAGCAATCTGGAAGCTCTCGAACAATGGGATCATTTTCTTGCCAGCGTGTTGAAAGTCCTCTACGACAAGGAGCCCTATTTTTACGATCATTCGCGGCGGGTCATGAATTATGTGGTGAAAATTTGCCAGCTCCTGGGGCTCGAACGCTCATTCATGCAAACCGTGGCTGTAGCAGCATTGTTGCACGATATCGGGAAAATCTCTATCAATACGCGGCTGCTTAATAAACCTGCACCAATGACCGATGACGAGTATCGCATCATTAAAACTCACCCTGTGGTGGGAAGCGACCTGTTACGAAATCTCGACTATTTAGGAGATATTCGGGAGGTAGTGCTTCACCATCACGAGCGCTTCGACGGCAAGACCAGCGGCATATACCCCGGCTATCCGCGCGGCCTGAGAGGTAAAGGAATCCCGGTTGGTGCACGTATTTTAAAAGTGGCGGACGCATATGATGCGATGACCTCGCTTCGGCCATACCGGGTTCCCATAAGCTCCACCGAGGCGATCAGGGTGCTGAAAGACGATTGTGGCCAGGCATTTGATCCAGAAATTGCTGATGTCTTTAGCTCTCATCTCAAGGATATTGTCCAGTCGGTGACGTTCAGTTTTGCCATAGAGGACGCAAAAGTGCCACCCCGCGAGTAAAGCCGCTAGTGAGGCCGGTGGTGTGACTTTGTAATTTTTATTGTTTAGGCCAGCGCATGCCGCAATAAAGGTAGGCCGTTTCCCAGGAGCAACCGAAAACCTATTGGCAGGCGTCAATAAATTCTGGTTCCGTAAATAACCTTCACATTTGACGTGGAAATCACTGTTTCCACCAGCCCTTTGTTCTCCACATAGAAGAGCCCTTTTAGCTTGCCTCCCAGGAAGGAAATAATGCCGTAGCTACCACTGGGCACGTTGTTAATGTCTTCCAGAGTCTGGAGGTAGTGGCCAACTTCGTAGTGCATATCGTCAATTTGACGCGCGGATGTACTGGCAGGCACACGCTGCAGGCATCCGATAAGCGTCTGGATGTCCCGGCGGTCGGCCAACGTGCCGAGTAGGTAGGCGAGATTGTCGCCAAGGTTGGTGTCTCGCAATGCTTCAATGACTCTCCCATTTTCCAGCGAGGCAGTGATGAGAGCGAGATTATAGTGCTGCTGAGCTTTGTTCAGACACCAGACGAGCGATTTTATGTGAAGGAGTAGTTTGCGCAAGTCCATGGTCGCGCCAGTGTTTCCAAGAGAAGTGTCCACTTTTTACTCCATTGCAGGGCACAGCATAATAGTACTGGTTATGTCTATATTTGGGGCCGATGGGATTTTCAACTGTTTTCGTCGCTATTTCACTACTATCGCAAGGTGCTTTTGGGTACCCAGCCTTTTTCTTTGGAGAAAGACCTACGAAATGCACTGCTGAATTCTTCATGCGCCTAAGGTGCATGCTCGTCACACCATCGTGGTTTTTTTATTCTTTTTAACCATTACGACACTACGGTCACGGCGAAAGAATCAACACTACGTTTTTTGCTCTGAATTACGGATTAAATACCAGTGAATAAGCGACACAAGGTTCGCAAGAATGCGTGTGCCTGAAGCGAGTTGATGCCAGCCCCGGCAGCAGCAGAGGTAAAAGGCAACCGAAAGCAAATTGCCTTTAAGGTTCAAAGCTTATCTCTCTTTAACGCCTATGTCTAAGGCAAGCAGAATCAGTCTCCGGCATGGATGGGCGTCTACGCGCTTGAGAGCCATAGTCAGCCGCATGGGCTGGATTTAATGCAAACAGGATAATGTACCTTATTTTGATAAAAAGGTCTTGATACGCAAGGGACATTTCAGTGATAATAGTATTTGAGTAATGGATTGAAGGATAGTGTAGGTCTTGAATTCTTGCTCTTTGAAAAGCTAAACAGATGGCAGGCATTAGCTTGTCTGACGTGGTTCCCTGTATGATCCAACGCGATTTCAAAGTTACTGTTTGAAAAAATTTCCTAACGGAGAGTTTGATCCTGGCTCAGAACGGACGCTGGCGGCGTGGATTAGGCATGCAAGTCGAGCGAGAACGGTTGAGTAGAAGGTAGGCAATTTACCCTAATCCATTTACCCATGACAGGAAAACCTCGTATTATGTTCCAACTAACGCAACGTATACATCGCAGCTATGCTATGAGTTGCAAGTCCATCCAAATCTATCGGCGCGGTCGTGTGTTGCGCCGGAATGACTATGTTGTATGGTGAGGATGAAATGCCCTTTCTGACTGGGAGTGTTTTTGATTGAAGCCAATGGATTTCAAAATGGAGGTAGATCAAACATGAAGACTCGGCATGTTTCTATTACCGTATTGATACTTTTTTGTTTTCTGTTTATTGCTCAAGCAGGTGCGGATTCGGGATACTTTACGGACCCTAAATTGCGGGCCGAATACGAGTCAATCTGCGAGGAATGGAGCCAGGCGGGAGGAAATTCCGAAGCGCTTGGAGAAGTTATCGAGAGTTTTGAAAACTTTGCTGAAAGGAATCCCGACAATATATATTATGCAGTTTCTTTGTTTAATATCGGACAGGTTTACAGCTCTCTGATGAATAAGGAAAAGGAGAAGCAGTTTTATTCCGAGGCGCTGAAAATAATCCAACAAAAAAGAAAGGAATGGGATGCAAAAGACGACGCTGCTACGGCTCAGGAATATGGGGGAGCGTGCGCGCTAAGACTTTCGGTGCAAGCCTGGCGCGACGGTTCTACCACGACATCGAGGCAGTTTCTCGATGTTTTGATAAGCGAATTTCCAGACGCAGGTCATACGCCAATCGTTTTGTCACAGTATTTTCAGGATTCCGGGGACAATTCTGAGCTGTTGAAAAGGCTTCCAAAGGAATGTCGCCACGTACTCGATAGCTACAAAGGACGCTACAGAAAAGCTATGTATAAACATTCTATTGGCGTTTATATGCAGCTGGCCCAGAAAGATATTGTTAAGGTGAAGGAATGCGAGGCGCTCGTTGACGAATATTACCGCGTTTGTGCGACTGAAATTAACGCACAGGAAAAAGCTGTTCTGAATGGTAGGCTGAAGAAACTGCGAGCCGAGAAAATAACTTCATTTATCAAGTATGAATGAATTGATGACCTGCCCCGTATGTAGTTAAATAGATAGCAGCGGGCAGGAAGGAGTGCGTGTCAGTTTATATCTGCCGCTTTTATTTAGAAAACCAGTTACAGAAAGTGTAGGGCGTTCTCACCTGCGCAGGTAATGCTGCAATTTGATTTTGGATTACTGATCAATGGTATTATCCCTCGGGAAAAATTACGAAAAGCCTCTACAACCACTACTCAGCTATATTAGAAAATACATTGGTTTTAGCGTTCGAAGACCGGTGGCGCTTAACGCCTATGACTAAGGCAAGCAGAATCAGTCTCCGACACGGATGGGACGTCTATGCGCTTGAGAGCCATGGTCACCCGTATCGGCCAGGATTAAGATAAGCACGATAATGCGCCTTATTTTGATAAAAAGGTCTTGACACGGAAGGGGCATTTCATTAACAGTAGTATTTGACTAATGGATTGAAGGATATTGTAGGTCTTGAATTTTTGCTCTTTGAAAAGCTAAACAGATGGCAGGTATTGACTTGTCTAGCGTGGTTCCCTGTATGATCCAATGTAATTTCAAACTCACTGTTTGAAAGAATTTCCTAACGGAGAGTTTGATCCTGGCTCAGAACGAACGCTGGCGGCGTGGATTAGGCATGCAAGTCGAGCGAGAACGGTGGAACTTTGAGGAGTTCGCTTCTCAAAGGGAAACTTAGTAAAGCGGCGAACTGGTGAGTACAAGGTGGGTAATTTACCTCAAAGTGGGGGATACCCCCGGGAAACCGGGATTAATACCGCATGTGGTTTTGGGATCTCCGGATACCAAGACTGAAGGTGGCTCTTATTTTTAGATAGAGCTGTCGCTTTGAGATAAGCCCGCCCCCCATTAGCTAGTTGGTAGGGTAAAAGCCTACCAAGGCGACGATGGGTAGCTGGTCTTAGAGGATGGTCAGCCACACTGGGACTGAGATACGGCCCAGACTCCTACGGGAGGCAGCAGTCTAGAGGCTTCGGCAATGGGGGAAACCCTGACCGAGCGACGCCGCGTGTGGGATGAATCCCCTCGGGGTGTAAACCACTGTCAGGGAGGAAGAATACGCCGGAGGTGATAAGCCTCTGGCGGGAGACGGTACTTCCAAAGGAAGCCCCGGCTAACTCCGTGCCAGCAGCCGCGGTAATACGGAGGGGGCAAGCGTTGTGCGGAATTACTGGGCGTAAAGGGCGCGTAGGCGGGTGGGTAAGTCTGGTGTGAAAACTTCGCCGCTCAACGGGAAGAGTGCACTAGAAACTGCCCATCTTGAGTGCGAGAGAGGTGAGTGGAATTCCTGGTGTAGCGGTGGAATGCGTAGATATCAGGAAGAACACCGGTGGCGAAGGCGGCTCACTGGCTCGCAACTGACGCTGAGGCGCGAAAGCCAGGGGAGCGAACGGGATTAGATACCCCGGTAGTCCTGGCCGTAAACGGTGGACACTAGGTGTGGGAGGTATCGACCCCTTCCGTGCCGTAGCAAACGCATTAAGTGTCCCGCCTGGGGAGTACGATCGCAAGGTTGAAACTCAAAGGAATTGACGGGGGCCCGCACAAGCGGTGGAGCATGTGGTTTAATTCGACGCAACGCGAAGAACCTTACCAGGGCTTGAACTGCAGGCAAAACCCCTCGAAAGAGGGACTGCTTTCGGGCGGCCTGTAGAGGTGCTGCATGGCTGTCGTCAGCTCGTGTCGTGAGATGTTGGGTTAAGTCCCGCAACGAGCGCAACCCTTATCCTTAGTTGCCAGCGCGGAATGGCGGGGACTCTAAGGAGACCGCCCCGGATAACGGGGAGGAAGGTGGGGATGACGTCAAGTCCTCATGGCCCTTACGTCCTGGGCTACACAAGTGCTACAATGACCGGTACAACGAGTCGCGAGACCGTAAGGTGGAGCTAATCTCTAAAAGCCGGCCCCAGTTCAGATTGAGGTCTGCAATTCGACCTCATGAAGATGGAATCGCTAGTAATCGCGGATCAGCATGCCGCGGTGAATACGTTCCCGGGCCTTGTACACACCGCCCGTCACACCACGAAAGTTAGCTGTACCAGAAGTCGCTGTACCAATCCGCTTCGGCGGAAGGAAGGCGCCGAAGGTATGGCTGGTAATTGGGGTGAAGTCGTAACAAGGTAGCCGTATCGGAAGGTGCGGCTGGATCACCTCCTTTCTAGGGAGATCCATGAGGGCCTTCATATTTGACCCTCATAATCGTCCCAGGTCGGTACCAGGTTAGTTGAGTCAGCCTGCCCTGTTTAGCTTGAAAATACTCATCGTGTGGAGCCGTGCCGAACGTATGCACGGCATGATTACGTTGATGCATGAGGGTCTTTAGATCCTT
>JAUWMI010000038.1:20000-41339 GCA_030613245.1 Candidatus Sumerlaeota bacterium
GCGGCAATGGTGGGGGCAACGCTTGCATCTGGCGAGGCCGCTGGCATAACTTATGCTCTATTGAACAAGCTATCCACTTTGAGCAGGCGCGAGCAAGTAAGATACTTTCGTGATTTGTACAACAGCGTGCTCCAAGTGATGGAAATTTGTAAGGATGGGGAATTTCGGGGAATGGCAGAAAAAGCAGTACCAAGAAGGCGATGATCGCTCTTGAAAAACAAGAGGGCCGGCAATGCCAGAGTATTATATCAAATTGAAGGGGGTGTGAGGCGATGACAAAGAGAGAAATCTTCGCGGTGGCATTAAAGCTATTCGGCATCTATTTATTGGTGCGTTCGATTGAATTGTTGCAGGCAATAGGCTATTTCTTCATTGGCATTTTCACGAAGGGCAACCAGGGAGAGTGGTATACGCTGGGAGGATTGCTTCTCTTATTACTTTATATAGGGGGCGCGTATTGTCTCATAAAATGGGCCGAGCCAATTGCTGCAAAATTGTCTGGGAAAGAAGAGGCTCCAGCTGTTGATAGGCCTCTCGATAAGAGCGCACTGCAGGAAATAGCCTATTCGACAGCGGGGATCCTGATTGTGGTGGGTGCTTTACCCAAACTTGTCCGTATCGCACCTCTGCTATCGCAACAATGGACGCATCAAATGACATTAGAAATATGGGCGTCCATTATTGCGTTGGCATTTCAATTGGGGATTGGATTGTTTTTGTTTTTCGGTTCAAAAGGTCTTGTAGGGTTACTCAAGAAGCTCAAGGCTATTTAGCTCCCCAACCTAATCACATATATTCGCTCTGCTTTTGGCTATTCTGATTTCTCAGTATAGCTCACGCAAAGGCGTAGAGCCGCAAAGAAAAGCATGATTTAAGATTGCGCAGCTTGTAGTATTCTCTTAGCGTTCTTTGCGTCTTGGCGCGAGATCAAAAAAATTATCTTTCACGCAGAGCCGCAAAGAAAAGCAGGCGTTTGATTAATCAAACCCCTACAGAATCTAAACCTCCCTGCATTTGATCTGATGAGAAGTTTTTGGTTGCACGTATTGGCACCGCAGTATTAAAATCCCTCCGCATAACTGTCACCCCGGGTGTTTTTACCTATCCATCATAAAGGAGAGATGAGATGCGAACAGCACTGGGTTTTCTGTTGGGCATGGTTGTTCTTTTTTCTGCCTGTCAGAAGAAGGAGGCAGGTGTCATCATTGTTGGCTCGGCGTGGTACGGCCACGCGCCGGCCTGGGTTGCGATCGAAAAGGGCTACTTCGAGCGCGAGGGAATTGAGGCGGAGTATCAATTCGTGCAGTCAAGCACGGACAGGATGAGTGCGCTCACCACGGGCAGTGCGCAATTTGCCAGTCTGGGCGAAATCGCTATGTTGAGCTTCATGGCGCAGGGAAATCGCGCGTTCTACTGGGTAGGAAATCAGGATATTGCCCCTGGATTTGAAGGTATCGTTGCGCAGCCGTACATTAAGAGTGTTGAGGATTTGCGCGGGAAGAAGCTGGCGGTGCAATTTGCTTCCAGCGTGGATATCACGGCGTATTATATCCTGAAAAAACATGGGCTTGATATGTTCAAAGACGTGAAGCGCATCAATATGCGTGGCCCGGAGATGATGCCGGCTTTTAGCAGTCAGAACATTGACGCCGCAGCTATCTGGGAGCCGACGTTCACCCAGCTCCTGGAAAGCGTTGAGGGTGCACACGTGCTGGGTTATGATACCGACACGGAGATATACGAGAAGTTCGGCACGATGACAGGGCCGGACGTACTGATTCTGAGCAAGCGCTTTGCGGATCAGGAGCCGGAGAAGGCCAGGAAGATGCTCAAGGCGTATTTTGACGCGCTGGAATGGGTGAAGGCCAACCCGGACGAGACAGCCGAGGTGATTGAGAAGTATGTGAAGCAAGAGCCTGAATTGATTGCTAAGGGTTTAAAGAAATTTGTGTGGAATTCTGCCAGCGAGCAAAAGCGCATTATGTCGGACCAGGGCATGTATCCGCAGGTGGATTTTATCTGTAAATTCCTGCGCGATGGGCTTGGCAAAATCGAAAAGATTCCCGACTATCGGCAGTGGGTGAGGCTGGATTTGCTGCCAGAGGAATAAGCGTGTGGATAGCAGGCCGTTCTTCTGGTAGGGGTACGCTGCGGCGTGCCCACCTGTATCTGTCAAATCTGTGTTTATCTGTGTTTACCTGTGGTTACAGCAATAATTTAAACCACAGATGAACGCAGAGAAATAAACATGATCTTCTGTTCCATAACTTTTCGTTGGGATTATTACTGCGATCAGGTTGTAGGGGCACGCTGCGGCGTGCCCGCGCAGCTTATCAACATCACCACGGAGGCGTGAAATGAATAAGGAAAGGCGAGGAACTCCATCCTTTGGGCGATTCAGATTGAAAGAGGTCCAGGGGGTTCTTGCGCAGCAAAAATATCCGCTGATAAGCTTTGTCTCGATCTGCGTGTTTTTTCTTGGCTGGGAATTCTTAACTACATATGGGTGGATCAGCCAGGTATTTTTGCCGTCGCCATCCAAGATCTTCTCCGAGGCGGTCAAGCTCCTGAAAGACGGCACATTAACTGCCGACGTGCTGATCAGCGGCAAACGCGTACTGGGCGGTTTTGCGCTGGCGTCGCTGGTCGGCGTGCCGCTGGGCATTTTGCTCGGCACGTCACGCTTTTTGCGCGCTGTCTTTGACCCGATAATCTCAATCATCCGGCCTCTGCCTGCGCTTTCGTGGATTCCGCTGTCAATGCTCTGGCTGGGAATTGGCGAAACGCAGAAGTATTCGATTGTGTTCATGGGTACGTTCTGTTCGGTATTGATCTATGTGATCGAAGCGACGTACAAAATTGATCCGATAATGATTCGCGCAGCCGAGAATCTTGGCGCCTCAAAGCTGCAGGTGATGAAAGAAGTGATCCTGCCCGGTGCGCTACCCAGCATCATTAGCGGCCTGAAAGTGGTGCTTGCTATCGCCTGGACGTGTATCATCAGCACGGAAATGGTAGGGGCGAGCGAAGGCCTGGGCTTTCGCATCTGGAATGCTAAGGACTGGGGCAACACGCCGCAGGTGCTGGTTGGGATGCTGGGGATCAGCCTGACGGTGCTCGCCATTGACATCGGCTTTGGTGCGATAGAGAAGCGCCTGATTCCATGGCAACGCACGTGACTCGGCAACAATGATTTAAACCGCAGATTCAGTTCGACATTCGAGGAAATGATGGCTGAGCAAACGACAATTCTTTCAATTCAAGACGTCTCGAAGACGTTCGATGATCGTACGGTGTGCGTTGAGGCGGTAGAGAATTTCTCGCTGGAGATTTACGAAGGCGAGCTGGTGTGCATTGTGGGGAGCTCGGGATGCGGCAAGAGCACGCTGCTGAACATGCTGGCTGGTTTTACTCAGCCTACGGCGGGCAAGCTGTTGCTCCATAACGAAGAAATCGTGAAGGTCGAGCCGCGCTGTGGTATGATTTTTCAAGCCTATGCGCTTTTTCCCTGGAAGACCGTGAGGGAGAATATCGAGTTTGGGCTGAAGATGAAGCGCACCCCGAGCGCCGCGCGACGTAAGGTGTCGGATACCTATATTAAAATGGTCGGACTCGAAGGATTCGAGGACAGCTATCCGAGTCAACTCTCTGGTGGTATGCGGCAGCGTGTGGCACTCGCGCGCGTACTGGCGAATGATCCGGAAATTTTGCTTATGGACGAACCATTTGCGGCTCTGGATGCAATGACGCGCCAGGTGATGCAGGAGGAGCTGGTCAGGATTCAAAAGGAGAGCAAGAAGACCGTGGTGTTCGTGACGCACAACATCGAAGAGGCGGTAATACTGTCAGATCGAATTGCCATCATGTCGGCACGGCCAGGGCGCCTGAAGCAGCTGCTCATTAACCCACTGCCCAAACCGCGCGATGCAGCGGTGCGTCAGTCTGCGGAGTTCGCCCAGCTCAAGGAACAAATCTGGAACGTGGTGCGGGAAGAAGTACTAAAAGGCATGCGGTAGCTGGTTTGTATTTTTACTTAGCTCGCGCAAAGGCGCAAAGAGACCGCAAAAACGTAACAGTAAGCCTGAGCGATTTCATCCGCCGAAGCCTGGCGAAGGCGGATGAAATCGCAACGTGCGTAAAGGTTTAGGAGGGGAGCGCGAGGGGCAACCCTTTTTCCAAAGGGGTCCCCTCGCATGTTTCCAATCATGAAAGGATTGGGGGAAGGGCAGGCTACCGCATCTTCCCTTCCCCCAAAGCCCCCATCCCTCTGCGGCTTTGTTAACGATACTGACTTGCATGGGATTTTCTTGCAAATTGTGCGCTAGTCTATAAATAACGGCAGGCGATTTCATCTGCCGCAGCCTGGCGAAGGCGGATGAAATAGCCCATAAATAAAGGTTTAGGAGGGGAGCGCGAGGGGTGACCCTTTTTCCAAAGGGTCCCCCTCGCAAAGAAGGTGTGATGAGGAAGAGGAACGCTCCAGACACTAACGAGAAAAAGGTTGGGTTGGCGCTGAGTGGTGGTGCGGTGCTGGGGATCGCTCACCTCGGAGTGATTCGTGTGCTGGAGGAGAACGACATCCCGATCCACTGTGTAGCAGGCACGAGCGCAGGTGCAATGGCAGGTGCGTTTTTAGCGGCGGGCTTTTCGTTCGCAGAAATGTGGAAGGCGACGCGGCGAATGAGCTGGGGGAAAATCGGTGGACTTACCATTTCCCGAAAAGGGCTTTTCAGTAGCAAAGTCCTGCAACGATTCATGGAGAGTAAGATAGGCAAGAAGACGTTCGCTGATCTCAAGATTCCCTTTGCAACAACTGCGGTGGACTTGATGACCGGGGAGTGTGTGGTGATTCGTGAAGGGAGTGTAGCAGAGGCCGTGCGTGCGAGTTGCATTATTCCCGGGGTGTATAGTCCATTGGAAAAAGCAGGACGCGTGTTGATAGACGGTGGATTTAGAAATTTCCTGCCCGTAGATGTAGCGCGTGAGCTGGGCGCAGACTATGTAATTGCGGTAAAGCTCGTGCCGCAGCGGGCACCGCTTAAGTTGCAAAACGTGTTTCAGATACTAATTGCGTCGCTGGCTCTGGGGATGCGTAACAATGCGCAAAATGCACCTGATGGCGATGTGACGATCGAGCCAGATTTGCGGGGGCTGAATTCCTATGATTTCGACAAGGCGGAAGAGCTCTTGAGACGAGGCGAAGAAGCCGCACGCGCAGCACTGCCGCAGATACAGAGCGATCTCGCTGCAGCGCCAGCACGCCTGCCCCTCTGGACCCGCCTCAAAACCGCCCTCCTCCGCTAACCTCAACTCTCCAAGGCCTGAAATTCTCTGTTCTTAGCTCCATCCTCAGCGCGAAACTATCCTGCGTTCAGCGCATTGTGATGTGAGGCTTTCTTCCTACATTACGGAATAGTTTCCTGTAAACCCAGAAAAAAGCTTCGCTCATTTCAGGAAGAGGATCTTTTAATATGAATTTAATCTTTGTGCTATCAAAGCCAAAGTCAGTTCTGCGCCCTCTCAGAAAGTTCTGAGTCAGTATTCTGATGCTTGCTTTACTGGAAACGTACCGTTTAAACTGATACCCGGTTTTCGGAATATCCGCTTTTAAAGCGGCCAGACATGCAAGATACGGAAAATTAACTCCGGCGATCAGAGATCCGAGCAAACTGGTCCAGTAACGCGGATTGATCTCTACGATTTTCGCCGTATTATCTTGTTCATCATACCTGAGATCAAAGTGTACGACACCTGACCATTTCAAGGTATGTACCAGTTGTCTGACGATATCGAATACTTGTTTGTCATAAACGAAATCAATGCCCGCCGGAGCTTCAAAGCGGCGGGATCCTGGAATGAATCCTTTCTGGATTGTATATGCCAATATTTTTCCTTCCTGACATAACACGCTGCTGTCTATATCGTACCCCCTGATGAAAGACTGAATAATATATTTTCCCGAACATATATTTTTTCTTAAAAATTTAAGCAGTGCTGACGCGTCATTGAAGAACTCTATGCCTCGTCCTCCGTGTCCCACAGTCGGTTTCAGCAATACAGGAAAGGGCAATTCTGATATACGATCGAATTCTTTTTCACTTTGATATAAGATTGTCGGCGGGCAGGGAATATTGTTCTTTTTAAGAAACTCGACCGACAACCACTTATTCGCAGCTATCTCGAAAATGTCTGGCTCCGGTACCGGAGCAATAGCTGCTGACTGAGCCAGAGTGCTCTTATGAAGTGACAGTAAGCGTATTGTCGGCTCATCAACAGGTAAAATAACATCCGTATTGGTCTTCCTTACGGCCTGACAGATAGCACCTAATCGTTTTTCATCATCCTTTTCTATCATCTGGTAAAAGAAATTAGTCCGATGTCTGGAAAAACGAATCGGGGCCCAGCGATCATTTGAGAGAATATTCAGTCTGATACCTGGAATCTGAGATAAACAACGCACAACACCCATAGCAAAAATACTTTCACCATCAGGTATCAGTACAGAAAAGTCATCTTTAACACAAGAGTTTTTCATCTTCTGCAACATTCAAGAAAGCCTAACATTGATTATCTGGATCAATATAAGACGCAAAAAATACGAACCTGAGCTGACGGTTTCAGGGATAGACAACGATACTCTTTGGCGCGACTATTCGTGCTTGTCGTCCGTCCCATTTGTCGAAAAATCTGCCAGTAATACCTTCCCTTTTTCAAAGAGTTTCGTAGTCTGTACCTTTATTTCCCCTTTATTTCTAAAAGGTTTAGTTGCTATGCAGAGAGGATTGCTGTTTCAACGTTTGCCGGGAGGCGTGCATTTTGGCTGGCGCAATGTGTTTATTATGAACGCTAGTTTGAACCGCTATGATCTGCTTAGGAAGGGCGCAGATGAATAGATAGATTAAAGCCGCCGGCCAGAACATAAAAAATAGAATAATGAGCAGCGGGAAGTTCACCACCTTTATAGGAGCCTGATGAGTGCATAGCAATCGAGCACGATCGTATAATTCTTGTTTCGCCTTGGCAATCTTTTCCCCGTCCACAGGTGCACCGCAATAGGAACATTGCGGCATGGGTGAATGAAGCTGGATTGTATGGGTGGACGAAGCCCCGCAGGAGCGGCAGTGATTGGCAAGTTCCACTGAACCGCCGATGAAAAGGCCAACGCGATCTTTCTCCAGTTTAATCAAGGGCCAGTTGTATTTCTCGATCGCCGCAACCAATGTGCGCAACTTATCTAAGGGAACCCCAGAGAGTTCCGACAGGTCGCTCAGGCGAATCGAGCCTGCACCAACAATGATATCGGTCAGGCGGACCAATTTGTTCTCAGTCGTTCGGTATGCATAGCCCACGAAAAACAGGATGGCGGCTGAGAACGACCAGAACAGGAGGAACATAAACAAGGTAGTAGAAGGCTTTCCCAGGAAGAAAAGCAGACATATTGCTGCAATAACCACAAGAATACAGGCTAATCGAAAGCAATAATCGTCAATCTTGTAAATATTGCGTTTCATGAAGATGCGTCCGGTTTTGGCTTGAAATAGTGAGTTTTAGATTAGGGTGATTTCCATGCTAATTGGTCGAGATAACCTGATCTAGCATTTACAAAAAAATTACCAACGGGCCGATGTGATTGCAAGTATTTTTCGGCTCTTTCTCAAACGAGTTAGCATTTCAGGTAGTAAAAAGGAAATGCAATCCTTACGCACAAGGCGCATTTTCAACCTCACCTCGCCTGAGGCGGGTAAACCTTGCTCCTCTCCCCTCAGGGGAGAGGGATAGGGTGAGGGGAACCTTTGGAGCAAACTCCCGTGACATTTCTGTTACCCTTGAAGCCTTAAACATAGTGGAGTTGCTCTATGTCTCACCAATTATTTTGCTAACCTTTCTGACAAAGAGCCAAAAATAAGATACCCGGGCCAGGGATAATGACCCGGGTATAGAGTTGTAAGAATACGATGTGCAGCGCTAGAGCTACGCCTTGGCAACCTGTGCTTTGATCCAGTCGCTACCGACGGATTTAGGCCGCGTGATGGGTATGCCCATAGCGCGGTTGAAAATCCACTGCGACATCATGCCGAGGCCGCGCGATACACCAAACAGCACGGTGTAGTAGTCGAACTCCGTCATGCCGAAGTGATACAGCAGTGCGCCGGAGCCTGCGTCAACGTTTGGATACGGATTCTTGGCCTTGCCGTGATCTTTCAGGACGCCAGGGATAAGCCGGAACATCTTGTCTACGGTTTTGAACGGCGCATCATCGGGGCAGACGCGATTGCCAAATGCATTGAACGCGGTGAAGCGTGGGTCGGTTTCGCGCAAGACTGCGTGGCCGTAGCCGGGGATGACTTTGCCGCTCTTAAGGGTATCCCATGCAAACTTGACCAATTGCTCGTCGGTTGGCACGCCGTTGTATTGCTTATTGATCGCGAGCACGAACTTGAGGCACTCCTGATTTGCCAGTCCATGAAGCGGGCCAGCCAGGCCGTTCAGACCTGCGGATACGGCATAGTATGGATCAGACAGCGCAGAGCCAACAGTGTGGCAGGCGAAGGCGCTAACGTTTCCGCTCTCATGGTCACTGTGCAGAACCAGGTAGAGCTGCATCAGGTTGGCAAACTCACCTTTGGGGTCCGGCATGCCCAGCATGTGGGCGTAGTTGGCACCCCAGTCGAGTTTTTGGTCTGGCGGGATCAGGTCGCCCTTTTTAAAGCGAATGCGATAGACAGCGGCGGCAACGCCTGGCAGCTTGGCGATGAGCTGAAGCGCATCTTCGAGTGCCGGTTCCCAGTATTCGGTCTTCTTCATGCCCTCGTTATAGCGGCGGCGAAAGACAGATTCTTTTTCCATGACCAGAATGCCGGTGTTGAACATACACATGGGGTGCGAGTCCTCGGGCATAGCGCGCAGGACGTCAAAGACGTATGAGGGGACTTTAGCACGCTTGCGCAGATCGGCCTGAAGCGCCTCGAGTGCACTTTTGTCAGGCAGTTCGCCCGTGCAGAGGAGGTAGAAAATCTCTTCAGGCAGGCGATCCGCGAGCTCGCAAATGGGAGTGCCGCGGATGATGAGGCCTTGTTGAGGATCAACGAACGAGGTGTCGCAAACAAGTCCCTTGACGCCGCGCATGCCGCCGTAGGCCTGGGCCACGGTAACTTCGGAAATGACCTTGGTGCCGTGTTGTTTAACCATGCCCCCAATTTCGCTGCGCAGACCAGGAATTTGTTGCGCCAATTTCTCTTGCAACGTTGCCATCTCAATCCTCCTTTCTTTTTTCTAATGATTATTAAACATTGCTATCCAAAAGAACGGATCCTTGAACTACCAGCACAGTGCCCAGCGAGATTTACTTTGATTTTGAAAAATGATTTCGTAAATAGGGCTATTTCTTATCACGATCGCGCAATAAGATAAATAAGACCCGAAAACAGGCAATGGATATTTATTTTATTGTTGTACAGAATACTTCAATAAGAATGCTGTTACTTATAGTTGCTTTGCCCGTTTCTTGTGAAAAAAATAACTAAAAAGTGCACAAGCCGAAGCTAAAACTTCAGGCGCTGATTCTTAATCAAACATCTACTGTTCTACTCTTTACTTACTTTGCTACATTAAAGAATCCCCCTAGTCAAGAGTGGTTTTGCTATTTCGGCGAAAAAAACTCCAACGCAAGAGCTAAACCAACGGGGTTTTCAAGGATGCTTGCAGGGGAATTTCAGGTGGTAGCCGGGGCGATAGGGCTTACAGGTATTGGCCGGGCTTTTTTACAATAATAAATAAAGTCCATTTTCACAAATCGCACGAAAGAGAAATTGGCACGTCCTCGTGCAGTCCTGCTCTTATTCGTGGCGAAGGGCCTCGATGGGATCCATATTTGCAGCGCGATAGGCGGGGTACAGACCGAAGATCACGCCGACCGCAGCGGAGATGCAGAAAGCAAGGAGGAGGGCCCATAGCGTGACAATGGTAGCCATGTGGGCAAATTTGGTGATGAGAAAGGGGATCGTTACGCCGATAACAATTCCAATCATGCCGCCGCTGCCTGAGAGGATCACGGTTTCCGTGAGGAATTGTGTGATGATGTCGCGCTTCTTCGCGCCGAGTGCCCTGCGGATGCCAATCTCGCGGGTACGCTCGGTCACGCTGGCGAGCATAATGTTCATGATGCCAATGCCACCAACGAGGAGCGAAATGGCGGCAATGGAGCCAAGCACGATGTTGAAAATCTGTTTGGTGCGCTCGGCCTGGCGCAGGAGCTCGAGCGGAACGACCAGCTCGTAGTCCTGTTTCTTATGAAAGAGGCTGAGCATCGTTTGCAAGATAGCTGCGGTTTCGGTCACCTGCTCCAATTCGTCAACCTTGACAATGATTTGATGAAGTTGAACGCGTTCAACTTCCATGGTTCCTGAGCTCCTCCTTATCAGGAGCTCGCCGAATCGCGACTTAGCGGCTGTGAGCGGAATAAAGACCTCGTAGTTGAGATTCTCGACTGTGATCTTGCCGCCATTGCCTCCATTGCCGAGGTTGGCCTTGGATTTCTCCTGCATCACGCCGATTACGCGGTAGTAATCCCCTCCAACCTTTACTGCCTTGCCGAGCGGGTTTTCATAGGAAAAGAGCTTGTCGGCAATCCCCGCGCCCAGCACGCAGACGTTCTTAGCGGATTGCATTTCCACGGCATTTATGAATCGTCCGGCCTGGACCCGAGATTTGGCAATTTCCGGATACCAGGGAACCGTGCCGACTACCTGGCCGTCCACGCGTGTTGTGCCAAACCTGACATCGCGGCGGATTGCCCGCATTGGAACAATCACCTGGATACTAGGAATGGTATAAGCCATGCGTTCGGCATCTTTGTAGGTCAGTCCATACTCGATTGCGAAGCTTTGCTGGGAGCTCGCGCTTTCATCTTGGGGAGGCTTAACGCTCTTGACAATGATGTTCTGGCTTCCGAGCTGCTTGATCTGCTCTTGGGCTTCGTAGCTTGCTCCTTCGCCTATGGCAAGCATCGAAATAACGGAACAGACGCCAAAGACGATGCCCAGCACCGTGAGCACGGAGCGGAGTTTGTGAAGCCAGAGGCTTTTAATCCCCAGGCGCAGGATTCGTTTTAGACGAAACAGGAACATGATTACCCTTGGTGGCCGGGTTGCAGGGTGTCCTCATCCACTCGGCCGTCTATCATTTGAATAATGCGCTTTGCCCTGGACGCAACGTTTGGGTCGTGCGTGACCATTACGATGGCTTTTCCCTGGGCGTTGAGCTGATCGAGGAGATTCAGAATCTCCTGGCCGGTCTTGGAGTCAAGATTTCCTGTAGGCTCATCCGCCAGAAGAATCAGGGGCTCATTGATCAGAGATCGGGCAATGGCGACGCGCTGCTGTTCGCCTCCGGACAGCTCCACTGGCCGATGCCTGACTCGGTGACCCAATCCTACAAGGTCTGCAAATCGTGCCCCTCGCTCATGGCTCTCTTTCTCTGAGACACCTTGATAAAAAA
Organism: Candidatus Sumerlaeota bacterium; assembly: GCA_030613245.1. GTDB lineage: Bacteria > Sumerlaeota > Sumerlaeia > MWCT01 > JAUWMI01 > JAUWMI01. The sequence goes on from JAUWMI010000038.1 coordinate 31,497, forward strand.
GAGGCAACTCGATGTTTTCAAGCGCCGTTAGTTGGGCGATGAGATTATAGGACTGAAAGATAAAGCCGATACGGGTACTGCGGATATCAGAGAGCTCATCATCGGTGAGTTGCGAGACGTCCTGGCCGCCGAGGAAATAGCGGCCTGAGGTCGGGCGGTCAAGACAGCCGATTAAATTGAGCAGGGTAGATTTTCCTGAACCTGATGGGCCCATAATGGCAATATATTCGCCTTCGTCCAGTGACAGGCTAACATCGCGCAGGGCTTCTACCCGAACTTCGCCCATTTTGTATGTCTTGCTTAGCTGTTCAATCGTGGCAATTGGCATCAGGGGTTTTCTCCTGACTGTGGCCTGTTACGTGGCCGTGCTTGCCTCTCGTCAGAAGGACCGCGCTGCCGATGCTCCGACGGACGACCCTCTCTGCCCATACCAGATCCGCGCTGTTGTCGAAATTGCTGTATCATTTTTTCGCGTTCTTCTTGGCTCATGTTTTCGAAGCGCTTGCGCATTTCTTCGCGCTGTTCTTGACTCATGTTTTCGAAGCGCCTGCGCATGTTTTCGCCCTGTTCGGACGACATTGTTCTCCGGCGCTGCATCTGCTCGTCATGCGCCAACGAGGGTGTGGTCGGCTCGGCTTGCCTTAGTGTGAGAGATGGCGTTGTTACTGTTTGCTGTTCGCCTGCGGGGGGAGCTGTCTCTGAAGCTAACTCAAACTCTTCATCCGGTTGTTCAGTCCTAAGAGCAGTGACCCTTGGTGGGCGGAGAAGCACTCGCTCGCCTTCCTTCAGCCCGCTTCGGATTTCAATGAACTTGTCATTGTACTCGCCGGTCTCAACAACGTGCATTTCCGGGCGTGTTGAGGCTAGCACATAACATACCCTCTGATCCTTATACGTGGTAACTGCCTGGATTGGGACTGACAATACATTCTGCAGGCGATTGACTATGATCTCGCACTTGGCAGACATGCCGGGTTTGATGGACGGATGGTTGCCAATGATGGTCACTTCCGTCTTATAGACTTTCAGATCAGGGTTCAGCCACCGGTGCTGCTGATCTGGCATCAGGGCTACCTTCAGCACCTCTCCTTCAAGCTTTAGGTCGGGGAACGCATCCACAGTGATGCGTGCGGGTAGTCCCTTCTTCACCTTATCCACGGCGGACTCATGAACCGTTACTTCTACTGCCATCTGTGAAATATCCGGGATCTCAATAATGACCTGGCGTTCCCGAACCATAGCGCCTTCTTCGATCATGTTCTGGCTGCGGCCATAACCTCCTTGAGCAGGGTAGATCACCATGCCAGTATGGGTGGCGCGAATCACACACTTTTCGATCTGGGTCTGGAGTTTTTCGAGCTTGTCCTTCTCCAACCGATATCTGGCTTCTCGCGATTTGAGCTCGGCTTCGGATTGAGCGAGTTGAGAGCGGGCGCGGGCCTGGGTGCGCTCCAGCTCTTTCCCTGCTTCCTGGGAATCGGACAGGAGTTTTTCCGTCTGCTTGGGGAATTCGTATTGGAGGAAGAGCTCGAGGGAGGTTTCAGCCTGCTCAAAGGCAATGTCGCGCCGCTTTTTAGCCAGCTCGTCGGCTTCCAAGTTGCTCAGGGAGACGAATTTTCTCTCATAGAGCCTGTTCGTCCAATCCAGCCTATCATTTGCCCGTTTAACCTCTTCATTTGCCAGATCAATATCTGAATCCTTCTTGCGTTTTTGTTGCAGGGCTTCGCCTCCCAGGTGTTGCAGGGCTTCGCCTTCCAGGTCCGGACTATTTGCCAGCTCGGCGAATTCGATTGGAGACGTGATGAGCTTATCGGCAAGGATGGAGCCGAGATACTTATTCAAGTCCATTTTCGCAAACTTCACCTTGAGCTCACCGCTTTTGATATTACTCTCATTCTGATTCATCTGGATTTCAAAGGATTCCCTGGCATTAGTATAGGAGGCCTCGGCGCCTTGAAAAGTAATTTCTTGCTGGGTCAGACGATCGCGCATGTTAGATGAATCGAGTTCTACCAGTAGTTTTTCGGCTTTGACATCCTCCTCGGTGATAATCGTTCCTTCTGGAACCAGGGTGATAATGGTGGTCTGGCCTTCTACCTCGGATTTAATTTGCTGCGACTCGAGCGCCTTTATACTACCGCTTTCTAATACAGAAATCACCAGGGGTCCGCGGCGCACGGGAATCGTGGTACCCCGGGTAGTGTCGGCGCCTTGCCGGGCAACCAGTGCCCAGATGGCGATAATGAGAACGACGGCAATGCCCGCAAGGATTGGCGCACGACGCCGCAGGCGATTGCTCATTTTCTCTTTATTGGGCGGAACCGCTCCCTGTCCCTGTGGGTTCGATATTCGCTTGAGAGAAAACATCGGATTCCTCCTCCCAGAGTCCTTTTTCGTTTATGGTTAACGTTTCCATATCGCGCCAGAGTTCCAGGCGCGCGATTGTATGATCTATGAGTGCGCCTGTGACGGCGTTCTGTGCTTCCACGAGTGCTTCGCGTGCCTCGAGCAGATCGCGCGGGATGACACGCCCGGCTTCGAGCAATAAGGTGGTGCTTTCTACGCGGCGCTCTGCAAGAGCCAGGCTGAGCTTCTGGATTTCGTAGCTCTGCTTGGCCTGCCGCAAGCTCCGCCAGGCTTGCCGCACCTGGAGTATCACGTTGTCGTGCGAGAGGGACAGGCTGCGTTCGGTCCGATCCAGTGAGATGAGCGCCTGACGGTAGGAGTTGCGTTCGGATTTTCTGTCCAGAGGGAGCTCAAGGTCGAAACCCGCGCTATAGGTTTCCCGGTCATATTGAAAGTTTTTATAATCGCGTGGAGGTTCCGTACCAACACTATAATTCGCGACAAGGTCAAGGTCGGGCAGCAAACCATTCTTGGCAACAGCCACTTTTCTTTCAGAATCAGCCAGGCGATCCTGGGCGTTCAAAAAGTCCAGGCGTTTCTCGAGCCCTATTGAGACGGCCTGCTGCGCGGTAAGCTGAGGGTGAATCAGGCCGCGAGCAGCAATCCTTTCCAGTTCCGTTAGATCGAGTTCTACTAGTGCGTCGGGTGGTAACCCGAGATCAATTTTGAAGCGGTCGAGTGCCTGCTCGTACTGTTCCATTGCGCGAACCCACCGATCTTTTGCTCTGAGTTCGTCCTGGCGGGACTGATCGACCTGGAATTCCGGGAGTTCCCCGGCTTTGGCCATCAATTCTGCGCGCTCGAGTTCCACAGTAAGATTCTGATAGTTGTTCCATTCATTTTTCACTCTGTCGCGCTGCTGAAGGACACGGTAATAGCTCGACGCGATGGAGATGGCAAAGCTTTTGCGGAAGCGCGAGAAGGAACGAATCTCGTAAATGATGTTACGTTCGGCCTGCGTAAGTTGTTCCTGGGCGATACGCCGCCCAGCGCCGCGCAGAAGGGGTTGAATCACACTGGCAGTCAAGACCGAGGCCGCGGTTTCTCGCGGATCACCGGTCAAGTACCGCAGGAAGCTACTACCCAGATCTACTGCGATGCGGGCGCCATCTGCTAACAGAAGATTCGCTCCGAAATCGGTGTCGAATTCCTGTGTCTGCTCATCAGTGCTTTTCCTCCATAGACCCGAGAAGAAGCCGGAGAATCTCGGGCGCCACCGGTAGCGCTGATAGGTCAACGATAGGGCTTCCAAATATACATTCTCTTTTTGGTTTTGATAATTCCGGCTGTTACTCACGGCGATTCCCAGCGCCCTGGCAAGGCTAATGATTGCTGGAGGTTCTTGCGCCTCCGTACTTTGACCTTCAAGGGATGCCTGGCCGGTTTGGGACGCTTCGGAGCCCAGGGTTTCTGTGGATGCTTGGTCTAACTCTGCCTGCTCCGAAGGCAAGGGCTGATACCGGCGGGGTACTCCTTCCAGCGGATCAAAGGGTTCTCTCTCTATGGTAAAAGAGGGGTCCATGCCGGGTACTTTCTGGCCTTTATAGTCCAGTATCTTGTATACTTCCTTATCAGCAGACTTCTTGTAGTATTTCGTCGTGCAGCTAAGCAGTAACATAAAGCCGAGCAGGGTGATCAGGGCCGTGAATGTGGCAAGGTATGCCCTATTTCTCAAGGCTGTTTTACTGCGTCTACGTGTTCCTTCGTCAATGGGGTTCTGGGCTTTGCGCGTTTGCTGCATCTATTTTGGCTACCTCCCTGATACGTGTCTTATGGCAAAAGCAGCCTTCCAGCTTTCGTCGAACCGTGGACAGAGATCTAGAACCAGCAGAGCCGAATTTGTTCTGAAATGTACGTGAAGGCTGAACGGACTGCCCGGGCTTGGTCAGAGGCTTCGCATTCTTGCTTTTGGGTTTCTTGAAACAGAGCAATAAAAATTTTCAAAAGCAGTCGTTTTTTTAGAACATTGTCAAGCCTGCGCTTATTGTACAGATACTACATGATGAAAAGTGGCAGAGTCAATAGCAGTTTTAGCTCAGCACAGCACTTTGTACATTAGTTAGACGTAAGAATTCCATAAAATGCTAAATTTTTGTGCAAAATTTGTGCCTTAATCTTCGACTTTCCGGTATTGTTAAGAGTTAGGTCGGTGCATAGGCGCGGAAGGGTTTCAGTGGAGACATCTTGCAATGTGAAAAGAAAGATGGACAATTGACTGGTGAAATTGTATAGGATTTTGGCCAAAAGATTGCTGCTTCTATTCATTTAAGTCTAAGAATTTCAATGGTTTCCAAACTTGTTCCCGGGTTAGGGAGGTTGGGCTAAACACCTGGTGGGTGAGGCGAGAATTGGTGGAAATTCTCTGCTTTCAGGAAGATACTCTGCCTGCGAATAATGCGGTTACTTCAAATAGAAGGATTGCTTATAAAATCTGCTGAAAAGGAGCGGATTAAGAGAGAAGGGAATAGAATATGGAAGAGAGATTCTTGATTGCCTTACTACTGGCTACCCTGGCTGGCTTATCTACAGTGATCGGGAGTCTGGTTGCAGTATTGTACAGGAAGCCTGGGCCTTACTATATGACCATTACGCTGGGCTTTTCCGCTGGTGTTATGATCCTGGTTTCGTTTGTTGAATTATTGCAGGCAGGCATAGAAAGTTTAGGTTTTCTGCAAGCGCACATTGCGTTTTTTGTAGGGATGGGGATCATGTTGCTTATTGATCTCTCCATTTCGCACGATTACATTCTGGAAAAGCATGAAACGAAGAATCACAGGCAAGGTAAACTGCGAAAAGCGTCTGTGCTGGTTGCACTGGGCATTGCGATTCATAATTTTCCTGAAGGGATGGCGACTTTTGCAGGTACAATGAAAGATATCCGGCTGGGAATTGCGCTTGCGGTTGCCATTGCGATCCACAATATTCCTGAAGGCATTGCTGTAGCAGTTACGGTGTATGCGTCAACAGGAAGTGTCCGCAAGTCGTTTTGGTGGTCTTTTCTCTCGGGTGTGAGCGAGCCCATCGGCGCCTTGATAGCCGCGCTGATTTTGACGCAGTTTCTCAATGAAACGGTGCTGGGATGGATGCTTAGCGCGGTTGGCGGGTTTATGGTGTATATTTCGTTTGACGAGTTGTTGCCGGTTGCACGCTCTTACGGCAAGGAACACCTGGCCATCGTTGGTGTCATAGCAGGAATGGGCATCATGGCACTGAGCCTGGCGTTGCTGAAGTTATGAGTTTGCGTGCTGCCATAGTTGGATTTCTGCTTACAGGCCTTCTGTCAGTAACGCACGGCCTGGGACTGGTCAGAGCGCGGAAATAAATTTAGAATCCCTAACAAAATGGATATTGTGAATGTCCCTCATGCTTAACTATTTTGCTGTTCTACGTGGCACGGGCTTCCAGCCCGTGAAGAATCATGGGCAAGATGCCCATGCCACGTCTTTTTTCAGCTCTAAAATGTCTAAGATCGGAATAAATCTCCATTTTGATAGACACTCTTAGTATTGAATGGCAAGGCGGAGGTTTATAGAATCTGGATAATCGCAATTGGTCAGGGTATAAAACTTGGCCATCAACCAGGGAGGCAAAGCCGATGCGTATGATCCGCCATCGTCTATGCGTGCTGAGCGTCGCGGCAGCCCTATTGCTCAGTTGTGCTCGCCTCGATGCACCGCGCAAACCTTTGAATGTTCGCATTGACCCACCGCTCCACGTGTCCACCTACCTCTTGTATGTGCCGAACCGCGTGCTGGACATTCTGGATATCGTGAGTTTGGGGATTACGGCGGGGCCGGGTCTGAATGTCAAAGCCCAGCTTGGCGCTTTAGCGACCGTGTGTTACCCTTTTGCGGCAGTGGGCGTGAAATTGGGCTGGAACACTCATTATATGGACGACCTGAATGCCAACAATCCGTTGTACCTCTGGCTACGCTATAAGCCAGTGACCTGGGGGATGGATGGCAAGCGCAGTTTGCCGTTGTTAGGCTTTATGGAGCTCGACATTCTTCGTATTAAAACCGCACCTGACGAGTTCAAATTGGGGGGACATTTCCTGATTCTTGGAGTGGACGTAGGGATTCGAGCTGTGGATGTTCTTGATGCCCTAACCGGTTTCGTCCTCGTTGATCTCAATAGTGACGATATTCAGTTTACCTTTAAATAGGAAGGGGCACAGGGAGAAAGTGAGGTCAGGATGCCAAAGACAGCAGTAATTGCAGTGGGAGGCAATTCCTTAATCATAGATGAAGAACATCAGAGCGTTCCCGACCAGTATAGAGCAGCAGTTAGGACAATGGAGCATATTGCTGGGGTGATTGAAAGGGGCTTTGAGGTTATTATTACCCATGGAAATGGACCTCAAGTTGGTTTTATCTTGCTTCGTTCAGACTATGCTCGTGAAATATTACATCCGGTTCCCTTGGATTCCTGTATTGCAGATACACAAGGGGCAATAGGTTACAATTTTCAAATGGCTTTTGGCAATGAACTTCGAAAGAGAGGAATAGAGAAGTCTGTGGTAACAATAGTGACGCAAGTTGTGGTTGATAAGAATGATCCAGCATTCAAGAATCCAACCAAGCCGATTGGGCCTTTTTATACTATCGAAGAAGCACTCAAACGAAAAGAATCTGAAGGTTGGGACGTAATGGAGGATGCTGGTAGGGGTTGGCGAAGGGCTTTATCTTCTCCCGTGCCTACGGAGATAGTGGAAATAGATGTGATCAAAAAGTTGGTAGATAATGGTGTTGTTGTAATTGCTGTTGGTGGTGGTGGGATACCAGTTATTCAGGATGAAAAAGGGAAGTACCAGGGAGTAGCCGCTGTGATTGATAAAGATCATGCATCAGCATTGCTGGCAAGTAAACTTAATGTAGATTTGTTTATAATTTCTACTGCAGTTGAGAAGGTACTTCTTAACTTTGGGCAGGCAAACGAAGAACCATTGGGTAGGATTACAGTGGAAGAGGCAAAAAGATACATCCAGGAAGGTCATTTCAAACCAGGTTCTATGCTCCCAAAGATAAAAGCAGTGATAAATTTTTTAGAAAAGGGTGGAAAAGAAGCGTTGATTACCACTCCTGATCATTTGGAAGATGCATTAGATGGAAAGACAGGAACGCGAATTCTTCCATAGCGACTGTAGGAACAGAAGGAACGGGCATAGGACAACTCTGAGATATTTTATTTTGTGGTAATAAAACTATCTAGAGTGTCTCCTGTTCCTTCAATCTTTTTTTTCAAAGAAAATATTTGTTTTCAAAAATCGCTAAAGTCTAGAAAAAGAGATATTAAAACACGACGACACGACGTGAATGCGTCTTAGGCGCACATCTTGATAGCGTATCTTAGTCGGGCTTCAGGCGGGTGTGTAAACTCAAGCGTTTTCCCTATTCATGGTGCTCGTTTTTGGTTTTTATAGAGAGTAATTTTTTCGACAATTAGAGAGAAGGTGCCGGTCTGGTTCTCCACGCGACCTTCAAGCAGATAAGGGCCATGGGTGAGTGTCAGAGGGGCGACGCGCTGGTACGTCCTTGGGAAGAGCGTGGCTTCGAACGTGCCGGTGAGGTCTTCGAACGACATAAATTTCATGTAGCGGCCGTTGTTTTTGGTGCGGACGAGTTTGCTTGAGATGGCCCAGCCGATCATGCGCACTCTGCGGCCGAGGCGCTGCTGCATGTCGCACGCTGGTGTCACGCTTTGCGGCAGGGTAATGAGCTCCAGCGGATGGGCGCTTACCATGTAGCCCAGAATCTCGTATTCTAACTGGCAGCGTTTAGCAAGGCTGTAGTCCCGCAGGGCTGCTCCCGGCTGTACCGATTCAGACCGGTCTCGTGGGAAGAGGCAGGTGTCCGACCGGACAGGCCCCACCAGGTCTAACTCGTCCCCCTGTTTTCCCCCGTGATTTTTCCTCAAGTGCGCGAGCTCAAGCATCAAAGCAGTTCGCTTCTGGCCCATGCAATCGAATGCGCCGACCATGATGAGGTGTTCAATTTCAGGCGTAGCGAGACGGGTTCGCATGGCAAAATCCTCCAGAGTGCTAAACGGGCGCTTTATTCGCTCGCGTAGAATCGTGGTGATTGATTTCTCAGCCAGGTTCTTCACTGCCATGAAGCCGATGCGTATCGTCTGGCCCCGGCCAACGTAGTCCTTTTCGCTTTCGTGAATGCAGGGAGGGAGAATGCGGAGCCCGAGGCGGCGCGCTTCCTGAATGTAGGCGCCTGCGTGGTAGAACCCACCGCCATTGGACAAGACTGCGGCCATAAATTCCGCAGGGTAGTGGGCTTTGAGATACGTCATCTGGTAGGAGAGCACGGCAAAGGCTGCGGAGTGACCTTTGCAGAAGGAGTAGCCTGCGAAGCTAGCGATCTGTCGCCAGATTTCACGGATGATCGGCTCGGGAATATCCTGCCTGCGACACGAGGCGAAGAAGCGCTGCTCAAGGCGGTCCATGGCGTCGTGTGAGCGCATCTTGCCCGACATTGCCCGCCGCAAGAGATCCGCCTCGCCCAGGCTCATCCCGCCCAGCTCGTGCGCCACCCGCATGACGTCCTCCTGGTAGATCATCACGCCGTAGGTTTCCCGGAGCAGCGGCTCGAGCTTCGGATGCAGATAGGTAATTTTTGAAGGGTCGCGGTGGCGATCAATGAAGGCGCGCATCATGCCCGATTCTGCCACGCCGGGCCGGATGATTGAGCTGGCTGCCACAAGCATCTCAAAACTGTCGCACTCGAGGCGCTCGAGCAGAGCACGCATGCCGGGACTCTCGATATAGAAGCAGCCCATGGTGCGGCCGGTATGGATGAGACGACGGGTTTCGGGATCAGCGGTTATGCGGGCAAAGTTACCTACCGGCGGGGCGTCGCACGTGTGCGTGCGGACAGCGGCAAGGCAGTCCCTCATTGCCCCGAGCGAGCGCTGGCTCAGCAGATCAATCTTGATCAGGCCGAGGTCTTCGATTGGGAACATATCCATCTGCGTGACGACGAAACCTTTTGCGGCACGCTGAAGCGGGGTGAAGTGGGTGATCGGTTCCGGCGCAATGACGATACCACCACAGTGGATGGAGAGATTGCGCGGGAAGCCCAGGATGCGCTGCGCGTGGCTGAGTACGGTGGTCCACGGCTCGCGCTCAATCGGCAGGTGCTGGCATTCGGGAAACACGCGGGGGAGCTCGTGGAGATCAACGTGATCCATGAAGTAGCCGGGAATAGGACGGGTGAATTCGTTTACTTCGCTCTCGGGAATGCCGAGTGCCTTGGCAGTCTCGCGAATCGCATGGCGGGCACGCATGGTGACCGTGGTCGAGATCAGCGCGACCTTGTCATGGCCGAAGAAGTCGTAGACCCACTGGATCAGCTCGTCGCGGTCTTTCCACGAGAAGTCAATGTCAATGTCTGGCGGCGAGCCACGCTCGGGGTTGAGAAAGCGCTCGAA
>JAUWMI010000081.1 GCA_030613245.1 Candidatus Sumerlaeota bacterium
CGCCATGCCCCAAAAATCGCCCCGGCGGCCCTTACCCCCACCCGGAACTCTCCCGCATTGTAACGAAATTAATTTGGAGGGCCAGGCGGGGGCGGGCCCCTACTTTATTACTCTCCTGTTTTGCCTTCTTATCAGCGTGCAGACGTCTACCCATCCCTTAGGGATTCGTCCGAGTGGCTTGTTCCCATCGCTTTATTGCATCAAGGAGTTTATGCACCTCTTGAACCCCACCTGGCGACCGGGCAAGACGTCTTAAAGGAAGCCGATCGTGGGGGAGTTGAAATGCGCGAGAAAAGAGGGCGAGCTCGAGAATTTCCTGGCGCGACTGGCCAAAGAGTTTCTCTGCCAGGCGATGCAGAGCAATAGGTTCGATAGTATTCCAGGCCTTCTCTATCTTGCGACCACCCTGGAGGGCACAGGTGAGGCCTGCTTCATCAGCGCCCAGGATGCGGAGCACCCGGTCGCTGCCAAGTTTCAGAGGCGCTGGTTGTTGGTTAATTTTCCGGATGAGGCGCGACTTGAAACTTTTAAGATGGCTGAAAACACCGGCTATGTCACCGAGGAGTTTCTTTTCCCTCGGATCGTCGATCTCCATTTGGAGCTTGCGGATGTGGGCCAGGGCTTCGCTGAACGCGAATTGCGATTTGAAATGCCCGAGTGTACGCAGCTCGGCAACAAAACCGAAATTCCCAGATTGCGTTTCAGGCGGTATGTATGGTGGCGGTGGTTGAAAGGAAGAGGCAGCGGCAAGAGAGACGGATGGATCTGAAGGGCGGGGCATGATGTCGGAGGGTTTGTCCTGGCTCTGCGTTTGCTGCGACAGGTCGGGATGTGTGGTGGGTATTTCGTTGCTGAATGGCGCGAGGTTCAGCCAACGGGCCGATAGCCAGTATGCTGCGCCTATAGCAATGAAGATGGTGGTGGCGATAAGTAAGGTACGAGCCCGACGCCCGACAGGCCGCTGTGTAAGAGAAGGGATTGGTTGTGTTGGAGCAGATTGCCAGGCGGTGAGGTCACGAATCGCGGCGAGGAGTTCATCGTAGGTCTGAAAACGTTCCGCCGGATTCTTGGCCATCATTCTGGCAATCAAGGGATAAAGCCGGCCACCGTAGAGCCTTCTCAGCTCCGCCGGCTGCGGCAAGGGCTGATTCACGTGTTTCATCATCACCCCAAGGGGCGAAGGATCGTCGAACGGTGGTTCGCCTGTCAGGAGGCAATAGAAAGTTGCGCCGAGGGCATATATATCGCTGCGGTAGTCAATACTTTGACCAAGCCCTTGTTCTGGTGCCATGTAGTACGGGCTTCCAAAGACCATTCCAGATGTCGTTAGGTCAGAGGGTTCAGTCACCTGCTTCGCTAAGCCGAAATCAGCTACTTTAATTGTTCCGTCTCGGGTCATGAGCAGATTTGACGGCTTAATGTCGCGGTGGATGATTTCTTTGGCTGCGGCATAGGCGAGAGCTTCGGCGGTCTGGCGCACGATTTCAATTGCTTCGTCGGCGGGAAGCGGGCCGCGAGCTTTGACCATCTCCCGCACGGTTTGCCCTTCCACGTACTCCATGGCGAAAAAGACGATACCCTTATCTTCGCCAGCGAAGTAGATGTTAACAATGCCTGGGTGAGAGAGATGCGCGACGGCGCGCGCCTCGCGCTTGAAACGCTCGATGGCGTTTGTGGAAGGCTCGTCTGGCCTCGTCTGCCTGAGAAAATCTTCATGGAGTATTTTGATAGCCACGTAGCGATTCAGGGTTTCCTCAAAGCCGAGGTAGACCTTTCCCATGCCTCCGCAGCCAAGCAGCTTCAGTACGGTATAATGAGCCAGGCGAAGGGGAGTGTCACTTAAAGAGGCTGTCGTGGTGTCTTCTGCGCCATCCAGGAGATGGTCGACTCTCCGTGGGAATTCCGGATGATTCGCGGGGTCGTGACTGTTCATCGGAAGCTCCGGACCGCATAAATAATTTCAACGCAGAGTCATCCGTGTTACTTGTGAATGAGTATAGCGCAGTTTCGGAATTCCGACAGCGCCAAAGTGGTAGGTTTTTCCCTGCAGGGCACTGCTCTTGTTGGAGATGGGGTGGGAGTTGAATATAGGATGAGGGAAGACCGGAGTCATGTCACATCTTTTTGCAGGGACGGGTCATGAACTGATCCTACCATTTCTAACCCCAGCGGAGGTAGGCACACGGCCATTTTCTGTCAAGAAACCGTTACAAAATCGTCAGAATTATGGCATTTCTGATTTCTAATCTTATGAAACGTCCATTTTAGGTTTTAGGATATATTTACTAATCTTTTTTAATTAAAATTTGTCCTCATATTATCAGCCTGCCAGTGTCTCCTTTTAATTCTCTACATAATCTCATAACTTTTTGCGTATCAGGCATGCAGGGTATCTCCGCACGGGCCCAGTTGTGCCATTAAGCCGACCTATTCAACTCTAAACCCAGAGAATCGTTACATTAGGGCAGAATTGGACACGATTCTTGCTTATAAATGAGAGATTTGATCTTTGGCATCTTGATTCCCGCGTAATGGCTGAAGCAGTTTATCTGACTTAGGATGGTGAGAGATATGCAGACTGTTGCCGTAGAATCCTCCAAGCTGAAACAGACGGAGCTCGACATCGAGAAGCGTAACGACGTTGTGCTCGAATATTTCCCGATGGTGAAGTACATTGCAGCGCGCATAGCAAGGCGCATTCCTTCCCACGTGGAAGTGGATGATCTGATTAATGCGGGAACTATTGGCCTGATTGATGCGGTTAATAAGTTTGACTCTACACGTAGGGTAAAATTTAAAACTTACGCGGAGTTTCGTATCAAAGGAGCAATTCTGGATGAATTGCGTGCACTCGATTGGATGCCGCGTTCGACCCGGCAGAAGGCTAGCAGGCTGGAGCGCGCCTACGCTGAACTGGAACAGTGCCTGGGGCGGCCTGCGACCGACGTGGAGATAGCTGAGTTTCTCAACATCTCCCTTGATGAATTCCATCTCTTGCTAAACGAAGCCCGTGGTGTAGGGCTGATCAGTATCGATGAGCTGCACCGATATCTGGACGATAAGCAAGACCGCAACCTACTGGAATATGTGGCGGATTCCGAGACGCTCGATCTGGTGGAGCTCCTGTATTTCGATCAGGTCTACCATATTGTGGTAAAGGCTATTGAGCAACTGCCGGAAAGGGAACGGCTAGTCATTTCGTTTTATTATTATGAGAGGCTCACCATGAGAGAGGTGGGGGAGATCTTGAAGGTAAGCGAGTCGCGTGTGTCGCAGATTCATACCAGAGCGATCATGCGGCTGCGCGGACGTCTGATGCGCGTGCTGAAGGCGTAGGTCTGGTGGGCTCAGGTGTGGCTCTACGGAGGTATTTGCAGGTGATTGCGTCCGGGATGGCAGGCATATGCCTCGTGTGCCTTAAAATTAGGTAGCCTGTATTTTCTCGTCCCAATATTCCCTCCTCCTGTTTTTCATATATCATATCCTCACCCTATACCAAATAATAAGCTAGCGAGCCAGGAGTAACGGGGTGTTTCTTATTATGCACCTGGTCATGTGATCCTTTATGATCTTGATTGTCTTGTTATCCCCTATTTGAATTAGCATCCAACGAGGAATTTAATTGCATCCATTTCAGGACAGTAGGATAAGAAATCGTATTCAGTCGGGATTCCGTAAGGGAATTGGAACTTTCTCCATAACGATGGTTATCAAAAAGCGTTGACAATTGAACGGATGCTTTTTGAAATACACCGTGTTTCTGCTGATAAATAATGAAGTAGAGACTGAGGAAATATGAGAAGAAATATTCTATACCTTTCACCGAGTAACCGCTGGCTCGGCGCCCGGATTAGCCTTTACGTTTTATTGAAGATGCTCGACAAGGAGAGATTCCATCCCATAATTGTTTGTCCTCCGGGTAGTGGTGCATTTTCACAGAGGCTTGAGTCGGAAGGCTTCGAGGTGGAGTATTTGCGCCTGTGGAACTGGCGCAAATATAAATACGTGGTACACCGCGGGATTTCGGTTATGAAGATGGTGAGCCTGTTGCGCAGGCACGACATCCACCTGATTCACTGCAACGAATTCTGGACAGCCCCTTATGCATTCTGGGCAACAAGGTTCGTGAAGGTACCTGCCGTCTCCCACGTCCGGCTGTTTATGACGCCAACAAAGATTCGCCAATATTATCTCGGTTATATGGCGCGAATTGTTTGTGTGTGCAAGGCTCTTGTCGAGGAGTTTTCTGGCTGGTCCGATTATAAAAAACGAGTTGTTCCAATTTACAACGGCATAGACCTTATGGAATTTGATCCGTGCCGCGTCGCTGAGGAAGAAATTCGTGCGAAGTATAATATTCCTAAAGATGACGTTGTGATAGGTCTGGTGGGGCAGATCAGTCATCGAAAGGGCCAGCATCGGCTCATTAACATCGCCCCGGATCTCGTTCGCCGGTACCCAAACGTCCGTTTTCTCATTGTGGGAAGCTCGCGTGAGCGGGAATACGAGGCCGAGATTCACCGAATGATTACGGAGCGTAACCTCCAGAAGCATTTTATTTTCACGGGCGATGAGATAGAGATGCCCAAAGTTTACAAGGCGCTGGACATCCTGGTCCTGCCCACACTGCAGGAGGGATTCGGGCGTGTGGTTGTTGAGGCGGAGTCTATGGAAATTCCCGTAGTGGTCTCGAACGCAGGCGGGTTAGTGGAAGTGGTTGAGCCCGGCAAAACGGGTTTTATCTACACTCTCGGCAAGAATGAGGAAATGCTTGATTATCTGATGCGACTTTGCGGAAATCCGGAATTGCGGCGGGGTATGGGTGTTGCCGGCCGAGGTTTTGTCAGGGAGCATTTTTCGCAAGAAAGAATGGTTGAACAAGTCACCGCACTTTACTTAGAGGTGCTGGGTGATGCCTCGCACTCTGGATAATCTTTGCATAGCGCATATTATTTCGGCGCTCGGGCGCGGTGGTATGGAAAATTCCGTGGCTCGCCTTGCCCTTGCGCAAAAAAGGGTCAGGCAAGAGGTGTACGTCATCTGTATTCGGGATTTAGGCCGTACCGCAGATTTACTTAAGGGGCGGGTTCTTATGTATCTATCACGTTTCCGCTCCCGCCTTAATCCGGTCTCACTTCGGCGCCTGAGCCATCTTTTAAACGCGCTGGGCATCAATGTCTTTCAGTCCTATACTTGCGGTCTCTTTTCAAAATGCTCCGGGTTTCCCCGGCGAAACGGTAGCCAGTTCACAACTCTTACGTTAAAGTGAGACAATGTCGCGCTTTCAGATTCTTTACCTTTTTAAGGATGAGATTACTCCCCGGACAAGGATGATTACCCGAATTCTCGAGGAGAGTGGCTTTGAGATTTCCCCCCTCCCTGTAACTGCGAGGTGGAATCGTCTGACACGAATCAAATTCCTTCGGGAGGAATTGAAGAAGCGACAAAGTGATAACCTCTCTGCCATTCTGATTGGTGATTTTTGCCATAAGTTTGTCTTACCGGTCTGTTTCCTGGCGCGAAGGGTTCCTGTTATTTATGACCTTTTTATTTCTAACTATGATAATTATGTTCTCGAAAGGAAGAGAACATCCAAGTTGAGTCTCAAGAGCCTCGTGCTATATCTGAGAGAGTTCCTTGGACTGCGCCTGGTAACAACGATTCTTGCAGATACCGAAGCACACAAGAACTACTATGTAAAACTCTTCAGAATACCTCCTGATAAAATCAAGACAGTTTATGTTGGCGCTGAGGAAGATTCTTTCTTTCACAAGGAAAACCAACCGGAAGATAAGGATTCTGATAAGTTCGAGATCCTGTTCTATGGTAATTATGTTCCTCTCCACGGGATTGAATACATTATCCAGGCAGCAAAAATACTCCAAAAGGACTCCCATATTCATTTTACTATTGTCGGTGGAGGACAAACAAAACTCCGAATTGGAGAAATGGCCACATCGCTTCAAATCAAAAATGTTACGTTTATCGAACGTGTTCCTCCTTATGAGGACCTGAATTCGCTCATCAATTCTTCAGATCTCTGCCTGGGTATCTTTGGAAATACCGGTAAGACCCAGAGAGTTATCCCAAACAAGGTTTTCCAATGCCTGGCAGCACGAAGATGCGTCCTTACTGCAGATACATCGGCAATAAGGGAGATTTTTAATCCGGGTAATGACATTGCGGTTTGCCCAGCAGCAAATCCTGAACTTCTTGCGGCAAGAATATCTGAGTTAAAAGCCCAGCCGGATAAAAGAAACGCCCTTGCAAATCAGGGCTACAAACAATTCAAGGCCCAGTTTGCTTTTGAAAAACTCAGTGCAACCTGGAAAGAAATTATGAATGTGACGCTTATGCAAAAAGTCGAAAACTACAGAGCCACAGATTGTTGAGATTGCCAAAATCACACCTCCTGATATGAGACGACTAAAAGACGATCTCGCGCAGAGTACTGCCGTCTTTCTTCAACGGAAATTCCTCAAGCATAGTGAGGCTCTTTTACTGCGCCCTTGTAAATCTAAGATTATATTTGATTTTGACGATGCAGTCTTTTGCCAGCCTTCGATAAATGAGTAGAAGTCTTGG
>JAUWMI010000083.1 GCA_030613245.1 Candidatus Sumerlaeota bacterium
GGGGATGCTCATCGGGTGAGGGGTTGGCGTGCGCGTGGGAGTGATTGTGGGGGTCAGGCTGGGTATTGGTGTGTTGGTCGCAGTCGCGGTGGGGGTCGGTTCGGGGGTGTTGGTTGGGTAGCTCGGTGTGCTGGAATTGGTCGCCTGGTTCGATTGTGATCGATTCTCACCTGGGTTCAGGCTGGAACAGGCCGACGTAAAAGCGAAAAGAATCAGGATCAACAACCAATAGAAACGTGGTTTGGGGGACGCTTGCATGCATTACACTTTTAAGAGTCTTAGACCAGGAATATATCACGATTCATAATTCGAGCACATTAGATGATATTAATCCCCCTGTATATCTCATGGTATGTAGCATAAATGATCAGGTTTATGGATCTTGTAAAAATTTGCTGGGGAATCAATCTTTATACAACAGCATGCGTGAGCTGCCTGCCGTATCTGCTCCAGCAATGTTGTAAATCAGAATTTAAGATTGTATTTCGCGCCGCCGGTTCTCCTGCCGCAGGCAGGTCAGGTGCATGCAGAGTTAGCACACCCTCTCACATGTTATGCCCACCACCAACATACAGCCTCTGACCAGTAATCCAAGAAGACTGATTTGAGGCGAAAAATACTACAGCATTCGCAATGTCATCGGGTCTACCAATTCTTCGTAAGGGTATCTTTCGCTTTTCCACTCCGACAATTTCTTCATCATAGTATCCCGTTTGGACTGGACCAGGAGACACAATGTTCACTGTGATTCCATACGGTCCAAGCTCGTGTGCTGCAGCACGTGTGTAACTCTCCATTGCATGCTTACTCGCACCATACGTCGTGTTGCCTAGATGTATGTACGAATCGGTGCTTATGTTGATAATCCGGCCCCAGGTCCGCCTTGTACGAATGTGCCGGTTGCCGAATTCCTGCATCGTGAGCACAACCGCACGCGTATTGATTGCAAAGTGCCTGTCTATACGTTCCACATTGGTGTCCAACACGTTGTCTGGATATAAGCAGTGAGCAGCGTTGTTCACCAGGATGTCGACCTGTCCGAATGCTTCTTCAACAGTGTCGAATAAGCTAGGAATTTGTTCGGCTCTGGCTAAATCCATCTCTATTGCATTGACCTCTCCTCCGATCGCGCGTATCTCACTTATAACCTGGTCAGCATTTTGGGAATTCTGATATCTGCCAAAAGCATCCGAAGGGGTCGTCGCCTTCTTTGCTTCTTCTTCACTCACACCGTACATTTTGGGAGATTCGCGCAGATAGGTCAAGAACACTTTGGCCCCCTGGACAGCAAAGGCTCTCGCAGTTCCTGCACCAATCCCAAAAGGATTGTTTGCACCTGTGATGAGTACGGTTTTATTTTCAATTCCAGGATCTATCATATCAATTCCCTCGTTGTTGGATTTCTGTGATTTTTCAGAGGTATGCTAACTGCAAGCGTGAGCCGCCGCACGAGTTGTGCGCCGCGCCTTTCAACTCAACGTGCCCCACGAAACGAAATCGTACCTCGATACAACCCGCTCAAAGCGCGGTCGGGTTCATCCGCTTGTTAGGCGCACGTTGTCGATGAACGAGCGCCGCTGATGAAGGAAGACGGCAACGCTAGCCTATTTTATTCGTTCGCGAATGCGGGAAATCCATGAGGTTCCTAGTCTCTCTTTCGCAGCTTCCGTCTTCTCGATATCATTCTTGGCGCCTACATTCTGGAAAAGCACGAGGGCTCCATCTAGCTTTTCGTAGGCCGACTCCTTGTCCCTCTTCTGACCGTACATGATGCCCCATTCATAAAGAGTCTTGGCTTCGTCCCAGGAGAGTTCGTACTGGCGGTTGATAGTAACTGCTTCATTGAAGGATCCTTCGGCCTCTTCCCACTTTTTCTGAGCGCCGGTGAGCATGCCTTTGGCTAGATAGATGGGGGCGGGGAGGCCGTACCAATTCCGATCGGGCGCGAGTAATTCAATGCCCCGTTCGACGTATTGCGCGGCCTTTTCGGTTTGCCCCAGCTTGAGATATAGCTCAGCCAGCACGGGCAAAACCCACAGTTCGAAGAGCACGTTGCCACCATTGCGGCAGATGTCCAGGCTACGCAGCAGAAGTTTCTCGGCTTCAGCATAATTCCCCTCCTCCATGTTCAGGCTGCCCAGAGCAAAGGAGCAGCCCCCTACGGCGGCGACCGAATTTCTCTCTTTGTGGGCTGCGATGGCCTGTTCCAAGTATGCTCTAGCCTTTTCTTGTTCACCCTGACGCATATAGTGCAGCCCAATACCGGCAGCGTCCTCAAAATAGCAGCCTGCCAGCGTCTTTTGCTCGATCTCTTCCTCCGCCTGACACGTCTCCGTTGCCTTGTCGGCTTCTCCGGAAAGCATGTATATTAATGCCAGCGGACGCAGCAAGAAGGCTTCGAAAACAATACCCGCCTCCACAACCTTAGGCAACACCGTCTCTCCCCATTCCCTGGACCTGGGAATATCCCGCGCCAGGGCGAGCGTGAGTGCCAGCTCATGGCCAAATAATGCGGTGACAAGTGGATTGCTTAGCTTGCGGACGGCCTCCCAATTCCCCTCGCTATACGCTACACCATCATCTATATGCCCGGTGTACGCCAGGGCAGTGCCCAGCGCCGAACCCATCGGTACACTCAATTTGGCGAAGAGGTCGACTGCCTTCTGAGCCAAAACAAGCGTGTCGGCGGGCTCGCCCCGATGCAGATGGATATGCGCCATTCGCTGAAATATGAGACCCTGCTCCACGCTCTCAGGAAACTGCTCTGCAATCGCCGCAGCCGCTTCCAGGTGTTTCAGGGCTTCGTCTTCCCTGGCCCCATCCCAGAACCCGCCTGTATAGAGCGTCTGGATATGCATATGCATTTCCATCACCTTGCGCGTGTCACCCAACTGCTCATAGAGTTCAAGGGCTGCCTCGGCGTAGCTGAGGCTCATGTCAGGGTCTACTAGCATTAATACAGTGACGGTGGCTAGCTTCTGCAATAACTCGGCTCTTTGTGCTAAGTTTTCTGCCCCCAGGAGTTCCAGGGCAGTTTCATAGCGCTCCCTCGCCTCCTGCCAGGCGAATACGTCGGCCGCTTTATCACCAGCCATAACAAAATAGTCGAGTGCTTTTGATGCATCGTTTCCCTCAAGGAAATGATGCGCCAATGCTTCCGCCCAGTCGGCCAATTTGTCGGCATAGACCTGTTCTATCGCTTCGCCAATTTTCAAATGGTGCCTGTGTCGCCGAACGGGGCTGATTGCTTCGTACAGTACGTCCTTAACCGGCGCATCGGCAAATACGTACACTTCCTCACTTGGGATGCGCCGCTCGACCAGTATTTGCGCTTGGAGGGCTTCGTCTATCAACTCGACCAAATTTTCTTCATCCATCTCAACTACGGCCTGCAGCGTCGCGAAGTTGAACTCCCGCCCTATCACGGCTGCCATAGTGAGGACATCGCGGCCTTTTTCACTGAGGCGTGCGGGCCGGTCTTGAACGATCGCTCGAATACCGCTTGGTACCTGTACCTGTGACAGATCCTTGACTTGCCAGGCTCCCTCCACCAGCTCGACATAATCCGCTGCCAGCAGCGAGCGCAACAGTTCTTCGATAAAGAACGGGTTGCCCTCGGTCTTCTCGAATACAAGCGCCTCCAGTTTGGGCAATTCTTGCCCGCCAAAGGTCTTCCTGATCTTCTCAGATGTCTGATCGGCGTTCAATCGTTTGATGTGAAGCGTTTCAGAAACTCGCTCGCGGTTCATTTCGGCTACCGCCCGCGCGAGGAAACTATGGCTATCGAGTTCGTCTTCACAGTAGGCTCCGATGATGAAAATTCGCTCTGAGAGTATCTGTTGTGCCACATAGTTAAGGAGCTGCAGCGACGTCTCGTCGACCCACTGAAGGTCATCCAGGAACAGAACCAGCGGCGCGTTTTTCGATAGATTGACCATGAACCGGGTGACCGCACTAAACAGCCGATCGCGTTGCTGAGCCGGAGGGATGGGGGGTGCTTCCGGGACTTCGTCCAGCTTCTCTGCCAGCTCTGGCACGAGCTTCACCAGGTCCTGGGCAGAATCGTCTACCAACTTGGCGAGGCCAGCCCGAGATGTTAAACGCAAAGCCCCTCGCAAAACATCGATCCAAGGTTGGTACGGGATGCGCTCCTGGTGATGCCTGGCCTGGCCCATGTAGAAGCGGGCGCCTCTCATCCCAGCGTAGACCTCAAGTTGATGTGCCAATCGCGATTTGCCGATACCTGCTTCCCCGGTAAGGAAGACCAAGCTACCCTCTCCCCGTAATATGGCGTCGCAGCGCTTCCTAAGTAATGCCAACTCATCATCGCGGCCTACCAGGACTTGCCCCCAGCACCTCTCTGCAGCTTGCACAGCAACCACCTGGGGGTCTGCCTGCGCCTCGGCGTGGTCGATAGCCTCCAGCAAATCGTCGGCAGACTGGTAACGCTGGTTGGGGTCTTTCGCCAGCAGTTTGAAGATGATCTCCTCCAGCGCCGGCGAAATCTCTACGGCCACGCGACGGGGCAAGCTCGGTAAATCGTTGATATGGCTAAAGATCAGCCGCGCCGCGTTGTCGCCGGCAAAGGGGCGCTGACCAGCAACCATTTCGAAGAGCACACAGCCCAACGAATAGAGGTCCGAGCGGGCATCTAAACTTTCGCCGAGCGCCTGCTCGGGCGCCATATAGGCGGCGGTACCTACCACGTCGCTGGTTTGCGTGAGCGTCGCCAGGCCAAGCGTTTTTGCAATGCCGAAGTCCGCCAGTTTAGCTTGCTGATCGGCGCTGATCATAATATTCGCGGGCTTGATGTCTCGATGTAGAATGCCATGTGAGTGAGCGTGTTGGAGCGCCTGGGTGATCTGGCTCGTGATGTTTAGCGCCAAAGGCATAGCGATGCGACGGTCAGGTTGAGACGCCATGAAATCTTTCAGGCTTTGGCCTGCGATGAATTCCATGACAATAAAACGAGTTTCCCCTTCCTTGCCGGTGTCCAGGACAGAGACGATGTTGGGATGGGACAACATTGTCATCGTCTGACCTTCGCGCCTGAAGCGAGCCAGCGATTCTTCATCTAGCTCCTGGCTCCTGACCACCTTTATCGCCACGGTTTGGTTCAGCTGGGTATCCTCAGCCTCGCAGACAGCACCCATGCCGCCTTCACCTAACTTCTTCAGGACCTTGTATCTGCCGCTTTGAAACGTTTCGTACATTTTCGACATCCTCCTGCTAATCTCTGAAGAACGTAGGTAGCTGCTCAGCCATCTTTGGCATCGTCAGGTGAGTCCGTAAACCACCGATACTTGATGAATGGCTTGGTGATAGGAATTGTGCTTGTATGGTAGATTGGGAGCCTAAAGGGTTGAAAAGCAAAAGTCGTTTTGTTCGATAATTGATTATATCAGCAGAAATGAACCCAAAACCCAAAAAACTTCTCGATAGAGTCCATGATACCCTTCGCCTGAAACAGTGTTCCAATAAAACTGAACAGGCTTATCTGAATTAGATCAATCAATACATTCTTTTCCACGAAAAAAACACCCATAGGACATGGGCGCGTCCGAGGTAGAAGCATTTCTGACCTACGGAAGTTGCAGCATCTACCCAAAATCAGGCCTTCAGTGCCCTCTTGTTCCTTTACCATGAAGTATTACAAATACCATTAATAACTCGTATTCAATTTGTAGGTGCTAAAAAGCCTAAACATCTGCCGGTTGTTCTACCAGGTACATAGTTGCTCGACCAAGATTATAGCGATGCTAACGAGAAAAACCAATCATCGGTAGTGTCCTGCGGCTGTATATGTGAAATTACAGGGGTTATCTTGAAAATCTCTCCTTCTTATTCATAATCGCCGATCCGAAGTTTGGGGACATAAGATGTATTGCGCGAACTGGTCAGCAAATCGGTTGAGCATATGGCTGCAACCAACACTTGAGGGATAACGCTTTCGGGGAGGTGTCTTATCAGTGTATTTGACCAGAATCTCATTATGGCTAAAAGGTGACTTGCACAAATTTGCCCTGAAGGATTGCTTTCGCCAAGCTCGCATGTGGGAGCTCCTTTAAAGTAAACTTATACCAAGAAGGATCAAACCCGGCTCGATCCAGAACACATATATAATGATCTTCCCAAAGGAGTTACATCATGCATTCTGATAAAGTTGTCCGTGAACAGCTGCTTGCTCTTCTGAATGGCGGAAATGCGCATCAGAGCTTTGAGCAAGCTGTCGCCAATTTTCCACCAGAACATTTCAATACGAAGCCACCTAATGTTTCCTATACCCCCTGGCACATCCTCGAACATATCCGCATTGCCCAATGGGACATTCTTGAATTCATCCGTAATCCCGATCACGTATCTCCCCAATGGCCATCCGGATACTGGCCAGACCCTGCAGAAGCTGCCAATAAGGATCAGTGGGATAGAACAATCAGCTTATTCCTCTCCGATTTGGGATCACTACGTGATATCG
>JAUWMI010000084.1 GCA_030613245.1 Candidatus Sumerlaeota bacterium
GGGAGGGGTAGGGGATTGTAAAAATGATACGGGATATGAATTGAATGAAATGGAAAGTATAAACAGGCCCCTGACGAACATGCTGCTCAGATTCATTGTTGCTGTGTTTCTGATAGCTTCAGCCACACCCTCAGTGATCGCGCAATCACCTGCTTCGGCAGATTCCATTTGGACGCGTTCTCGCCTCACGGGAAATTGGTGGGGAGCACGTTCCTACCTCGCCGATCACGGCGTTACATTCGATCTCGAATATACCTCTACTTTCCAGGGGCTGATGTCGGGGACCGAGGACAGTACCGCTGGCTACGGGGGTAAGGTCGATGTGTTTTTCAACCTGGAAAGCGGCAAGCTGGGCCTGTGGAAAGGAGGCGGTCTACACACCCATGTCGAGTATCGCCATGGCGACGCTGGTTCCAATCTCGGGAACACCCTCTTTGCCACGAATACCGCCCAGTTCTACCCGGTAGATGCTCCGGAAGAAGTTGTGGCAACATCGCTTTATCTCTCCCAGAAGGTGGGGGAGCGAGTCGACGTCCATCTGGGCAAAATCAATCCGATAGACTTTCTCGCAGCAGACCCGTTTTTTGGTGGTTGGGGCATCCATCGTTTTATGAATCTCGTTTTCGTTGGGCCTCCGAGTGGATTGGTCCCCCCTGTCTTAATGGGGGTTGTCACCATCTTCAGAACCAAGTCAGATCGTGTCCATGTTCTCCCAGCCACCGCCGCTGACATTTTCCGTGGTGGCACCTTGACATTCATGGTCTTCGATCCAAACGATCGCACCACCGACTACTTTCCCGGGGACTTGTTCAAAGAAGGCGTGAACATGGTTGTGACCGGAGCCCACGCCGCGAAGATCGCCGGTCGCAAAACCACATACATCCTGTTTGCATACTACAGCACGGCGGAGGGCGTAGATTTCTCGACGTTGCCACCCGGTATCGAGACCACGAACAAGAGAGGCTCCTATAACTTCGCCATTCAATTCACACTTGACCTGCAAGAAAACAGTCAGCAACCGGAGGCGACGTGGGGTTTCTACTGCAAGGCGTCCATCGCCGACGGCAATCCCAACTACGTGAGAGCCTCAGTGGTCGCTGGAATCGGAGGGCGCGCACTGTTTTTCGGACGTCCACAGGACAGTTTCGGCGTGGGCGGTTTCTACTACAACCTCAGTAATGAACTTGGGGATGCCCTCGAACCTCTAACCGATTTCGGGAACGAGGCAGCCATTGAGGTCTTCTACAATTGGTCGATCACGCCATGGTTATACCTCGGCGGTGATCTCCAATACGTGTATCCGGCGCTAGGTGGAGAATCTGGTCTGCTTGGGGCCATCAGACTCAATATCAGGTTATAAGAATGTATTGGGGATACGAGATACGGGATACGGGATGCGGGATGCGGGATACGGGATACGAGATTCGGGATACGAGATTCGGGATGCGGTATGTGTTTTATGAGATATGCGATGTGCGATAAAAAACTGGAGGCCGCAGACGGGAGGCGGGAGACCGGATTAAGGATGATGGATATAAATTAAAATTTTGCCCGCTGTAGGGGCTTGGCGGTGCCAAGCCCATAATAAAAAACAATTGTGATTTGGAATGCGAGATATGCGATGTGGGATATGAGATATGCGATGCCGGATGCCAATTCATCAGTGTCACCCCGCCCATGCGGGGTCTTCCAAGTTGTCGAGGGAATATTGATTAGGAACTTGGAATTTGGAATTGGTTATTTGGGATTTGTGTCAGTCGCAAAATAAACTTAAATATTTTTCAAAAACAAAGATTCTGTTTAGTTTAAAACCTGTAGTCTCTTTTAATAATTCTAATCCTAAAAATTCACTAATTTTCATAACTTTTACCACATCTTTATTTAGTAAAAGAACATATAATATCTTTAACTATAAAAATCTATAGTAAAAGTTTCATCTTTAAAATTTCTGATTTAGACCTAACAGTTACATGATGTATCTAATTTTTGCATGCATCAGGAATCCGGCATCGCACATCTCGAATCCCGCATCCCGTATCCCGTATCCCGTATCCCGAATCCCGTATCTCGCATCCCACATATACCACTAAGAGGTTATTGTACTCGTATACCCACCCCTATATATTTTCACAGTTGAATTTTAGGAATTCGATTTTATCCGTTACGTCTAAAACCCCTTGAAGATAAACTTATCGAAAAAGTAAAAATGAGAAGTCAAGTCAATAGCGTAATAATCTTATGTCTTCTGGTTATTCTGATATGTCTTACCCTTACACATTGTGAAGATAGTCAGGAGACGAAACCTGAGCTTCCCAAGTCTAAACAAACCGTTCTGGGACTTTATGTGACAGCGAAGGAAGCGTATAAGAAATGGCGGGCCGATCCCGAAAAGGTGAAAATTCTCGATATTCGTACGCCTGAAGAATATATCTTTGTCGGTCATGCGGAAATGGCCTGGAATATCCCCTTGGCTTTTCAAACATATGATTGGGATTCCACAAAACAGCGTTTTGCCATAAAACTCAATCCTGAATTTGTTTCCCAAATAAAGGAACAGTTTACTTTCGATGATACCTTGCTGGTCATGTGCCGTTCCGGTGGTCGCAGCGCCATTGCAGTCAATTTGCTGGCTGAAGCCGGATTCAAGTATGCTTTTAACATTACCGATGGCATGGAAGGCGATTTGGTTAAGCATCTCGAGAGTGTTCAAGGTGATCTTCCGTTGCCATCCGGACCGGTCACAGACAAGGTGACCCTGGCGATCGATCCACTCCTGGCGCAACTGAGACCTGAAGCAGGTGCTGGTGGTTCTGTCTCCGTAGGTCTGCAACTTGTCAAATCTTCCGGAGCTGTCTTCCGGGAAAAAAGAGTGAAGGATGGCTGGAAGAATTCCGGCTTACCCTGGACTTATAAAATCAATCTGGGAAAAATGAAACTTCCCATGGAAAGTAATTGGATGAAGTGAAAAGTATAAACAGACAACCGTTTCGAAGTATTAAAAATGGGATTTATTATAAGAGATGGGATATGCGATGTGCGATAAAAACTGGAGGCCGCAGACGGGAGGCGGAAGACCGGATTAAGGATGATGAATATAAATTAAAATTTTGCCCGCTGTAGGGGCTTGGCGCTGCCAAGCCCATAATGAAAGACAATTGTGATTCGCGATGTGGGATATAGGATTCGGGATGCGAGTTTGTTATTTGAAAATTGGATATTAGAATTTATGTAATTCGTAACAGGCAAAATATTTAAATAGTCAAACGGAGGCAACTCTTTTGCAAGATTCAAAAAACACCGGAGGTTCAACACCTGAACTTCACAAAATGAAACAAACAAGTCTGGGCTTATACGTGACGGCGAAAGAGGCTTACGATATGTGGAAGGACAACCCCGAGAAGGTAAAGATCCTCGACGTCCGCTGTCCGGAAGAGTACGTCCTCATCGGCCATCCCGATATGGCCCTGAACATCCCGCTCTTCTTTCCCAAATACGAGTGGCATGAAGACAAGAGGCGCTATTCTGCTGAGCCCAATAAAGATTTTATGGCCGATGCCCAAAATCTTTTGAGTCCTGACGACACCATTCTGGCCATGTGCCGCTCCGGGGGGCGCAGCGCCATGGCTGCTAATCAGCTGGCCCAGGCCGGTTATAAAAACGTTTACAATATCATCGATGGCATGGAAGGGGACACGGTCAACGACCCCGAGAATGTTTACCACGGCAAGCGCATGAAAAACGGCTGGAAGAACACCGGACTGCCCTGGACTCACGATCTCGATCCAGATCTGGTATGGCACCCCCGTAAAGAAGATATGGAAAAAGTCAAAATTGCCCTGGATCTATGATCCCGATCCGGAGCTGACACAAATCTACAACGGCCATCTGACGATTCAGCCGTTGGAGAATCACTACTTTGAAAGGAAATTATATTATGAAAGTCGTCATCGTTGGTGGAGTCGCCGGAGGCGGGTCCTGCGCAGCACGTTTACGCCGCTTAGATGAAAAAGCGGAAATCATTATTGTGGAGCGTGGACCCTATGTCTCCTATGCGAATTGTGGTTTGCCTTATCATTTTGGGGGAGTGATAGAAAAAGAGGCAAGTCTGCATGTATTCAGTGAGCAACTATATAAAGCATTTTTTGACATAGATGTGCGGACAAACTGCAAGGCGGTGGCGATCTCCCCGAAGGAGAAGACCGTGACGCTGCGCGATGTTGAAAGCGGGAAGGAAAGCACCGAATCCTACGACAAACTGGTCTTGTCGCCCGGGGCAGCATCTGTGCGCCCGCCCCTGCCGGGAATAGACCTTCCGGGCATTTTTCACGTGAGGACCATTCCGGACGCCCGGCAAATCAAGGAATGGATAGAAAAAGGCAGCCCCTTTCTCGCTGGCATATACCAGTATTCGGGAATCCAGGCCGTGAAGCCAAAAACCCGGGCAGTAGTCGTAGGCGGCGGATTTATTGGTCTGGAATCGGCGGAAAACCTGGTTCATCAGGGATTCGAAGTAACCATCGTCGAGAGGAATGACCAGATTCTGCCCCATATTGATCAGGAGCATGCCCGCGTCGTCGAAACCCATTTACAACGGCATGGTATTAAACTGGCGCTGGATGATGGCGTGGCCGGATTCAAGCAGGCTGCTGCCGGAGGTATTGATGTGGAAACCGAATCCGGTAAAACCTATCCGGCGGATATTGTGATCCTGGCCATAGGCGTACGCCCGGATTCCACATTAGCGAAAGCGGCCGGGCTGGAGATCGGCGAACGCGGCGGGATTCGGGTGGACGATCAAATGCACACCAGCGTTCCTATTATGCAACCCGTATCCTGCTGCAGCATGGATTCAATGCCAAAAATGTATCCGGCGGAATGCTCTCACGAGCGCACAACTACTTACTTGAAATTCAAAAAGGAGAATAAGCTATGAGCGAAATTATTCAATTTCTTGAAGCCACATTCAAGCCATTGGTATTGATCTTCACCGTGTCGAACCTGGCACTCATGGGACTCCAGGTAAAAATGCCCGAGTTGATCGCGCAGTTGAAGAACAAGAAAACCCTCGCGCTGATCCTTGTGTGGGGCTGGGTGCTGGGGCCGGTACTCGGCTACCTGATCACCTGGGTTCTTCCCCTGTCTGAATCCTTTATAATCGGTCTGCTCCTCTACAGTCTGGCGCCGTACGCGCCGTTCGTCCCAATAATGGTGGAAAAAGCTCGCGGAGAAGTCAGCTTCGCGGCCGCCCTTGTTCCAATTGTGGCGATTGCCACAGTGGTTTTCATGCCCTTGATGGCACCTCTGATGATCAAGGGGCTGACGATCAGCCCCTGGGATCTCGCAAAAGTGCTCCTCATGTATATACTCATTCCGCTGGCACTCGGAGCAGCAATCGTAC
This sequence comes from Candidatus Sumerlaeota bacterium, assembly GCA_030613245.1. Classification (GTDB taxonomy): domain Bacteria; phylum Sumerlaeota; class Sumerlaeia; order MWCT01; family JAUWMI01; genus JAUWMI01. The sequence goes on from JAUWMI010000084.1 coordinate 5,399, forward strand.
ATTACGCGGAATTGGTGGCAACAAAGATCCTTCCGGCGGTCAACGTGATCGCCAAGATCAGCACAGCGTTGGTAGGTGTTTGTGGCGCCGTGGTATATGCCCGGGAGATGATCGCAACAGTGGGCAGCTTTGCCCTCCTCTCTACGATAATTTTCATGGTCGTGATGGGACTGATCACGTATCGATTCGGTTTCGGCCTGAAACAGAATCAGCGCAGCGTCATGTCGCTGGGTATGCTCACACGTAATGGTTCAGTAGTGCTGATTGCCGCTGTTGCCATTCCGAACGTGGACCCGGTTCTCATAACATATATCATCATATTTATTCTTGCGTCGGTTGTAGTCGCAGCTATTGCAGCCAGAATATTCGGCAAGCTGGCCGGAGAAAGGGGATAGGCTATGAGCGAGATAATGCAATTTCTTGAAGCCGCATTCACGCCGTTGGTGTTCATCTTCACCGTGACGAACCTGTTTTACATGGGGCTCCAGGTCGAAATTGACGGCGTACTCGTTGGGTTGAAGAACAAAAAGGCCATTGCGCTGATCTTTGTGTGGGGCTGGGTGCTGGGGCCGGCCCTGGTCTACCTAATCGCCTGGGTTCTTGCTCTGGATGAACCCTATGTCATCGGCTTGCTCCTCTCCAGTCTGGCGCCGGTCACAGCGTTCCTCCCACTGGTTGTGGAAAAAGCTCGCGGAGACATGAACTTCGCAGCCGCCTTGGTTCCACTGGTGATGGTTGGCACGGTGATCTTAATGCCGTTGATGGCGCCTGTGATGATCAAGGGGGTGACGGTCAATGCCTGGTCTCTCGCAAAACCGCTCCTCCTGACCGTGTTCCTGCCGCTGGCAATC
>JAUWMI010000069.1 GCA_030613245.1 Candidatus Sumerlaeota bacterium
TGGGCGTAGCGAAAGTAGTCGGGAATGGTATTTCGTTTAAAAATATAAAGCTCCATATCGCCGCTATCCACACTGAGGCTAAAAACGTTGAACCCGGCGTAGCAGCGCAAATTGCTCAGGATCAGGCTGTAGCCTTTGTGAGTTTCGCCTGCCTGCTCGAACTCATGGAAGCAATCAACGGTTTCCCATCCGAGCTCGGCGAACAAGGCAATCATCGGCTGCTCGATAAGTTTATTTTCTGAGTAATCGCTCATTTGTTCCCGGTCAATCCAGCCATTCCTCCGGCGGTGTTAACAGAAAGTCATTCAGTGTAATTCCTTGAGCTCCTACCAGCAATTTTCTTTTCACCCGGAATTCTTTGGAAAACGCCTGCACACCTGGAAGACTAGTCTTCCTGCGACCACTTTTAACTTCTATTGGCACCAGAACTTTGCCCCAGCTCAGGACAAAATCCACCTCACGATTTCGGCCGGACCAGTAAAACAATTCGGCGTCCTTCCCCTTTACTCCATTGGCAAGACTGGCGCCTACTGCCGACTCCACCAACCGTCCCCAATAGTCGGTATCCTGCTTGGCTTCCTCGAAAGTACGCCGCGAAAGAGCAGTCATAAGGCCCGTATTAAGTGCCAGGAGTTTAGGACTCGATCCTCTCTGACTGATCCGTCTCCCAGCATACTTAGGCAGCCCCATCAGTAGTCCAGCTCCTTCGAGCAAGTTCAAGTAATGAGCAAGAGTAGTTGTATTGCCCGCATTCTGAAGCTGGCCAAGCATTTTTTGATAGGAAAGAATCTGACCAGAGTAGGTACATCCAAGCTCAAAGAGACGTCGCAGAAGGGCAGGTTTGTCCACTCGTGTCATTAGGAGAATATCTCGCGAAACGGTAGTCTCAATCAGAGAATCAATAATATACCGTGACCATCGCTGGTAGTCCTTGACCAGATCTGCCGCACCAGGATAACCACCAAAGAAAATGTATTGTTCCACGTCCCAACCGAAGGCTTCGTGCATTTCCCTGAACGTCCAGTGAGTAACAGGGATAATCTCGAAACGACCTGCAAGGCTTTCTGCCAGTCCCCGCTGGACAAGGAGCGGCGATGAGCCCAATATGATAACATGTAACTGAAGATTGTTGACCGAATCCTCATCCCATAATCTCTTAACAGTTTCCGACCATCCTGTGATCTTCTGAATTTCATCCAGGACAAGTAACGCCCTTTTTGTCCGCCCAGCAGCCTTTGCCTCGGTGCGAGCAACTTCCCATTGCTGCTCGATCCAGGCGGGGTCCTTCAAAACAGGTTCATCTGCTGAAGCATAATAGCTCGCCATGTTTAGTCCCGCCATGATCTGGCGCGCAAGGGTGGTCTTCCCCGTCTGCCGAGGGCCTGCCAGTACTTGAATAAAGCGTCTTTTTTCGGACAACCTGTCCCGAAGTACGCTGTAAATTGGCCTTTCATACATTTGATTTATCCGGCTTTATACGTTTTACTCAGAGTATTGAGTAAAAATACTCAAAGCCCTGAGCATCTGTCAACCCCTTCTCTCTTGTATTCCCAGCCTCCCTGTGCTCTTGTTTCTCGAAAGCAACGGGCCATTTCCCAGGCCTGGGCCAACAAGGCAACCGTCCTGCCCTCGGCCCCTCACGATTCTCTCCAGATGCAGGAGCCGTTGTATTCAAGGATCCCCCGGCGAATGGCACCGTTGATAGCCGACTTTATTGGATCTCTTACTGTCTCCGAAAGCCTGCGGAATCCGAGGTGGTTCGCGACATCTCGGATTACATCTTCCCGTTCATAATCGCGGCCGTTGCGCATCACGCTCCGTAGAGTCTGGACCAGTTCATTCTGTTTGTAGCTGGCCATCGTCGGCGTTTCCAGCCAGACTTCCTCGATCCAAGTCTCTTATATCCGAGTTCCAGAGATACACGTTTGATTAGTTCCTGGCGGTCCATGGAGCCTCTTCCCCTAGCGGCTTGACGAAAAGGTGGCCTTTTCCCTTCCTGCTTATGCTTGGCTTGAGGCAATTTGTTCGGACTGGGGTTTTGGCTCTGGAAAAATCAGGTTAATCCCGTGGGAGATAATATCAAACTTATAGTGGCGATTATCACCCGAGCTGACTGCCTCGCCATCTACCTGAAGAAACATCGGCTTCTCGCACGTGATCTCGAAACTCTTGACTAACGCATGCGTGACATCTTCATAGATCTTGCTGAGATTCTGTTTCGAGAAAAACAGGCCGTGGGCGTAGCGAAAGTAGTCGGGAATGGTATTTCGTTTAAAAATATAAAGCTCCATATCGCCGCTATCCACACTGAGGCTAAAAACGTTGAACCCGGCGTAGCAGCGCAAATTGCTCAGAATCAGGCTGTAGCCTTTGTGAGTTTCGCCTGATGGATGGAGGGTGACGCTGAACTGCGGCAGATTATGCAGGTCGCCCAGCTGACGGATGGCATAGAGGAAAAAGGCCAGCACTCCTAAACTTAATTTCGTCTGCTCCGGCACCTTGTGCACTACCGAGGCGTCAAAGCCAATGCTCGAGAAGCAGATGAATGCCCGTCCATTGACCTTGCCGATGTCCACTGGCCGAGCCTTGCTTGTTACAGCAAACTCGCATGCTTTCACCGGATCCAGCGGAATTCCTACTGTACGCGCCAACGTGTTGACCGTTCCCAGAGGAATAATGCCGATGGTAAATGGTTTCCCAACGACAAGATTGAGGAGAGAGTTAATAGTTCCGTCGCCGCCACCAAAGAGCAAGGTATCATACCCTTCGGTTTCCGCGCGTGCCACCAGGCGACGGGAGTGTTCAATCGAAGTACTGAGCTCGATCGAGTAATCAAGCTGATGCTGCTTGAAGACTTTTTCGATGCGCTTGATCGTCGAATGAGAACAGTGAGGCCGGTCACCAAAATTGACGATGACAAAAACTCGCATGGCCAGGGCATCCCTTTCCTGACCTAAAATCATGTCGGTCGTTTAATCTATACCATCCCTTATTTCTATTCCATATATCATCAAGGGCTTGACACTGTCAAGTCATCAAGTCTAATAATATACCGTTTCTTATCTTCCCCTTTGATGGTGCCACATGCCAGCTGTCGGGCCTGACCCGGCCAGGTAAGGAAATTATATGTCTGGTGTTCATGATAAAGAGATGGCAAGAAAGAAGCAGCTGAAAAAGGGGTTTCTTATTGTCTTCGAAGGAATTGACGGGGCAGGCAAAACCACGCAGGCCAGGCTTGCCCAGAGCGCCCTTGAAGCCCGGAGCTATCGCTGCATGTTTCTTCGGGAACCGACTGATGGCCCTTACGGCCAACGTATCCGTGCCCTGGCCCGGAAAGGTCGGTTCACCCTTACTCCAATGGAGGAGTTTGAGCTGTTTATCGAAGATCGCAAGGAAGATGTGTCCAAAAACATTTCCCCTGCTCTGGCGCAGAAAAAGATTGTCCTGATTGATCGCTACTATTACAGCTCCATCGCATACCAGGGTGCATTGGGCCTGGACAAAGACTTCATTCAGCGTGAAAACGAGAAGATAGCCCCCCGGCCGGATCTGATTTTTTATCTCAACATGCCTGTGGAGCTCGGCCGCGAGCGAATTTGCACCAATCGGCAGGATCGCCTCACCTTGTTTGAGGAGCATGACTACCTTGAACGTGTCAAAGCGAACTTCGACGCCCTGCAGGATCCCGAGATCATTCCTATTGACGCCACGCAATCCGAGGAGCAGATTCATACCGAGATCATGAAGCATATTGGCGATTTAATACTGAAGAACCTTTAGATCGAGTAGGGAGCATATTCACGGTCAACGCACAGTGTCCTCCGAAGTATCCAAGACTATACCGCAGATGTGAACAGGCTGGAAGCCTGTTCCACCGTCTCCAGTCAAGCGTCTCTGCCTGCTTATTCGGGGAGAGCAAGAATCCCTGGCTGTGCAGATGTGAACAGGCTGGAAGCCTGTTCTACCGTCTCCAGTCAAGCGTCTCTGACTGCTTTTCCCATGGCTTCGGCCCTAACAGCCTGACTTCTGAGCGACAAAAGGTGCGATGAAGCCTCCAGAGACGGCCAAGTCGCACCGCTACAAAGAAAACCCGAATTATCAGACAGGCTCTCCAGAGATTCAATCCGTATGAAAAAGATTCTCCTGATAACCTACGATTTCCCACCCGCAATGAGCGGAGTTCGGCGTGTGATCAAGTTCGTCAAATACCTACCGGAATTCGGATGGCAGCCTATCGTATTGACGGTAAAAACTGCGCGCACATTTTTGCAGGATGACCGGCCCTTGCAAGAGATAACAAAACAGGGAGTGCCGGTTTACCGCTGCGGATCACTCGACCCGTACCGGCTGAGTGAGAAGTGTATCAGGCGGCGAGGCCCTGAGAAAGAACAAGGAGCGCGGGAGCAGCAGGTACGCCGGGCGAGTACTTCCGGTCGGGGCGTGATGCGTTTTTTGCGCCGCTGGTTTTTTATTCCCGACGACCGTGTGCTCTGGGTGCCGTTTGCGGTAATTGCAGCACGCCGCATCATCCACGAGCATAATCCTGCGGTCGTTTACACGACCTCCTACCCAAACTCCACACATCTCGTGGGCTTGCGATTGCGCAGGCGCCATCCTGTAAAATGGGTGGCTGACTTCAGAGACGGCTGGGTTCAAAACCCGATATTTTTCGACCCTCCGACCGTGCTGCATCGGTCTGTTTCAGCCGCGCTGGAGCGCCGTGTGGTGCGGCGTGCAGACCTGGTCATCACCGTATCGGAACCCATTACCAGGCACTGTTGCCAGCTGGTACCAGGGCACGAAGAGAAGTGCATGACTATTCCCAATGGATTTGATGACGACGATTTCCGCGATCTTACGCGCACTCCGCACGACAAATTTACCATTACCTACACGGGAACATTGTTTGGCCAGCGTACTCCTGAGCCCTTCCTGCGCGCCATTGCTCAACTGCTGGAAGAAGAACCCGACATGCGCGCAACGTTACAGGTGCTCATGTTCACCCGTCTGGATGCGAAGATGATGCAGCTTATTAAGCGTCGCCAGCTAGATGATGTAGTGCACGTTTGCGACTTTGTGTCATACCAGGAGGCGCTGCAACAGCAGGTCAACGCTGACGTGCTGCTCATTATGATTCCCGATGGCGCAAATACCAACATTATGGTGACGCAGAAGGTCTTCGAGTACCTCAGGGCGCGGCGACCGATCCTTGCGCTGGTGCCGGACGGGGTGTGTCGCCAGCTTATTGATGAGACACGAGCAGGCGCAAGCGTCTACCCTGCAGATATTCCAGAAATCAAGCAGGCGATTCTCACCTTTTACGCGCGCTGGCGACGCAACGAGCTCGCTGTGCCGCCGTGGGACCGCCTGAGCGACTATTCCCGTCGGCAATTGACAAACCAGTTTGCCTCTCGCCTCAATAGCATCCTCTCTCTTGACAAATAGCATCGCATTGTCTAAACGGGAATCTTTCCTGGGGTTATCTTCCACTTGGAAATTGTATGAAAAACATAACGAGGTTCTTCTGCGCATAGGCCGGACAGGGGCTGTCAAAACATTCCCTTGATATTGCAGTCTGAATGCGTTAAAGAATATTCGGATTTGTCACAAATCCGCTGAGAGGCGTGAGCCTGGAGAGCGCGGCAGGCGAAAGCGGAACAGGTCATGACAGAAAAGACTGAAGCAAAGAAAATTCTGATTGTAGATGATGATAAGGAAGTGCTTCGCGTTCTTGAGATGCTGCTCAAGAGAGAGGGCTATACGCCCATCTGTGCGTGTGACGGCGAAGAGGCTATCCAGCTGGCGCAGAAGGTTCAGCCCGACCTGGTGCTTCTTGATTTCCTCATGCCGAAAATGGACGGCTCGAGGACGTTTGCTGAACTGCGCCACCGATTGGGAAATGACACGCCATTTATATTTATTACTGCAACGTCGTTACGTCTCTCACCTCAGCTGGCTGAGTCTAAGCAATTCGTTTACCTGCCAAAACCCGTTGACTTTGACAAGCTCATGGAAGCCGTCCGATCTCTCATTGCGTAGCAGTAGATAGTGCCCACCAAACCGCACCCCGGGATAATCCCAGCTCAATATTGACCATTCAATCGGAAAGAAAATCGTTTGCAATGATTACGTCAACAGGGTAAAGCAAACATCAGAAAGGGCTAACAGAACAAATCGGATACAATGGCAATGTCAGAGGTTCTCCAGCTGCGATACGGAAAGGGTGTTCTGGAAGTTCCATCTCCTCCGGAGCCCTACGACGTGATTGCAGCTCGCCCCGCTCAGCCCGATGCCGACCCGGTCGGTCTCCTCGCCTCGGCTCTTGATCATCCGATCAGCAGTCCTGCGTTTGAAGCGCTTTTTTCGCCGGGAGATAGCGTTGGAATAATTGTGCCTGATGCGACGCGCTACAGCGGGGTGGAGCACATTTTGCCCGAGCTCCTGAATCGTCTTGGCGACTGCGGAATCAAGGAATCCCAGATTGAGGTGCTCTTTGCGCTTGGCATCCACCGCTCCCAGACTCGCGAAGAACAGAAACAGGTCGTCGGCACAAAGGCCGCGGCGAGAATCGCTTTGACTGACCACTCATCAGACCAGTCCTCCTGCCGCCATCTGGGGACCACGTCGCGAGGGACACCAGTGGAGATCAGCCTCCGGGGACTTGCGAAATCGAAATTGCTGCTCCTCGGCACAGTCACGTTTCACTACTTCGCTGGCTTTGGTGGGGGGCGCAAGATGATCTTGCCCGGCATTGCTTCGGCTCGCAGTTGTGCTGCCAACCATCTGCTGGTTCTTGCAGACAGCGGACCTCACTCGGGAGTTGGCCCTGGCAAACTTGACCGAAATCCTGTGCACCTAGATATGCTCGAAGCATGTGAGCTGGTGCGCCCAACCCTGCTGATTAGTACTGTACTGAATCCGCAACGGGAGATCATCCGGATTTTTTCAGGTCATTACCGCGATTCGCACATTCGTGCATGCCACTATTACGCTAGCCTCTTCACAGCGCAGGTTGGACAAGCGTACGATATCGTAATCGTCAGTGCCGGAGGCCATCCCAGCGACATTAACTTTATCCAGGCGCACAAGGCCATTGATACGGCATTCCACGTGACGCGGCCCGGAGGAACCATCGTGGCTGTTGCAGAATGTGCCGAGGGATTTGGCCATCCCGAGTTTTTCCCCTGGTTCGTCCATCGGGATATTAAAATCCTGGAGCAGCATCTGCGTAGCTCCTATCACATTTACGGCCAGACGGCCCACGCCACACTCCGGAAAGCCAGTCAGGTGGATATTCTGCTGCTTTCGGGCCTGAAAGCCGATGACGTCCGCACTATGCAGATGCGTCCCATCACCTCTCTTGCCGAGGCAATGGATTTTATCCGTGACAAGTACAGACGGCACAAGCCGTCTCTCTGCATTCTCCCCCACGGGACGACTATACTTCCTGTTGTCAAACACTAGAAATGCGGGTCAGGCAGAGCGCATTTCATACTCCGCAGCTGACCAGGCAACAGCTCTGCCGGCACAGCTTACTTTATCTGCTGTGTGGCTGTCTGTGAAGAATCCCGGGTAGGCTTAGCAGCACCCGCAGGAATCCCTTGCGATGTAGTCTGTGCCAAAATGTTGAGGAGTACAGGCGTCAGGGCCTGGGCAATTATCCGCTGGCCTGCGGCATTCGGATGGGCGAAATCTTGAAACATCGCAACGTCCTGCGAACGGTCAAAAAATTGCTCAAGATCAACTCTTTGCACAGTCTCGGACACGGGGAGCTCACAAACCACCTTCTGATATTGCCGCAGCACCGGGAGGTCCTGATACGTTCGGAGAGGAAGGACAGGCACGAGCAGCACCAGCGGGATGTGTTGCTCTTGCGTTTGGGCGACGATCCAGCGCAGGTCTTCACGAAACTCCGGCAACGGCACACGCCGTTTCCAGTGTGGATCAATTTCGCCCTGATTGTTCCTAGTTAAAATGTCAATCTGATCCACCTGCAAGCGCTTTTTTAGCTCTCTGGCAAATATGCGGCGTAAAAACTGAAGTGTCCGCAGGCGATAGACGATCCCTCTAGGCGTCAGAGTTGAGGCGATCTCCTTCAGCTCGCGATCTGTATAGTTAATCCCCCACGTATGCTCGTTCCATCCTCCAAGATAGAGAACCAAAATATCCGGCTGATACCCGAAGATGCACGCCTGCAAATCCTGGCGGATTTGAAATGAAGAGTACGACATAACAGCACAGTTTAATACCTCAGCCTGCGGAAATCGGGATGCCACGTACTGGCGCGTCAGAGCGACAAACGTCTCCGGCTCCTCTACGCCATGGCCTAAAGCCGTGGAGTCGCCCGCCACTATAATGCGCATCCGGCCATGCGGTTTGTTTGCATCGAAATCCTCGCCTCGATAGCCTTTGGCGTTGATGTGGTACTGCTTCTGATAATAATGAATCTCGCCCGGCTTCATGCGCCACATCACCTGCGGATCATAAGTGACAATACGAGTCCATTCATCTGTAGTGTGTGTAAAAAGGATAAAATCGCTGGAAGGAATGAACTGAAACCCAGCCAGTCGCAGCCCAATTTCGAACAAAGAGAAGCAGACGATAGCCGGGAGCAAAGAAAATCCAATGATCCTGGCCCACCGGCCTGCTGCGCGACTTTGGCGCATCTTTTCACGACCACGCTGCACTACTGACTTAACTCCTCCGCTATAAATTTCTCGTGCGGGTTCGGCTCAGAAGAAAATCCTGTGACAATGGATTCTAACCTCGCTGCTGATTCTTATTCTGATTCTGGTGTCTTGTCAAACCGTATTACATCCGATGGATATTGCGATCACCTGTAGAGATTGCGTCCCTGCAAGCAGAAAATTGTCGCCAAAAAAAAGAGCAGAAGCGCGATGGTTCTCCTAATCGGCAAGAAATAAAGCATTCGCGCTTGTGGACTTGCGACGTTTGTACCGCTCATCTCGAGAAAAGAGCACGCGCTGGAGAAAATTCTGTTGATTTCTATCCTCTCCCTTCGTACAAGTAAGAGATAAAGAGAGTGTGAAGAAAGGGAAAAATTCCCTTGAGCCGTTGTGCAGCTTCGCCTCATACGTTCTCTCGTTAGCAAGTGAAAGGAGTAACGGCAATGCGGATTAGGATGAGCGACTCGGAGGTTCATCACTGTGCATCTCCGCCGGATGAAATTAAGACGGTGTTCGACAATTTCTTCTCCAGCCAGCGTCCACTCTTCTCTCTTTCAGAGAGAATCTGGAATCCTCCGACCGACGTGTACGAGACGAGCGAATCCATGGTAATCAAAATGGAGGTTGCCGGAGTCAGACAGGAAGATATGGACATCTCGGTTGACAACAACTTGTTGCTTATCCGCGGTAGACGCCTGGAGGAGACACCATTGCGCAAAGAGAACTTCTACCTGATGGAAATCCGCTATGGTCGCTTTGAACGGGTTTTTGCGATGCCTGCCGGGTTGTCGCTAACAGATGTTATAGCAGAATACAGAGACGGCTTTCTGCGCGTAACTATTCCGAAATCTAAGAAGCGAACTGAAGGTGTTAAGATAAAAATTGAGCTGGAACCCTAGCATTATTGTTTTACTTGTCCATGACGCACCCAATATGAATTACACGCAAGAATTTCTCTTACTGAGCGGCTGTCTGATAGCTTAGAAAAAATGAGGGAGTACGATGACGGAAAAGCCCGTCATGGCCGACAAGGTCACCCAACTGGTCAAAGAGAGCGAACAGGGTGAAGTGCCTGAAGTTCTTCCTATCCTGGGGCTAGATAACTTTGTCATTTTTCCTTTCATGATTGCTCCCCTGATTGTTACCGAAGAGACATCCAAGAAGTTAGTTGATGAAGTGCTCCTTGGTGACCGTACACTGGGCATTTTTGCTCGAAAGCCTGCTGAAGGCGATCAGCAGAAAGATGAGGAGCGATACTATGATGTTGGAACGGCGTGTGTCATTCTCAAGATGATCAAGATTCCTGACGGCACGATGCGGCTTCTTGTTCACGGCACGCGCCGCATTCGCATCTCCGAAATTATCCGGGAGGAGCCCTACCGGAAGGCACGCATCGAAGTGCTGAACGAGATCAGCATCTCCGACAAAGAAATGCTGGCCATGATGAAGAATGCACAGGCGACGCTCCAGAAGATCATCTCACTCTCCTCTCTGACCGAAGACCTTGGCGTGGCTGCGATGAACGTGTCGGATCCGGGGAAGCTGGCCGATCTGGTTGCCTCAAATCTGTCGCTGAAATTGCCCGAGCAGCAGGAAATCCTTGAGATGGTTAACGTAAAAAAGCGCGTCCAGCGTATTCTGGTAATTCTAAATCGGGAGCTCGAAGTGCTCGAGCTCGGTAGCAAAATTCAATCCCAGGTCAAGACCACCATAGACAAGAGTCAGCGCGAATACCTGTTGCGCGAACAACTCAAGGCGATTAAGAAGGAGCTTGGCGAAGAAGAAGGGGTTAGCGCAGATCTGGCTGAATTGCACAAGGCAATCGAGTCCACTGAGATGCCTGAACATGCCAGGCAGGTAGCAGAAAAGGAACTCCGCCGACTCGAAGATATGCAGCCTGCCTCGGCAGAATATACCGTCAGCCGCACATACCTCGACTGGATTCTCGCTCTCCCATGGTGCAAAAGTGTCACAGACAACATTGATATTCATCAGGCGCAAAAAATCCTCGATGAGGATCACTATAACCTCGACAAGGTGAAAGAGCGCATTCTTGAATATCTTTCGGTCATAAAACTTAAAAAACAACTCAAGGGACCGATTCTCTGCTTTGTAGGCCCGCCGGGCGTGGGAAAGACGTCGTTAGGAAAATCCATTGCACGCGCTTTGGGACGCAAGTTCTACCGCATGAGTCTGGGCGGCATGCGCGACGAAGCAGAGATTCGCGGCCATCGGCGCACGTACATCGGCGCCATGCCCGGCCGTATAATCAAAGGCATCAAAGAATGCGTCTCAAATAATCCTGTTATGATGCTCGACGAAGTAGATAAACTGGGAATTGACTTCCGCGGCGATCCGGCATCGGCTCTGCTCGAAGTCCTCGATCCCGAACAGAATAATAGCTTCACTGACCACTATATGGACATGCCTTTTGACCTGTCTAAAGTGATGTTCATCACCACCGCGAATTTCCTGGACCCCGTGCCTCCAGCATTGCGCGACCGCATGGAGACTATTTTTCTCTCCGGCTACACGCTGAAAGAGAAGGTCATGATCGCCAAGCGCTACCTCATTCCTAAAGAGATTCATCAGAATGGGCTGGAGCCCGGGCAGATCAGCTTCACTGATGCGGCAATTCGACAGATCATCGAGAACTATACGCGCGAAGCAGGTTTGCGCAATGTCCAGCGCGAAATCAGTAACATCTGCCGAAAGGTAGCTCGTGCCTTTGCCTCGAATAAGACGAGACCGGTTCGCGTGACTGAAAAGAATGTGACGAAATATCTCGGTCCGCCGCGCTACTTTTCCGAAGTGGCTCAGCGCATGGGCGAGTCCGGAGTGGCAATTGGCGCAGCGTGGACTCAGGCAGGTGGCGAAATTCTCTTCATTGAAACGTCAGCCACCGAGGGGAAGGGCAAGCTGCTGCTCACAGGCCAGCTGGGTGATGTGATGAAGGAATCTGCACAAGCCGCCGTCTCCTACGTCCACTCCCAGGCGCGCAAGCTCAAGATTCCAGAAATCGCTTTTAGTAAACAAGATATCCACATTCACATTCCCGCCGGCGCTATTCCGAAGGATGGCCCATCAGCCGGCATCACCATCTGTACGGCTGTGGCCTCACTTCTGACCAAGCGGCTGGTGAAGGACTTTATCTCCATGACAGGCGAGGTCACACTCAAGGGGAATATCTTACCAGTCGGCGGCATTAAAGAAAAAGTGCTGGCTGCACACCGGGCAGGGATCAAAGGAATGATTGTTCCAGCACGCAACAAGAAGGACCTTGATGATATTCCCGAAGAGGTTCGCAAGAAGATGAAATTTCACCTGGTAAATAAGATGGACGCGGTGCTAAAACTCGCCTTGCGGTAGCGGGCTGCATGGATAATCGGAATGACTCACCTCCCTTTGCTCAGGGTCGACAACCTGAAGAAATATTTCCCCATTCGTAAGGGTCTGTTCTCCTACACGCACGATTACGTGAGGGCTGTTGATGATATTAGCCTGCATCTCGAGGTAAAAGAGACCCTGGGACTGGTCGGCGAAAGTGGGTGCGGGAAAACTACCCTGGGCCGCGTGATTCTCCAGCTCATTCGGCCAACTGCCGGCGAAGTCTATCTGGAAGATTCTCCGAACCTGGCGACCCTTTCGAACAGAGAGCTTCTTCCCTATCGCCGTAAAATACAGATGATCTTTCAGGACCCCTTCTCCTCTCTGAATCCACGCATGACCGCGGGAAGCATCATCGCGGAGGCGCTTACCATTCATCGGCTGGCCTCCGGAAGTGCAAAGTGGGAACGCGTAGCCGAGCTGCTGCATGCCGTCGGGCTCGACCCCAGCCATATCAAGCGCTTTCCACACGAATTTAGCGGCGGCCAACGGCAACGCATCGGGATTGCACGCGCCCTGGCTGTTGAACCAAAGGTGGTGGTGGCAGATGAGCCGGTCTCAGCGCTGGACGTCTCAATCCAGGCCCAGATTATCAACCTGCTACAGTCACTTCAGGAAAAATTCGGAATCGCCTTCATTTTCATTAGTCACGACCTAAGTGTGGTGGGCCATATCAGCCATCGGGTAGCGGTAATGTATCTGGGGAAAACGGTCGAGATCGGGCCAAAAGAGGCAATCTTTGACGCACCGCTGCACCCCTATACGCAGGCCCTTCTCGTTGCGGTGCCAAAATTTGATCCCAAGGCCAAGCGAAAACGAATTATCCTGGAAGGCGATGTGCCAAGTCCGGTAAATCCTCCCCCTGGGTGTCCCTTCCATCCCCGCTGCCCCAAACGCTTTGATCCGTGTGATCGCGTTGTGCCTCAACTTCTTGAACACAAACCCGGACATTTCGCCTCATGTCTGCTCTACGAAAAAGCCGTATGACTTGCCAGTCTTTATACCTTGAGACCTTGACCTCCCTCAGATGGCATTACAATCGGCACGCCAGTATGATAATTCCTCAGATACAGAAGCTCAGCGGCGTAACCGTTCGCAAGCGAGGTTCGACTAAAATTTGCATTCTGCATTTTGTATTTTTCATTGTCTTTGGTTGCTTCGGGCATTCAATGAACCCTAAGGTGCAGGAGCGGGTATGAAACGAAAGAAAAAGATCATGGTGATTGCGTTGCTGGGCGTCACCGTCGTGCTCCTAGCGTTTCTTCTCTACGTGAATCAGCGCGGCGGCCAGGATTATACCGAAGAGCTCGCCCGGCTCTTACCGGCTGATACACCGGCCTACATCTCGCTGCGCAATCTTAACACGCTCTGGACACGCATTGAGTCAATGCAATTTGCGCAAGAGCTCGGCGCGAGTGGCGCGCTGTCGCGACTGCTCCTGTCGTCCAAAGAATGGCAGCGCCTCCAGCAGAAAACGCACCGATTTGAACGCCGCACTACGCTTCGCCTGGGTGAAAGGTTTATTAAGAGATGGTTCGGCCGCCATGTGGTGTTCGCCCTGATCTCGGTGCCGGATGCCGAGCAACCCGGGTTGCTATTGCTATCAAAAACACACCTGGGCTTTGAAGAAAAACTAGCCGAACTGGTCGCCCAGCTCTATCCAGGGCTTAAACTCCGCACTGAGCGCTATCGTGGCTCACTGATCAATCTCTACGACGCCGAAAAGGCAAAGCACGCCTTCTCCTACCTGCGCTTTGGCCGCACGGTTGTACTCTCGTTGCGCTCAAACAATACTGCCTATCTCAAACACGTCATTGACTTGAAGGTGGAAAACAGCCAGAACACGCTGGCTGATAGCAGCAAGTTTCAACTGGCCTTCGCCGAAATGGAAAAGGCCGAAGGACTCATCTGCTACATCATTCCGCAACTCTGCCTCCGCTTACTTGGTGCCTTGCCGAGCGGTACAATTCAAAAGCACTCTACAGAGCAAACCCTGGCTTCGCTGTCAAAGATGCTGGAGCACCATGAATACTGGCGCGTGGTCTTTTCCGTTCACAACGGATTTGTTGGCGATTTTCGCTTCCGTTATAAGGCCACAGCCCAAGCGCTATCCGGGGCTTCAGCTGCCTCGATGATTGCAAAACCCTCGGCCTTGTCCTTTCTTTCGATTGATACCCTGGGCTTTTTCCAGGTGCAGGGACCGGACCTGCGCAAGTCGCTCACCGAGCTTGCAGCCTTTCTTGAGCTTTTTCCATCCATAACCCCAGAGGCATGGCTTAGCGGTGTTGAAGCTGCGTCGGGCATCAATCCTGTTCGTGATATCTTCCCTTACATGGACAATGAACTGACGTTGGCATTGTGCAACATCCAGCCTGGATTGCTCTTCCCTCAATTTACAGCAGAGCTCTTTGTTAAAACTTCCGATACTGATACGGTTCGCCAGCTCCTCGCACAACGCGTTCAGCAGATCCGCCTGGGCGAGCAGAGCTTCCCGCTCGAAGAAACGCACGTTGAAAATCACACGATTCGATCCTGCCAGACCCCGTTTGGGCCAATCGGATACGGATTTCTTGAATCTTATCTGGTGGTGATGCTGGGGAGTAAAACACTGGCAGAGAATCTGGCGGTACGCGCAGCCGCCCAAAGCAACATCACGGCCAATGACCTCTACAAGCGAGTCCGAAAGCACGCGCTTCAGAATCCCTCGTGTATACTCTATGTGAATTTCGAAGAGGCAGCGAATGCCCTGAGGCGTGTTGCTGATAAGTCGCTCCAATGGCAGCAGAAAATCCGGGCAAAGGTGGAGAAGTATCACAAGCCCATTGAAGTACTCACATACCTCAAAGCGCTCTGCATCACAACTTCATCTTCCCCAATCTCGGCCGATCTTCGTCTCTACATTCCAGCAGAGTGACACTATCCAATAATTAGGATTCTCTTGGTTGCGGTGCATTGCATTCACATCCGGCGGATTTAGAAAGCAAGTGTAGGGGCGTTTAATTAAACGCCCCTACGCATTCCTTATTCTCCACGACTCGTGCTGTGCGCCGTCCGGGGGCAGGCGCTACCTGTCAAAAAGGCCTGCACGGCAGAATTTGCCATTTTCTGTTAAATAGAAATTCGGCTCTTTGGCAAACGCATTAGCAATGCACACAGTCGCTCTGGCACCGGAAGACTGGTGATTACTAATTCCACTCGGGTTTTTCTTGACAACCTCTATGGTGCTGCGTACGACCGAATCTCGGCAGATTGGGACCAATGGATTCGTAACAATCAGGGCGACTTGCCCAGCGGCTATAGCGGTGTGCCGCGGCTGGTCTATGGCCGCAAGGATCTGAAAAAAATTCGCTCCATGCGCATAACACTTGACATATATCCTGGTTCTGAGGGCAACATTGTCGGCAAGCATGAGGTTAAAGATCTCCCTGACGCTGGTCTCCAGCCGGGTAAGCCATTTATGTCAATCAACCGCAGCAAATATCACGACCCTATAGCCACCCATGCCTTTGCAGCGTCGGCGACAGCAGCGACATTTAACGTACAATACAAGCTTGCGCTTTCCGGGCCGCCAAACTATGATACTGACAACTGGTCGCAGCCAGAGGAGATTGAGTCCTGGGTCTCTGGATTGGCAGTTCGCCCGGTCGGTTCACCCCGACTGGTCTGGTCAGCAGGAGGCGGTAAAGTCATGTCTAACACCGGGGAGATTGATCCTTCCGGCTTGACGGAGCCGCGTATCGCGCTGAACCCATACGACGGCGAATATGAAGGTCCTGATTATTGGAAGAGCTCGATCAAGGCCCGGAACGTATTTGTCTGTTTCAGCGCGACTGGTGGCGACCCCGACTACAATCCCGCACTGGGATATGGCTGGGACACGGACGGTGATGGATGTATATGGGTTAAGTACTATGACTATACTGAATGTACTGATCCTCCTGATGAGGATCCCGAAGCGATCCGCGATCCCGGCGACCTTGTTCCCACCATTATCTTTAAGCAGGTAGACCCGTGATATCTAGAATGCGGATAACAGGCGGAGGAGGTAAATTCCTCCGCCTGTATTTTGTCTGCCTAATGTTATTTTTCTATATGGTGGCTGAGGCAGAGCAG
>JAUWMI010000016.1 GCA_030613245.1 Candidatus Sumerlaeota bacterium
TCAAGAGCAGGTTCGTCTTGAGGAAAGTGAAGAAGTTTATGGGGGGTATGATGATTCAAAGGTTCCATGGGTTCGTGATTGGTCACAGTTTATAACAAGATTGAATTACGTGCCCGGTTCTTCATACGGGGTTGTGATAGCTGGCTACAGTGCTGTGGTTGATGGTTTTGAGATATCAGGAGCTGATCGTTCATACTCTGGAGTGTATGGAGGTGATTATACAGTAAAGAATTGTGAAGTGAGCGGCTGTTTCATAGGCATAAATGGTGGGAAGTATATCATTAACAATATAGTCTATAGGAACAGAGGAGAAGGCATCTGGGGCTATATGACTGATCTTGCGCAGGATAACATAGTGATGTGGAATGGTGGCTTTGGTATGAAGGGCGTGGACCAGGCGATTGGCAACATTGTTATGTTCAATTATAAAGGTATACAGGCATGGGATGTAATCCGGGATAATATTGTACGGTGTAACAGGCGGTCAGGGATTGTGCCGGGTTGGGACTGCGTGATTGAGGGGAATGTGATATCAGACACGGGTTGGGATGCCGCGATAGAGGGTGGTACACTGAACGGTGCGATACGGGATAATATCATAACGCGCTGTTATCGAGGGATTGTGTTCAGCGAGGGGAATCCTGAGATACACAATAACGTGATAGCAGGCTGTGGGTGGGGAATAACGTCAAGCAGCGGCTGGCCGGAGATCAGGAATTGTATTTTCTGGAACAATGCGGATGATCTGCGTTACGAGCCGTGGGATATCAAGTATTGCCTTACAGGAGAGGGATATCCAGGAGAGGGGAATATCAGCGTTGATCCGAAGTTTATGGGGTGGGGAGAGTTTACGCTGGAGAATCCGCTGTATGTGGACGTGAACTACGCGGGAGAGGAAGAAGATGGAACGACAGCGCGCCCATATACAGCGATCTGGAAGGCGCTGGCAGCCTATGATTTTCATCTGAGTGAAGGCTCGCCGTCTATAGGAGCGGGCGAAGGCGGCGTGGATATGGGAGCGTATCCCGGAGTTGCTTCATATCCCTCGCTGCATAGCCCGACGGCACGGATAGATGTTCTGCCAGGGACATATCATGAGTGGAATTTGCATCCAGGGAATCGAGTGTGGCTGCGGGCGGCTCAGGGGCCAGACGTAACGGTAATTAAGGGTAGCGGAAATAGCCATCTTACGCCGCGCATATTTCAGCTAACCGATCGAGCCATAATAGATGGCTTTACAATCAATGGTGCATCGGACGGGACGTATGGAGTGGATTGCGAGCACGGGAGTGAGGAGGAGCATCTGCGCCCGGTGGTGATGAATTGTATTCTAAAAAACTGCGGCAACAGTAGTATATTAGGAGAGTATTGGGGTCACCCGCAGGTAATATCGTGCCTGGTTTATTATAATATCCGCGGCTTACATTTTGATCATCTCTGTGACGTGGTGAACAGCATAGCGTATAGGAATGATGAGGGAATAGCAGTACGCAACAATACAGGAGATTTCCGGATACGTAATTGCATATTCTGGGGAAACAGCAGAGCGGACGACTTAGTTGATGACCGCTTGGGATACATGAAGTACTGCGACACAGGTGGGCCAATAACTATAATGGATCCAACGAACCTGAGCGAGGATCCGAAGTTTGTAGGCGGAGGAGATTTTCATCTGGGCTGGGATTCGCCGTGCAGGAATCGGGGGACAGAGGAGATTGCCCCGGTCTTCGACCCGGAAGGGCGTCTTCGCGGACAGGGTAAGGTGGTTGACATTGGGCTGTATGAATATGAAGAGGGCTGGGTGTGGGATTATGACGATGGAACCACGGAGGGCTGGCAGAGCGCGAGTGTCCCGTTGGCCTTTGCAGAACCTGAGTTTTCGTGGAGCGATGGTGGACTGCTGGTGCGTGCTACGAGCAACACGGATTGCTTCGGCTTCTGGCTGAACTCAATGAGGGAGATCGCCTACGTCGAGGATTCAGTATACGAGCTCCGCTGGGAGACGAAACGGACGGTAAGTGGATTGAGTCATTATCCCGTAATGCGGCTTCGGACTAATACAGATAACCTGGAAGAATCAACGATGTACGTAGTAAACGACAGCGGGGAGTTGACAAGCGGGACACAGACAGGCGTCTATACGCTCTACCTGGTGAGACCGGAACAGTTCCTTCAATATCCGGGACAGGGATATAGAAAGCTCTCAGAAGCGGCGCGATTGCTTCTGGCGTTTGATATGCTGAATTTCGATGAAGCAGGGGATCCCGAAGCGGAGATTGTGCTTGATGATATCGAAGTGAAACACAGCCGTTTCCGCAAAGATTGGCAAGCGCAGGAATTGATGAACTGGGAATTTGAGAGCGGTGAGGAGGGCTGGACGCCGAGCGGAGAGATCGAGCCATTCACAGCGCCGCAAGACTCCTGGACATCAGGTATGCTGGCCCTGCAATCAACAACCAATACCAATTGTTTCGGGTTCTGGCAGAGTCAGGTGATAGAACTGCCAACCACAGCGACCCAGAGCTTGCTTCTCGCCACCTTTACGGTGAAATCGGATGAGGAGGCAGGAGTGAGTCCATTACCAATTACGCGGCTGCGGATAATCAGGGAGGATTCAAGCGAGGTGGTGGTAAAGACAATCGAGGGCAAAGGCTCGCGATCACCGGGAACAGAGCCACGCGACTACACGGTATGCTACTGGCTTGCAGCGGAGAGTGAACCACACCGTCTGCGACTGGCATTCGACCTTATGAACTTCAATCCCAAAGCCTCTGCCACCGCAACCCTGTTCCTTGACAACGTCAAACTCGATTTGCTTTCGCGACCATAGCCAAGTGCCCTGATTTGTAGTTGTGGTGACACATCTTAATTCGAATGCTCTTGAGACTCTTCACTTCGTTCAGAGTGACAAAAAAGGTCATTCTTCGTTCGCCGCGGCGGACTCAGGATGACGTGCAGAAAGAATTTTTAAACAGGCACCATTATTATTTTTCGGAAGTTATATGTGGTAGCACTTTAGCGTTCGACGAGGTGCAATGATGAATCGGAAATCGGAGTCGAGTATGAAAGACCTTATTCGCGAGTTGATTGTACAGCTTGGTGAAGATCCGTCGCGTGATGGCTTGAAGAAAACCCCAGAACGTGTGGCGGAGATGCTGCGGTTCCTGACATCAGGCTATCGCATGGAACTCAGCGAGGTAATTAATGGCGCAGTATTTGAAGAGAAGTTTGACGAAATGGTGGCAGTGAAGCACATCCATTTTTACAGTTTGTGCGAGCATCATCTTCTGCCTTTTTTCGGTGTCTGCCATGTCGGCTATATTCCGGACGGTCGCCTGCTGGGATTGAGCAAAATTCCGCGCATTGTAGATATGTTCGCGAAGCGGTTCCAGCTGCAAGAACGTATGACTGCCCAGATAGCGGAAGCGATCAATGAGGTGCTAAAGCCCAAGGGTGTGGGTGTGGTTACGGAGGCGTCCCACCTGTGCATGATCATGCGTGGAGTGCAGAAGCAGGAATCCAAGACGGTTACCAGCGCAATGCTGGGTGGGTTTCGCGAAAATCCGAGGACTCGCGCGGAATTTCTTAGCCTGATTGGCTCAGCCGGATTGCCTTAGCTGGTCGCCCTACTCATTAACAATAAGTACACTCCTAGCGGTTTTGTGGAGAATTAATGATTACGCTGGACATGATACGCCAGGCTGGAGTGATCGGGGCTGGTGGCGCTGGCTTTCCCGCCTATGCAAAGTTACGCACGCCCGTGGAGTTTGTGATTGCCAATGGCTCCGAGTGTGAACCGCTGCTGTGTGTAGACCAGCAGCTGATGGCAACCTTCCCTGAGGAAATTATCCGTGGACTCGAGATCGCAATGGAATTGACCGGTGCTCCGCGCGGAATTCTCGGGGTCAAGCAGAAGTATAGCGAGGCGATTGGGGCACTGGAAGTGGCGATGGCAGGTGCGCGGGCTGCTCTTTCGCTAGTGCCGCTCCGCGATTTCTATCCTGCGGGTGACGAGCAGATTCTTGTTTTTGAAACCACGCGTCGCATTGTCCCCGAAGCCGGACTTCCACTCGACGTCGGGTGCGTGGTGTTTAACGTTGGGACATTGCGAAATATTGCAGTGGCTGCAGAAGGCACGCCTGTTACGCATCGCTTCGTGTCGGTACTGGGCGCTGTGAAAACCCCAAAAACCCTGAACCTGCCTATTGGGTCCCTGGCCAGCGAGGCCCTGGAGATGTGCGATGGGCCAAGTGTGAGGAACTATATTATCCTGGACGGCGGCCCCATGATGGGACGTATGAGCACTGGATACGTTCTCAAGACCACTACGGATTTACTCGTATTGCCCGTTTCGCACAGCCTCTCGGAGCAGAAGCAGCTGACCCGTGAAGCTCACTATCGCTATAGCATGTCGGTGTGCGACCAGTGTTTTGCTTGCACTGAGGTATGTCCACGTTACTTGCTCGGGCATCGGCTGGAGCCGCACATCGTGATGCGTGACGTGGCGAACGGCATTCACATTGATCGGTACAAGCATTTTCTTGCAATGGCATATCTTTGCTGCCATTGTGATCTGTGCCGTGTCTGGGGGTGTCCTGTGAATCTGTCGCCGGGGGAAGTGATGCTGGATCTCAAGGCGAAGTTGCGTGCAGCTCAAATCCCGAATCCATATACAGCGCGTGATTGTACTTTGCGCGACATGCGCAACGGCAGGTCGCCGTCAGTGAAAAGTCTGACGAAACGCATGGGTCTTTTGCCCTACGACGTTCCTGCCCCCATTGACACTCGTACCCAAAATGTGAAAGAGGTAAAAGTATCGCTGCACCAGCATATTGGCTCTCCATGTGTTGCAGCGGCTAAGGTTGGAGATAGGGTGCGGCAAGGCCAGATTATTGGCACAGTGGAAGAATCGCAACTGGGAGTACCCATACATGCAAGCATCAACGGGCGCGTGGAGCAGATTACACGAGACTATATTCATATCATTGCAGAGTAGCGGTGCGGCAATGGGGAATTTATTCTGTTTGCTTTATCTTTTTCTGAGACAGAATCACTTGGTTTTTATTTTGGCTGTCTTGCCATTTCATCCTGCCAAATTCCAGAAACTAAAATATTGACACTTTGATTTTCATGGTTATGCTCAGAGCCTGTGTGCTCTACAGGAGAGAAGTTCTATAAGGAGGCGCTTCAGCGATGTTGTTTGATTTTGCTAACGTTTTGGCGTTCGTGCTGGTGAGTGTGGCATTTATCTACGGCACGCTGTTGGCCACAAGGTTGATTCGGCCAAAGAAGTACCTTCGCGATAAGGCCGCGATCTACGAATGTGGAGAACCCACCATAGGAAGCTCGTGGATTCGTTTTAACATTCGCTTCTATACGATTGCGCTGGTGTTTCTCATATTTGATGTAGAGGTGGTATTTCTCTTTCCGGTGGTAGTGGTGCTCAGACAGCAAGGCCTGCTGGCATTTAGCGAGATTGTCGTTTTTGTGGTGGTGCTTGCGGTCGGACTCATCTACGCCTGGAGATTTGGCAACCTGGACTGGATTCGTGGGGGCGAGGCCAAGGAGGAGCTCGAGGATGCCTCAGAGGGAAAGAAAACAGCGTACGGCTCGCTTGAAGCTGGCCAAGAGGATCTGAGCAAATGAGCGACGGCTCGGACAAGAAAGTTAAGGGCAATGAAGTGGACCCATCGGGCGAGAGTTCTCGTATGTCCATTGCGGAGCAGAAGATTGAGGAGTTGCGAGCGCTGGTCGCACGATTCGGCCCAACTCGTAAAGTAGTGATTGCACCAATGGATTTCGTTATAAACTGGTCGCGCCTCAGTTCGCTGTGGCCTATGACGTTTGGGCTGGCATGTTGCGCCATTGAAATGATGGCCACGGGAGCCCCGCGGTTTGACATTGATAGATTTGGGGCAGGCGCATTCCGCCCAACACCGCGTCAGGCTGACATGATGATAGTCGCTGGTACGGTGAATTACAAAATGGCCCCACGCGTCAAACGTCTCTACAATCAGATGGCAGAACCTAAATATGTGATTGCTATGGGCGCATGTGCCATTAGCGGGGGACCATATTACAAATACGGATACCACGTGTTGAAAGGCGTGGACAAGATAATTCCGGTGGATGTTTACGTGCCGGGATGCCCACCGAGGCCGGAAGCATTGCTTGACGGCCTGATGAAGTTGCAGGCGAAGATTCGCGCCTCTTCGTTCGCTGATCGATGGCAGGAACATGGACGCTAAAGAAATCTACACACGGCTAGTATCTCAGTTCGGGTCAGAGCGCATTCTGGCTTTTCGCGATGACGCAGCGGGCGACCCATTTGTGCTCATTCGGCCAGAATCAGTGCGTGGGGTCATGCAGTTTCTTCGTAGCGAGCAGTCACTCGATTTTGATTTTCTCTCCCTGATTACAGGGGTGGACTACCCGGATCAGCTGACCGTGGTTTATCATTTGTTCTCGTATTCGCAGACGCACAAACTTGTGGTGAAGGTTGAACTTCCCAGGGCTTCTCCTCGGGTAGACACGGTGGAAAGTATCTGGCCCACAGCAAACTGGCAGGAGAGGGAAACATTCGACTTGCTCGGCGTAGAATTTGTGGGCCATTCGAATCTGCGCAGAATTCTTCTCCCCGAGGATTGGGATGGGCATCCACTGCGCAAGGACTATCAACAGCCCGATGAATACCATGGGGTCTCTAACTGGTGACACCCGTTGAGCGGATTCGAGTGGCCGGTAGTGTGAGAGATTGAGTCTGGTGTGATACCACAATGGCAATGAGGTGGAATCGCTGACCGTGCAGGATTTTCTACAAACCGAAGAAATCCTTGTCAACATGGGGCCCCAGCACCCCAGTACGCATGGAGTGCTACGGCTGGTGATCAGAACTGATGGGGAGATGGTGCGCGAGACGTATACCCACATCGGCTATCTGCACCGCTGTGCCGAGAAGATTGGTGAGAATCTAACCTACAAGCAATTCGTTCCTTATACAGATCGTTTGGATTATCTCGCCTCAATCAACAATAATCTTGGGTTTTGCCTGGCGGTGGAAAATCTAGCGCAGATAGAAGTGCCAGAGCGCGCCGCGTACTTGCGGGTCATGGGTGCGGAGATGAACCGAATCGCGAGCCATCTGGTTTCGTACGGAACGTTAGGGATGGAAGCCGGGGCGTTCACCCCGTTTTTTTATGGGTTCCGTGAACGCGAGCAACTGGTCGCAATTATTGAGAAGATGTGCGGCGCGCGGCTGACGTATCACTACGCTCGTCTGGGCGGTGTGATGCGCGACATTACGCCGGAGATTGCACGGGATACTCGCGAGTTCGTTCGCACCATGGAACAGCGCTGGGAAGAGTACAACACGCTGCTTTCGTTTAACGAGATTTTTATCAAGCGCACGGCAAACGTGGGTATCATTCCACGCGACATGGCCATTGGCTATGGCCTAACCGGGCCGTGCTTGCGGGGGTCTGGCGTCGAGTGGGATCTCAGAAAGGACGATCCTTATTCGCTTTATGAGCGCTTCGCTTTTACCGTTCCCTACGGTGATGGACGCATGGGCACGGTCGGGGATAGCTGGGATCGCTACTGGGTGCGAATGGTGGAAATCAAGGAGAGTCTGAAAATCATTACGCAGGTGCTCGATGGGTTGCCTGAAGGGCCAATTATGGGAAAGGTGCCACGGGTGCTTAAGTTGCCGGTTGGTGAGGCATATATGCGTGTTGAGAATCCGCGTGGTGAGTTAGGCTTTTATCTGGTGAGCGACGGAGGAACGAAGCCCTACCGGCTGCGCATTCGAGGCCCCTCATTCTGTAATCTTTCGATCATGAACGCGTTGGGGCGCGAGTGTCTGGTTGCTGATGTTGTTATGATTCTCGGTAGTATTGACGTCGTGCTCGGAGAGGTTGACCGGTAATTAGGTAGTGAGCTCCTTTTGTGCGTCTACTGAAAGTGGCACGTAGCGCATCAGACTTTTTATACACGGACGTCCATTCGCAATGCAATCGTACATTGATGCGTTGATTCAGAACATTGGAATTCTTCAGCAGGTGCCTCCGCTGATTATCTATACGGCGGCAATCCTGCTGGGATGCGCGGTTGTGTTTGGTTATATTTCTGTTGTGGCGATGATCATGATTTATGCCGAACGCAAGGTAGCAGGTCATATGCAGTCACGCTATGGGCCGATGCGTGTTGGCCCACACGGGATTCTCCAGTCTGTTGCCGACTCAATCAAGCTCTTGTTGAAAGAAGATACTGTGCCCGATAAGGCGCACCGCTTTCTCTTCAAGCTGGCGCCGTTGCTTGTGTTTGCGGGTGCATTTGTACCGTTTGCAGTGCTCCCATTCAGCGAGCATCTGGTAATCAGCAGGATGAACATAGGTATCTTTTACATTCTGTCGCTCGCAGCAATCGAGGTGATTGGCGTCATCATGGCCGGGTGGGCGTCAGGCAGCAAGTGGTCGCTTTACGGCGGGATGCGGCTCGCTGCGCAGATGGTGAGCTACGAAATTCCGATGGCCCTCGCCGTACTGACCGTGGTGGCGTTCAGCGGGCACCTGGGGTTACACGAAATTACGCATGCGCAGGGCAAATGGCCGTGGGAATGGTTTGCCAGTCCACTCAAGAGTCCGTTCACGGCGGTGGGCTTTGTTGTGTTTTATATCGCAGGGCTGGCCTCAACCAAGCGTTTGCCCTTTGATCTTCCAGAAGCCGAGTCGGAGCTGGTGGCTGGTTTTCATACAGAATACAGTGGAATGCGATTTGCCTACTTCTTCATTGGAGAATATACGGCAATGTACGTAGTGTGCGCAGCGACGGCAGTGCTGTTCCTAGGAGGCTGGAATGGGCCTTTCCCTGGAGTTGTCAATATGCTCGGCAAGACGTTTTTCCTCCTGTTTGTGATGATCTGGCTGCGCTGGACCTTGCCGCGTCTGCGCATTGACCAGGTGATATTCGTCTGCCTTAAGGTGCTGCTCCCGATCTCCTTGATCTGCGTAATCGGAGCAGCGTTGCAGGCAGTTTTATTCTAGACCCGGGAGAAACCAGCAGGTATGCGGGCAGTGGCCAATTATTTTCGCGACATTGTGGCGGCGATCTACACGATTACACTAGGTTTGGGTGTCACAATGAAGTGTTTGTTCAGCAAACCGGTGACCTTGCAATATCCGGATGAACGGCCGGAAGTCCCTGA
Source organism: Candidatus Sumerlaeota bacterium (assembly GCA_030613245.1). Lineage (GTDB taxonomy): Bacteria > Sumerlaeota > Sumerlaeia > MWCT01 > JAUWMI01 > JAUWMI01. Next base: position 9,203 of record JAUWMI010000016.1, read on the forward strand.
TGGTTACCGTGGCATTCACACATATGAGATTGAGAAGTGTATTGCCTGCAACTTGTGTGTGCAGATCTGCCCGATCACGTGCATTACGCTTGCTTATGAGGGGAAGGGGAAAAATGCGGTCATTCATCAATATGACATTGACTATACAAAATGTCTTTTCTGCCATCTCTGCTGTGAAGTGTGCCCAACTGATTGTGTGCACATGGGCAAGGAGTTCGATCTGGCTAGCTATACCCGTGCAGAATGTGTTATTCCATTCGCAAAGGCAGCTGCAGTTCAAAAACAAGAATAGGTCGTGAGATTCTTCCATGGAAAGTATATGTCAAGTAAAGGTGCTCTGAAGATATGGGAAATGTCGTATTCGCAATAATCTTTTATGCATTGGTTGTCATGGTGCTTGTGTCGGCAGTTGCAGCGGCTTTTTTGCGGAACATCGTCATGGCCGCATTTGCACTGTTCTTCACGTTGCTGGGGATGGCGGGATTCTACGTTTTGCTCGGTGCGGACTTTCTTGCCATCACACAGGTGGTGGTTTACGTTGGAGGGATCTTGATCTTGCTTCTATTCGGTGTGCTGTTGACTCATCGGAGCATTGAAACTCTGGAGTTGGAAACACGAGGCACGTACGTGCTCGGCATCTTTGGGGGATTGCTAGTCTATGGGGTGCTGCACTATTTTCTGTTTTCCGTATCGTGGCCTACACCGCTTATGAAGCCGCTCGAGCCAACAACTGCAGCGATCGGACAGCTGCTCCTCAGCAAATATCTGCTTCCGTTCGAAGTGTCGTCGGTTACCCTGCTTATTGCTCTGATTGGCGCTGCTTATCTGGTTAGACGGAGAGACACGTGATGATTACGCTGCATCACTATCTTGTGGTTGCTGCACTGCTGTTCACAATAGGAATCGTGTGTGTAATTTCGCGACGGAATGCAATCGGTATCCTGATCGGCATTGAGCTGATTCTGAATGCAGCCAACTTAAATCTGATTGCATTCTCACGCTATTTCGAGGTGGGTCTGGAGGGGCAGGTCTTTGCCATTTTTGTAATCATACTGGCCGCATGCGAAGCCGCCATAGCGCTGGCAATTTTAATTAGTCTCTTTGCGAGCTTCGGGACAATTGACGTTGATGCAGCACAGCGTATGAAACGATGAGCGGACCAGTGGCGGACCTGTAATAGAATGTGCTGTTGGAATGCACTGGGGAGACGTCTCACATAGAGTAGAGGAATTATGCTAATGAGGGGTAGGTAATCAGCTAGCAAGAAAGATCACCACACAATGCTCAATATTGCCATCTGCATCATTGCCATTCCGTTTGTCGCTCTTGTTGTGCACACGTTTTTGAGCGCACGCATGCCACGCCGGGGCGACTGGTTTGCTACTGGCGCTGTGTTTCTCTCTTTGGGCCTGGCCTGCTGGCTTTTCGTCCAAATGCTTTTTAGCCCCACCCCGATATACATAAATTTCCATATCGACTGGCTTAATCTGGGAAGCCGAATTATTCCTGCCGGTATTCTGCTTGATCACCTGACAATTGTCATGCTTGTAGTTGTCACGCTGGTCAGCGCGTTGGTGTATCTTTTTTCCATCGGTTACATGCATGGCGACGTTCGCTACGGACGTTATTTCAGCTACCTGCTGTTGTTCACAACGTCAATGCTGGGGCTTGTGCTGGCGAACAATCTGCTGGTTCTCTACATCTTCTGGGAGCTGGTAGGTCTCAGTTCATACCTGCTGATCGGACATTGGTTTGAGCGAGACACCGCAGCGAAGGCGGCACTGAAAGCGTTCATCGTTACACGAATTGGCGATGTTGGGATGTTCTTTGGCATCCTGCGCATCTACTTCCATCTTGGGACATTCGATTATGAGGCAATCTTCCAGGCAGTGGCCAACGGGACACTTTCTGGAAATATACGAGTGCTTGCGGGCCTGGGTATCTTTTTTGGGGCCATGGGCAAATCCGCACAATTCCCGCTCCATGTCTGGTTGCCGGATGCTATGGAGGGCCCGACGCCCATCAGCGCCCTGATTCATGCTGCTACTATGGTGGCAGCAGGTGTCTATCTTGTGGGACGGATGTTCCTGATTTTTGATCCGACCGTGCTGCTTATCATTGCCTACATTGGCTGCTTCACTGCCCTGTTTGCTGCCACAATCGCAGTTGTGATGGACGATATGAAAAAGGTGCTTGCCTATTCAACGATTAGCCAGCTCGGCTACATGATGCTTGGACTGGGTGTGGGCGGTTACGTTGCCGGTCTTTTTCATCTCACTACACATGCGAGCTTCAAAGCCCTGTTATTCCTGGGTTCTGGCAGTGTAATCCACGCCCTGGGAACACAGTCCATGCGCGAGATGGGTGGCTTGCGAAAGAAGATGCCGGTTACAACCGTGACGTTCCTGATCGGAACACTGGCGATTGTTGGTTGTCCGTTTTTTGCAGGATTTTATAGTAAAGACGCCATAATCGGCGCGGCGTTGGCCTTTGGGCTGCATCACCCGCAACATCTTGCGCTGTTTCTGGTCAGCGTTTTCACAGCAGGCCTGACCGCGTTCTACATGTTTCGGCTCTTCTTCAAGACGTTTACCGGAAGTCCACGGGATCAAGAGAAATTTCATCACGCGCACGAGTCGCCTCTCGTAATGACCATCCCGCTCGTCGTGCTGGCGTTCCTTGCTATTGTATCAGGCCATGGGGGATGGTTTCAGAAATATAATCCCGCCCCGCAACTTTCCACGTATGAAGCTCAGCAAGTTGCAGAGCACGCGAGCCATGTGCAGCCCGAGGCATCATCTTCCTTTGCGGCAAACCGTCTTGTCCCGGCAGGCACTCCAGTCGCTGAGCACGGGGCCGAAGAAATAGCAGACGAGGAAGAGCTGGAGCATCGCGCTCACCTCGGAGCCATGGTCGCCTCGACCTTATTTGGGGCGATAGGATTTTTCCTTGCGTATCTGATGTTTTTTAAGCGCCGTCTAAGCAGCGCAGCGATTATCCAGCGGTTTCGAGCCGTTTATACTTTGCTATCGAATAAATACTATATAGACGATTTTTTCCACGCCGTGCTTGTCCGCACGCTACATGCCGTGGTCTGGCTTGTAGGTGTATTTGACAAATACGTGATTGATGGGCTGGTCAACTTCTCCGGCCTGGCCACTCGTTTCACCTCTTGGCTTGTCGGCAAGTTCGACAATATTGCGGTTGACGGAGCCGTGAATGGCACTGCGTGGACGACAGGAATTCTGGGAGAGATCCTGAGCCTGAGCCAGACCGGGCGTATTCGTAACTATCTCCTGTTTATCGTGCTCGGCATCGTGACGCTCGTAACCGTTTTTGTCTTTATCAAATAGGGGAGCAGACCATGATTGATGCGCATTTACTCACATTGATCGTTTTTCTTCCAATTCTAGGAATGGTCATGGTGCTGGCAATTCCCGGTTCGCAGCGCCAGCTCATTCGTATCACCGCAGCATTCTTTACCTTTCTAGTCTTTGTCCTCTCCACGTACCTGTTTCTTGTGTTTGACCGCAGCAACGTGCAGATGCAATTCGTCGAGCATTATAGTTGGATCTCGCAATATAATATCTGGTACTACATGGGCGTTGACGGGCTCAGCGTTATCCTGATTTTTCTCACCGGCATCCTCTGCTTCATCGCCACCTTTGCCGCCTGGAATATCGAAAAGGCAGTCAAGGGCTACTATGCCATGTATTTGCTTCTCGTCACGGGCATGCTGGGAGTTTTCTGCACGTTGGATTTCTTCCTCTTCTACGTATTCTGGGAAATTATGCTCCTGCCGATGTATTTTCTGATAGGCATCTGGGGCGGACCGAAACGTGAGTATGCTGCGATTAAGTTCTTCATATATACGTTGGTAGGCAGCGTGCTGATTCTTCTGGTGATTCTGGCGTTTTACTTCAAGACCGGCTCGTTCGATATGCTTGAGCTCATTCGCGAGCGGCCGTTCCAAGCAACTCCAGTGTTTGAGAAGGTACTCTTTTTTGCGCTCTTTATCGGATTTGCCATCAAGATTCCTGTGTTTCCTTTTCACACCTGGTTGCCGGATGCCCACGTGGAGGCACCCACAGCTATCAGTGTTATCCTGGCGGGAATATTGCTAAAGATGGGTGGATACGGTCTGCTGCGGATCAGTTATCCAATGCTACCGGGCGCGGCGTGGGACGACGGGGTGAGATACTTCCTGGCGATCCTGGGATTGGTGAATATTATCTATGGCGCGCTCTGCGCCATGGCGCAGACCGACTTTAAGAGGCTCGTCGCCTACTCGAGTATTAGCCACATGGGCTTTGTGCTTCTCGGCATTGCGGTACTGAATGCCGAGGCGCTGAACGGTGCAGTGTTTATGATGTTTAGTCATGGCTTAAGCTCAGCGATGCTGTTTTTGCTCGTTGGGGTAATTTACGATAGGGCGCATCATCGGGACCTGTCGCGCTTTGGGGGCCTGGGCACGAAGATGCCAATCTATCTCACACTCTCGATTGTTGGGTTTTTCGCGTCGCTTGGCTTGCCCGGCACGAGCAGCTTTATCAGCGAGATCATGGTATTCCTTGGCTCCTATCAGGTCTATCTGGGGATTACTATTGCCGCGCTGCTCGGCATTATTCTGACGGCTGCTTACATTCTCTGGACTGTGGAGCGCGTATACCTGGGTAAACTGAGACCGGAGTTCGAAGGATTCTCGGACTGTAGCGGCAGGGAGATATTCACGCTGGTGCCGCTGGCATTATTGCTTATTCTTTTCGGTATTCTGCCGAATATTGTGCTCGATGTCTTTCGCGAATCAATGCAGTATCTGATTCAGATTGTTACATTACAGTGACCCTAAACGCTCGAAGAATTGCCGCAAGTAAAGGGATTTGAAAGGGATTTTCTAAGGCGTAATGGATACACAGACCGTCTTTCGTAATTTGCAGCTGGTACTGCCGGAGATCGTACTTACGCTCACGATTCTGGCCATCATCGGCTATGATCTTTTTCTCCGTCGCGAGACGTCCCACAGAACCGGTCTGGTGGCGCTTGTGGGACTGGCCATCATGGCGGTCTTCTTGATTCGCCAGGGCACCACACCGCCAACAGAGGCCTTCATGCAGCTGGTGCGTGTAGATGCATTCGGCCGGTTTTTTAAATTTCTTTTCATCGCGACCACAGCACTGATCGTTCTCTTCTCTCTTCACAGTCGCGAAGTGCGTACCTACAAAAGTGGGGAGTACTATGCGATTCTCCTTACTGCCACGCTCGGTATGTGCTTCCTGGTCAGCGCCATAAATTTTCTTATGTTCTACCTGGCCATAGAGACGGTCAGCCTATCGTCATATGTGCTGGCAGGATATCTGAAGCGCGATCGGATGTCCAGCGAGGCGGCATTGAAATATCTCCTGTATGGCGCAGTTGCGTCGGGCGTCATGCTCTTTGGCATCAGCTATCTGTTCGGCATCACTGGATCATTCAGCATGGCCGCGGCAATTGGAGGCATTTCGACGCAGAAGGTGGCGCTGGTGGCCCTGTTGTTCGTGCTGGTGGGATTCGCATTCAAGATGTCGCTGGCACCCTTTCACTTCTGGGTACCTGACGTCTATCAGGGCGCGCCAACACCAATCACGGCATACCTGGCAGTAGCCTCAAAGGCAGCAGGCTTCGGGGCGCTGTTTCGATTTCTTCTGCCGCTATTTCCAGACGTGGAGATCGGCCAGACGCTTCAGGGAGTCATCGCGCGGCTTGACGTGCGTCCTTTATTCTGGGTGCTGGCGGTTGTCACCATGAGCGTGGGAAACCTGGTGGCGATCCGGCAGCGTGATTTGAAGCGCCTGCTTGCCTATTCCAGTATCGCCCATGCTGGCTATATCACAATGGGGCTGGCAGTGATGAACGCCAAGGCGTTGGAGGCAATGCTGTTCTACTTTGTTGCCTACCTTTTTATGAATCTTGGTGCATTTCTGGTGGCAATGATCCTGATCAACAAGCTGGGGTCCAGTCTGCTTGATGACTGTAAAGGCCTGGTTAGCCGGCTGCCATTTCTGGCCGTTGCGATGGCTGTTTTTCTCTTTTCGCTCACTGGTATGCCACCGACAGTCGGATTTATCGCCAAGTTTAATATCTTCTACGTCCTCATCGCCCAGGGTACGTGGTGGTATTATTCGCTGGCACTGATTGGGGTGGGGAACACAGTCGTGTCACTTTACTATTATATGCGTATTGTAAATGCTATGGTGTTGCAGAAGGCAGACGTAGAACGGCCACCAGTGTCATGGTCTCCGGCTGATGGTCTTCTCTTACTGGTACTGGTTGTGCCGACTATCGTGTTGGGCATATACTGGAGTCCGCTCATCCGGTTTGTAACTGTCGCCTTGCAGTAATTGAAAGCGGTCAACGGCTGATAGTCATGAGACAACAAGAGAGAGAGCACGTTATTGAGAAACTGAACGCTATTCTGTCGAAGGAATACAACTCTATGGTTCAATATGTTTTGGGCGCTAGTCCGTACGTGCGGCCAGATGAGAAACCGGCACTGGAGGTGTTAGAGAAGGTTATCGCGGACGAAAAGCGTCACGCCAGGGAAATAGGCCAGTTGATTACGCTTCTCAAGGGCATCCCTGATCCTGGGACGTTTGACTTCGACATTGCCGACATTAACTACCTGGCGCTGGACTATTTGATGGGCCTGATCGTGAAGGACAAGGAGGGAATTATTGCTTTATACGAAGAGGCGCTTCATGCAGCCAAGAATTTTTCCTCTATTTATACTCAGTTGGTGCAGATGCAGGAAGAAGAACACCAACACCTTATCACTCTTCAGGCTATTAGCGCGAATCTCCAGATGAGAAGGAAGAACCCAACATGAGCCCGACATTCTTAGCCTTTTGACCGGTCGGCGGGGTGCTATGTGCCCCTGCCATCAATGAGCGCGCAGCAGTGTTCAGAAAACACCGGCGTGAGGCCCCGCTCGCGACTCAGCGCCACAACTCCTTCCGCTGGATATGCAATTCCATCCACCCCAACATCGAGCGCCATACGATCAAGTAGTTGCTGGTACGCACCGGAAGGCCGTGCACACCCCAGCAGTAGCGGCGTATGGGGAAACCACGTCCGTGCCTGAGTGAAAATGCTTTTGACTATCTCAGGGGAAGGCGGCGATACATTGGCCATGGGCGTCTGCCGCAGCGGGTTGACCACTACCAGCACAAGAGCTCGTAATGCTTTATCGCGCAGCATTTCCAGAGCCTCAAGCTCGCCTCGGATCTTGCCATAATGCAGCCCAATCACAATGTGTGGTGCAGCAGCCAGTCCGTATTGATCCAGCCACTCCAAGGAGTGTTCCACATCGGCCACACTCTTTCCTTCCAGATGGTAGACGGTGCGGAGCGTTTCCGTGCTGCCGACAACGTCTAACATAACTACATCCACGTTGGCTCTGGCAAGCCCATCTGCAAGCGGTTCATCAAGGAGCTTCGAATGAACCGCGAGCGTCAGTCCCAGCTGTTGTTTAATCCGTCGCAATATCTCAACGTAAGGCAAAACAGGAAGGCGTCCTTCGCGGTCGCATCCGCCAGTGATCAAAAGGCCGCGACATCCGCGCTGGCGAAGCTGCACAGCCATGTTCCAGAGGTCATCGGGGCAGCGCACGTAATACATTGAGCTGAGGAGACGGGCCTTGCAGTGGTCGCAGAAAAGCTCACAGTGCTTTTCAGTTATGGAGATAGAGACGAAGATTGGATCGCGGCTGTTGGAGTACTCGTCAGTCTCATATCGCTTCAAGGAAGGTGCAAAAAAATGGATGGTGTTGTTCATTCGTTGCATTGCCGCTCTTTTGCCGGACTAATACGTGCGCAGTGACTGCGCGGGATTGTCCATTCTGGTTCTTCCAGACCGGCTAGTTGCTGTCGTATGCGTTGAATATCTTCGCGGTTTGGCTGAAACGGGTAGTTTCGCAATCCTGGCCCGGGCCATGAGTTGCCAAAAGGACGATTACAGGTGACCCGACCTTTGCTATTCCTGCAGCCGCGCGTCATAAAGGGGTAGCCGCTGTCAACAACCTTGTCCAGCTCCTGCGGGGCAATTCCAAAATCGAGAATCTTGCCGCTGCTTGATTCAAATACGAATCTACTACTATGGCTTAGCCCTTCGTCAATCAGGAAGCAGGCCAGCTGAACGCGGCGATACGCATCAAGCTGTGGCGGTGCCACGTCTTCCAACTCTGTGCCTGCCTCTGGGTAGAACGAAAAGAGATGATTCTCTCCTCTGCGATCTTTCACCTCCTGAAAGGCGTTGGCGAGCTCCTGTTCTGTTTCTCCCAGACCAACAATAAAATGACTACCGACATTGCCCGGGCCGAAAATTTCAGCTGCTTCGTCAAAGCGTTTCCAGTATGTCTCCCAGCTGTGGGGTCCGCGAACACCCTTGCCACGGTGCTTATTAAAAAGTATGGGGGTTGGGAGATCAAATGCGATGCCGATCTTATCAATCCCTGCCTGGCGCAGTAATACCAAATCTTCACGCCGCGTTATCGTTGGATTCAGCAGACATGAAATTGATTGAGGACAGGTTTTGTTAAAGTGGGACGCTATCTCGATAGTATGGCGCATCGCATTGGCATGTGTAATCATTGATAGACATATGCGCTCAGCAATTCCATTGTGTCGCAGGCGTTCAGTGACTTCCTGGAGAGAACGGGTAGGCCAGGGGACGCGAATAAAGCTCCGGATCTGACCCTTGCGCTCACGCCCCAGTCCGCAGTAGGCACAGTTGGCGCGGCAGCCATCCGCGTAGGTCAGAAGCAGATTAATACAGCTCATACGCGCATTGCGCCAGAAGCGACCGGGGCGAAACCCCAGTGTCATATCCGCTGCAAGGCTCAGCCTGACGTACTGCGGGCTTTCCACGTTATCACTCCTTGGAGATCGCGCAATTGTTCAGGAACCTCAGGCACTGGTGAGAATCACTGTGTTCATGGAGAAGACTAAGGCGTGCGGGCCTTGTTGAGGAAATAGGAAAGCACAGCGATGAGCAGCAAATAAAAGATTGTCAGGGCAATGTTTCGCATCGCGGATTTCTGAGCCGGAGGCTCTGATGTCGGAGACTCTGATGCCGGAGGGGTTGGATGCTCTTCCTCCTTCTCTTCAGGCTGACCAAAAAGATCTTCCAGGGAACGCTGGGTGAAAAGGTCTTTGAGCGTAATTCGGCGTTTGGGTTCAGTTGCTTCAAGGGGAAGGAGCTCTTCTTCTACAGCTGCTTCTTCTACTTGTTCACGGCGCGGGTGTGGCACTTCGGCTGGAGCAGGCTGTAGTGGCGCACCTTTTAGCGCTTGCAGCTTCTCATTCACTTCTTCATAGGTCTTCAGGTCGAGCGAGGAGAAACGAATCTTATCTAACACTGTATCATGACCCCACAGGCTGCATTCCGCCCGACCGTAGAGGTCGCCTTTTACCTCTGCACGTACAATCACGCTTAGCGGGTACTTCGACACGATGACGTCCCGCGCTAATGCCTTATTAAGAATGAACCAGTGTTGAGGGGTGATGATAGACCAGCACTCGCCAATATCGCCTCGCTTATCCGCAGCCGTGCGAATGACAATAGCTGGCTCTTCACCAGGTTGAAGCTCCGGCTTTAATCGGTCGCGGATATCCACGGGGATTTGAATCATGCTCTTCGCGGCTTCGCGCCTAACGCGCTTTTGTGCCATCTGTGGGCGCATCGGTTCGTGGGCCTCTGAGCCCCAGATCTGTCGAGGAATTTTCATTCCAGATTTCCTTTGCATGCGTTGTATTGTAGGAGCAAAAAATTTCTCGTAGCGCTGTGATTTATTACTCGTCTGAAGTCTGGAGCGACTGCACAACGATCTCTTTTACTTCAGCACCCTCGACTAGCTTTTCCGTTTCCTTCAGCCGACGCATTGCCAGGCCCATCACTTTCCCGATGTCCCGGGGTGTTGTTGCGCCGGTCTCAGTGATGACCTCGCCAACAACCTGACGAATCTCGTCTGGCGACACCCGCTCTGGCAGATACAACTCAATAATTCGAGACTCGGCTTGCTCCTTTTCGACAAGGTCATTGCGCCCGCCACGCTCGAACTGTTCAATAGAATCCTGATGCCGCTTCGCCATTGTCTGGAGCAGCTGCACCACGACCTCGTCGGTCAGCTGTGGGCCGGCTTTTTCCTTTTCCTTCTTTTGAATTTCCGCACGTACCATGCGTAGGGTCGAAACTCGAATCTCATCTTTAGCTTTCATCGCCATTTTGAGGTCCTGGCTGATCCGCTCTTTTAAATCCACGTTGCACCTCTCACAGATGGAATGCTATACGTAACGGGAAAACCGATTCACAATCGGCGTGAATACCCATACGAGAATGCCGATAATCATAAAGCTCAGAATCCAGATGGCAATAAACGTGCCGAGATTGGCAAGGAATTCCGTTCGACAATCCTGAATAAAGCGCTGCCAATCTTCCTCCTCACGGAATCGCCCACGCATATAGTCCGCAGTACTGGCTCGAAACTTCCGGTAACTCTCGCCGATTTCCCTGATATCCTTGGGTAAGGCGCGAAAGAAATGAAGCACCCACCCTAGCCCCAGGATAAGCAGAATAGCGAGGAACAGAAGATATAACATAGCGCGTCAAAGCGAAAACTCAAAACTGCTTTTTATCCCTGTCATGTTCAGACTTTTGAAGTTATTATTCCCATAGGGTAGGATGGAATGCAATATATTTTTCTTTCTTGGGACTTGAGGTTATGCAAATTAGCAGTCGCGCAACTTGTGCCGTCTGATTTTAATATTTCGTTTTGTTATGCGCTCTTAGCTTCTGTTGCGACATGGTGATCAAGGAGGGATGTGCCCCTCAGTATAAAGACCTGCACGGAGGTGGTCACTAGGAGCTTCAGAGTATCCAAGGAAGCCTGGCGATTTCCCCATGAAAAAAAATAAGGGCTGGAGTGGATCTATAAGCCGAATCCTGTATTCCGGCGGGATTACTCCCATCCAGAATGGTGACCATCCATCTGGGACTGGTGTTGCCACCAGCCTCAAGCGACCTACCCGGGAGTCATATCAGCACGGAAACGTTCTGTGCTGAAACGAGGCGGGCCACCTCTTCTCCTCTATTTGGTCTTGCACCGGATGGGGTTTACCAAGCCGTCCTGTTACCAGGACGCTGGTGCGCTCTTACCGCACCTTTTCACCCTTACCGGTCCGCCAAGGCGGACAGCCCTTGCGAACAAGGGCTTTTGTACGGCGGTATATTTTCTGTGGCACTTTCCGTCGGGTCACCCCGCCCCCGTGTTACGGGGCATCCTGCCCTGTGGTGTTCGGACTTTCCTCCCAAATTCTAGGAATTTGAGCGGCCACCCGATCCACTTCAGCCTCTATAAAACTATGTCTATGTTAGCCAAACAGCGAGTAAGATTGCAAGCTTTAAAACGGCTCACGCGACCTTCATACAAAGCTTTAATAAAAGCACGTATCCGGTGAATTATCAATAATCCAGCCCCTGCCGGTCGGCTGCCAAATCAGAAATTATTCGGCGGTCTGGAATTTGCGCAGATATGATCAAAGATGGAAGCGCCTGCGAATGGGTAGCAGAATCAAGAGTAGCATGATTAGAAAAGAGATTACAAAACTCGCAATAAGAAAGAGCTCGCTCTTGAACGAGATATAAAGGATTGCCGATACCAATGCCAGTCCCATCGCCAGGATGCCAATCAGCGATCGCTTCAGGATGATTGACAGAAAGCGTTCGATTTCCAGGATATCTTCTTCATGTGCCTTTACTTTAAGCTGCTCGCGCTCGGCACGAAGGATCACTTTTTCAAGATTCTCCAGAAATTCCATTACGTCACGCGCTTTGTCAATCAGGCGGTCGGACCATCGCCGCTCGGGCTCAACGTAAACCTCTTTCACCAGGTTTTTAACAATAGGCGTGGCAACACGCAGGGCATTGAAATTAGGGTCGAACGAAATGCCGATTCCCTCAACCAGCGTTGCAGCCCGGAACAAATACACTAGATTGTAAGGCAGGCGCAGGGGAAACTTGTAGAACGTCTTCAAAATGTCGTCCGTGATCTGCTGAATGAGCTGTGGCCGGTATTTCGTGGTGAACTGGATACTCATCAGCACCTGCGCTGCATCGCGCAGTGTGGCAATGTTGGTCTCCGGATCAACCATGCGCAGCTTATAAAATCCGTTCACCACACCGTGGATGTCTTGACGTACCGCAGCAATTGAAATCTTGAGCAGCTCCATCTTCACTTCTGGCTCAAAGGTTACAGTCATGCCGTAATCCACAATAACCAGTCGTTTTTCCTGCGTGACCAGCAGGTTGCCAGGATGCGGATCTGCATGCAGAAAGCCATGAATCAGTACCTGCCGGGTATAAAGGTCAACGAGAATCTTGACCAGGTCATCAGGGCTAATGTCCAAGGCTTTTAGCCCCTCAATGTTGTCAACTCGTGTCCCTTTGTAGAATTTCAACACCAGAATCTTGCGGGTGCAGATTTCGTGATAGATTTTGGGGATGATGACCTGCGGATTTGCCTCGAAGTCGCGACGAAAACGCTCTCCATTGGCTGCCTCTTTTAAAAAATCCATTTCGTCACGAATCATTTTTGAAAATTCCTGATACACAATCCACAGACTGCGCAAGTAGTGGCTGATGATGAAATGGTTGAGCATGAGAATCAATGCGCCCAGAACTTTCAAATCGGCATTCACCTTGGCCTCAACGTCTGGCCGGAGAATTTTCACCGCCACCTCCTCTCCGCGGTATTGTGCCTTGTGGACCTGGCCAAGTGAAGCCGCAGCAACGTCGGCCGGATCAAAGCTATCGAAGATTTCGTTAATGTCTCTTCCCAGCTCAGCCTTGATTATCTTTTTGACCTTGCGAAAGGCAAAGGGTGGAACCTTGTCTTGCAGCGTCTTAAATTCATCGGTATACAGCTTTGGCAAGATATCCTCGCGCATGCCGAGAACCTGAACCAGCTTGATAAATGTAGGGCCAAGTGAGGCGATCGTGTTTGTCAGGGCGCGAACACGTTCCTTCTTTTGCGCCATAGTAAATAGCCTGGGGCGACCGAAGAGAATCCAGCAGTGCCAATCCCGGATGAAGCTAATGGTGAAGGGAAGCAGGGTCCACAGTACTACGATCGGTCGGAGAAGAAACATGTGTCCCAGTTCCTCGTTTGCCGGCCTGCCGTGCTCCTTGGATTCTGGAGCCCAAGGCGCTATCAGACCTTTTTGCCAGCGAGTAAATCTTTGATAGATTTAAGCTCATGCATTCGTAAAGCCCAGGCAAGTGCAATATAGATAAGTGCAGCGACAAAAATCAAGACGATTAGTGCGGCAATTTGTAGCAGAATCGTCAGCTGCAACGCATGAAGTCGGATCTGATTAACGGCAAAGACTGTCCATATCGCCATACCGGCAGTGGCGCCCATCATCTTCAGGAGGGAATTAAAAATCCGTCTGCCGTCGAGATGCTCGAGTCGGCGCTTGAGGATTATCAACGACAAGACCAGCATCGCAGTGTAGGTGATCCCTGTACATAGCGCCAGCCCTTGGACCCCCATGTATTGCACCAGAATGATATTCCCTACAATATTGATCCCCACACCCACGGCAGTAATCCACATGGGCGTGCGCGTATCGCGAAGCGAATAGAACACGCGCGTGGTAAACATATAAAGGCTGAACGAAAAGAGGCCCAGCGAATAGTAGAATAGTATGCTCGCCAGCAATCCCGTATTTGCCTCTGTGAAATGCCCATGCTCCATAACGATCTTAATGGCCGGGTAGCTGATCAGCGCGTAGCCAAGCGTCACGGGAAGCATGATCACTGAAGTCCAGCGGATTCCCGTGGAAAATGTCTCGCGGTACGCGCTCCAGTCTTTCTCGACAGCGTAGCGTGACAGACTGGGGTAGAGAACCGTTGCCAGTGCCACAGCAAAGATACCATAAGGCAACTGGAAAAAGCTAAAGCCCCATTGCATAGCAGCAAATCCGCCAGGAAATTGATAGGCCAGGTTGGTCCGTACAATTAACCCAATCTGATTGATCGCAATGTAGCCAATAACAGGCAGAGCCAGCCGAAACACAGTGCCAATAATAGGATGACGAAGATTGAGTCGTGGCTTGAGGGGCATGCCAATCTTTATCAATAAGGGAATCTGCACCGCAGCCATCATGGCAACACCAAGCGTGGTGCCAATGGCCAGCCCGGTATTACCGAAGCCGGGCAGCGCCAGATAAAGTATCACGGTGCCAATGACCGTAACATTATTCATAATGGGCGCGAAAGCCGGGAGCGCGAAGTGTTTAAAGGTATTCAGAATGCCAGTGAAGACAGCGCTCAATCCATAGAAGACCATCTGAAAGGCGAAGATGCGAAAAAAGTATACTGCGAGGCGCCGATTCTCTTCGTCAACAATGAGTAGCGTCTGCAGCTTGATCGCCAATGGCGCAACCAGTATTGCCAGAACTGTCACTCCTGAGAGTACAAGCAGTGCAAAACCCAGAATGACGTTCGCGCTCTCCCACGCCTGACGGTGATTCCCATCCTTGCCCACGTATTCAACAAACAGGGGGATGAAGACTGCGGTGATGATGCCGCCCAGGACGAATTCGTAAATCATGTTCGGTAGAATATTGGCAACGCAGTAAGCATCCGCGATCCGGCTTAGTGCCAGCGCGGCACCAAGGAGGGCGAGCTTGATCATGCCCGTAGCCCTGCTCAGGATCGTCAGAGCCGATACCGAAATGGTACTTCTTGCATACTCACTGTTCATCGCTGTTGCTGCCCGGGCACAGATATCGTCATTTCCAATTTGCTGTATTCCAAAAAGACATTCTACGGACTGGTATTCAAGCACTCACTCAGGCGCAATATCCCGATCTTACGCGCAGGTATTTTCTTAGGAAGCATGTATAGTTTGGTTTTTCTGGCTTGTTAGCGATGGCGGATCACCTTGTGTACACTGGTTTCAGATGGATAAATTTGTGCGTAGTAGAAAAGGGCGATGATACCGGAGAAGAACATGGTTCTGAAGTCTCCGTTGATTAAGAAGAGAACCAGCCCAAGAAACGCCACGACATCACAGACCGCTGCCAGGACCAGCAGCTGCCTCCGCAACTGTTGCCCAAATGCAGCCGCATTGTCCAGAAATCCCTTCAGGCGCTGCGTAAAGATCATCTTGACCCATAGAAGCATAATTTGACCAGAGAAGATGATCAGCGCAAAGACAATGAGAACTACACGGTATGTCTTCTGTGACAGGGGCTTGAACCCTTGAATACCATGTTTCAGAAAGACGTAGTTATCAATGATAATGCATATAATGAGGTAAAAAATTGGGAGGCAGATGCAGAAGATCCAGAATCGCTTCAGCCGGTATAGCTCGGGTTGAATTTCTTCAAACAAGTTGGGCATCGCAAGGGTCCCGCGTCAGGATGTCTCGTTTTTCCGGACATGGTCTATCCGCCTGGGGGATTGCCCGGCGCATACTGGTCAGGACGTAGCTTATGCATCATCGTCCCGGTTACGCGCGGGGGAGACGGCAGACGCGCCGTCGCTGGTCAGTATTCCCAGGGTTTAAAAATTTCCCGGATTGTCCGTTTGTAGCGATCGTGTTTCTTCTCTCGCTCTTCCTTGTCCTTGATTTGTATCCACGATGTGAGGCGGCGCTGTTCCTGTGGTTGTTCTTGTGCTTGCTGTGCTGCCTGCCGATCGGCGTATTTTTTCATTACATTGTCCAATGCACTGTTGACCATGGTGGCGCTTAGCGCATAAAGGAACACTACAAAGCCGACATAGGTTAGTAGAGCTAGTGCCAGGATACCGGCCAGCATTATGAGCACTACAAAACTGTAGAGCGGATTATCGAGCACAATGAGTGCCGCACTCTTGAGCGTCTGTCGGAGTCCCACATTCTGAGTGACCATAATCGGATAGGCATAAACCAGAACCATGAGCACAAAAATGATCGCCCAGAAGCACAAGCCAGCCGCAATGGCAGCAGGAATACGCAGTGAGGCAGGCACCAAGGCTGAATTCATATAGAACAGTATATTGACAACAAGAACACCGATTACAAGAACGCCAATTAGGGTAAGAAGCGCGCTGCGCAAGAAGTAACGCTTGAATCCGATCCAGAAGTCAATAAACTCAGGTTCCCGCTCGTCCGTAATTTGGGAAGCAAAATAAAGAAATGCCGCCCAAATGCCAGGGATTGGAATCACAAGAAGGCTTGTAAAGAAGGAAAGAATATTAGCCAGCAAGAAATGGCCAAGGAAGTCGTACGTGTCCCACCAGAACTTGGCAAATGTTCGACTCAGCAACGCCTTAGCTTCTCCAGAAGTCCCGGGCGATGCCCGCAGCAGGACTTCGTCCAAACGTTCTCAGGCCCTCACGGATCGGGCGTATCACCCCAGTGGCTACTTGTGGATCCCAGGTCTTTTGTCTTTGTGGTGTCAAGCCGTTCGATCTTAGCGCCCAACAAAGCCATCTTTTGCTCAATGCGTTCGTAGCCCCGGTCAATGTGATAGACGCGCAGTACCTCTGTGAGCCCCTCGGCTGCGAGGCCAGCAACAATCAGCGCAGCACTGGCGCGTAGATCAGACGCCATAACCGAAGCCGCGCTGAGCTTCTTAACGCCGCGGACAATTGCCGTCCCGCGATGTAACTGGATATCAGCGCCCATGCGCAGGAGCTCGGCTACGTGAATAAAGCGGTCAACGTATATTGTTTCTGTCACAGTGCTTTGTCCCTCGGCCAGGCAGAGGAGCGCGGTAAACTGTGCCTGCATATCTGTGGGGAAACCAGGATAGGGGAGCGTGCGGATTGAAACTGGCTTCAGATGATCTGTCCCTTGCACGCGTATACCGTCATCCTGAGGAGTAACTTCAATCCCGATCTCGAGGAGCTTGTTTATTATCGCCTCCATGTGGTCAATTCGGCAGCCCTTGATCAAGATGTCCCCCTGTGTAATGCCTGCCATGGTCATGAAGGTCCCGGCCTCAATCCGATCAGGAATCACGGTATGATCGGCGCATTGAAGTCCATTAACTCCGGTGATAGTGATGGTAGATGTACCTTCTCCTTCGATGCGTGCGCCCATTTGACGCAGCATTGTGACGAGATCCACGACTTCTGGTTCGCATGCTGCCCCTCGGATGGTTGTGATGCCCTTGGCAAGCACGGCTGCCATCATGACGTTATTGGTAGCGCCAACGCTCGATCCATGTGCACCTTCAAGCACAATCTCTGCGCCTTTTAGTCCTGGATTATCCGCCAAGATATAGCCATGGCTCAGTTTGATGTTAGCACCTAAAGCTGCCAGCCCTTTGAGATGGAGGTCAATTGGCCGCGCGCCGATCGCGCAACCACCGGGTAAGGAAACTATTGCTCGACCTAGCCTGGCAATGAGTGGCCCGAGTACATAAATCGAGGCTCGCATCTTGCGCACCATGTTGTAGGGCACCTTGGGAACAGAGAACCCTCGGGGGTCAATTGTCAATGTTGTCCCCTTTAACGAGGCTTTTGCGCCAAGCTCTCCCAGCATGATCATCATGGTCGTAATGTCGCGCAAATTCGGCACATTATGAAGCTGTGTCGGAGAGTCTCCCAGCAAGCTTGCCGCCATTAAAGGCAGGCATGCGTTCTTTGACCCACTGATTGCAACAGTACCTTGCAGACGACGGCCACCTTGAAGCACGATTTTATCCATGATTGTTTTTCACCTCGTTCATCAGTGATGCACTCTTCCATGCGGCGTTCTTAACCACACAATCTTTGCCCCTGGATCCGATAATGATTTGCACACCTCATTATGCATGCTTCTTTACCTGCACAATCCGTTCTATATTCTGATAATCAAGAAATACCTCGATGCTATTGTATGCACGCGTAGCTTTGAGAATACGCTCGATCTCTGTTCTCTGCCCCTGCCCAAACTCAAGTAGCAGATGCCCGCCGGGCTGTAACCGGCCCCTCGCGGCCTGGTGGATAATCTTTTCAATAACTTCTGTGCCACGTTCACCAGCGAATATGGCCTGCGCAGGCTCGTACTCTGTGATCTCGCGCTGGAGTGCCTCGCGCTCTCCAAAAGCGACGTATGGTGGATTGCTGACAATAATATCCAGAGGTTGATTAAATCCGCAGAAAAGATCGCCGTGGAGGAATAGAATACGGTCAATCACTCCCCAGCGTCTGGCGTTGTCAGCTGCAACTGCCAGCGCCTTTTCAGAAACGTCGCTGGCGATGATCTGCGAGTGCTTTAGCTCACGCGCAAGACAAATGGCAATTGCTCCGCATCCAGTGCCAATTTCAAAAATCTTTATTGGCTTGTCGAGCCGGGCTTCCAGGCGCTTACTACATTCCAGGCATTTGTCTACCAGTAATTCGGTTTCCGGACGCGGAATCAGGACGTCGCGCGTTACGACAAAGCCGAGGGAATAGAACTCTTTTTTCCCTGTGATGTACGCCACCGGTTCGAATGCCGCACGGCGCGTAATTGCCTCTCGGAAAGAAGACCTTTCTCCATCAGCGACCGGTTTGTCGAAACCGAGATATAAATCTAGCCGCCTGACGCCCAGAACGTGGGCAAGCAGCACCTCGGCGTCCAGCCGCGCTGTTTGTATACCTCGATTCGCAAGATAGGCGGTGCTTAGTTCCAGGGCATTGAGTAGCGTTAAAGGGCCTTGCATGGTTCAACAGTCGCTGTATCAATATGTGCTCATGCACCCCATCTTGCGCGTTTGTTTGCTCGTGAGCATCGTCAGGATCTGGATCTACGAGGTGCCTGCAAATGTTCGTGTTTCACTTTCGCTACTTCTTCCAACAAGGCATTCACCAGCTCGGCTTCCGGAACCTTTCGCACAATTTCACCCTTGCGGAACACCAGCCCGACACCTTTGCCTCCGGTGATACCGACATCGGCATCTCTGGCCTCGCCCGGGCCATTCACCACGCATCCCATGATAGCGATTTTGAGGGGCATCGTCTCCTCAGCAAGGGCTTCTTCAACTTTTACTGCGATGTTTTCCACATCAATATCCGTGCGCCCACATGTCGGACAGGAGATCACCTGCGGGCCGTCGGTGGCCAGTCGCAGGGACTGGAGGATTTTCTTTGCTACCACAACTTCCTGGCAAGGATCGCCTGTCAGGGAGACACGAATGGTATCGGCAAAGCCTTCGAAGATCAAAATTCCGAGACCTACAGCTGATTTGATAATGCCTGTCCGGCCTACGCCTGCTTCCGTAATGCCCACGTGAAACGGATAACGGCACTCGCGTGCAAGCAACTGGTACGCCTGTACAGTGGTGAGAATATCCGATGCCTTCAGAGAGATCTTTATTTGTCGAAATCCCATGGATTCAAAATGGTTGATAAACTCACGGGCGCTGGCCACCATTGCTTCCGCCAATCCCATTTTGCCCTGCTCGACCTGTGGGCGGTAGCCGCGGGCAAGAGAACCTGCGTTGACACCAATCCGGATAGGGATATGCTTTTGCCCGGCTTTCTCAACGATCCGCGCAACGTCGTCATGGCGTTCGATGTTTCCAGGGTTCAAGCGCAACCCGTGTACGCCGGCCTCCAGAGCCATTAGCGCGAGGCTCGCCGAATAATGGACGTCAGCCACGATGGGGCAGGGTGAAGAGGCGACAATCTCTCGAAGTGCATCGGCTGATGCACTATCAGGAACTGCAACACGCACAATGTCGCAGCCCGTACGGCAGAGTGCCTGGATTTGCTCAAGCGTCGCTATCACATCAGTGGTTTTCGTTTTCGTCATTGACTGAATGCTAATCGGAGCACCATTGCCAATTTGAACATTGCCAATCTTAACTGCTACGCTCTGGCGCCGCGCAATTGTCATCTGCCAATGCCGAGCCTCCATATATTCATGATGATATCGTTGTAGGTGACCAGAATTGCTACGCCGATCAAGAGCAGGAGAAACATCGTATAGATTTTGATCAGGATGCGTGCAGGAATAGACCGTTTTATTGTTGCCTCAATTATGGAGATCAGAATGTGACCCCCGTCCAGTATCGGAATGGGAAGAAGGTTGATGATTGCGAGCATTATATTAAAAGCGGCGAAGAACAGTAAGAAATCCATCACGCCTCTCTGTGCAGTCTTGTACGAAATGACGGCAATAGCAATCGGCCCTCCAAGACTTTCTTTAACCAGAGTAAGATTCATGCTGCTGATTATGTCGTACATCGTATAGACGATAAACAGCGAAATGTTATAGCTTCGCCCAAAGCTATTTATGAACGAAGTAAACAGCGGTTCGCGAAGCAATCTCTTCGCCGGATTACCCCGTGCAATGCCGATTTCGCCCATTTGAGGCTTGTCTGCCCGAGGCTTTGGAGTAATTATCAGGTGCAAAAGTTGGTCTCCACGCTGCACTTCGAAGTCCAGGGGCTTTCCGACACTCTCCCTAATTATGTCCACCATATCGTACCAGCTGTGTGTAGGAATCCCGTTGATAGATCGGATAAAATCGCCACCTTTTAACCCGGCTTTCTCCGCCGGCTTATTCGGTATAATATCGCCAACATATGCCGGGACGTCAGGATAGATCATTGCCACCAGCGGCGAGGTGAAATCATCGGCTAAGAACAGCGGAAGCTGTTGTTGCAGCCGACTGCCATCTCGTTGTATAGTCAGGGTCACCTGAGGCTGCTTTTCCTTGGTCAGGCTCAGGAGTGCAATCTCGATGTCTGTCCAGTCCTCGGTTTCAGATTCGTTAACCGCGAGTATACTATCCTGGACCTTAATGTCATATTGGTCATGCGGAAATGTTTTATCAATATGGCCTATCACCGGAGGGAAAGGAGCGTTTTCTTCGAAGCCGACAGCTATCAAGAGGGTGAGCACTAACACAGCAGTGAGATAATTGAAGAACACACCGGAGCTGAAAATTGCTAGTTTTGTGCCGAGCGGTTTTTGTTTCAATGACAGAATGTCGCTATAGATCACTTCAGATGTAGTTTTTGGCTTTTCTTCTGTATCTGTAGAGGTTTTGTCACATGGCGGCACTTCCTGTGTTTCGGCGGATGGTTTCTTGTCGTCTGATTCCTTCTCAGGCTCACTTACCTTTTCCTCTTCGATGGAGATGGCCCCCTTGAGCTGGACATACCCACCAAAGGGGATCACGCTCAGGGCATACGTAGTCTCTCCCTTTTTGAATTTGATCAGTTTTTTGCCAAATCCGATCGAGAAGACCTCAACGCCAACGCCCAAGAGCTTAGCAAAGAGGAAATGGCCAAATTCATGGACCAGAATGGCAATGCCAAACGTGAATATTATGGCCAGGAGTCCAATGATACTACTCATAATGCTGTGCTTTCTCGCGTGCCCAGGCATCCGCAGTCTGAATTTCCTCAAGGCTGGCTGCGTCACCGACACTATGCTCAGCCATAACGTGACTGATGATTTCGGGCACCTGTGAAAATCCAATCTCTTTGCGCAGATAGCGATTAACAGCCACTTCATTTGCCGCATTTAATACTGCCGGCATGGTTCCTCCCTTGACTGCCGCATTGTATGCGTATTGCAGGCATGGAAAGCGGGAAAAATCGGGCGCAAAAAACGTCAGCTTGGAAACTTCCATAAGATCCAGTGACGGGAGATTGGTCGGACAGCGACGAGGATACGTCAGGGCGTTCTGAATAGGCAGATACATGTCTGGAGGTGCTAGCTGTGCCAGGATTGATCCATCCACAAATTCTACCATCGAGTGAATTATACTTTCCGGGTGTATAACGACCTCTATATTGTGGATATCCACGCCGAAGAGATGATGTCCCTCGATGACCTCGAACCCTTTGTTCATAAGCGTAGCGGAGTCTACTGTAATCTTGGGGCCCATCGCCCACGTAGGATGCTGCAGCGTTTCTTCCAGTGTTGCCTTTTCGATTTCTTCCTTGGAACTCGTACGAAAAGGGCCTCCCGAGGCAGTGAGAATAATACGCCGAATTGCATTCCGGTCGTTTCCCTGCAGACATTGAAAAATAGCGTTGTGCTCGCTATCAATAGGGATGATCTGACTTCTGTGCTGCTCGACAGCACGCATGACCAGCTGGCCTGCGGTCACCAGAACCTCCTTGTTCGCCAGCGCTATGCTGATGCCTTTTTCAATGGCTCTAAGCGTAGGAAGGAGTCCAACAGACCCCACTGTTGCCACGACAAGCAGGTCCGTCTCGATCTCACTGGCTAGCTCTATCAATCCTTCAATACCAAACAGGGCTCGAATCTGAAATTGTCGAGCAAGTGCCCGGCCGTCATTGACTTTGGTTGTGTCTACAATGGCAACGGCCGGAGGCCGAAATTCTTCGATCTGCTCCTTAAGCAATGAAAGATTTGCAAAAGTTGAGAGTCCCACTACTCTGAATTGATCACGAAAATCACGTATCACCGACAGCGTCTTCGTGCCAATAGAACCCGTTGATCCTAGGATGGTTATGCGCTTCATGTTATCAAATTTTGGCAATGTCTGCTCATCAAATACAATTTCGAATTTGTAACAAACATATATGCCTGTTGTCAAAGTGTAAATCTGGCATTAGATTGGTGCGGGCCGCTCATGAGAGGATGCGTCGGGAACTCACTGACCTAAGGAATGTAGCAGAGTGAAATAAGGAAAGAATTAATGACCCGGAGGCACTGCTGGCAAGCACAATCAGCAGCCAAGGGTCTTAAAAAAGAAAAACGTGCCGCAGGAGATTTTCTCTCCTGCGGCGCACCATTCAGATGCACTGCCTTCTGCTATGCCGATTTACATAATAAAGGGCACCCTAAAGATCCATGCACCCAGGGCAAGCCAAACTGCCCCGGGTATTAATCTCCTCCAGAATCTGTGCCCAGTCAAGCCACTCTAGCAAACCGCTACATTACCGCGCGGGAACCTCTGGTGGTTGTTGGCCAGGCTGTGTCTGTTCTAGCATTTCTTCTGGAGGAAGATCTAATGGGGTTGGATAGTATTTCTTATACTGCTTGTGCGAATAGATCGCAATCGCCACCACTGCAGCAACGACGATCAAAACAGCTACCAGCTTCTTCATGGTCTATACCTCCCTCTAGTGTTTATTGCTAGCAAAACGAAAAACTTATTGCAGCATTGTAGGCTCTGTCTATATGATTATCGAAAAATGAGTATAGACAACATGATTCTGAGTGCAACAAAAAAATGCGATTTTTTTTCAATCTTTTTAAAGGAGTGCCTTTTCGCTTCTTTCGCAATTGGCCGGTGATTTCCTGTCGCCGTTCTTGGCGGAGGATATGGTTGAGTCATATTCACCCTGAAGCGGCGGTTGCTTGGGCAAACCTTATGCTTGGCTAATGTGGTCAGTGTAGCCAGCAATAGCATTTGTGCCATGACAGGCTGACATGCTCTTTAAAGCGATTTTGCAGTGCAAGGGTCAAGCCAGGATGATCTCAGCGCGCAGGAGGATGCAGGACGGAGAGATGCGCATGGCCATGGTTGCGCAACCGGATTGAACAATCGGAAAGGGAAGAGGTGACAAACTATGTGGGTAGCACGGATAAAGCAAGGGCTCTTAAGCCACTCGGCCGAGGGCCTGGGAATCGGGCGCAGGTTCGTACTGCGCGTGTCACAATTTGGCATTTTTTTACACGATCAATTCTTTGAGGACAAGTGTCCACATCGCGCCGCTGCTTTGACGTATACGACCATTCTGTCCATTTTTCCGTTGATTGCCCTGCTCACGCTCCTTGCCCCTGTTTTCGTAGGTGGGACATCGAACATAGAAGACACCGTCATTGGCTTTTTGGATAAGAGCTTGGTGCCTTCAGCCAGCATGGAGACTGAGCAGACGATCCAGAGCTATTTTCAGGCATTTCGGGAGAATTCCAGCGCCATAGGGCTCTTTGGAGTAGTTGGCCTGATGTTAGCATGTGTCGCGCTGTTTTCTACTATTGAGAAGACATTTAACGAGGTCTGGTATACGGGCAAGCGCCGGAGCTTTTTGCGCATATTTTCTTCCTTCACGGCCATCGTCATCTGTGCACCAATTCTTATTGGTATCTCTATTTTTCTGACTTCACTTATGGAATCATACGGCCGTGTTGTGGGCAAGGCGCTCTTGGTCATTGTGCCTTATGGCATCACCAGCCTGGCTCTGACGCTCGGCTACTGCCTTATTCCCAACGCTCCTGTCCGCTTTCGCAGTGCACTGGCAGGTGGCTTGGTGGCTGGCGCACTATGGGAAGTGGCCAAGTTGACCTTCGGTTTCTACGTCGTTAGCCCCAGGATCAGCATCTTTATGAAATCAGTTGGTGCGGTTCCGATTTTCTTGATCTGGATTTATTTTCTGTGGAATATTGTGCTATTGGGCAACGAGGTTTCCTACGTGACCCAGCATTTTAGGAGGTTGTGTCGGAAAGCCATGCTTGAATCTCCACCCCAGGTTATGGATTCCAGAGTAGTACTGGCCGTACTGCTGGTGATCGCCAATCAATTTCGCCACAATGCTGGCGGCATGACCGCTGCACAACTAGCCGATCGCCTGCTTATCCCGGATACGGATTTGAATCTGATCTTGCACACTCTGGAAGAGGCGAAGCTCGTTACAACCGCAGCAGATGGAACCTATGTTATGGCCAGGCCGATAGAGAATATTGACGTCTCGCAACTCTTACAACTTGGATGTAATATCTGTGGCGTGTTCAGGATGGATCCTGATGACCGCGGGCTTCAGCTAGCGCTGGAACGCATCCATCAGGCCTCCACCAGCTGGCCCGGCCGCTTGACGGTGAAAGCACTGCTTGAAGAACCCATGGGAGCGCAAGCATGATGGTGCCACACAGCACTTCCTCCAACAAACCCAGAACCCGACGACGATGGAAAAAGATCCTGGCAATAGTGACCATCGCCGCTGCCGTGCTACTAATGCTGGTTGTGATCTCAACATACATGTATGTGACCTCGGATAGATTTCTTAGAGGAGTTTTGCTCGTCAGATTGGGAAAGCAAATCGGGCAGAAGATTACCGCGGGAAGTATTGAGCTGCATCCGCTCAGCCGCATTCAAATCCAAAATCTCACAGCAGTTAGCCTGGAGGATCAGCAACCCCTGCTTCAGATCGAAAAGCTCGATGTGCAGTATAATTTGCTCGCCATTCTTGTGAAAAAGAAGATGGCCATTAAGCAACTCGATCTGACAGGGCTTCAACTGACCGCACGCCGCGATGCTAAAGGACGATGGAATTTTGAACCGGCAGAGAGGGCCGTGCCTGAAGTTGCGCCAGAAAAACGAGCCCCGGTTAAGAAGCCATCAAAAGCAAAACCCACAAAACTAGCCTTGCCAAAGCTTGCTATCGAATCTATTCGAATTGCCGATGCAAACATCTCGCTGATTGATGAGAGTCAGAAGCCCGGGACACCGAGATCACTGGCAATAAACAATATTGTAGTGGAAGTAAAGGATCTGGTGGCGGGGCGTAGCGGCTCTTTACATCTTCACGCAGAACCGCGCTTGCACGAAGGCATAGCCACTGACATTCGCCAGGGGAAAATTCAGCTCGATTCGCAAATCACCCTGGATTCCACGCTCAAAGGAATAACCTGCACCGGGGACTTATCTATCACAGGAGTGCGGGGAGTTCTGCAGGGAGTGCAGGTTAAAAACTTCGCGCTTTCCTCGCATCACGATATCAAGCTGGAGGAGACAGGGGTTCTTGCCCTTCGTGCACTGAGCTTTGCATTCATGCATAATGACCGACCGGGTGGCGAGATTAACATTACTGGCAATTTGAATACTGCGACGCAGGAAGGTGTTTTGAGCCTCTTAGTGAAGGATATTAACCGGAATCTTCTTGACCTGGCGTTTGCCCATGCCGGGGTGCAATTTCAAGATACAACGATTAATGTAAATAATAAGATTGAAATAACCGAAGCCGGGCAAGCGGTTCGCGTGGCCGGAAAAGTAGACGTGCGTGACTTCAGTCTGCTTGCTCCCGCATTCCATCCTCAGCCCACGGAGCCTATGCAGGTTGCCGCGGAGTACGATGGTCAGATTAACCTGAAACAGCAGATCGCCAAGCTGAGCCAGTTCAACTTCCGCGCATCGCAGAAGGGGAGAGAGTTTGGCAAAGGGTCTCTCAACCAACCACTTGTTATTGCTCTTGGGCAGGCGGAACTCCCTGGATCAGCTCCTGCAGAAACCCGGTTTGTTTTGAAAATCCACGATCTCGACATCACGCAGTTTGAGCCATTTCTTGTCCCATCGCCAGAGTTTGATCTCAAGGGCGGCGTCATTCAGCTCGATATGCTTGTAACTACGCACGAGAAAGGCAAAAAGATTCGTCTGACCGGCGATGCGGAAGTTCGCAATCTCAAAGCTGCAGTGGCAGGCAGCGACCTTGGCTCATTGGACGTTGCCGCGAAGCTGAGCTGTTCACTGGAGAATGGCGAGACGCTTATCGTCAAACCCGTTGAGATTGTTGTCTCCCAGAACGGAAAGCGGAGCGGAGAAATTCGGCTGGAGAGCACCGCCGACCTGAAGCGCAAAAAGATGGATGCGACAATCACCATGAAGAATCTGGATCTCACTGCGTTTCGTATGTTTTATGCAGACGTAAAAGAGGTAAGCCTGAAATCTGCGTTGGTTGATTTTCAGGGTGTGCTCCAGGCAATCGATTCGCAGAAGCAGATTCTCGCCGAAGGGACTCTCAGCGTGCGCAATATCGCTTTGCAGTTACCCACGGTGCCCTCCAAACCGGAATATGCTCTTGGGCTCAACTCCACCTATAAGATGGGCTTTAATTATGACACGTACATCGCCTCGGTGGAGACGTTTACCCTTGAGTTACAAGAACGAAACCGTCGGGCTGCGGAGATTACGCTGGCCAAACCCGTGAAACTTCCGTTGCAGGAGATTGCCCAACCGGGTGCCAAGTTACAGGTACCAGATTCCAAATTGACCATTCAATGTAGTGATCTGGGTCTCGAGCTTTTCAATCCAATCCTTGTTGCCGTTGGTGGAATTGAGGCGACGAAGGGAAGTTTTTCCACCACATCGGAACTCGTGTGCGAAAACAATCTCGATACAATTGTTCTTAAGGGAACAAGTGATGTAAAAGACCTCTCCATAAGCCTTCCAGGAATGGCTTTCAGCGGACTCTCCACCAACTCGACGTATGATGTCGTGCTGGCAAAACGCAAGACAGTCACTATTCGTTCCTTTGAAACGCGGTTGAGTAAATTAAACGAGCCGGCCGGCCAACTCGCAGTTGCGGGAGGCGTAGATCTCAAAACGCTTGATGGGAAGTTTGACATATCACTTGAGGGGATTAACGAGCGGCTAATGGCCGATTTTATTCATCAATACCTGCCTGATGTTGAGCTGAAATCGGCAACCGTCAATTTCGTCACCTCCCTTGAGCTGGCCAACAATTTGCAGAAAGTGAACAGCAAGGGAAATCTGACCGTGGAAAATATTCGTCTGGCTCATAAAGATATGCCACAAGCCGCAGACCAAGCATTCAGAGTTGTGCTGGCGCACGATATAAGCATGGATGGCCAGCTCTATGATCTCAAATCACTCAGTCTTGAGCTTGCACGCGGCAGTCTGCCTCCTCAGAGGCTTTCCTGCAAAGCGCTCGTGGATTTACGCAAATCAGCAGGAAAGTCGAGCATAACCATTACATCAAAAGGACTGAACCTTGATCAGTACCTCGGCGATATAATCCAGATGCCAGGTAAGACCGTGAGTGACCAAGCCACGAGAGGTAGGCAGCCGTCGTCTAAGCAAACGTCAATACCTTCTGCTCCACCGCCCCAGGAGATCGGTCCTATTGACCTTGGCGATCTGAACCTGGAAGGAAACATTGACATCGCCTCACTCGTTTTTTCGAATTTGACCTTTAAGGATCTTGCGGTGCACTTCCTGATAGCCAAGAGCACTGTAACCATAGAAAAATGCGCGACGAAGCTGAATCAGGGCGAGGTGAACCTTACGGGCAAGGTGCAGACAAACGTCCCTGGTTTTCGCTACGATGTCGAATTCCAGGCAAAAAATCTTGCGATTGCTCCTTTCACTGATGCCTTTATTCCATCATTGCGTAACGTGATTGAAGGTACGCTGAATTGTCAGTCTGTTGTGCAGGGGCAAGGTTTGCTGCCGGAAAATCTTGCAAAGAATCTCTCCGGCAATGTGACATTCGATGTCTCTGATGGGCGCTTGAATAATATACCGGTGCTCGACGCCATCGCTGGCCTGACAAAAATCCTCGAGCTCCGGGAGTTGCGATTTTACTCTGCAAAAGGACGCTTCGACGCTCAGAATGGTAAGGTGACAATCCCGGAACTGGATTTTATTGGGAAACTGCAAAAACTGGGGGTAACGGGATGGGTCAACTTTGACCAGGAGATTGAATTCGAAGTTGCCCTGGCTTTAAGCGCTGGCCTGGATGAAAAAGTCCGTGATCTCAGGTACATCGGCGAGCTGCTCACAACACAGGATGGCTATGTCAGATTGCCTATTCCTATTGTGGTCACCGGAACTCTGACAAAACCGAAGGCAAAGTTTAGGCTCACCGAGTCGCTCAAAGATGTGGGCAAAGATCTTCTGCGGGATGCTCTCAAGAGGCAACTGGAGAAGTTGATGGAATAGGAGTGAGCCAAAGAAGCAGCAAAGCATATGAGTAGGGGCGATCCGGCGGGTCGCCCCTCTATTCTTTACATCCTGATTACAGAACAGAGTGGATTTCCACGCGTCCATGAAAACCCGATATTCACACCGCTGGGATTTAAGCCCCAGAGACGCCATCGCCTTGCAGACCAGACTGGCCAGCCGGGTCAGGCTGAAAAATGCCGTGCGCTATCGAGACATTCGGACGATCGCTGGCGCAGATGTTGCCTATTCAAAGGAAACAGATTATTGCTTTGCAGTAGTTGTGGTGTTAAAGTTTCCGGAGCTAAGCGTTATTGAGGAAGCCACGCACGTTTGCGAGGGGCCTTATCCCTATGTTCCGGGTCTTCTTACGTTTCGCGAAGCCCCGCCTCTGATCCAGGCATTTGCCAGGATTCGCACAATCCCTGACGTCATGGTGTTTGACGGTCAGGGGATTGCCCATCCTCGGCGTATGGGATTGGCGACTCACCTTGGCATCCTTTTTGATTGCCCGTCAATTGGATGCGCAAAGAGCCGTCTGTGGGGGCATTACGCAGAGCCGGGCAAGCTGGCCGGAAGCTGGGTCGCGCTGCGAGACAACCGCAATCGCACTATTGGGTGTGTCTTGCGAACAAAACGCGGGTGCCGGCCTGTTTTTCTCTCCCCAGGCCACAACGTCACCCTACCACTGGCCCGGAAGATTATCCTTCGCACCGTGACGCACTACCGTATTCCCGAAGTAACACGTCTTGCACACCTGCTGGCAAACAAGCTGCGGCGAGATTACCAACGCTAGCAGCTGAGGACTGGCACAAGGCCTGCTCCTACGTTTTCATGTGCAAGCAGAATTTTTCATTGGACAACCGGATGGCTACCGCCGATGGCTTATGCAGTACGGTCCGATTGAAGCAGGTGTCTCAAGCGCCGCCATGCTGCCTTGAGATAGTTCAATACGGTTGGCAGCGATCCAGCGTGTCGTAAGGTGCGCAAAATATACTTTGGCCGTAACGAAAGACGCAGCAATGCCCTTTTTCGCCATCGTGTGAGGTCCTCAGCAGAGAGGGTGTATGTCCGCACAACACCGTGCGCATAGCTGCCCTGGTGTAATTGTTCCGCCTGCAATAGCCCTTCCCTTACGGCAATATCATAGAATTCCGTGCCCGGCAACGGATAGGCGATATTGATGTCGAAAAAGTCCGTATCTAGCTCGCGTGCGAACTTAAAGGTCTGCTTTAAGGTATTCCGCGTTTCCCATGGCAAACCAATCACATAGAATGCATGGGTTAGCAATCCATGACGCCGACAAATGCGCATCGCCTCACGTGCTTGCTCGAGTGTGGTGGTCTTCTTCATCTTCTGCAAAAGCTCCTGCACACCACTTTCCACACCAAATGCCACGACCCAGCATCCAGCGCGTTTCATCCACTCTGCCCGCTCGTCGTCTATGGTATCCACACGGCTATTGCATCCCCAGTGAATCCGTAAACCCTTTTCGCAAATCAGCTGACAGAGCTCTATCACCCATCGCTTGTTCATAGTAAGGGTGTCGCCATGGAAGAGAAACTCCTGAATGTCGTGGTGGTATACACACTCTTCAATCTCCGCCACGATGTTTTGTGGCGACCGCAGACGCAGCCGATAGTGCGAAAGGTGACCTGCCGGACAGAAAATGCACCGACCAGGACAACCACGGTTAGCGTAAATTACTGTCAGCCGTTTCCCGGTCTCAGGACTTCGATAGAGATTATTATCCAACAAATCTCTCGCCGGAAAGGGGAGAGTATCGAGGTTGTCAATAAACGTACGCTCAGTCGTTTGAAATACAAGTGGCAGCTCGCTGTCAACACTGGATCGGCATAGGATGCCTGCAACGTCCTTTAGCGATTTTCCTGCAATAATGTCGTAAAGCGTATACTCCGGCTCACCCAGGAGGATGACATCCAGCAATGGATTCTGACCAAGTACCTCTTCACTGAAGATAGTCAGATACTCGCCCTTGCCAATTGTGACAATGCCCGGGTTA
Source organism: Candidatus Sumerlaeota bacterium (assembly GCA_030613245.1). Classification (GTDB taxonomy): domain Bacteria; phylum Sumerlaeota; class Sumerlaeia; order MWCT01; family JAUWMI01; genus JAUWMI01. Next base: position 39,880 of record JAUWMI010000016.1, read on the forward strand.
GATTCCTTGGCCAATTCACAGACGTGAAGGTCATCACGCACAGTAGCCGTGGTTGTATTGAGAACCAGATAATGTGGTGAAAATTCGTGAAGGTCGCGGACGATGGCGTGCAAACCTTGCCCCAAGGCCGGATAGTCTACAATACGAACCATTGCCCCGGCCTTCCGTGCCATAGCTCCCAGATATGCAAGATCAATTGGAGCAAAAACGACCTGCACGGTCTGATCCTCAACTCTAGACTGGCAGCGGTCGTCGCGCCGATACAGACCGGAAGGTGGGTTGATGATCAAAACCCGCTTTTGTGATTGCTTATCCATCATATCAGACTGAAACATGTATAGACAATTACGTATTTATATGCGTGAAGAACTTGATCTTATGTTCCAAGGAAAACGGCTCTTAGTCAACAGGATAATTGCTTACCCCACCCCCGGGGAAGAAAAGGGCATCCTTATCTTTACCTGCTTTTTCTTGACACCTGAAAAACTGTTCCTATACGATAGGCCTACTTGTTATTGGGTTTACGCCTTTTAACAGGTTTCGTCGAATTTAAAACTGACGTTTATTGCAGGTGCAAAGGAAGAGAGGATAACAAATTCTCGATCTTGTTTGAATTCCAGAGCACCAGTAAGAACGTTCAACGATTTCCATACAATACACTCGTCCTTCCCTTCTGTTTCAAAAGGCGCATCAGCTGCCTTAATTTTCAAGCGGACCATAGATGGGAGCATAGATGAATGTCGGATGAGATTATTAAGAATCGGTACCAGAAAGCAGAGGCCCTTCGCAAAGAAGGGATCAATCCTTTTGTTAACCGCTATACACCTGAGCAAAAGAGTAGCGAGATACTTGCCAATGCAGACGAGCTAATTAGCTCGGAACAGCCGGTCAGTGTGGCTGGAAGGGTGCTGGCGATTCGCACCTTGGGCAAAGCAGCGTTCTTCCATATGCAAGATGGAACGGGCAAAATTCAAATCTATATCAAGCAAGGCATGGTAAGCGATGAAGGTTATCGCCTTCTAAAGCAGTATATTGACACCGGTGACATTGTTGGCATTCAAGGTACGGTTTTTAGAACAAGAACCGGGGAAGTAACAGTTGGCGCTAGGCAATTGCAGTTGTTAACAAAGTCTATGCGGCCCCTGCCTGAAAAATGGCACGGACTACGCGATCAAGAAACGCGCTACCGGCAACGCTACGTTGATCTGATCGTGAATGAAAATGTGCGACGTACGTTCGAGCTGCGAAGCAAAATTGTTAGCAGCTTTCGACGCTACCTCGACAGCCAGGGCTACATTGAAGTCGAGACCCCTATGATGCAGCCCGTCTACGGCGGAGCGCTGGCAAGGCCTTTTACTACCTACCATAATGCTCTTGATATGCCACTATTTCTGCGCATAGCGCCGGAGCTCTATCTCAAGCGTCTTGTGGTGGGCGGTTTTGAGAAAGTCTACGAGATTAATCGCAACTTTCGCAACGAGGGCATCTCGACGCAGCACAATCCGGAATTCACCATGCTCGAGCTATACACTGCCTACTGGGACTATACTGATATGATGCGGTTTCTGGAAAAGATGATTAAGGCGGTGTGCCAGGATGTCCTGGGCTGCTTACAATTCGACTATCTGAGTGATAGAATAAATCTCGAAGCCAAGTGTGAACATCTTACAGTGCTCAAGCGATAGAGCGGACAACGGGACTGCAGTTGCGCTGGTCGGATAGCAAGGAAGAGATTCACAAAGCCCTCGGGAAGCGTATTGAAGCGGATGAAGAGCTGTCACCACCGGAGCTCATTATGGCGTTTTTCGAACAGGAAGTTGAGCCTCAATTGGTACAGCCAACGTTTATTACCGAGTTTCCTCGCGCTTTGAGTCCGCTCGCTAAACATAAACCCGATGACCCCCTTGTTGCTGAGCGATTTGAGCTCTTCATCGGACGTTTGGAAACTGCCAATGCCTACACAGAGCTTAATGATCCCAGAGAACAATATGAGCGTTTCCATGAACAGGCGGAGTTGCGGAAGGCGGGCAAATTGGAAGCCTTCATGATGGATGAGGATTACATTCGGGCGCTGGAGTACGGGATGCCGCCGACGTGTGGCCTGGGCATTGGCGTTGATCGGCTCGTAATGTTACTGACCAACTGTTCCTCCATTCGCGATAGTATCCTCTTTCCCCTTATGCGGCCAGAGAGCTCCGCATCACCACAGGAGGGACAGGACCCAACGGATGGTTAATCTGGCGTCCTTAGCCTTTGGCGACATCACCCACGGACGCATTCATTCAGGAGCTTGATCTTACAATGACATTTGAGCGGTTCATCAGTTTTCGCTATCTCCTGTCCAAGGAGCACAGGGCCCTTGTCTCGATCATCACGATCATCTCGATTATCGGGGTTATGCTGGGCGTAGGCGCCCTAATCGTGGTGATTTCTGTGATGGATGGTTTCGACAATGAGCTGGTGGGCAAGATGATGGGGGTCTTTTCGCACATTGAAATCTGGCAGGGATGGCAAGAAGAAATGACGGATTACGAGCAGGTGATTGCAAAGGTCAGCAACGTGCCCGGGGTTGTGGCCGCAGCACCGATCATTACCCGTCAGGCGCTGCTTCAACCCTCAACAGGCATTGAAACCCAGAAGGTCGGCGTGGAATTTCGCGGCATTGATCCTGAGCGTGAAAGCCATGTAACTTCATTTGCCAAGGATGTTGTCGCAGGCACTGGCTTGCCCGGCTGGCGTGAAGTGGTTATTGGCTGGAAGCTGTCCCAGCGACTCGGACTGACGGTGGGTGATGATGTGTATGCTATTACGAAGCTGGCTAGGACTGCAAATGGACCCGTTGCCAAAATTGCCAGACTTAAAGTTGTCGGTGTATTCAAATCCGGACTATACGACGTGGATTCAGCATTTGTATATTCCAATCTGGCCACGGTGCGAAGCATCTTTCTCCTTGGCGAGGGTGTAGATTGTGTGCATGTGCACGTCGGGGATCCGTACCAGGTCAGGCAGATCAAAGGGCGCATTGCCAGGGAGCTCGGTGGACACCGTACGATCCGCAGCTGGGACGAGCTGAACCGGGCGTTCTTCAATGCCCTGCGCATGGAAAAACTCGTGATGTTTATTATTCTGATGCTTATTATTGTTGTTGCCGCTTTTAACATCGTTGGCACTCTCATTATGATTGTCACGCAAAAGACACGCGAGATCGGCGTCTTAAAATCTATGGGTGCTAACAACACGAGCGTTCTCAAGATTTTTCTCTTTTATGGAGTCACGATTGGGATTGTTGGAACAGCCGTTGGAGTGGTGCTCGGACTTGGGCTGTGTGGGCTCTTGAGGTTGATTCGTTACGACCTTCCTGATGCGATCTATGGGATTGACACCTTGCCGGTCTTAGTTGAGCCACTGACTGTTCTCATTATTGTTGCGGCGTCGCTGGCAATTTGTATACTGGCCTCCCTTGTGCCGGCCTGGCAGGCGTCTCGCTTAGATCCTGTTGAGGCATTGCGCTATGAATAGTGTGCTTGAGGCAATTGAAGTCAAAAAGAATTTCTCTGACGCGCACCGCGTGCTGGAGGTTCTCAAGGGAGTGAATCTTTGCGTCCAGAAGGGCGAATCCATAGCAATCGCAGGAGTATCAGGCGCTGGGAAAAGCACGCTCCTTCATCTGCTTGGTGCACTGGATCGTCCTACTGCAGGCACGATTATTCTCGCCGGGCATAATTATAATGACCTGAAGGACAAAGAACTGGCTCAGATTCGCAATCGCAGAGTTGGCTTCATTTTTCAATTCCATCATCTGCTTGCCGAATTCTCCGCGCTGGAAAATGTTATGATCCCTTCCTTGATCAACGGGTCGCCTCGTGAGGAGGTAACAAAGCGCGCAAAGCTGCTGCTCGAGGAAGTTGGACTTGGCGAACGCTTGAACCATCGGCCTGCGAAGCTATCTGGTGGTGAACAGCAGCGTGTTGCTCTGACACGCGCCTTGGTCAATGACCCTGACATCGTGCTGGCTGATGAGCCCACAGGCGACCTGGATCTCAATACTGGCGCCGAGATGATCAATCTGATCTGGTCCCATACGGTTGAGCGTGGTAAGTCCCTTGTTATTGTAACGCACGACCCGGAAATTGCCTCTAAGGCTCACCGCATATATCGCCTTCACAATGGCATCCTGTGTGACGAAAAAGCTTGAAAACCTGAAAAAATGTGCTATGAGGACTGCATGCATTGGCTAAAGCAGCGATTTTTCTCAGCGCCGGTTCGGCAGAGGAGGTAACACGGTTGGGCCTGAAAATTTATCTTAATGGAAAATATGTGGACGTACGAAATGCTAAGATTAGTATCTTTGATCATGGCGTGCTTTACGGCGATGGCGTCTTCGAAGGTATTCGCGCCTATAAGGGCTGCATATTTCGTCTTAAACAGCATCTCGAGCGGCTGTACGCCTCTGCAAAATATATCATGCTGAAAATTCCGTTGACACTCGGTCAGATGACCGATGTTGTGGTCAATACCTGTCGGATGAACAAGATTAAGGATGGCTATATTCGATTGGTAGTTACGCGTGGGCCGGGTACTCTGGGATTGGCTCCATGGCTCTGCACGAAGCCTACCATTTTTGTTATTGCGGACCGCATCAAACTGTATCCCGAGGAATTTTACAAGAACGGTTTATCTATAATTACAGTACCCACACTGCGCAATTTGCCGGAAACAACTAGCCCCCGCGTGAAGTCGCTCAACTATCTCAATAATATTCTTGCCAAGATCGAGGCGCATAACTCTGGCGTGCAGGAAGCATTAATGCTGAACCAGCGGGGCTATGTGGTTGAATGTTCCGGCGAGAATATTTTTATAGTAAAAGGCAGTACGCTCTATACACCTCCCGTCTACCTCGGCGCATTGAAAGGCATCACCCGTGATTGTATTATCGAGATTGCCACTCACCTTGGCTTCCGTGTGATCGAAGAACCCTTCACGCGCTTCGATGTCTTTGATGCTGATGAGTGTTTCCTCACCGGCACGGCTGCAGAGGGCATTCCCGTCGTGAAGGTTGATAATCGCATCATTGGGAACGGCAGGCCCGGGAAGATTACGAAATTGCTCATTAAGAAATATCGCGAGATAACGTCAACCGATGGCGTTATGATTTACTCATGAGACGGCTGGCACGTTAGCCGCAGCAACGCGTTCAGTACCTAATAAATCTAGCCATGGAAAAAGGGGCTGTAGCTAGCATCCTTTTTCCATTTTTTTTGTTTAATAGCATAGTTGCAGCTACGTGCCCACATATGCGGCTTTCCAGAAACGAGCGCATGGCCCTGGCTCATGCGGCATGCTCTGATAGCACTATGCACGACTCTTATCTGGAACGAAACGAGTGCCAGGTAACAACTTTCTTTTTGCATTGACATCAAGCCCCTTCGCTCTTACGGTATGAAATAGACGACTGTGCGTTGCGTGCGCTTTTCTTATAGTGACTGGGTTTTTGTTTGGCGCGTACTTCTTGTGATCAACGAATCGTGCTAGGCAATTTCGGGCGCGCGAAATGCAGGGTATCATTCAGAGTGAGCAGAGCGATCCCATGACAGACAAGGCCAGATTAGATAGGAGGTTAGTAGGGATGCTCAGGCGGCTCGCGGCATTTGGCCTGATAGGGCTGGCTTTGCTTGGCAGTCTTCTCATGGCGTGCCAGGGCCAGCGAGAGGCATCGCTTACGTTCTATCTGGCCGTCCTTCCCTCCGAAAAAGAAGCATATCAGCCGCTTCTACGCGATTTTTCCAAACAGACCGGCATCGCTGTGAACCTCGTGGCGCAGCAGTATGCCGAAATTCGCCGTGCTCTCCAGGCTGAAGTAATCGCCGGCCGAGGCCTGGCGGACGTGATTGAGGTGGATGTCTACTACCTGGCTGCGATGCAATCGCTGGTTAAAGACCTCATGCCACTTATGAATGCGGAAACCCTCACGGGAATCAATGCCGAAGCTCTGGAGGCGGGACGGTTTGGCGGTAGCCTCTATTATATTCCTCATCGCTTATCATGGCAAGCTATGGTCTACAATTCGCACTACATCGAGAATCCTCCCGCAACCTGGGAGGAGCTGCTCGACGTCGCCAGGCGCTATCCGGGTCGTATGGGACTCAAGGCTGCACAATACGAAGGGCTCACCTGCGATATTCTCTCCTTTGTCTGGCAGGCAGGTGGCGATCCGCTCCGAATGAACGACGCCGGCTGCTTAGCGGCAATGAACTTCTTGGCTGCCTATGGAGAGGCGTTGAATCCATCTGCCCGAAGCTACAAGGAGAACTCTGTCTTGGAAGCGCAGCAGAAGGAAGAGATTTACCTGCATTTTAACTGGCCGTTCGTGGTGCCATTGCTCCAGGAGAAACAGCTGTTGCCCGAGCCAAATGTAGTGGCTCCCCTTCCTGCCGGGCCTAAAGGCAAAGCTGCGGTTCTGGGTGGTGGGTATCTTGCGATATCCACCGTGGCTCCTCATCCGGAGGAGGCAGCCCGGCTTGTTCGCTTTCTTGCCAGCGCTCAAGCACAGCGGTTCTTTGTGAAGCATCTTGGCTGGATGCCTACTCGCCCGGAAGCCTGGGATGCGCTGCCTCAGGAGATGCGCAAAGTATATCATGGGTTCATTGAGATGGCGCCACATGTCAAGCCCCGGCCGCCAGTCGAGTACTATGAATCTCTCAGTCGGCTGTGGCAGCAGGCATTTCGCGATATCGTGTTTGACCACAAGCCCGTGAAAGAAACCATGGATCACTACGCGGCGCAGGCCGCAACTTTGAGAGGAAACAGCCCCGCGGAGAATGTCCGTTAGGCAGCAGCGCAACTGGTTTTTTTTCCTTCTTGTCCTTCCCTCCTTGGTATATCTGCTTCTCTTGATTATTGGGCCTTCGTTCTATGCGGTGAAGCTCGCACTTACCGTGCCCGCGGGAATTCATGCGCCGCATCCGACAGCCAGGTTCCCGAGTCTGGTCAATTTTTCCCATTTGTTTGCTGATCCCGAATTCTGGCTCGCGGTTCGCAACAATCTGATCATCCCGGTCTTCAGCGTAATAGTTGAGCTCATCGTAGGACTCTGCCTGGCGTTGTTGCTGAGCCAAAAAATTGTCGGCCGCGGCGTGTTTCGTACCATAGCCTTACTACCATTCGTGGTGCCTGAAATTGTCTTTCTCATCATCATGAAGTCTGTTTTCAGCGAACATGGTTACCTGAACAGCGTGCTTGAGACGAGCAATCTCTCTGGCGTGTTCTGGCTCGAGCCGCGCAGCCTTCTCGCACTGGGCGTTGTCATACTGGTGGATGCGTGGCACGTTACGCCTATCGTATTTTTAATCCTGCTTTCGGCACTGGAAAGCATCCCTACAGATATTTACGAAGCTGCACGGATTGACGGTACAACGGGCTGGACTCTGTTTTGGTATATTGTGTTTCCCCTGCTCATTCCAGCAATTCTGGTTGCGGTTGTCCTGCGTTCTATTGACGCATTTCGCATCTTTGCAACTCCTTTGGTCCTCCTCGGTTTCGAAGGAACACCAGTGATCTCCAGCTATGCATACCACTACTGGATTGACTACTCGAATGAATCGTTGGCGTGCTGCGCCACGACAGTGCTTGCTATCGTCATTCTGGCGTTATCATATCTCTACGTTAAGCTATGGAAACAAGCGGAAAGAATCGAAGGATGAAACGTAACGTTCTGATTGCGGTTGCGCTCGTGTTGCTTGTGGCGGTCAACGTCGCGCCGCTTTACTTGCTCGTCAAACAGGCTTTTACACCTGAACGGGAAAGCGTGCAGTGGCCACTGAGTTTTGTGCCCAAAACGCTTACGCTTGTTCACCTGAAGCAGATCGTGAGTTCTGCAAATCTGCTCAATGGTTTTGTTCTGAGCATCGTGGCAGCACTGGGATCAACGCTGCTCAGCCTGGTGCTAGGTGTTGTGGGTGGTTGGGCGATGGCCCGTGCCCGTGCTTTGAGTAGTGTAGTGTTGAGCGTTGTTGTGATGGCGCGGCTGTTTCCAACCATCTCGGTCGGAATCCCTGTTGCTGTGCTATTTATTTCCTTTGGGCTTTATAATCATCCATGGGCTGTTGGGCTCATCCTTGCGCATGCAACCGTGAGCCTTCCCTTTGTCCTGTTGATTAGCTACTCCACGTTCATTGCCATTCCGCAAACATTGGAAGAATCGGCCCTGGTTGATGGATGCTCGCTCCTGGGAGCATTCATTCGTATCTCGGTGCCCTTAGCCAGACCCGGAATCGCAGCAGCTGCAATTCTTGCGTTTATCCTATCGTGGGACGAATTTACCTATGCACTCTTGCTGCAAATTACGAATCGCAACCTTCCGCCGCTCATCTATTATTATAGTTCCTATGGAAACATCGGCACGGCAAGTGCGCTATCCTTTCTCATGCTGGTGCCTGCAGTCGTGATTACCTTCGTAATACAAAAGCACATCAAGGCCGGCTATGTAACGGGCGCCGTCAAAGCTTAAGAGTTTAACATCGCGGGTTCGGATGAAATTTGTATTGATTTATTTTATTTGCTACTTTATTTTCTAAAAATAAAGACGTTGTGAAAGATATGCAGATGAATTTAGGACGTACCGATAAGGGATTTCAATTCTATAAGTGCTACACGATTGTGGAGCTGACGGGCGACCAGGCGCGCGACATTAAGGAGTTTGTTGAAATACTCCGCTATGTTGATTCGGCTTCTATTTTTGGCCACACGCATCGAACCTTTTTTAAACACCACTTCGCGCGCGATCTCTATTCAAATGATTTTGCTTACTGGATATCCGAAGTTTTGCAAGAGCGCCGACTTGGTGAACGCGTGGCAAGTATTGACCTCACACGTTATCAGGATATCGAACAACTGCGCAAGGACCTCATTGAGATCATCGAGAGCTATATTGCCAATCAGGTACAGTTTCGTTCCGTGCCTAGGGGGGAGGAATTTCACTTTACGAAGGCAATCAGCTTAATTCAACCAACGTGCTATGTGGCGCACTCTATTCATGAGTTCCGTGACTGCTTGAAACTGGTGGATATTTCCTCTCTCTATTATCATTTTTTTGAAGCTGACCTGCGTCTGAAACGCCCGACAAACGACTTTTCGTTCTGGATTGAAGATACCCTTAATGGCGCCGAGCTGGCGCACAAGATACAGCGTATTAATCCCTATATGAGCACTCTGGAGGAACTGCGTGAAAAAATCGTCAGGCTCGTCGAGGCCTACCTCAACTCGCTCGCCCTCGCTCAATTCAAACAGAAGAAAGGATGAGCTGGTGATCACAGCGCTTCCGTCCATTCGGGACTATGAGCCCATAGTGGGGAAGGATTGCATTGATGAGCTCTTCTATCTTGCGGGCAGAATCCAGCGAAGGAAGATTCAGCATATCAATTCCACCCCTGTCGGGGGTGGCGTGGCTGAAATCCTTGCACGCATGGTTCCGCTCATTCGCGAATTGGATCTGGATGCTTCGTGGGATGTTATAAAGGGCGGTGACGATTTCTTCGCAGTGACCAAGGAGTTTCACAATGCCCTCCATGGCAAAACGCAGCTCATTACGGAAGAAATGTACGACATCTATGAGCACTATACAAACCTCAATTTGGAGCTGACGCCGCTCATAGGTGATGTCATTTTCGTTCATGACCCACAGCCTGCCGGTCTCATCAAGGCCAAGCTACGAGATGAGGATCATCGCTATTGGATCTGGCGCTGCCATATTGACGTCTCTAATCCGGACCGCCAGGTATGGCGCTTCCTCAAGAAGTATGTGGAGCGCTATGACTCAGCAATCTTTTCGATGCCCAGCTTTGCCCAGGTGCTATCCATCCCTCAGTTTCTTATTGCTCCCTCGATTGACCCGCTGAGCAAAAAGAATATCGAGCTCTCGCAAGAGGAGATTCAAGGGGTACTGGAACGCTTTCAAATTGATCCAGAGCTGCCAATCGTGACCCAGATATCCCGTTTTGATCGGTTTAAAGACCCAATTGGCGTGATTGAAGCCTACAAGATAGTCAGCCGCCACATTGACTGCCAATTGGTTCTTGCAGGGGGAGGAGCATCGGACGATCCCGAAGGCGCAGAAGTCCTGAGTGAAGTCAAGGCGAAATCTGAGGGAGATAAAAACATCCATATCATCGAGCTGGCGCCAAATAGCGATTTTGAGATTAACGCTCTCCAGCGCGCCTCGACGGTTATCATCCAGAAGTCACTCAAAGAAGGATTTGGCCTGACTGTTACAGAGGCTCTGTGGAAGGGCAAGCCGGTCGTGGCCGGGGCCGCTGGCGGCATTGTAACTCAAATTGAAAATAAGATCACGGGCATGTTAGTCTCCTCTGTGGAAGGCGCTGCGTATAAAATTGAATACTTGCTGAACAACCCGGATTTTGCAGAGCAGCTGGGGGAGAACGGACGCCAACACGTCTTGCACAATTTCTTGATCACTCGTCACGTGCGCGACCATCTCTTACTCCTACTCTACTTAGACCATTTGAACGAGACTGTGGTGAAAATCTAGTGGAGAGTGGCAACCCCGTGTTTCCTGGCAGATTGCAGGCAAAGGACATCGGCCAGCGAGCGATGCAATTTTGGAAAGAAGTTTTGGGTCTATGAGTGCAAAAGAGCGTTTGTACAGTTTCCTTGAAACAAAGCTGGCTGATTACGATCTCATTCTGGTCTCCAACCGCCAGCCCTACGAACATCGGTATTCCTCGAAAGGCATTGACTGCATCACACCAGCAGGCGGTCTGACTGCTGCTCTTGATCCGGTAATGCAGGCGACCAAAGGAGTCTGGATTGCCTGGGGCAGCGGTACGGCGGATCGGGATGCCGCGAATGAGGAAGGCCATGTGAAGGTTCCTCCTGGGAAAGACCTCTACTTGCTCCATCGCCTCTGGCTCACCAAGCAGGATCTCAAGGATTATTACTATGGCTTCTCAAACCAGGTGATGTGGCCACTGTTCCATAATGCCTTTGGACGTCCTTCGTTCAAGCACTCCTTCTGGCGGGGCTACGAGCGCGTAAACAAGAAGTTCGCTGTCGCTGTCAATAAGGAACTCCAGCAGCGCAAGGGCAGGAACACAATTGTCTGGATTCAGGACTACCAGCTAGCGCTATGTTCCGAATGGATTCAGCGCGATTACGAAACTACTATGCTGCTGCATTTCTGGCACATCCCCTGGCCTAGCTCTGAGCTCTTTGGCATTTGCCCGTGGCGCCAGGAACTGCTTAGAGGACTCTTGCACAACGACATTGTTGGATTCCACATTCGCGAATACGTCTATAACTTCCTCCGCTCCGTGGAGCGCTATCTGCCAGAGGCCGAGGTTGACTATCGCAACCGCCATGTTGTGTATAAGAATAATATTACGCACATTAGAGAATATCCCATAAGCGTGGACTTTGACTACATTAATCATGCCGCCAGATCCCGGAAAACCGTGGATAGGATTAAGCATCTCCGCTCAAATATGCGATTTCAATTCCCTATAATCGGGCTCGGCGTTGATCGCATGGATTATACCAAAGGCATTATTGAAAAGCTCAAGTCTCTGGCCGTATTCTTAAAAAAATACAAGCACTACCGCAAAAAGTTCGTCTACGTGCTGGTTGCCCCGCCTTCGCGCTCGCGCATTGATCTCTATCGTCGCGTTGGCTATTCGATTCAGAATATGGTAAGCGATATCAACTATGATTTTCAGGCGGCCGAGTGGCAGCCCATTGTTTTTATGCACGAAAATCTCCCCCTTGATGAGCTCATTGCCTACTACCGCATGGCAGATTTTCTAATCGTATCGTCGCTGCACGACGGGATGAACCTGGTGGCCAAGGAATACGTAGCGGCGCAGGTTGATCAAAAAGGGGTGCTGCTCATTAGCGAGTTCACGGGCGCTGCCAAAGAGATGAAAGACGCCTTGATCATTAATCCCTTCGATACCGAACAGTTTGCGCGACGCATCGGCGAGGCCATTCGCATGCCTTTGCGAGAACGCAGGGTGCGAATGCAAAAATTGCAGGACTACGTCGCCAAGCACGACATCTACCACTGGCTCTATACCATACTGGCTGATGCTCTGGATATTAGCACCGAACGCAAACTTTTCTAACCTTGCGGCTTTCCACCTATGACCACTGGTCCCACACGCCTTTCGCTGTCAACGTTCCGCCGAAGACTCGCTGGATATGACCACCTTCTCCTCATGTCGGACTACGACGGCACTCTCGTGGCAATCCGCAAACACCCGGCTCAGGCCGTAGCTTCCAGGTCTTTGCGTGAGTTGCTCCAGAGATTGGCCAACACGCAAGGAATGACTCTGGCGATTATTTCCGGCCGCTCGCTGCGAGAAATAAAACGGTTACTTCCTTTGCGGCGGATCATCAGGGCTGGCAACCACGGCTTTGAGATCACAGGCCTGGGCATGCGTATCGTTCTTCGCATTCCGCCGGTGGCCCGAAACGCATTGCAAGAAGTCGGCAATCTGCTACGCCAACGTCTCGGGAAAATCCCCGGCTGCCTGGTAGAAGAAAAAGGCGTGACAGTTAGTATCCACTACCGCCGCGTACCTGCTCAATACCTACATCAAGTGCGCCAGAACGTTCGGGCAGTGGCCGAGCCATATCTCTGCCAAAAGGTGCTGCGTCTCACACGAGGCAAAAAGGTGTTAGAGCTGAGACCGCCGATTGAGTGGGATAAAGGGAAAGCAGTTGAGGCAATATGGCGTCATGTTGCACAGCGCGTAGGGTCACGCCGTGTGCTGCCTGTTTATTGCGGGGATGACGTCACCGATGAAGATGCCTTCCATGCCCTGCGGCATCAGGGCGTCACGGTGCGCATCGGCAGGGCACGCCAAACTGCTGCGCGCTATTACCTGCCCTCGCCTAAAGAAATGGTGCGTTTTCTCAAGGCCCTATCGTGCCTGGATTGGCACGCACGCAGAGCTAGCTGAACACGACTTCTCGCTCTGTGGCGGCAGATTCATAGATTGCATCCATTATCCGCTGAACCTGGTAACATTGCTCTGGCTTGACCAGCAGCTCCTTTTCGCCGCGCATCGCTGCAATCAACCAGCGAATTTCCTCTGCATACGGATTTACCTGGCACAGGGCACGGGGCGTAATATCCATCAGGCTGCGGTGCCTCTGGGCAAAAACCTGTAGTGGATAAAGCGTCGCGCCTCCTTTGTCGCCAAGCAGCTGCTGAGTGATCTTGTCGCTAAATTCGATATTTGCTGCCCAGCAGGTCTCCAGGCTCATCGTTGCCCCTCCGGCGAAGCGAATCAGGCCATAAGCAAAGTCTTCCACGTCGAACTCCGTACGATCGTACTCTCCGCAGCCGATCACCGAGTTGTCCGGTTTGTTTCCAAAAGCCGTATACGTTGCTCCCGTAACTGCTACCGGCTCTGGAAGCCCCATGAGCCATAGCATCAAGTCGAGAAAATGCACTCCTGTATCAAGCAATACCCCACCGCCTGACTTAGCCTTAATGTGGAATGCGCCCCAGCCTGGGATTCCTGCCCGGCGCAAGCATTGAGCGCGGGCGTAATAAATTGTGCCTAGCTCCCCAGCCTCGATAAAACGCTTGAGAATCTGGGCATCGGTAGAGAATCGGTGTTGATGGCCGATAGTTAATAAGGCGCGCGCACGTTGAGCAGCACGTACCATGTCAAGCGCCTCCGTGGCGTTCATCGCCATCGGCTTTTCACATAGCACATTGATCCCTGTCTCTAATGCCTCGATCGCTTGAGTTTTGTGGACGTAATTTGGAGTACAAATGCTTACAATATTCAGCCGCGCTTTTTCGAACATCTCGTGATAGTCAGCATATACATTTTCAATCTCATACTTTTTTGCGAATCGCCGTGCACGCTCAACGTCCTGATCAGAGCACGCAACCACCTGAACCTCCGGATTCTCCCGGTACCCCGGCATATGGTATAGCTCCGCAGCTGAGCCGGTTCCAAGAATTCCCACACGTACCACCATATAGCCCTCCTTTTGAATCCTGCCTATCTCCAGGCCGGGTCGCAGTAGTTACCAGATTCCTTAGCAACCGAGCCTCACAGGCTGCTATAACTTTTTAAAAACCAGAATCCTTTTCTTGCCCCATTGTCAATGACTTTTCACAGAACGGCCTATCGGCTGGCTGGATAGTATTGGTTCGCCTGTGTGTTTTCTCAGCGTAAAGAAGAAAGTCTGGCTTTTTATAAAATATCGCTTGGTTTGAGCAGGTTTTCATAGTATAGGCAGCTACGTTTCAGGTAATGTGACCGCTTTTGTGCAAGCACGCGACAAAAGGAGGACACTGGGTTGGCAAAAGATCAAGACCTCGTTCGTGCAGGAGAGTTTGTCAGAATTTATGATCCAAGCATTGGCGAAGATGAAAAATGGTATATCAATGATCATTATTTCATTAGGGGTACTGATGGGATTTGGCACCTGTTTGGAATCACTCATGCCGAACCAGCTAATCCCCTGGATGAGAAGAACTTCGCTCATGCAACGGCCAGGAGCCTGACCCAGAAGCCATGGAATAAGCACCCCGTTGCTCTGACAGCCGAGTGGAAGAAGTGGAAGGAAATTCATCTCTGGGCACCACATATCATTTTTCACGAGAATGTATATTACATGTTCTATTGCGCTGGAGATGAAGACCACACAAAATATAAAATCCACCTGGCCACCTCATCGGATTTGAAAACATGGAAGCGCCATCCAGAGAATCCAATGGTTGTTGATGGCCATGAGGCAAGGGATCCCTTTGTCTTCAGGGTAGGGGATAGGTGGGTGATGTATTATACCGCAACCAGTGATCCATCTGGCGGTGACCACATTGTGGCCTATAGAACCAGCGATGATCTTGTCAAGTGGGGCGAGCGAAACGTTGCTTTCCGTGACACGATCAAGGAACACTCCTGGAGCCCTGCCGAGTCACCCTTCGTTGTGCGTCGCGGCAGTTACTATTATTTGTTCACCGGGCCATGGGGTGGCTATGTTGGTACACACGTGTTTCGCAGCAATGACCCGTTTCACTGGAGTGTGGAAGATAAAGTCGGACGTATACATTCCCATGCGGCGGAGGTAGTCCGCGATGCCGACGGCAAGTGGTACGTTAGTCATTGTGGTTGGGGCCAGGGAGGCGTTTATCTTGCCCCGCTCTACTGGAACGATGGGTTAGACAATGCTGAATCCTCGATGCCCATTCCTGTATAGAGACTTCAACGACAATCATCCAGATAGTGCGATAATAGCGTTCTTACAGTTCCGGCTGAAAGAATGTCTGCGATAGATTGTGAATATGAGTGGCAAGGGAAGAGCACTCGCCCGAGCTCTCACATGAAGATCACGGTCCTTGTTACCGGACTCTCACCGAAGCCTAATCGCGTGCCATTGTGTCCATCTGAACGACTACCCCGTAGCAGAATTCCACCTTGGCTGCCATGGATTTCTCGAAAAAAGAAAAACAGTTCTTGACATTGAGAAAGCATGGTACTATAAAATAAAGATTCGTTTTTCTTATAATACGGAGGATTTTCAAATCAGCTGAATTAGGAGCCAAGAAATGAAACAATTGTCCAGAAAAGGAAGAGAGAAGCAAAGGCACCGGAGCGAAATTCTCCAGGTGGCGGAAGCTGTGTTCTCTGAGAAGGGCTTTTTTAAATCCACGATTCGAGAAATTGCTAGAAAGGCAGAGTTTGCAACTGCAACCATCTATAAGTTCTTCAAGAGCAAAGAAGATCTCTATACAAAAGTGATAATAGAGAAGGCTGACGAATTTGTGAGTTTTGTAGAGTCAGAAGTTTCAAAAGAGACGAGTATTATGATGAAGGTAGAGAAATCCATTGAAGCAAAGGTCGGTTTCTTCCTCGGGAATGTATCTTTTGTAAAAATTTACTTCGCCCAGACAAGAGGTGCGGGTTTCAGTATCCATATGAGCATGGACAAAAGAATCCGCAAAAAATATGAGGGTCTCCTTCAGTTTGTTGCGCAATTATTCAGGGACGGGATAAAGGAAGGCATCTTTATCAAGGCAGATCCGTGCGATCTTGCATTGGCGCTGGACGGCTTGACGAATGCGTTTATGTTTTCGTTCCTCGAATCAAGGAAAGAAAGCAAAGAGTTGCTTCTAAAGAAAATACCGCTAATGAAAAAGATATTTTTCGAACAAGTGCGGCTAAAATAGACGTCGAAACAAGGAGAGATAGAATAGTGAGAAAACCCTCTATCTACGGCATGTCTGCCTTGCTTGTCAGTTTGGCGCTGGTAATTGGATGCAGACAGGAGAATCCCGGTAAGCCATCAGATAAAATAGACGAACACAAAACCAAGGTAAAGGCGATTACTGCAAGGAAAGGGAGCCTTTGCATTTCTCTGTCCTTGACTGGAACCCTGGCTCCTTTCCAAGAGATAAAGATAACGTCGAAAATTCCCGGCCGCGTGGAAGAAGTATACGTAGAAGAAGGGAGCCAAGTCAAGGCTGGACAGACCTTGATCCAATTAGAACAGAAAGAGCTGGTTCTAGGCGTCAAGCAGGAAGAATCTTCACTTACTTCGGCCAATGCCCATCTTGCCGATACAAAGAATGACTATGAAAAGATGAAGAAGCTTTGGGAGGAAAAATGCATAGCCGGGCAGAGATGGGACAAAATCCAGGCCGGTCTTGAAGTGGCTGAAGCTCAAGTTGAACATGCGAAAGCCGCTCTAGCCTTAGCAAGGAACCAACTTGCCAATTCCAATATAAAATCTCCGATCAATGGAATCGTAACTAAAAAATTTGTTGAACCGGGAGAAGTTGTATCACCCCCTATGATGCCAGGTATACCGCTTCTACAGATCATGAAACTCGACGTACTCAAAAACAAGGTAAATATTTCCGAAAAAAGGATTAATCAGATACATATTGGCCAGGAATCTGAAATCAGGGTAGACGGGTTCCCTGGCAAGACCTTTTCTGGAAAGATCTGCAAGATTGCCCCGGTGGTCGATCCCCAGAGCAGGACATTCGAGGTTGAGATCAACATTGCCAATCCTGAACTTGAGCTCAAGGCCGGTATGTTCGCAAGGGTCAATATTGCCCTTGAGAAGCGCTCCAATGTTTTGCTGCTACCGGTTAAGGCTGTTTCGGATGAAGGTAAAGAGAAGGTAATCTTTCTGGCAAAGAACGATGTTGCCGAGGAGCGAACGGTGACCGTCGGACTAACCGATGGAATGAACGTCGAAATTACTTCCGGAGTCAAAGAGGGCGAGATGGTCATCGTGAAAGGAAATCTTGGGCTAGAGAGCGGCACAAGAATAATCGTTGAAGCCATTCCTCTTTCAGAAGAATAAGAACACAGAAGGTGAAGTCAAATGAAAATACCAGAATTTTCGGTACACCGCCCGGTAACAGTATCAATGTTTATTCTCATGATTGTGGTCTTGGGTGGCATATCTTTTATCAGACTTCCCATTGAACTTATGCCCGACCTGACCTACCCGGTGGCTGCGGTCATAACCAGCTATGAAGGGGTTGCATCGGAAGATGTGGAAACCCTTATTACTAAAGTTATTGAATCAGCGGTTAGCAAAGTCAAGAATGTAAAGACCGTCAGTTCCACATCTCAAGAAGGTCTTTCGATAGTAGTAGTGGAATGTGAGTGGGGTACCAATATTGATTTCGCTGCCCAGGACATGCGCGATGCTATAGGGGTTGTCAGGGACTATCTACCGTCCGAGATCGATGACCCCATCGTTTTAAAATTCGACCCATCAATGATCCCCGTTATCGCCTATGGAATTGTGGGAAAGAGGAGCCTGCGTGATCTCCGGTCTCTCGTCAAGGATGAAATAAAGGATCGCATCGAGATGGTTGATGGTGTGGCAAGCGCCATGATTATGGGGGGCAGAGAAAGAGAAATACAAGTCTTGCTTGACCGCGCAAAAGTGGAATCATTAGGTATCCCCCTCCAGCAGGTGGTTGCAAAACTGAGGTATGAAAATCTCAATCTTTCGGGAGGACATTTAACCCAAGGCCACACAGAATATCTTCTGAGGACCCTTGGTGAATTTGAAAATATTGCCCAGATCATAAACACAGTGGTAGCAGTTCAAAATGGTAATCCTGTTTATATCAGAGATATTGCCACGGTCGCAGATACTCACAAAGAGGTTCGCAATGACAGCCGTGTCAATCGTCAAAATGGAATAATCCTTTCTGTCATCAAAGAGTCGGGTGCCAATACGGCTGAAGTTGTCAGCGCAGTTAAGAAACAGGTTGCGGCACTCAGGGAGGAACTTCCCCCGGATATTGAATTCTATATTGCCCTCGATCAAGGTGCACTTACCGAGAAGATTGTCTCCTGCACAGGGCAGGATGCCCTATGGGGTGGTCTCATCGCGGCAATCCTGATCCTGCTTATCTTACGCAACTGGCGTCCTACCCTTACCATCGCACTTTCGATTCCTCTTTCAATCCTGGGCACATTCGTTGTGGTGTATGCCTTCGATTTCACCCTTAACACCATGACAATGAGTGGTCTTGCACTCGGCGTTGGGATGCTGGTGAGCAACGCCATCATTGTCATCGAGAATATTTTCCGCCACATGGAAGAAGGCAAGAATAGATTCGAGGCTGCGATCGATGGCACAAGTGAAGTAGGAATGGCAATAGCCGCTTCCACTTTCACCACCATAGCGGTCTTTCTTCCAATGTTCTTTGCAACCGGCATTGCGGGAAAACTCTCGCGTGGTCTTGCCCTCACCGTAGCCGTATCGCTGTTGGCCTCGCTTTTCGTGGCCTTGACACTCGTGCCAATGATGGCATCCAAGATATTCCGGCTGAGAACGAGAAAACAGGGGAATGATTCAAGAAAAGATAAGCGTGGAGTCGTTAGCAAAATCTACGGCAGTCTCCTGCAATGGGCACTGCGCCATCGCTGGAAGGTAACCCTAGCTTCATTCGCTGTATTTGCAGGAAGCCTGGCACTTGTTCCTCTTGTCGGAACAGAATTCATGCCCGCCATTGACACAAGTTTGGTGATTATCAAAGTCGAAATGCCTGTTGGAACAGAACTGGACGAGACACGCCATGTAGTACAGCAGATTGAAGATATTATGGCTGATGAGGGAGGACTCGACGTTGTCTGTTCGTTCACTGGTGTGCTGGTAGGAGCAAAGATGGAAGCAGCCTTCGGAATGAGCAACATCGGAGTAAATGAGGCGCAGATTTTCGCCCACGCCGTAGACAAAGACAAGCGTAAGCGCACAACCATGGAGATACAAGATAGTATCAGGAGAAAGCTTCCCAATATAAAAGGAGCTAAGATAGAATTTATGGATCTGGCAAGGATGATTACGAGTGCCGGTACAGGGCAAATCCCTATCGAGGTAAAGATTTTCGGTAAGGACATAATAAAGCTGGAGCAGATAGCTAACAATCTCGTCGCTGACTGTAAGGATATAGAAGGACTATATGATGTGGACACTACTCTTCGACGTGGAAAACCTGAGCTTCACTTCAAGATTGACCGAGAGAAGGCTTCACAGATGGAACTATCGGTTGGACAGATTGCCTCCACCGTCCGAGCTGCGTTTGAAGGGCAGGTAGCAACTCTTTACCGCACTGGCGGAGATGAGTTTGACCTGAGAGTGAAATATCAGGAGAATGATAGGAAGACCTTGCAGGATGTTGAAGACATCCTCGTGGCCGCTCCGCTCGGGTCGCAGCATCGGCTCTCTGATATCGCAGAAATATCAAAAGGGGAGGGTCCTGTGAGGCTCTTCCGTGAAAATCAAAAGCGGAAAGCCTCGGTGACCGGCAACTTCAGCGGACGGGACCTTGGTAGCATTCTTGCTGATATCAAGTCAAAAGTAGCCAAGGTTGACTTTCCTCAAGGTTATTTCGTGGAGTACGGTGGCGAGATCAAGCGCATGAGGGAGACCTTTTTTTCGCTGGGCGCAGCCTTCATACTTTCCGTTCTCCTAGTCTATATGGTTATGGCTGCCCAATTTGAATCCCTGGTACATCCTTTCGGTGTTATTTTTACAGTGCCCTTAGGACTCATCGGCGTAATACTGCTTCTTCTTTTCACAGGAAATACACTCTCTCTACCCTCGCTTTTGGGAATGATCATCCTGGCAGGAATAGTGGTAAACAACGGAATTGTGCTGGTGGATTATATAAATCAACTCAGGGCGCGCGGCATGGCGAGGGATGAAGCCATTGTCCGGGGCGGTATAACAAAGATGCGAGCTATGCTGCTGACCGCCGCCGTGGCAATCGTGGGGATGACCCCGATGGCTATATCGACCGGCGAAGGAGCTGAAATGCGTGCTCCTATCGCACTATCAGTTATTGGCGGGATGATCGTATCGACCTTTCTGATGTTAGTAATCATACCGACGGTCTACAGTATCCTGGATGAAATTGCCCGTAAAGCAAAAAGGCGAACCGCCGAGATTCTACATGGGGAGGAATAGATGACAATCCCTTCACGTCAGAGGAATGCCAATAGAAGAATTTTACTCATTCTTGCCGGGAGTTCGGGAGTTCCGGGGACACCATACTTATCTCTCTTTTCCAGGGTATCTCTCCGATGGTTGAATGGGTTTGCTTTTCGGTCCCGGCTTGCGAGGCACGCGCATGTGACCCAACATTCTCTCAAGGTTAGCTATGGACCCCGGTTTGCTTAGAGATCTTTCTGTCCTCTCGTGCACACACATCCTTTCCACTTCCTCACCCGCATCCTGCCCATCCTGTTTAATCTCCGAGCTGCACTCGCAACGCTTAATGTATAGTGCGTCCATTTAAGCAATGAGAAGAACAGGATATTAGGATGTGAAGGATAAACCCCAAGAAAATCGTATGTATCCTACCTATCCTGTTTGCTATTTAGTTCTACGCATCCTTCTTATTTACCGGCCTGGAGCTTGCGAATCTGAATGCATTGTGTATCCGTTTCAGCAATAAAAAGAACAGGACGATAGGATGTATAGGATAAACCCCAAGAACATCCTATCCATCCTACCCATCTTGTTTACTGCCCGGCCGAAACAATCGCTTGTACTCGATTCTTGGGGTTCCGAAGTTGACCAACAGTCCGACTTCAATCCCCGTGGCTTTTAGGTAGTGGATTACCTGAGCAGAATGCTCTGGGGTGAGCACCTTTACAGCTTTTAGTTCGACAATAACCTTCCCTTCTACCAGTAGATCGGCGAAATATTCCCCGATCTCCTGGCCCCTGAAGAAGACCTTAACGGACGCCTGGGACTCTACGGAAAGCCCTTTCTCTCGGAGGGCAATGGCCAACGCCTTCTCGTAAACTGGCTCGAGAAATCCTGACCCCAGCTCATTCGCAACCTCAAAGCAGGCTTCCAGGATTTTCGATGTAAGCTCTTCGTAAAGCATAAATTTAATGAACAGGATTTTAGGATTAGTAGGATATCTTATTAAGAAACATCCTATCTATCCTACCTATCCTGTTAATATTGTTTACTTTGCGTAGACAAGATGAATATTCCATCTTGGGGGAGCGCTTTACGCAAAAGGCCATCGCTTGGTTCCAGATGTCAGTTTTTTTATAAGCTAATCTGCTATGTCTTTATATCTTTTAATCAAAAGTGAGAAATTCTAATATTGAATTCATGGCCTTATGACGAATTTCTTCGCTCGTTATTGTTTCAAAAGGGAATCCAAAGACAACCACTCGATAATCTACACCTCGGTATGCAATCCCTGCGTTGAATTTAGCATCTTCATATCGAATTACAGTCTCTGCACCTGAATCTTTTGCTGGTTTCAAGGAGTCCGGTAACTCGACCCCGTATACATCATTCTCACCAATGCCCGCACTAAAATGAAATTCGCCTACTTCCTCGAATATGCTACCCTTAACTGGCACAACATTATTCGTCTTGCTGCCGTTATTTGTCACCCAGTCGCATTTTAATACAGTACGTAAAAATTCTCGGTCTGATTCTGTAACTGTCGGCGCTGTGCCGCCAAGGTCAGTTGCAACGTATGCGCCGCTGATAAATAGCCGACCGGAACCTGTGGTCAGGTAGTCGTTGATAAACGCCTGTTCCATACGAGTTAATGTCTTGAATTGCGGTTGCATCCTGTCAGGTGGGGCAGTTCCCTGGGGCCATGGTGGCGGCAAGGTCGTTCGTTCCTCGCCAAGCAGCCAATCGACTACTGCGTAATCGTTCAGGTCTATTTGTCCTGTTGCCACTGCTTCGTCGCTAACCGTGTCAAACGTCCACCCTGCCTGAGCCAGTGCATCCCCATGAATAATGGCAAAATCAAAGGTATTCCCCAGCTCCAGCTTCGTTTCCAGATCACCATACGATGCTCCCCAGCCTGGATTATCATTGGTAAGGAATTTGTGGCTTGGATCGAAATCATACTGGTCTCCTGTAAGTCCCAGATTCCAGCAATAACCCACGCCATGGTCTGCGTTTGCTCTCAGTGCTCCACGAAAATTCGGACTTTCTACAAAACTTGGCGGGGCAATTCGGTCGAATCCATTTACAATAAGTGCCTTCGGAGTTTTTGCACCATCTCCTGTGCGTACGCATAGCACTTCGGAAGCGAAACTTTTACCCCCTTCATTAACCGCTGCGACCTTGAAGCTATAAATCTCATTCGGATCAAGCCCGTCGAGTTCAACTCTATTATCCCTGACATAAATACCGTTGTCGAAACTCGCATCAACGCCAGAACGTGTATATACCACATAGGCATTTGGCACTGCACTTGGCTCTAACGGGTCATCCTGCGGCTCCCATTGAAGCAGTACCTTCCCTTTACCAGTTGCTCTGGCGAGGAAATTCTTTGGTGCCAACGGCGCAATCACCGGCTCAAAACCATATTCATAAGCAATAAATCTGAGCATCCCCTTGTAAATTGCGCGTGAAACATCAAAACGGAACCGTGGATCAAGGCCGTATTTCATGTCATCAAAATTCTGATGCGAAAGTAACTCCAGTAGCACTGCAGGAACATTTGGCCGACGCACCTCGCTATAATCTGCATTCCTCAGCTGACGTCGTGTCCACGTAGAGCTGTATTTCAGCCTCAAGTCGCGGATTATTTGCGATTGCATTATATCTGCATAGTCTCGATTTAACCAGCGCGAGCGCCCATCTGGAAACTGTTCCTGTCTCTTTGCGTCTTGCACACGATATATCATCAACGTTCCGACTACACCTGTCGTAATACCTGCATCCGTATGAAACCCGAGAGATAAATCAATCGGTACGCCAAGTCCCGGATGTTCTCGCTTCACATTCGGCCCTGATGGCGCTCCACGCAAATAGTTCACCCATTCACTTCTGCCTGTGTAGTCTTCAAGATAATCAGGTCCTCCAAATCTTGATTCTATGCCAAGTTTGTATACAAATTCAGGCTCCACCCCTGCATACTGCATCCAGTACCGGGCACCTTCGCAATATCTGGGATATCCACTTATACTCTCTTCACGAATTATATCACCCATCCCACCACCAAATTTTACCGCATCTGCTGATATGGTCATTCCTGCGGTTGTCGAATCGTTAAATAGGGCCACACTCCCCCTTTCTGACGAATGCCCCTCACGAAAGTGAAAACCGCCAAGATAAACCCAGGTATTACCAGCCATCTGTTGATTGACCAGAAACTCAGTTTTCCCACCTGTATGATAGACCACATAGTGCGCATCAGTGGCTCGTTCTGGCGATGCATTGTAGGAGATGTAAATACCATAATAACCATCTTCTGGAATTACTGGTGTCCAATGAGATACAGCTGTCGCATCCCCGTCAACGGTTTTTACCACTCGGTGATGTCCCTCTCGATGCGGATTCATATCGTCAGGATACGGAGCCAGATAGTTCTTGAATCCAAAACCATCGTCCACATCCCAATTTTCTGTTCCTTCTTCCTTAAAAGTGCCATTTTCGGAAAATCTCTCACCGTCATCGTCATCCACCAACACTTCATGTATTTGCAGATCACGATCTCTTGGGCAGAAAACTACTGCACCGGCATTCTCCAGCATCGGCATTAAAAAAGGTATTGTAAAACTCATCGGCAGCATATCCTCTACAATGGTGAACATCCTGGGTCTTTGCCACTGCCATCGTTTTGCCTCTGTATCGTAATACCAGCCGTGACTATGCCAGAGCGCAATGTAGTGATTATAAAGACCTGCCTGAGGCATTGGCTCTGGAGAGCTTATATTCCTTATCAGGATAGGCTTTTCTGATGGCTGCAGCTTTTCCGGCAACAGTCCTGGTGGGCGATAGAGTCCGGGAATGTAATGCTCCAGTCGTCTGCCACCTGCATAAATTTCTATCTTTGCATTTTCGATCAGCGGTTTGATCAGGAGAGTAAACCTTGTGCGAAGGTCATCAACCAGCGCCTGTCTCACTGGCTGGGAAATCAGCCCCTGATTAAAATGCAATCGTACTGTCGAATCTTCCACCTCCACGCGCTCCAACCGGGTTCTTCT
Organism: Candidatus Sumerlaeota bacterium; assembly: GCA_030613245.1. Lineage (GTDB taxonomy): Bacteria > Sumerlaeota > Sumerlaeia > MWCT01 > JAUWMI01 > JAUWMI01. The sequence continues at coordinate 64,371 of JAUWMI010000016.1, forward strand.
TGGAAAAGGGCCTTCATAATCTTCGCTCATATTCTTTTGCACATGTTCGTTGATGCGGAGTTGAATCTCGCCGGAAATATCTATCGGCGCCTTGTCCATTGCGCCACCTGTGAGAAACAACTGGCAGGAACTGCCCCCTATAATAATCCCTGTTAGCAAAAACATCATCACATAATGCTTCATATTACACCTCCTCAAGTTTGGGATTATTGTTGTGCATAACTGTTAATTCCATGTTCTTCCTGGCGTTTAAACTAAATATAAAAGGCCAAACATGAACGTCAATGGAAAAACGGAGAAAAGGGCTGCTATAGCGATTTACAAAGTCGCTAAAGCAATCGTTTAGTACGTGAATCGAGGGGGCAAATTCGGGCTCATTTCCTCGCGGTATGTTAATAGTCATGCGCAGAATTCATAAAATGCATTACAGTATAGTCTACATATTTCCAGGTTGAGGCAGTGAAGTTTGCGCTCGAATCCTAACGTCTAATGTCTACGGTCTCATATTCACTGGACTCAACAGTCAGGCTGGAAAAGACTTGACGGTCTGGGGAAATTAATGTTAGAGAATTATTCTATGTCAAGAAGCTTGGAAGAAATGAGGCAGAGCATCTATGGGACGTTACGATGGTGTGGAGGAATTATTCATCTATAAAAAACAGTAAAAAGGAGGGAGAACTATGATGCGCATTACAAAAACAATGGCCTGGGTTATTGCATTATGGGTTATGCTATCCGTAGGGGCATGGGCTGGCGATGGGCAGATTGACATCGCTGAGATTCCTTACACTATTTCAAGCTCCGGCTCTTATATTGTAGTTCACGATCTGGCTACAACTCAGACTGACACGAATGGCATTACTATTGACGCTGACAATGTGACGCTGGACCTGAACGGTCATGCGTTAATTGGGCCTGGCAAAGCAGCAGGGACGACTGGCAATGGCATATATGTCCCCGGTCCGGGAAAATATAACATCGCCATCCGCAATGGAACCGTGCGCGACTGGCGGCAGGATGGGATTAAAGGCAACTCGGCATACAACAGTCAGTTTGAAGCTCTGCGCTGCTACAGCAACGGACTCGACGGCATCCGTACAGGCCATCGCTGCATGGTCAGCAACAATTCCTGCTACATCAACGGATTACACGGCATCCTTACAGCCACTGGCTGCACGGTCAGCGGCAATATTTGCCCCAACAACACCGGCAGCGGCATCTATGCAGGCGCTGGCAATACGGTCAGCGGCAACACCTGCTATGGTAACGGTGTCGACGGCATCTACGCACTCTCTGGCAGTACGGTCAGCGGTAATACCTGCCAGAACAACACTGGCGACGGCATACAACCTGATTCTGATTGCCGGGTAGTAGATAATACTTGCAAGGGCAACGGCGCGGGCATCCACACAACCGGTTCAGAGAATTCCATTAGAAATAATCATTGTACCAATAATGACCGCGGCCTAGACCTTGACGGTGCTGACAATATCGTCTCAGGTAATACATTGATCGGAAACACAACCCCGCTGGATGCGGTGGCGGACAACCAACTGGACATCCTTATCAGCGAACTGCCTTACACCATTTCACAGCCCGGCATGTATCGCCTGACTGGGGACCTCACGCTGGCTACCCAGGACACAAATGGCATCACCATTGATGCAGAGGACGTAACGCTGGATCTTAACGGCCATTCGTTAACTGGGCCTGGCAAAGCCGCAGGGACGACTGGCCATGGTATTCGTGTCAGCGGTACCCAATTTAACATTGCCATCCGGAATGGCACTGTGCGGGACTGGCGGTTGGATGGAGTTTTTGCCGGCGCTGCCGACAACAGCCAGTTTGAAGCCCTGCGCTGCTATAACAACGGTCGCTCCGGCATCTATGCAGGCGCTGCCTGTCGGGTCACCGGCAATACCTGCACCGAGAACGGAGCCGAAGGCATCCTTGGCAGCATTGGCAGTACGGTGAGCGGCAATACCTGCTGGGGCAACACAGGCGACGGCATCTTTGCAGCCTCTGGCAGTACGGTCAGCGGCAACGCCTGCAGTGCCAACGGAGGGGACGGCATCATTGTGGGCAATAGTACAGTCAGGGGCAATGCCTGCCGCAGCAATACAGGTGATGGGATCCAGTCCAGCAACTCCCTTGTCGCGGAAAACTGCTGCATGAATAATGGAACGAACTTTAACCTGACTACGTGCACGTCGGTCAATAACCATCCATAAGACAGTTAGTCGGTTAATCGGTTGATCTGTTTAGTTGACAATTGTTTATGGATATGGTTGAAGAAGTTACTACGAGGATATGGAGAGATTTAAGGAGAAAAGAGGAGACTGGGGGGTGAAGTGCGAAACATCTTGTTTTCCAATCGGTTTAACACGGTGCAAGACTGGGAAACGTTGAACACCGAAGTAAACTAACGAGGAAAAGGAGGATGGAACTATGAAGCAGAGAATCACCACAATGGCTTGTATTCTTGGCGTGTGGCTTTTGCTGGGCACAGGGGCATGGGCCGGCGATGGGCAGATTGACATCGCTGAGATTCCTTACACTATTTCAAGCTCCGGCTCTTATATTGTAGTTCACGACCTCGCTACAATTCAGACTGACGTTAATGGGATTACTATTGACGCTGAGAATGTAACATTGGACCTGAACGGGCATGCGATAATTGGTCCTGGAAGAGCAGCAGGGACGACTGGCAATGGTATATATGTCCCGAGTCCGGCAAAATATAACATCGCCATACGTAATGGAACGGTGCGCGACTGGCGGCTGGATGGGATTGATGCCTACAACGCCCGGAACAGTCAGTTTGAAGCCCTGCGGTGCTATAACAACGGTGACGACGGCATGCGTGCAGGCATTGGCAGTACGGTCAGCGGCAATTCCTGCCGCTCCAACGGAAACAGGGGCATCTATACAGGCATTGGCACTACGGTCAGTGGCAATAGCTGCGCATACAACGGAGGCCCCGGCATCTTTGCAGGCCCTGGCAACACGGTCACCGGCAATACCTGCCGCTCCAACGGATTCGACGGCATCTATACAGTCTCTGGCTGTACGATCAGCGGCAATACCTGCACCAACAACACAGGCGATGGTATACAAGTCTCGGGTGATTGCCGGGTGGTAGATAATACTTGCGACGGCAACGGATATTTAACGGGAGATGGCGCGGGAATCCTCGCGACGGGTTCAGACAATCGCATCACCAATAATCATTGTACGGATAATGACCGGGGATTGGACCTTGACGGTGCTGACAATATCGTCTCAGGGAACACCTTGATCGGAAACACGACGCCGCTGGATGCAGTTGCAGGCAATCAGCTGGACATCCTCATCAGCGAGCTACCTTACACTATCTCACAGCCCGGAATGTATCGCCTGACTGGCAACCTCACGCTGGCTACGCAGGACACAAATGGCATCACCATTGATGCCGACAATGTCACGCTGGACCTTAACGGGCATGCGATAATTGGTCCTGGAAAAGCAGCAGGCACGTCTGGCCATGGTATTGATGTATACGGTACCCAATATAACATTGCCATCCGCAATGGAACTTTACGTGACTGGCGTCTGGATGGGGTTTACGCTATCAACGCCCGGAACAGCCAGTTTGAAGCCATGCGCTGCTACAACAATGGAGACGACGGTCTGGTTGCTGGCCCTGGAAGTACGGTCACCGGCAATACCTGCTATAACAACGGAGACGACGGCATCAATGCAAGCGTTGGCTCTACGGTCAGTGGCAATGCCTGCTATGACAACGGCGACGGCATCCAAACAAGCTCTGGCTGCACGGTCAGCGGCAATACCTGCCGCGCAAACGATAACGACGGCATCAATGCAGCCTCTGGCAGTACGGTCAGCGGCAATACCTGCACCTACAACACAGGCGATGGTATACAAGTCTCGAGTGATTGCCGGGTGGTAGAAAATACGTGCGACAACAACGGCTACTCAACAGGAGATGGCGCGGGCATCAACGCCCTCAGTTCAGACAATTGCATTGAGCATAACCTGGTGACTGATAACGACCGCGGGATTGACTGTAACCCGGTAACCGGCAACTACATTGCCAGCAATCGCGCCAGCGGAAACACCACGCAGTACGACATTGCTGGTGGCAACACCCTGGGCGCAGGCGACCTGGCTAACGTTGCGTTCTAATCGGTTGGTCGGTTATTCAGTTAGACGGTTAGCTGGTTAGGTCGGTTAAATCGGTTGCGTCAGTTAAAACCGACAACCGACGAACCGGCAAACCGATGAACCGATGAAAAAGGAGGTAAGAGGTATGAAACGTTATGGAAACTCACTTGCCCTTGCGGTCTTGCTCCTTGCTGCCCTGGTGTGTTTTAGCATTGGCCCACCAGGGATTGCTCAGGCATCATTCGTATTCTCTCATAACGAAGATGCCTCGTATGCCAGCCTGATGCCTGCAGATCATGAGCTGGTGGACACCGATGGCCTGGGCGCATATGCGCTGTATGCCACAGGGTTGACCAGTCTGCTACCGCCGGAGGTTAATATTGATGCGGTTGATTTATTAAGCGGCGACCGGATGGTCTTCTCCCTTTCGGAAGATACGAAGATTGGTGGTACGGTTTACGCTGATGAAGACCTGTTGCTCTGGGATGGGGCAACCATCAGCCTGTTCTGGGACGGCTCTGGCAACGGCCTGCCAGCCGGGGTTAATCTGGATGCTGTGGACGTAATTTCTGAATCTCCGCTGGAGTTTTCCTTTTCTCTTGAAGAAGATACAAGATTGCCCGGGGTAGGCATGGTGGCTGATGAAGACATGGCGCGCTTTGTCTTTGGGAGCGGGTTTGTGCCCAGTCTGGACTTCGATGGCTCACTTGAAGGATTACCTTCCGAGGTCGACCTCAATGCGTTCAGTCGTGATAGCGATACCGTGTGGATTCTCTCCTTCAATGCAGCGACCAGAATCACTTCTACACTATACGACGATAGCGACCTGATAGCATTCGATTCAGCAGGTGGGACGTTCAGCCTCTATTTTGACTCGAGTGCCCAGAGTATTCCTGAGCAGGTTGAGATTGACGCAATGGCGCTGCCCACAGCAACGCCGACACCGACTCCAACGCCATCACCTACGCCGTGGCAGATTGTCTTTGACTTTATCCCAGATACGGAGGATTGGACCACCGGTGGCGCGCCGGTTGCCTTTAGCGAGCCCGATTTCGTCTGGGCACCCGACTACCTGAAGATGACCTCATCAACGAATACGAATACGTTCGGCTTCTGGCAGAGTCCGCAGGATGCAATCTCTGCGGATGCGGACTATCTCTATCGCGCACGATTTACGGTCTCGACCGATATAACGGATCAATCACTGGTTCCGCAGATACGCCTTCGTGCAAACTCGCTGAACCTGCAGCAGTATGATGTGCTTTCGATAGAGAGCGCAGGTGACGGCGGTGCGTCCCCTGCCGTGTTGGGCACGGATTATGACCTTTACTTTGTGCCGCCTGCGAATGATACTGCCGCAATGCTGGCTTTTGATCTTCTTAACTTCAATCCCTCCGATGCGGCGGTGGCAGAACTTTCCCTGGATACGGTTACTGTTGATCGGTTTGCTCTGGATTCGCTCCCAACTCCGACAGTTGTCCAGGATTACACCTTCGACACGAGCGCAGATGGCTGGACAACGGGTGGCGCGCCGATAGCGTTCACTTCACCGCAGTATATTCATTCTGCGGGCGCGCTCGAGCTACGCGCAACAACGAACACAAATACGTTTGGCCTCTGGGGAACCCATCCGGCGGATATAACAATAGACGCGAACAAACTGTATCGGGGGACATTCGAAGTGCGCACAAATGTGACGAACCCGGTGCTGGTTCCAGAGATGCGCTTGCGGTACAACACCGGGAATTTTCAAGCCTCGCACACCTTCGGGATTTCAAGCGCGGGCGACGGGGCAAATTCCCCGGGCACCACAAACACAACATACGACCGACTCTACTTCTTGCCTCCAGCAAATTGTGTTGGCGAAGATCTGCTTGTCTCCTTCGACATACTGCACTTCAATCCCGGAGACGCTCCAACTGCGAGCCTGATCCTCGACCGCGCAATAATCGAGACCCTTTCACCGCCAGGCTTACCCTGATCCGCCTCCGCCTTAGCTTCGGCGGACAAGTTCTGCACGTAGGGGCACGCCGCAGCGTGCCCCTCTTCCTTATCAGCTGCTCAAAAGAGCAAAGCGCAGCCCGGCATACCTGAACGCGAAAAAAAAAGATCCGGCGATGCATGGTATACACTGTGGGGAAATTCTGATGCGTGATCCAAAGGTTGGCACCAGACTACGTCGTAGAGGCTGACATACGAATAGTTCTTGACACAATTATGCCCAGGTGCTTTTAAAAGAAGGTGGGAGTATAAACTTCCATCTTTTCAAAAACAGGAAAGGAGGGATAAAATGAAAAGGAATCGTTGGAATCTCGAACAGAAGGGAGATAAAGAATGAAAACGAAAAAGCTCGTCACAATTCTATTGGTTTTAGGTTCTTTCATGGCTGTCGCAGGGACAAGTTCTGCGTATGTCATTTCTTTCAGTGGCAATGTCAGCTTCGATCACGACCAGGTCGTTGCAGTTCCAAACGTCTACGACTGTCCATCTAGTCTGGAATATACTTTTCTGTCGGATACCGTGTTACTTCCGCAATTTGACCCTAGCCTGGGCAGACTTAACTCCGTTGAGCTGATAGTGGAATCAGACATCGATGTGGAAACACATTATTACTATTCTTTTAGTTCAGCATCTGCATCCCAGTGGTGGTACATCAATGTGATTGGCAGTGTAAACTGGCTCGAGACGACGCTTTCCCAATCTCATGATAACCAGACTGTAGGCCAAGGCTATCACGACCATGTTTTCACTTTCGACGGTACGGCATCAAAATCCGCATCGTCTGGCCTGGCCGGTTTCATCGGTACAGGTCTGGTTGATGTGGCAATAACCGGAGACAATAAGCTTTGCTCCTGGTGGAATCCTTATAGGCACATCGACACGGACACTTATGGGACAGTTACAGTAACACTCATCTATGATTATACACTAGTCAATGTCATTTCTTTCAGTGGCGATGTCATCTTTGATCACGACCACGCCGTTCAAGTTTCAAACGTCTACGACTGTCCAGCAAGTCTGACCTATACTTTTCTGTCGGATACCGTGTCACTTCCGCAATTTGACCCTAGCCTGGGCATACTTAACTCCGTTGAGCTGATAGTGGAATCAGACATCGATGTGGAAACACATTATTACTATTTTAATATTTTTGCATCTACATCCCAGTGGTGGTACAGCAATGTGATTGGCAGTGTAAACGGGCTCGAGCCGACGATTTCCCAAGCTCATAATAACCAGACTACAGGCTGGGGCTATGACGACCATGTTTTCACTTTCAACGGTACGGCATCAGAATCCGCATCGTCTGGCCTGGCCGGTTTCATCGGTACAGGTCTGGTTGATGTGGCAATAACCGGAGACGATAAGCTTTGCGCCTGGTGGAATGGTTATCGGCACATCGACACGGACACTTATGGGACAGTTACAGCAACACTCATCTATAATTATACGCTATTCTTCGACTTTTCTGCGGATCCTGAGAGTTGGAGCTCAGGTGGGGCGCCGGTTGCCTACAGCCTTCCGGATTGCGTCTGGGGAGCCGATTACCTGAAGATGACTTCATCGACGAATACGAATACGTTCGGCTACTGGCAGAGTCCGCAGGATGCGATTGCCGCTGACTCGAACTACCTCTACCGCGCACGCTTTACTGTCTCGACCGATATAACGGATCGAGCGGTTGTTCCGCAGATACGGCTTCGGGCAAACTCGCTGAACCTGCAGCAGTATGATGTGCTGTCGATCGAAAGTGCAGGTCAGGGCGGGTCGTCTCCCGCCGTGACGGGCACGGATTACGATCTTTACTTTGTCCCGCCAGCGAACGAAACCGCCTTTATGCTTGCATTTGATCTTCTGAACTTCAATCCCAACGATGCGGCAGTGGCAGAGCTTATGCTGGATACGGTAACGGTAGATCGCTTTGCACTGAGTGGGCTGTCTGCACCGACCGTGGAGCAGGATTACACCTTCGGCCTCAGCACCGAAGGCTGGACAACGGGTGGCGCACCGATCGTGTTCACTCCGCCGGAGTATAGTTATGCTGCGGGTGCGCTCCAGTTGCGCACAACAACCAACACGAATACGTTTGGCTACTGGGTGAATGATCCGGCGGATATAACGATCGAGGCAGACAAACTGTATCGCGGGACATTTATGGTGCGCACTGACGTGACTGATCCCACGGCGGTGCCCGAGATGCGACTCCGGGTCAATGCAGGGAACTTTCAGGCTTCGCAGACGTTTGGGATTTCAAGCATAGGCGACGGGGCGAATTCTCCTGGCACCACAAACACGACATACGACCGGCTTTACTTTTTGCCACCAGCACCGTGCGTGGGCGAAGCCCTCATCGTGTCGTTAGACATCCTCAACTTCAATCCCGGCGACGCAGCTGAAGCGTCCCTGATCCTCGACCGCGCATTAATCGAAACTCTCTGGCGGCCGTCCAGTCCCTGATCTTACAGTAAGGGCGGGTAACCCCCGCCCCTACAATAATTTTTAACACGCAGGGGCACGCTGCAGCGTGCCCCTACTTCTTCCGGGCCCCCTGTCAATCTATCCTTCATTCTTTTCTTGCATTCTAGCAAGCGATTGGGATACAGAATACGCCAATAAGCTCGCACAAGGAGGATCGCGAACATGGGATACAAGATTTGTCGGATTCCAGGGGATGGAATCGGACATGATGTGATGGAGGCCGCCAGCCTGGTGTTGGAGCAGATGGATCTCGACATTGAATGGAACGACACAGAGGCAGGCTGGTGCTGTTGGGAGAAGTACCAGAACACGGTGCCGGAGCATACGTGGAAGGCGCTGGAGTCGAGCCAGTGTTGCCTGTTTGGCGCCATAACGTCGAAGCCGGGCATCAAGGGATTCAAGAGCGCTATATTACAGATTCGCCAGCGCTTTGACTTGTATGCGAATGTGCGGCCGGTAAAGGCCTTTGCAGGAGTGCCGCTTAATTACCGGGACGATATTGACCTGGTGATCTTTCGCGAAAACACCGAGGGGCTCTATAGCGGCGTGGAGTTTCATCCTTACCCCGAAAACCTGTTTGACATTCATCCAGGCCTGGAGCGCTTTAAAGGAAAAGACGTGGCGGTCTCCATCAGGGTTTTTACACGCGAAGGGTGCAACCGTATTGTTCGCAAGGCGTTTGAGTATGCAAAGGAGTACGGGCGCAAAAGCGTGACTGCTGTGCATAAGGCAAACGTGATTCGCTTGACCTGCGGGATGTTTCTCGAAGAGGCCCGCAAGGTGGCAAAGGAATACCCGGGGATTGATTTCTGGGAGGCAAACGTTGATGCTATGGCCATGTGGCTAATCAAGAATCCGCAAAACTATGACGTGCTGGTGACGACGAACATGTTTGGCGATATCATAAGCGATCAGGCAGCACAACTGGTAGGCGGTCTGGGATTTGCCTCTAGTGCGAATATCGGCGAAGCTTTTGCCCTGTTTGAACCTACGCATGGCTCTGCCCCCAAATACGCCGGACAGTATAAAGTTAATCCCATAGCCATGCTCTTGGCAACCAAGCTAATGCTGGAGTGGCTTGGCGAGAAGGAGAAGGCCCGCAGCCTGGAGAATGGGATCGCAAGGGTTTTGAAGGAGGGCAAGGTTAAAACGTACGATCTCGGTGGCAAGTCCTCGACGCTGGATGTTGCGCGTGCCGTTGCTGATAGTCTCGCCTGAGCATCGCCAGAGGTGCAAACTAGCGGCGTCTGGCAATGACGAACGGCCCGCTGCTTCTGGACATGCTTGCGATTCCCTTCTATGCCCCTCCGCTGAATGGGTAAGGAATAAGGTCGGCAAGCTTATAGCGTATAATCTGGCCTGTGAGATTGGCGACTACGACAGTCAAATCTCTGGCAAACTCGCCCAATACCTGTCGACATGCGCCACAGGGCGTGGCAGGTTTTTCATCGTCTGTGATAATGACTACAGCAAGAAACCGCGTGTTGCCGTGCGCAACAGCCATGGCCACGGCATTTCGTTCGGCACAGATGGTCAGTCCAAACGAGGCGTTCTCCACGTTGCATGCAGCAAAAATCTCTCCTCCCTCACAGAGCAGCGCGGCTCCTACACAGTACTTTGAATACGGCGCATACGCATGTGCGCGCGCCTGTCTTGCTCGTTCGAGCAATGTCTCTAGCGTCTGCTGATCCAGAGAAAACGCTTTCATTGTTTTGCTCGCTCCTGGAATCTAGAATTCGTCATGAAGCTTGCGCAGCTTGTCTTGCTGAACGATGACGATCCGATGGTCGTCCACACTAATCAGGCCCTGCTGTTTCATACGACTGAGATTCACACTCGTAGTTTCTCGCGTGGCTGCTATCAGGTTAGCAATCTCCTGATGGGTAAGTTTCATATCAATCAGCACGCCTTTGGGATGAGGCCGACCATATTTCCGTTCTAGGCGAAGAAACAGACTGGCCAGACGTCCTGGTACGTCTTTGAACACTATATCCTCGAGTCGGCTTTCGAGCTCGCGAACGCGCTCGCCAATCATCTTGGTTACCTTTAGCGACAGGCTTGGCCTACGTTCCAAAAATGCCTGGAAGTCTTTGCGGCGGATGAGGCACACCAGACTGTCTACGACTGCCTGGGCCAGAGTCTGACGGCGCGCACCCTCGAGCAGTGCCAGCTCGCCAAAAATCTCTCCCGGCTCCATGATAGCCAGGGTCATTTCTTTGCCGCTAGGTGCAATAGTGGCGATGCGCACAATTCCTTCTTTAAGACAATATACCTTATCGCCCGGATCATCGGGAAGAAAAATGAACGCTCTGCGCTTGTATTGTTTGTGTATTATCAGCGGCTCAAGAAGCTGAACGTCTTTGTCGTCCATCTCCTTAAAGAGATTGATTTTCTTGAGGTACCAGACTTTGTGCGTGTGATCATCCATGAAATTAGACTTGCAAGATTTTTTGTGCTGCCGAGATTGGGGCACTCAAGCATGAATGAGTTGAAGTGTAAGTTTCTCTTGAGTGAAAATCAAGACAAAACAGCCTGGTTGCCCCTGCGTACGCATATCTTTACAGCTCTTGCGCACAGCTGACTACGGAATTCCGTCTAACTCGGTGAGAGGAGAAAACTAAATCCGAAATCCACCCTGCCATATTATTCAACTATATGCAATCACGTGGAGGGCCGGGAATGGAGTACTCGATGACGCTAGCGATGCTTGTCTAAGGCTTGAATGAGCCGGCGCGGCGCATTGGTCGCAATGATGTCAATCCCGCCCCGTTTCATTACCTTACGCAGCAATTGCGTGCTGTCTATGGTCCAAGTACATACCCATTTGCCAAGATGCCTGATCTCGGTCATCCGTGTGGGGGTGAGCAGGTCGTAGCGCGGAGCAATGCCCTGAAATTCTGGCCGTGCGAGCATCTCCTGAAAAAGTTCAGGCTTATTGAGTAGAATACCTAGCTGAGGTGCTGGCTCATGCTTGTGAATTGCCAGTAAAATATCGGGGCAAAATGAAACTACACAAGCCCAGTGAACCAGCTGGTACTTTTGGATCATTGGAATCAATACATCGCACAATGGCTCAACGTCCTCAATAGGGGACTTGATTTCGATAACTAGCACAATCCGCCTCTGGCACAGATGAATAACCTCTTCCAGAGTAGGGATTTTTTCACCAGCGAACTTTTTCGCAAACCAGCGTCCCACATCAACGGTCTTCAGCTCCCGAAGTGTCATGTCACGTACGATGCCAGGATGCCTTCCAGTGCGCCGACAGGTCTCGTCGTGAATCACCATTAGGTGGCCGTCGCTCGAAAGTCGAACGTCAAATTCCACAGCGTCTGCTCCCACTGTGATGGCGCTTGAAATCGCAGCCAGGGTATTCTCCGGCGCCTCTGCGGGATTCCCCCGATGAGCACATACCACGACAGGCCGACGCACAGAGCGAATCGCACTGACCAATTTGGCGATGTTTGAATGCACTACCATAACGGCTAAATTAACCTAAAGTACTTCTTCAGATTCCTTGAGCTAAGCGCTGGAATAACAGTAGGTTGCACAAACAGAATTTGGCCTCCACGGGCCAGCCTCCTGAATGTAGTTTATTTCCAGCAAGTTTCTTTGCGACACCAGCATTCAGATCCAGATCAGACCAGCTATTCTGGCAGGCGTCAACGAAATTGTCTAGCCAGCACAAAATGCCAGGGTATGAAAGGAAGGCAAAAAAGCCTTGAAATTTCTCCCGGGCATGGGATATAAGCCATAGTGCTTTTGAATTGATTGAAGGTGGGCGATTAGCTCAGTTGGCTAGAGTGCCGCCTTGACATGGCGGAGGTCACTGGTTCAATTCCAGTATCGCCCACCATTTTGTTTTATTGGTAGGTGTCATTTGCGGCTCTTTGTTAATGCCTTTCGGCAATATGGTCGGGATCGGTCGCTCGATGTCCTCAAAATCACGCCTGCGGAGAGGTGGTCGAGCGAAGAGAAATTATTGCGACAGGGGTTTTAGCCCCTGCCGCAATTCTTATGGCCAGATGATAAGAAGTAGGGGTGCGCCGTGGCGCACCCCTACCTGCAAAACCTGTCTGTCCGCCGAAGCTAAGGCGGAGGCGGATCAGGGTGAAGCTGGGGGTGAGAGAGTCTCGATTATTGCGCGGTCGAGGATCAGGCTCGCAGTTGGAGCGTCTCCGGGATTGAAGTTGAGTATGTCAAAGGAAACGAGTAAGTCCTCACCAACACAGTTCGCTGGAGGCAAGAAGTAGAGCCGGTCGTATGTTGTGTTTGTGGTGCCCGGGGAATTTGCTCCGTCGCCCGCGCTTGAGATCCCGAAGGTGTGCGAGGCTTGCAGATTTCCTGCGTTGTACCGCAAGCGCATCTCCGGAACCAAGACCGGGTTGGTCACGCCTGTACGAATTTCAAATGTCCCTCGGTATAGTTTGTCCGCCTCAATCGTTATGTCTGCCGGATGGTTCCCCCAGAAGCCAAATGTATTCGTGTTGGTTATTGCGCGCAGCTCGAGTGCACCCGCAGAATGGATGTACTGCGGCGGACTGAACACTATCGGCGCGCCGCCGGTTGTCCAGCCATCCTGGCTCAGCTCGAAGTCGTAATCCTGAACAACTGTCGGAGTCGAGAGCGAATCCAGAGCAAAGCGATCAACCGTAACCGTATCCAGGGAAAGTTCTGCCACTGCCGCATCAAAGGGATTGAAGTTAAGAAGATCGAACGCGAGCATAGTGGCCGTATCATTGGCTGGAGGGACGAAGTAAAGGTCGTAATCCGTGCCCGCCGTGGCGGGTGACGCACCGCCGTCACCTGCGCTCTCAATTGAGAGCACGTCATATTGCTGCAGGTTCAGCGAGTTTGCGCGAAGGCGTATCTGTGGAACAAGCGATGTCGCCGTTAGATTGCTCGAAACCTTGAACCGGGCGCGATAGAGATAATCCGCATCCGCAGGAATTGCATCCTGTGGGCTCTGCCAGAAGCCGAACGTATTCGTATTTGTTGACGAGGCAATCTTCAGGTAGTCAGGCTCCCAGCTGAAATCGGGCTCGCTGAAGACAACCGGCGCGCTACCGGTGGTCCACTCCTCGCGATCCGGGATAAAGTCAAAGACAATCTG
>JAUWMI010000079.1 GCA_030613245.1 Candidatus Sumerlaeota bacterium
TCAAGAGCAGGTTCGTCTTGAGGAAAGTGAAGAAGTTTATGGGGGGTATGATGATTCAAAGGTTCCATGGGTTCGTGATTGGTCACAGTTTATAACAAGATTGAATTACGTGCCCGGTTCTTCATACGGGGTTGTGATAGCCGACGACAGTGCTGTGGTTGATGGTTTTGAGATATCAGGAGCTGATCGTTCATACTCTGGAGTCTATGGAGGCGATTATACAGTAAAGAATTGTGAAGTGAGCGGCTGTTTCATAGGCATAAATGGAGGCCGGTATATAATAAATAACATTATATACGGGAATCGCGGAGAGGGTATTCTAGCTTCCCTAGGGGCTGTTGCCCAAGATAACATAGTGATGTGGAATAAGTATAATGGCATCATTGCAGATGAAGCGGTAGGAAACATTAGTATGTTCAATTCATACGGAATAAGCTGCATTATCGCACGCAATAACATTGTTCGCTGCAACCGGTGGGGGGGGATTCGAACCAGCAAAGATTGCATGATTGAGGGGAACGTGATATCGGATAACGGCCCGTATGGAGGCATATTCGGTGCCGAATGGGACTTTATAATAGACGGTGTTATCAGGAATAATGTCATAACACGGTGTTATCGTGCGATTGTGTTTAATAAAGGCAATCCTGAGATATACAATAATGTAATAGCAGGATGTGGGTGGGGAATAGCGTCAAGCAGCGGCTGGCCTGAGATACGGAATTGTATCTTATGGGATAATGCGGATGACCTGGTGTATCAGCCATGGGATATAAAATATTGCCTTACGGGAGAGGGATATCCCGGAGAAGGAAATATCAGCGTTGATCCGGAGTTTGTGGGCTGGGGAGAGTTCGGGATCGAGAATCCGCTCTACGTAGATGTGAACTATACGGGCGACCTGGAAGACGGAACTGCAGCGCGCCCATATACAGCGATCTGGAAGGCCCTGGCAGCGTATGATTTTCACCTGAGTGCGGATTCGTCGTGCATAGGAGCAGGAGAAGGTGGCGTAGATATGGGAGCGTATCCGGATGTTACCTCTTATTCCTCCCTGCATAGCCCGAGTGCACGGATAGATGTTCTGCCCGGTACGTATCATGAGTACAGTCTGCATCCGGGGAATAGGGTGTGGCTGCGAGGAGTCGAGGGCCCCGAAGTAACAATAATTGAGGGGACTGGCGATAGCTACCTTACTCCACGAATCTTGCAGCTGACTGACCGTGCTATTGTAGACGGTTTTAAGATCAAACTCGGTAGCAAGGGAGTGGAATGTAGATACGGAAGTAGTGAGGAGGGGCTGCGTCCGGTGGTGATGAATTGTATAATGACCCAATGCTCACTTGACGGAATGCATGGATGGTCGAAAGGCTTTCCGAAGGCAGTGTCGTGTTTGTTTTATGGAAACGAGCGAACCGCAATATGGCTGAACGACCCAGGAGATGTAATAAACAGCGTTGCGTACGGCAATGACCTTGGTATAGGAATATTGAACGGCGCAGGAGATTTCCGGATACGTAATTGCATATTCTGGGGAAACGGATGGGATCATGGGGTAGATGAGAGTAGAGGTTATATGAAGTATTGCGATGTGGGAGGTGGCACAACGTACCCGACGAACTTCAGCGAGGATCCATTGTTTACTACGGGGCCGTCGGGAGCGTATTTTTACCTGCCGTGGTATTCGCCGTGCAGGAATCGGGGGACTGAGGAGCTGGCGCCGGTTTTCGACCCCGATGGGAGGTTACGAGGGCAAGGTAAAGTAGTTGACGTTGGACTATATGAGTATGAAGAGGGGTGGGTGTGGAATTATGACGACGGCACCACGGAGGGCTGGCAGAGCGCGAGTGTCCCGTTGGCCTTTGCAGAACCTGAGTTTTCGTGGAGCGATGGCGGATTGCTGGTGCGAGCGACCAGCGCGACGGATTGTTTTGGATTCTGGCTGAACTCAATGAGGGAGATCGCTTACGTCGAGGATTCAGTATACGAGCTGCGCTGGGAGACGAAGCGGACGGTAAGTGGATTGAGTCGTTATCCCGTGATGCGGCTTCGGACGAATACAGATAACTTGGAAGAGTCGACAATGTACGTAATAAACAACGGTGGGGAGTTGACCAGCGGGACAAAGACGGACGTGCACACACTCTACCTGGTGAGGCCTGAGCAGTTTCTTGAGTACCCGGGCCAGGGATATCGAAAGCTCTCAGATGCGGAGCGGCTCTTGCTGGCGTTTGATATGCTGAATTTCGATCCAGCAGGAGATCCTTACGGGGAGATTTTGTTAGATAAAATTGAAGTGAGACACAGCCGTTTCAGGAAAGACTGGACAGTGCAGGAGGTAATGAATTGCGATTTTGAAGGCGGAGCAGATGGCTGGACGTACAGCGGAGAGATCGTGCCGTTCACGGCGCCACTGGAATCCTGGACCTCTGGATCACTGGGTCTCAAGTCAACAACCAATACGAATTGCTTCGGATTCTGGCAGGGTGAGGTAGTAGAACTGCCAACCACGGCAACCCAGACGTTGCTCCGGGCAACCTTCACGGTGAAATCAGATGAGGATGCGGGAGCGAGCTCATTACCAATAGCGAGGCTGCGGATCCTCCGGGAGGATTCAAGCGAGGTGGTGGTAAAGACAATCGAGGGCAATGGCTCGCGCTCACCGGGAACAGAGCCCCTGGAATATGCCGTGTGCTACTGGCTTGCAGAGCAGAGTGAACCACACCGCCTGCGCCTGGCATTCGATCTCCTGAAC
The DNA here is from genome assembly GCA_030613245.1 of Candidatus Sumerlaeota bacterium. Classification (GTDB taxonomy): domain Bacteria; phylum Sumerlaeota; class Sumerlaeia; order MWCT01; family JAUWMI01; genus JAUWMI01. The sequence continues at coordinate 2,756 of JAUWMI010000079.1, forward strand.
TTCAATCCCGAAGCCTCAGCCACCGCAACCCTGTACCTTGACAACGTCAAACTCGATTTGCTTTCCCGCCGATGAGAAATAAATGTAGCGCCCGCCGCAGGCGGGCGCGACGTGTTTGGCGGCGAGTGGATTTATAATCCCAATACAGGTGAGTTTTACCCGTCAACCGTTCCCGATATTTAACGGGGCCTTCGGTTTTCTCTGCTCTTCGGTCCATGTTTTCTTCTCGGGGCGTATTGCAATACGCCCCTACATTTTTACCAAGTACAGACTGGTCCGTTCATTGTGCCAGCATTCGGGAAATCGTTTTGGCCGGAGCAGTGTGAGAAGGGACGGCTGGTTGGCTCTCTACGAGACGATTCGTGAAACCGGGATGTCGAGCATGGTTTTTAACCCCGGGGGTGCCTGAATAACGAGTGGCACGGCATTGACCAGCGCCGCCACAGTTGCCTGGTCGCCCGCCACACCGCCCTGTACTGTAACCTCGATAGGCGGCGTTCCTTCGATCTTGACATAGTCATGAGGATTTTCCGCGCCAATATACATGCGGAGATCCAGGGTGATCAATGAAGTCCCGTTCTTAATTCCATGCGCGATTTGCTTGAGGCCGGCAACGCGCCCCGGAGCTACCGTCACAAAGTCGGTTCTATACTCCTGCTGTGCCATCATTGGATCAATAGTTTCAGTGATGTCATCGAGTTTCCAGTTCATACCGGCAGCGATGAGGGCTACGGACTCGAGCAGACCGATGTGACCTAGCTTTTTTGCTGCAACTTTCGCACGAAACTCTTCTTCAGTCAGCCCAGCGCCGATCTTGCGCTGGAGTGGCTCGCGCCGTGTCGAGGCATCCACTACTCGTTGTGCTTCAATTCGTGTGACTTTCGTGCACACCCCTGTAAGGCACACGGGTAGCGTGTCCATTACAAAGCCTGGATTGACGCCAGTTCCCAGAATGGTCACGCCCTTCTGCTTTGCCAGCATGTCCAGATTGTGCGCTAGCTCGGGAGCTTGCAGCGCGGGGAAGAGCAATTCCTCTGATGAAGAGACGATGTTCGTTTTTGCTTCAATGATTTGCCCCAGCTGTGAGTAAATTATTTCGGTGAACGACGTCGTAGTGTGAATTACGATATCCGCGGGCGATTTGAGAAAGAGCTCCTCTATCTTGTCTGTCACAACGATGTCCAGGGGTTTCGATAGGCCCAGGAGTGTTGCGAGATCCTTGCCGACTTTTTCTTTGGCGATATCTACGGCTCCTACGATCTTCATACTCGGCTTGGTAAGCACAAGCCGCACGGCTTCCAGCCCGATGGGTCCGAGTCCACAGTGGATAACTCGAATAACAGGTGCTTTCATCTCGCACTTCTCCTTCCATATATGTGCTACTGCCTGCCCCTGATCCTTTTTACCCGTATTATTGCAACACCCATTTGGGTTGCAGGCAATACGGTCAGACACCAAGCAACTTCTGCTGGGCTCTATTTAGCAGCGAAGTCCGCAGCCATTGCTGCGAGAATTTGCTTCTTGAGCGTCTCGTAATCGCCGCGGACATATGCTCCGGAGGCATTAGGATGGCCGCCACCGCCAAATTCCTTTGCCACCCGACTGACGTCCACACCGCCCTTTGAGCGCAAGCCAGCGCGCAGACCACCTTCCGCCAACTCATGAAACAGTATCGCTACCTCAACGCCCTTAATGCCGCGCAGCTCGCTCACCAGGCTTTCAGGCTCGTTATCCTCCCCTCCCGCGCTTTCGTACATTTGTTGGGTAATTTCCGACCACACGAGCTGGCCATTGTACGCAAAGTGAAAATTTGCCATCACCCTGCTGGCGAGCCGGACCGACTCGGGTTTCCTGGTCTCGTAATATTCACGGGCGATTAAGTGGGGCGCTGCGCCACTGCGCACGAGCTCTGCGGCTACGGTAAAAGTGCTATCAGACGTATTGGGGTATCGGAATGAACCAGTATCTGCGATAATAGATAGATAAAGGCAGGTGGCAATTTCGGGTGTTATCTCCATGCCAAGACGTTTGACCACATAAAATACCTGCTCACCCACCGCAGCAGATGTTTCGTCAATATAATTGATGTCGCCAAACCTGAGATTGGAATAATGATGATCAATATTAATCAGAAAGCCCTGAGGTTGGAAGTCGTCAGCCACTCTGTTGACCGCTCCACAGTCAACGAACATGCTGACCTCAGGCCGATAATTCGGGTCCAGCGTGGGATGAATATACTCAATGCCCGGCAGAAATTGATAATGCTCCATCACAGGACCCGCGTTGTACAGATGCACCTCTTTGCCGAGTGTTTTAAGGACATGGTACATGCCAAGCTGCGAACCCAGGCAGTCTCCATCTGGGCGAATGTGGCCACAGATGAGAAAGCGTGTATAGGAGGTAATTGCACCGCAGATCGCTGAAATTGCATCATCTGCAGCAGGGGGTTTCTTGTTACGCGATAGATCGCTCACGTGTGGCGATCCTACCTTTTGAAAGAATTTGAAAAATATCCTCACGCTATCGAGAAGAATATTTAAGCTATTAAAATATTGTTTATCGTTAACGTGGTCAATACTTTTTTGCCGCAAGTAGGGCCTATCGCAATACGTCCCTACAAGAAATGCGGTTCCTCGCACAATCGTACATCGTTGCTTGCCCGAACCCAATTAGAAACACGGCTCTTTGTCAGAAAGGTTATTAAGATAGGCTCTTTCTCAAATGAGTTAGCGTTTTTTGATCGTAACAATAGAAAAAGGTCGGCTGAATAGTAGGGGCGTTTAATTAAACGCCCTTACTCGTCCTGTTGGCTGGTGAAGAGGAAATACACAGCAGGCACATTACGTAATGAGGCACAGATCCAAGCAACTGCCGTACACTTCCCTAGATATGAAAACACTGAAGTTATTCAATGCATCAGAGGCTTTCTTGCTAACCTATCTGACAAAGAGCCGTAAGATAATTGTTGAGACACAGAGCAAGTTCGAAGGTAACGGAAACGTCACACCAGTTTGCTTCTCATGTTCCCCTCACCCCATCCCTCTTCCCTGAGGGGAGAGGAGCGAGGTGAGGTTGAAAATGCGCCTTGTGCGTAGAGATTTCCTTTGTCGTGAAATGCTAACTCGTTTGAAAAAGAGCCAGAAACACTTGCTGCCGGAGGGCCGTAATCACACGGTCTCAATTTCATCGGGGATTCTTTTGACCAGAAGCAGGTATGCGGTGAGGAGACCTATAATTATCCATACAAACACGTCCAATAGCTGACGCAAGGTGTGCGTTCCCAACCCATAAATTGCCAGGGCGAGTAGCAGGCTGAGGAATCCGACGGCTGTTGAACGCAGATAAGTCCTGCTTTTCTGCTGAGCAATCTTTTTGATTTGCATGCACCCTAGCGTCATAAAGAACACGAGCAGGCAAAGGAAGCCGGCCGCACCGGTTTCCGTGAGCAGCTGGGCATATGCATTATTGCGTAGCGGTGACGCTAATGCCATCTGCATCTCTTGCTCATGCGGGCTATATATGATAAACTCACTGCCGCCAACCCCAACACCAATGAGCGGCCGTTGGCTTATACTGCTTCTGGCCTGTGCCCATCTTGTGGCAGTTAGCACCCCCTGCTCGCCAAAATACGTTGACGGTGAGACCAGACTGGCCAGCCGTCCTTTGATATTGCCCGGCGCCGCCATGTACGTGGCAATCAGGACGAGGAGCAGCGCGAACAGGTGACGCTTGCGCGTCAACCAGAAGAACAGGGCCAAGCCGCCAAATGCGCCAGCCATACCTGCTCGGCTCTGGGTCATCATCAGTGCACTATAGGGCAAAATAAACGATACAGCTACCCAGTGGCGTCTGGTCCGCGTAACCGTCTGATAGTATTGCACTGGAATTAACATGCAGATGAGCATAAGATAGCAAGCCATTTGCATGTGTGTGCGAAACGGAAATTGAATCCGGACTGGCGACGTCATATCTGTAGTATCAGCATGTGTAATGACCTCTCTTCGCAGCAGGTAGCTTTGCACGCCAAAGTTCCCATAGTGATAGAGCAGATATTCCGTGATGCCAAGGGCTGCAACCACCAGTCCGATCAGATAGAAGGCCACTATGACTTTCTTTATAGTTTCTAGCAACGAGTATTGTGTTGCCACTAGAAGGTAAATGAAAAAGGAGAAGCCGAATTCCTTACGCAACATCGCAAGGCTTCCGCCAGGCTCCTTACTGCACAGCGCTGAAAAGAGACATACGAGCAGAAAGAGGACAAGCGGAAGACCCAGCACCACAGGGAACGTCAGGACAGGTTTTTCACTGCCCCCTTTGTTGAACCTTACGTTCACCACCAGGAACAGGGCAACCGTGAAGATAGCAAAATTCCTGAAGAACGCAAAAATAACAACCCCTGGGGACGCTGTTGAGAAAAGCAGGGCTATAATGCCGACTAACAGAAAAGCGCCGATACTTTGCCATAACACATTACCCCAGAATATCAGCGGCTGGCGAAGGGCTAGTTTCGTTAGCCAGGTTAAAATGACAATGATTTGCAAGGCGAAATAGACAAACTCAGTGTGCTTTTCAAATGGAAGGATCACGATCAGGGCAATGATACTCACCAGGATCGTGACGTCACAGATTCGTTCAACGGTAGCAGTCTTCATTCTTACCGTTTCAGCGCGATGATTAGAGCATTGACAGGCTCGGAGAACGACTCACCGGCGAGCCGCACAAGGCTATACATTTCTGCATACCAGGCGTATCCCAAATATAGTGCATCATAGGATCCTGTGCGCAGATGCTATGTAGTTCACCCGCCTTGCCCCTGGCTGGCTTGTGCTATTATGCCCAGCGTTTGCCCGAAACGCACCATCATTTCGTATTTCTTGGGCTCGCTAACAATCGGATGATGCCTTTTCCAGATAGGAGAACGCAAGGGAAAAAAGGGGATTGTGAGGCTGTCCGACAACCCTTCTAGCAGTCGCATTTATGCGACGGAAGGCGCGATAAATCCTCCAGAGGCGGACAGGTCGCATCGCTCCCCAAAAAACCGAATTACAGGACAGCTTCATCGTGCTCTAAGTGTGGTGTTGTTGTCATCGCGAAGGAATTGATATTCAGAGGACTCCTAGTCAGCCGTGATGCTGAGCTCGGAGTATGCGTTCTGCATAAGGTAGGATTCCGTACGAACGCGAAGCACTGCATTACGCAATGGCTTAGGCGGGAGGAAATGCACGCAAGCAATGTAATGCATAGTTTATCAGCGCCGACAGCCGCAGATTCATTCCTCGTTGCTGTGTGCCAGCACCAGACCAATGCTCACAGCTAGCCGGCTGCATTATATTTTATATATAGTGGCACAAGAAGCACGAATTGCATGTGTGCCAAATTAAAAAGTACGCCCGGCGGGATTCGAACCCACGACCTATGGTTTAGGAACCCATCGCTCTATCCTGCTGAGCTACGGGCGCAACTTGTGAGAACAGAATATTACTCACACACCCGCAAAACGCAAGCGCAAAGCTTATCCTTGCCCTCTAATGGGATTGTAGTCACACCGGCTATGTTCCTGTAGGACTTCTGGCGAAATTCTTTGTTGACATTAGTATGGGGGAAGCATAAAAACGGTTAACCTGGGGTTGTATGTTGTTTTGTCGCGATATATCTCAATTGGTAAGATAGAGGCTTCATTAATCAAACCGTGAAGGAGAATCGAGTCATGGCGAAGAAAAAAACATTAACGACGGCAGCTGGGATTCCAGTCGGGGACAATCAAAATTCACTCACGGCTGGCGAGCGGGGGCCTACAT
>JAUWMI010000060.1 GCA_030613245.1 Candidatus Sumerlaeota bacterium
CCGGTAACTCGGCTACTCAAGGGGGCGGTGGGCTCGATGAGTGCGGCGGGATCATTCAGAATAATACCATCTACGGAAACTCGGCTACTGCGGCACAAGGATCAGGCGGTGGGCTCTCCGCCTGCGGTGGGCTTATTATCAATTGCATCATCTGGGCAAACTCCGCCTATACGGGAAGCCAGCTTGCTGGCAGTAGCACCCCCTCGTATAGCTGCATCCAAGGTTGGACAGGCGGCGGCACCGGCAATATCACATCTAATCCGCAATTAGTTGACCCAGCTAACGGCGATTTTCATCTTCAGCCAAGCTCTCCCTGCATTGATGCGGGTAATACATATTACCTCCCAGGGGAATATGGCGTAGATATAGATGGGGAATGCCGACTGGCCGGCAGCTCGATAGATATGGGAAGCGATGAGTTCGGTAGTTCCCCTGACAGTGATGGCGACCTCTTAACCGACAGTGATGAGGCTATCTATGGGAGCGACCCCAATAATCCGGACACTGATGGCGATGGATTACAAGATGCTGCAGAAGTGCTTCGGGGCACCAACCCTGTCCTCTACAATACACCTTCCGGAATTTCCATTCCTGCTCAATATCCTTCTATCCAGCAAGCGCTATTCCTGGCTTTTCCCTCAGAAGTAGTTACCCTCTCACCTGGTACCTATCATGAAAACCTTCATTTCCTGGGAAAGAACTTGACCCTGCAGAGCACCAATCCATTTGATGATAATATCGTAAGCACAACAATAATTGACGGGAATGGCATATTTTCTGTTGTATGCTTCAAGGGCGAGGAGAATGAGACGTGCGTGGTTAAAGGACTTACCATTCGTAACGGATCCGCAGCCATTGGTGGAGGAATATGTGGGAATGAGGCATCGCCAACAATTGAGAGGAACAATATTCTGGGAAACCAGGGTTACGAGGGCGCCGGACTTTATGGGTGCAACGGCATCGTTCGGAACAATACCATCTCGGGAAACTCGGCTTCTGGTGCTGGCGGCGGGCTGGCGTATTGCCATGGTACTATTCAGAACAATACCATCTCTGGCAACTCGACGTACTCTCTGGGCGGCGGACTTTACGATTGCCGCGGCACCATACAGAACAATATCATCTCTGGTAATTGGGCTACCCATGGATACAGTCGCGGTGGTGGGCTCGCTGAGTGCTCTGGCACGATTCAGAACAATACCATCTGGGGCAACTCGGCCGTCATGTATGCGGGTGGCCTTTCCGAATGCTCCGACATCAGAAGCTGTATTGTCTGGCAAAATACTGCCGCCAACTTTCCTCAAGTTGATTTTTCGACACCTTTTTATTCTTGCATACAGAATTGGACAGGCGGCGGCACCGGCAATATCACATCTGATCCGCAATTAGTTGATCCAGCTAACGACGATTTTCATCTTCAGCCAAGCTCTCCCTGCATTGATGCAGGTGGCTATGTTCCCGATTTAACAGAGGATTTCGAAGGCGACCCCAGGCCTTACGATGGCACTTCTGAACCGCGTGGCGATGGTTCTGACTTCGACATTGGCGCCGACGAATTTACTCTGCTTCAAACAGGGGTTAGCCCTCAGCGATGGTTATTCTACTATTAATATAAGGTAGAAGAGAAACGGGCAGGAAACGTCTGCGCACCCACAACTATGTGGCCTTTAAACGATCCGGGTTTTATCTTTAAAAGTTTTGATGGGCAGCTTCTCAATCGCAGGGCGGAAAGAAGACTCCCTGGCTGATAGCTCCATCGCCTTTTGTGCTTGCATCGTACTCGCGCGCCATTCGCCAGCAACCGAATAGGAACCGTCAGTCTATTTCTTGATCTTCATGGTCGTCCTGGTGACCACATGATGCTGGGTGGTGAAGCCCGCTCTCTGTCCGGATCTCCCGGGAGGTGGATTGTGCGTCGTTGACATGTTGATGGTGGTCGTGAGGTTTGAGCTGAGAACTTTCGAGTCCTGGTAATCGTAGTAAAGGAGGCCCTCACTAGTACCAGTGGCCTGCACCTGCATCATCTTGGATTCTGGGGTGCTTTTCTGTTCGATCTCCATCTTCATTGAGATTTTCGCTGCCAGAACGCCCTCCATTGATTCCACACCGACCAGGGTATAGTCACAGATATGCTTCTGCATCACCTTGTCACCAGTAGTGCTGACAGGCAACTCAGACTCTAGGGTGCGCTGCCAAGTTTCGTTCACTGCCACGTCGCGTTGAGGAAATACGAACGCCTCGTAAGCCTGTTGGATCATATTCTGAATAATTCCTTTCATCCCGGGCTGGAGATCGTCTATTCCCTGGATATCAATGAGCTTCCCTTCCGGGCTCATTTCCATGGTGAAGACCTTACCTGCAAGGATCCCGGACGGTACCTGGGTGTTGCCAATCTGCATGCTCTCCTGCCCGAAACTAAGCTCAATCAGATAATTGCCGTTTGGCTGCTGGGACTTGACCGTCTGGGTTTGCTCCACCACATGGGTCATCGTTTGCTTCTGGCCAGCGGCGGGGAGACCCGGCATTCCTTTAGTCTCGGTCTCCGTAATGGTCGTGGTTTCATACGTTGTTTTATCTCCGACCGTTGGATGGAATTTTAGCGAGACTTGCTGTGGTTCGGGGGCTGCGCAGCCTGAAACCACCCCGAGTAGAGCAATCAGAACCCCACTCACTAACATTAACCGTAATGTCTGTGGCATCAGTGTTCTCCCTTCTATTGAAGTCTTCGTAGATCGTCCCTACTCATCCAGAGTACGATACAACAACGCTTACTCATCACCATACAGACCGTCAATACATTATCTCCAGTCCTTTAGTGCAGCGCCGATCTCGTCCCAGTAGTCATACTCTTCGACCTGACTGAGATCGAAAATTTTTAGTCCATTGGTTAAACTCAGCCCTAGCCGCAACGCTTCGGTAAAACGCTGTGGTTGTTGGCGCCAATCTGCAGCATAGATAGAGGCGTATACCGGGACAACACCCATGGTGGCCTCTTTAGCTATTTCACAGCCGCCCTCAACGCTGTTCCACCAATGTGCGCCCGCCTGCACAGCTTCCTCCTTCGTCAAGTAAGGAAAATAGCATCCCACTGCCAGGTAATCCAGATCTTCTGCATATCCGGTTTTCTCGTATCCCGGGCTATACCATTCAGCTGCCCAGTCGGCTGTTGGTATATACCGACGCCTCCCCCAGTTCACCCCATACTCATAGTACGTTGGATACCAGCTTCCCACGTAGTCGCCAAAGGGAATGCCGGGGCGAATGCGCCGCACCAGTTCAACAATACGTTGCATATACTGCTGGATGTTTCGCGCACGCCACGCGCACCACTCCTTGAAGTAGCGGCCATTCGTGCGCTTCAGCTTTCCATCCACCAGTTCCAATTTAAAAATATCCTCTGGCCAGTGTTCAATCCGGTTGCCAATGTGGGCTTCAAACTGACCTCGCGAATAGGACGAGAAGTCGGAATTTAATCCATTGTAGCGGACGCGATCCACAACGAAAGCGTCAATCTGCTGGTATCGGTGCAGCACCTCCTCGACCACCTTGAGCTCGTATTCTTGCAGATCTGGCAGAATTGGATTACAGAAGGCAGCCCAGATAGAGGCATTTAGTGCACCGCGTTTGAGCTGGGTAATAGGTTTAATACGCGGAGTGGTTTCGTTATTGCCAATATCAATGTCATAGACCATGCTTGCCCACCCGGGATGAGTTGTATAAACCGGGCCGATGTCGAAGCTCTTATGTCCTTCACTTGCAAACATGACCAGGGCGTGAACGTCAATGTCACGTTGGTGCGCTTCTTCGATGACCGTCTGAAGGAGATCATAGTCGGGCGGATACTTGAATCCTTGCCATTCGGTTAAGTGAGGAGCAAAGCGACTGCGATACATGGTATGCCCGCTGAGGGGACGGACCCCAACAGCAACTGCATCAATGCCAACCGCCTTGCACTTATCCAGGATACGCCTGACGCCCTGGCGCGTACTGAGTCGCTCGAAATTGGCCGTTGCATCGAGCCACTGAATCACATATTTGTACGTTGGATCTTGTTTGCTCTTTTCAAAATTTGTTATCCGCTTCTCGGACGTAGGCGCAACCGGAGTAAAGGTGATTTGTTGACACCCGCTAGCCAACACCAGACACGCCAACACGCTGAGGGCGGCTACGCCCCATAGATCGACATGTTTCTGCATATTCATCCTCTCACTCCCCTTTGTACGGGCTGTGCAAGACACACGAAACTCAAGTTGCTACTATTACTTAATAGCCATTTCCCTCGATATGGTAAGGCGAGCAGACTTGACACTTAACCTATGATGGCAACTGGGCTGGTTGTAAAGGAAAAAAATCAACTGCGCTCCCTTCGATGGCGACTGGATTTAGGCCATCAGCGTACCCTCTGCGGCTTACCTGGAAAGAGACCCAAGAAAGAGGCATGCCCTGACGGGTCTTAACAGAGAACTCCATCGCATGTGAATTTTTTCATTGCTATTTTAATCCCCTTGGACGATAAAAAAAGGAGCGTTTTTAGCAAGCCGTGCAAAATCGGCCAGAATTATTTATGCGAGGGGATTGGTTCGATGAAAAGGAAATCCTCGAAAACTAAAGGCAAAAGCAAAAAAACTGCTGCTGCCAAAGCAGGCAAGAAGAAAGGCAAAGTTGCAAAGACTATTGAAAAGACTGTGAAGGCATCGCAAGCCAGGGCGAAAAAGAAGACTCGCCCAACAAAGGATAGTAAGAAATCAAGGACAAAGAGAGCCGGTCGCAAGGGAGCAGTAAAGAAACCCGCAAAAAAGCGTGCGCCAGCTGTTAAAAAGGTTGTCCGGAAACGGTCAGCCAGGAAGCCAGTCGCCGTAAAGCCCAAATCACGTGCGCCAAAAAAGCCAATTGCAAAACCGGCTCGGCCTCCTGAAAGTCCACCAGCTGCGGTGACCAAAGTGGAGATGGCAAAATACCAGATCGAGCCGCTGGAACCCCCTGCTGCAGCACCAGCGTATCCTCCCCCGGAAGCACCAGAGCTACCCGGAGAGTACGGCGAAACAAAAATTGTCTGCCTGGTTCGGGATCCCGAATGGGTTTTTATTTACTGGGAGATCAGTCCGGAACGGCGTGCCGAGCTTGGCCTGATCAAGGGGAAGCACAGTCGGGACATAGCATTTCGCGTCTATGACGTTACCGGAATCGAATTTGACGGCACAAATCCCATCAGTTTTTTCGATGTACCTATCAATGACACGGCGGTCAGCTGGTACCTGAAGATTCCAGAGCCCACCCGAAGTTACTGCTTTGATCTCGGCGTCTACTCAGATGAAGGCGATTTTATAACTATTGCCCGGTCACAAGTTGTGACGACGCCGCGAACGGATGCAGCGTGGCAACGGGAAGAAGAGTGGCTTGATCTCTCGGGTGCCGAGTTTCACGAGATCTATCGCATGTCGGGGGGCTATCTGGTTCGGGAGCTACGGGGCTCAGAGGAAGTTATCCGGCGCATTTATGAGCGGATCAGGGAAGCCATTACGAAGGGCGTAGTTGCCAGCGAACAGCTCGTTCGACCGCCGCAGCCGCCATCCGCGAAGCGCAAGTAAGCGGAAAAACACACCGGGGGACATCGGCCATTTCAGGGGAACCGGTCCCCTGCGTCCCCAAACGCCTGGCCCATATCCGATAGAGTAGCGTTGGGACATTCTGCTTTCTGTGATTCAGAGAGGATCCCAGGCGGAGTATCCATACTCAGCAAAAGGATAAGCGATGGCAAAAGGATATTTATGCATTGTTCTCCACGCGCATCTCCCTTTTGTGCGGCACCCTGAATATGAGGACTCACTTGAAGAGGACTGGCTTTACGAGGCAATTACGGAGACGTACCTTCCCCTGATCCAGATATTCGATGGGCTTCTGCGGGACGGCGTGGACTTTCGTCTGACCCTCTCCGTGACGCCACCACTGGTCAGCATGCTGGACGACGGTCTTCTCCAGAGGCGCTATCGCCGTCACCTGGAAAAGCTTATCGAGCTGGCCCACAAGGAGGTTGCACGCACGGCATCCCAGCCTCCGCTTCACGACGTGGCTAAGATGTACTTGCACAAATTCAAGCAGTGCCATCGGACGTATGTAGACCAGTACCATTGCAAGCTCAACGAGGCATTGCGCAAATTCCAGGAGCTTGGCGTTGTCGAGTTAGTCACGTGCGGGGCCACGCACGGCTTCCTGCCACTGCTGAATCTGCATCGAAATGCCATCCGGGCACAGGTAGCGACAGCCATGGAGCACCATGTGCGAACCTTTGGGCGACCATCCAGGGGCATCTGGAACGCCGAGTGTGGCTACTATCCCGGTCTTGATGAAATTCTGCGCGAATGCGGGGTTCGCTATTCCTTTGTTGATACACACGGTCTGCTTTTTGCCGACAACATGCCGCGCTACGGCATATTTGCACCTGTATATTGTCCATCGGGTGTAGCTGTTTTTGGACGCGATCCAGAATCGTCGCATTCGGTATGGAGTGCGGAATTAGGGTACCCAGGAGATTATCGCTACCGTGAATTCTATCGCGATATTGGCTTCGATGCGGACTTCAACTACATCAAACCCTACATTCACGAGAGTGGGATGCGCATCAGCACAGGGGTAAAGTACTATAAGATTACGGGCAAGAAGGTTGCGCTGTCTGACAAAGCTCCCTACGATCACCGCGAGGCGCTGGAAGTAGCAGCAGTTCATGCCGGCAATTTCATGTTCAATCGCGTGCAACAGATCGAATACCTCGCCCGGCTGATGGATCGCCCGCCCATCGTGGTATCACCCTACGATGCTGAGCTGTTCGGTCACTGGTGGTATGAAGGGCCGGACTTTTTGAATTTTCTATTCAGAAAAATTCACTATGATCAGAAGACGATCGAGCTGATAACGCCATCGGAATATCTACGCCGGCACCCCAAAAACCAGGTTGTCACACCCTGCCTGTCGAGCTGGGGTGATAAGGGCTATTGCGAGGTGTGGCTGGAAGGAAGCAACGACTGGATATATCGTCACCTTCATAAGGCGGCCGAGCGCATGATCGAGCTAGCTAATACATATAATCATGCAGAAGGTCTGAAACGGCGTGCTCTGAACCAGGCGGCGCGCGAACTACTGCTGGCACAGAGTAGCGACTGGGCATTTATAATGAAAACTAAGACAATGGTGGACTACGCAATCCGTCGTACGAAAGAACATGTGCGCAACGTCTCAGATATCTACCTCATGATTAAAGAGAACCGTATTGACGAGTCCTTCATCAATAAGCTCGAATTGAAAAATAATATCTTCCCAATGATCGACTATCGTTTATATGCCGACAGCTATGTTCCCGCCGAAAGATAATGCGCATGTGCTCTGGTGCATGGCCAAGGTTGTTTTGACGGATACGTGCCCGCCAGTGGCGCATAGTAGGGAAAGCATCCTCCTGCATTAAAAGGCGAAAGATTTTGTAGGGGCACGCCGCGGCGTGTCCCTACAGAGGTTGTCGGGACAGCCACGCTGCCAGCTCTTTCTCTCTTATCAGTCAGGATTCGATGATTCTTTAACCAGTGATTCGTATAATTTTGTGTACTTTCTGGCTGAGGCGTCCCAGGAAAAATCTTTCCGCATAGCGGCTTGCATGAGTTTTTGCCAGCCCGCAGCATCCTCGCGATACATGACAACGGCACGCTTGACGGTACGAAGCAAATCCTCGGCCTTGTAGCGGGTAAAGACGAAGCCCGTGGCCTGGCCGCGCTGCATGGTTGCAGGCGTAACTGGCGTGATGCTGTCAGCCAGACCGCCTGTTTTGCGCACAATAGGGATCGTTCCGTACCTGAGACTGTAGAGCTGATTCAAGCCACACGGCTCATAGCGCGACGGCATGAGAAACATATCGCTCCCTGCTTCAATCCAGTGTGCCATCCGATTGTCAAATTTGAGATGAATGCCCGTCTTCTCAGGATATTTCTTTCCAATGGCGCTGAACAGTTCGTGGTATTTTGGGTCGCCGGTGCCGAGCAGCACGAGCTGTAAGTCCATCTGCATCATGCGCTCAATTGCCTCAGCCAGGATGTCAAACCCTTTTTGATCAGCCAGGCGTGAGACCATGCCGATCACAGGAGTCCTGGGCTCCTCTGGCAGCTGACTGTAGCGCTGAAGCTCGCGCTTGCACACCGCCTTATTCGCCAGATCCGTCGCGCTGTAGGTTGCGGGAATCAGCGAATCAATTTCCGGATTCCAGTCATCATAATCAATACCGTTAAGAATCCCAGTGAGCCGATTCGCTCGAGCACGCAAAATGCCATCCAGGCCAGACCCGTATTCAGAGGTCTGAATTTCCTCAGCATACTGCCGGCTGACCGTACTGATCGCATCGGCATACACAATGCCTGCTTTCATTAAATTGACCTTACCATAGAATTCAAGCCCCTCCATATGAAAGAGCTCCCACCCCAGACCAATGGTCGGCAGTGCATCGCGCTCGCACAAGCCCTGATAGGCCAAATTGTGTACGGAATAGAGCACCTTGATGGAACGGTAGAACGAATCCGCGCGGAGCTCCGGGTGGTTCTTCAGGTAGGTTGGGATAAGGGCGGTTTGCCAGTCATTGCAATGTATTATTTCGGGCTGCCACCCGATGCCACGCAACATCTGTAAGGCGGCCATGCAGAAAAAGGCGAAGCGAAGGGAATTATCCGGATAGTCTTTGCCCTCCAGAACGTACAGCTCGTCGCGGTCAAAAAAACCATCGTTCACAATAAAATAGACCGGAATGTTTGTTCCGGGCATCGTGGAACTATCCACTGCGGCTTTATAGCTCGCACTTCCCAATACGACATCCAGCTCCGGCATCAGCCGCGTCAGCCCGAACTTGCTAGCGTCAACCATCCGGTAGCGAGGCATAATAACGCGGACGTCGTGTCGCTGTTTTGCCAGCGCCTTTGGCAATGAGCCTGCAACGTCGGCCAGCCCACCGGTCTTTGCAAAGGGAACTACCTCGGGAGAGGCAATCAGAATCTTCATTGTTTTGCTCCTCAACTCAAGCATTACGCCCCGTTCAATATTTAGCGTCGGAAGTCATTCCAGCAAAGCCCCTAAACTCATCTCGATTTGGCCTCGCCTGCCTGTGGCAGACAGGCCTGAACACAAAAGTATTCAGGAGAATTCGGAATGCCTGCTCTCTGTTGAGATTCTTGGACGCGTGCTCACTCCCTGTCAAGGATTTAACATCCCGATTGCTGCTTTCCGCACACCCACCACGATACGAGCTAACCAGCTGTTTCGCTTTTGCAGAAGACAATGAGAGCCGCCTGAATATCCGTTGACTTCGCTGTCGGGTTTTCCTATAGAATAACGATTAAGAACCAAGAATTTGTGAAGAAGAAGCCAGCTCATCGAGCGTCCATGAACTTTTCCATTTTCTGGTAGTTGCCGCCTCAGATGATTCCCCGGTGTTGGGCGATTAAAGAACCTGTTTTTCTTGTCTGCGCTGAAACGCTCGATCCGTTATGAGTTACATACCACGGTGCGTCTAAATAGATGAAGGTGCTATATGCCATACAATCCCGCGCGAAACTACGTCGTTCAGAAGAACCTTGAGAGCATTGACCGTATCTCGACGTTTTATGCCACACAGAGATACTTTAACCGCGAGGTCTGGCTGTCGCGCATTTCGCTCTACTACTCCGACTCACCTGACGTTTTGAAAATATGCGAACAGGAACTTCGCAGGTGGGCCGGCCTGAGACATCCCGTACTTCCCCAGATAATCGACGCGTGGGCCGAAGAAAACGAGCTGGTATTCGTCACGAAGGCCCTGACCGGCACGTCGCTTCTGGACTTTGTGAATCAGCGGTTCGTTCCGGAGTTGGAGCTGGCATTCCAAATCGGGCGAGACATTACATCAGTCATGGGTTATCTGCACAACCATGGGATTAGCCACGGGGCACTGGACCTCGATTCGTTCATTTTGGAAGACGATAAATGGTTGCGGCTACGCCAAACCAACTTTGCATCGCACATTCAGCAGTTGTTCGATCGTATCAAGCGGCTCGAAGTGCCTGATGAAGAGAGCGATCGCCAGAGCCGCAAGAATGATCTGGCCAGCTGGGGAGCCATTCTGGGTGCGCTATTAACCGGGGATGCGTCGTTCGGCTACAAAAAGCTGGTGGGCAAAAAGGCGCGTGTCATTGAGCTCGAGGGTCTTTCAGTAAGAAGCAAGAATCCGAAGGTCCCAGTTGCCCTGGAAGAGCTAATTTTGAAATCTCTGGCCATTGGCCTGGATCGGGAAACCGGGATACAGAGTTTTGCGGAAATCGAACAGGAGCTCAGTCAGCTCCAGACGCAACAGTCTCCGTTGCCTTCGCGCGGGCAGGGAAAGGGTGCGGCGTGATGCTCCTGGCTCCGAATGCAATTTTAGGTAATTTCCGGATTCTAAAACCCCTTGGCAGCGATACGCTCTTTGAGGATTATCTGGTGGAACATTGTTTTCTTCACACCACATGCCAGCTAAGGGTCCTGACTCATCCAACGCTTTCCGCGCCGAATGTCATTGAACGCATTCAACAGGATCTCTCCGCATTTTCTCAGCTGTCACATCCCAGCATCCCGGTATTCTATACAGCAGATGTTGTTGACAAACTTTTCTTTTACACCCTTGAATATCGGGAAGGACAGCCATTGTCCGATTGCTTTGCCCATGAGAAGATTACCTCAGTTGAGAAATTCGCAACACTGTTCCGAATGATCGTTGACATACTCCACTATTTACAAACAAAGAGCATCAGCGCGGAGCGGCTCACGCCAGGCGACATTCTATTGAACCAAGAACAAATCGTAATAACGAAGATCAATCTTTTCGCCTCTGTGCCCGAATTGCCAGTCTTACTCGACGGTGCGCTCCGGGAAATGCTGGAACAACAGACTGGCCTGTTTTTCCAGCGCGCCTCATACCATAGCTTCGCCAATATCCATCAACTGGGCCGCTGGATGTTCGAGACCGTAGCAACAGGGACTCTGGAGGAGGCTGAGGCGAATTGGCAGCGCGAAAAGGAAACCTATTTCAGACAAAAGCCAAAGAAGGGCGAACCGCCACCACGTCTTATCCCGAATGCGGATCAGCGCATTGAATCGCTTATCCTGAAGACCGGACGCGATAGATACTCAGGGGGGTTTGGATCTCTACGAGAAGTCATGGGCGCTCTGGACCAGCTGGTATCTCCAAAACCTGCTGTCGAGGAAAAGCTGCCCGCGGCTGCTGAGTTGACAGAGACTCCTATTTGGGATTTTGAGCCAACCATCGAAGCGCCTTCGCCCACCCTGCCACGACGCGGACATAAGCCACTCTGGAAGGTGATCATTGTGACGGTGGCAGTACTTGCAATCGCTGCAGGAATTGGCATCGGCCTTATGTCGGTATTGCCTGCGCTCCGGGCGACCAATATTGCTCCAACTGCACAGGCAACTGCGACCAGCAACTTTGTAAAACTGCATGCCGAAGTGGAACTCGACGGTACTGCCAGCTCGGATCCTGACAACGATAAGCTCTCTTACTATTGGGAAGTCGTGTCTCCGGCGGATGCCAAGGTACTCTTCAGTCAAAACAAGACCCGTGAGGCCGGAAAGATTCGCGCTGCGTTCGTGAGCCGTGGGGTTATTAAAATTCAGCTTCGTGTGTTTGATGGGTCTAACTTCAGCAGCCCAGCCTATGTTCTGGTCAATGTCTATTAATAATCTGGCTAAGGGCATGGATCACAGTCGCGGGTGAGCGATTTCTGAGATAATCCGAATCTTAATGTACCGGTGGACGATACGCCCAAACGACCATGAGGCAGCGGCACGTGCCCGGGCGAGCTTAAACGTGCCAAAATAAAAAAGAGCGACGGTTATTACTCAGAGCATCATATTGGTGCCATTGTATGAGTTATTAAAGTTTCACGCAAAGCCGCAAAGTCGCTAAGAAAACGGAACTTTGCGTTCTTGGCGTCTTTGCGAGAGATTTAAAATCTGAAACCTGTTTAGTACTCTCATTAGTAACTCCTCTACGCCAGAGGCGCACAAAATGCAGCGCGGTACCGAAAACACAAAAGTCTTTCTTATGCAAAGTCCGCATCCCTGGACTGGCGTGTGGCAGCGGCCCCACCATATTGCTTCACGTCTGGCCCGCATGTATCCTTGTTACTATATCCACTCCCAATATCTGATCAACGTCTGGCGAACGCCTGGAAAGCTTCTGCGGGAGCGACGCATCCGGGCTCATCAGAATCTGGAGATTCAAACGACTCTTTTGCTGAACGGCGAGCGCTTTAAAGTCATACGGTCATATAACAAACGGCACCTAGCAGCAGCATTTCAGCGTATTGCCTCGCAGTATCAAGCCGACCAGATCGTGCTCTGGATTTACAACCCGCATGAGTCGCATCTGGCTGACACGGTGCCTCATCGAACGCTAGTATACGACATAATGGATGAGTACGCGGGGTTTCCCTGGTCGCCTCCGAATGTCGAGGCTGAAGAGCGGAAGCTGCTGGAACAGGCTGACGTAGTTTTTGCAGGAACGAAGGCGCTCTATGAAGCCAAGCGCCATTTTGCCAGGAAAATTCGCTGCCTGCTCTCTGCTGTGGAGTTTGATCATTTTTACCAAGCAACACGCTCTACAACCCAGATTCCAGAGGACATCAGGGGAATTCGCGAGCACGCCGAAGTGGTTCTAGGCTACTACGGCATGGTGGATATGCGGATTGATCAAGGCCTGCTCGCGGCGATTGCACGGGCGCATCCTGGGTGGGCAATTGTGCTCATCGGCCCGCGTGTGGGTTCATTCGACCAGCTTGAACGCCAGCCCAATGTCTATTTCCTCGGTCAGCGAAGCTATCAATCCCTGCCGGCATATACGAAAGCCTTTGACGTCTGCATCATCCCCTTTGTTGGTGACAGACTGACTACACACATCAATCCCACAAAGGTACTGGAGTATTTTGCCGCGGGGAAACCGGTGGTGACCACATTTATCCCGGACATCCAGGAATACTATCGAGATATTGCCTACATTGCGTCTGATACCGATGGGTTTTTGCGTAATCTTGTCCTGGCGGTGAGTGAAGGCAAGCAGGAGGGTGAGCGGGTGAAACGCGGCATGGATGTTGCGCGCCAAGCCTCCTGGGACACAGTGGTCAAGCAAATGATGGAAGACCTGGGATTAAAAGCCCCGCCGTAATTCTGGGCGCTCGGACATTGTGAGTGTTTTCGGAATACTAAAAAGAAAGGGAAGATGATCGGATCATCTCCCCTGGAATTCGTCATATAGCCGGAAGCGCTAGTAGTAGAGCGACCATTCGTCCACCTCGGTGATAGCCCCATCGCTATACACGAGAATTCGACCGGTCATGTCTGTAATGAAGAGCAACGTATAAGTTCCTTTGTCAATAGCTACACTGTCTCCGATAGAACCAATGTTGCCACCTGTGGAGTCCGCGCCGTCAATAGACTGGAACAGGTTGACCGACGCGCCAGATCCCGACCCACTGATTGTATAAATATCAAGCCTCTGGTCCGTTTTGTTTGCAATCAGCAAGCGCCCATTCCTCGCGTCATACTCGATGCCCTGCGACCCCAAGGAAGCTACGCTACCGATGGTGACCAGATCAGCTTTAGTAAAGGAATAGCTTGCCGGGCTGGCGGGAGTTCCACCGCTCCAAAGCGAGCAGGAGTTAGACCCCGTGCTGTTATTATAGGCGGTATACAGATCGTTGTTGCTCGAATTAAAGGCCAGATCGCGCTGGTAATTCACTCCGCCAGTGACAGCTGCAGTCTGAGTTCCATTCGAGGTGTTAAAGAACTCAATCCCCGCAAAGGAGACGCATCCCAGAACGTTGTCGCTCAGCAAATCGCAGCCGAGCAGGCGGGTTGTTGAGCCGATAGTAAATCCCGAATCTTCCGTAAACGATGGCGCGGCTCCAAACTTCTTGACCCACGTAGCACCTCCTGTATCACCCGAGGCGTACACGTTTCCGGACGAGTCCACAGCAATGCCCTGTAAGCCACGGCTAACAGGAAAGTCCGATGCAGTGGTGATCACCTGGCTGGTTGGAGTGTCGGAAAGCGGGTTGGCAATATATACGGCGCGGGAGTTAGTACTATCGAACGTGACGTTGTAGATTCCGCCAGAGCTATCAGCCGCAAGAGCGTAAGGCGGACCATAATCGCTGTTCGTGCCAAACTCATGATGGAAGACAAACGACTGGCCAAACGCCATGCTGCCCAGAACCATGATCACACAAAGTAAACCCAGTGATTTTCGCAACATCCCTTACACCTTCTTTCTACGGAGTCTCGTGAAATTTGTCGCACACATAACAATTACGTAGCACTCTAACAGTTACAACCACGTGAAAGATGGGAAACATCATCGTCGCAACTGCCTGAGCGTGTCTCACCCCCATTCTGACAATGTCATAAGATATCACCCAAAGTTTTTTAAGCAGCAGGGACAGATTGTAATCTGTCCCTGCTCAGTAGTAAAGCTCCCAGGCGCGAGCCGACTGGGGAATTTCAGCCGTATAGATATAGAGCTTCTTGCCTTCATGGTCATTGATCAGCAAGAGATGATCGCCAGTGGCTGGATCCTCACCTTCGGCCAACCCAAGCTCCGGGCCGGTAAATGCCTCACCACCATCCTCTGTTCCCGTAATGGTCTGATAAAGCGTGGAGCCATCAATCGAATACACCAGCACCGTGTTGTCCAGTGTATCATTAAAGATAATCTGCGGCGAGTTGGCCACCTTCGAACTGTGTGGAACAAACTCTATATCCTCGCCCACCAGACCGTATAGATCGTCCGTCCTGTGCGCGATCAAGATAACTTCCCCATCGAGATCTATGGTGTCATCGGCGGTTCGGGGAACATAAATCACATCGTTCTTGGCACGAATATAAAAGCTGCCGGTGGCAGGGTTGAATGCGATGGAGCGGACAAACGTTTCGTACAGGCCGGCCTTGTAGAAGGTCACGTTGATGCCTGCCGATCCGTCGGCAAAGTTGCGCGCGATGGTCAGGCCGCTGAACAAAGCCACTGCAGCCACCTGTTCAAGTGTGCCGCTGAATCCCGGATCTACGTCAATTCCAGTTACCCGCCGGTCTGATCCTTCAGTGACTGGCGATATGATCCCGCTGGTGCCAAACGCGGTATCCAGGCCCGAAAAGTCTGCCTTCAATTTGCGCATTGAACACTCGTTTGTGCGCAAGGTTCCTGCATCGTAGTCTGCGTAGAGATTCCCGGAGGAATCAAAGACAATGCCGGTGTATCCACGCCCGGGATCAACGGTGGTGATCGTCGAGCCGGGAATTATAGAAAAGACCGGCGTAGCACTCCGGACGTTCTCCACCTTCACAATCGAGACATTATCAACCCCCTGCGGATCCGTAGCGAGAAAAGCCGCGAGAGCAACCACACCATCCGGGCTGATGTCAACCGGATATGAATTTGTGCCATTGGGATTCCCAGTGTCGGTGGTAAATACGTCGCTCAGACTCAAGGTCTTCTCACGTACCCATAACGCAAACCCGCTTTGCGGCGCGTGAAGAGCCAGGAGCATGAGCACTCCAATACATACAATTGCACGTCTCACAACCTTGTCCTCCTTTTCCAGACACGAGCCGTCCGGCTTCCATTCAGAGCAAGCCCTGAGGAATGGGTGTTCAATTGAACGCCTCGACAAATTGACGCCAGTGCGAACCTTAGGATTGTAAATCTCCCTCTATTGCCGCGTGCGCACAATATCGCCATCGCTAATCGTGCCATTTGTGGGATCGTAAAGCTGAATGGCATTCGGCCATCCGGTCCCGTCATCGCCATCAGTGGCATCGAAGTCCTGATCCGGGCTTAAACTAATCAAGACCCAGTTCGGATTCCTGGTAGCCTCCTCAGGCATTTCGCGAAACAGGATGTCGCGCGTTGCCTGTGATAAAGTGGCATGCAAAGGATCCCCTCCAAGCCCACCAATCAGCCACGGCGGGGCCCAGTAAATCAGCACGCGGCGCTCCACTGCAGGAATCAGCCGTCCGTTTGGGTCCTGTACAGGATTCACCCCGATGGCCTCGCCTCGTGCTTTATTAAATGGATCAGGAGAGATACTTGTTAAATATGAAATAGGAGTTGTCAGAGGCCGCAATCGGTTCAAATAACTGACCGCCGGGGGATTCAAAACAGGTGGGTACTTATTGTTATTATCAACCGCATAGGACTCAAGGCCGGTAACGACTGTGCGCATATCCGCTCGCACAGCACTGACCTTTGATCGGACCTGGGCTTCGAGGAAATTGGGAATTGCGATGGCAGCAAGGATAGCAATAATAGCCACGACAATGAGGAGTTCAATCAAAGTAAATCCGCGAAACCATGTGCCTCGCATATGCAATTTCACCTCCTCTTTAACGTGTTGAAACGTTTCAAATGACTAACAAATACTTTTTGCTGCAAGTGGCACAGCACATCTATCCACTTATACTATTCGCTTTATAAA
This sequence comes from Candidatus Sumerlaeota bacterium, assembly GCA_030613245.1. Lineage (GTDB taxonomy): Bacteria > Sumerlaeota > Sumerlaeia > MWCT01 > JAUWMI01 > JAUWMI01. Next base: position 16,524 of record JAUWMI010000060.1, read on the forward strand.
TGCCATTAGGCAGCCTTCATGTCAATCGTTTTTTGCTTAACCGGCGCCCCCTCCGAAACCTTAACGGTTAACCCCGAAGTGCTCAACCAGCCAGTAGCTGCGGTACTTGGATTAGCCCATAGCATGTTTGATGAGACGCTTGAATCTTTTGGGTACGACTATAGTGTCGTACTGGCCGCGTGGCCTGGGCGCTTCTGGGCTTTTTCTACCACTATGACATCAATCATGAAGACTACAGCATGCGCTCCAGGAGATTTTTGAGGGATTCCTCGCAGGTATCTACGTGATATTTTTCGTAGGCAATCTTCATGTACTTGCGGGCTTCCTGTTTTTGCCCGAGTGCAAGATAGCTGAGCCCCAGATAGTAATTCGCTGAATAGTCCTCCGGCCCTTCGACTGAGCTGCGCTTGAGCAATGTCTCAGCGGTATGGTAGTTCCCCAGGTGATAATAGCACAAGCCCAGGTAGGCGGAAAACAAGGGATCATCCCGATAGAGGGAAGTCAATTCGAGGAATTTACGCTTCGCTTTGCTATAGTCATGCATCTCCATATAGGCAATGCCCTGGCCAAAGTGGGCCTCTTTGTTGTGGGGATCGAGCTGGAGAATGAGCCGAAAGACCTCGAGTGCACCTTGTGGATTACCGTAATGGAGCAGCCGGGAGCTGCGACGAGAATAGTTTCGAATTAGAAAAAAACGTATCACCCGATTAAGGAGTGGCAGATGCGCCGTGTGTTTGTACCAGCGCCGAAGCAACAGCCGACGCGAAATCGTTTCTTCCAGCCCGGGTGGTGGGAACCGATCCGGATGCTTCAGGAGTTCTTCCTCAAACGTCAGGGATAGGCGACAGAGAAAATCCACATTGTGACTGATACCATCGCGGCGGAGGCGCTCGAGCGCCTCGCTGGTGTGGCCTTTCTTATACAGGGCAAGGGCCTGATAATTCTGCGCGAGCTGGTTCTCTGGCTGAAGCGCTAAACAATGCTCCAGCACCTGCACAGCACTGTCGTAGCGGCCCCAATCAAAATAGACCTGCCCGAGAAAGAGATAATAGGAAGGGTTTTCGGGCGAGAATTCCAAAGCGGTATTCAGAGCCTTTTCGGCTTGATGAAACTCTCCCGCCTCTACGGACAGTCGTGCGATCTGCAAGTAGAGTTGGTGCTCGGCAGGGCGCCGCTTCAGAGCCTCGCAATAGAGCGCGATTGCCTTCTCATGTTGCCCTTTTGCAGCTAGCTTATCACCTTTGAGAACCAGTTGTTGGGTAGCCAAAAAGTTGAGCACGGCGTTGTCTCCGTTGTATGTAGAGTTCTCCCCGAGGCAAACCGTCCGGCTTCAATATCTAAGAAAGCAATGTCCCGCAGTTTTGCTTTGCAATATATGAAGAGGTGAGATATGAGTCAAACATTATTTACCTGCAGCATAAGGGTAGCATTGTGATGTCCGGCTGTTTAGTACCATCCTGTCGGAGAGAACAATAAGGTAGCATCGGGAGCCACCACTGTGCGTGAGCGGACACGGCGATGAAGAGAGGCCGCTATGTTCTGTGCGCAATTCTTCTGCTGGCCACTGGCATGCGAGTGGGCCACCTGTGCCATTGCTTCTGGATTGATGAAAGTTTCTCCGCAGCACTCGCCACACAGAATTTTAAAACAATTGCGCGCCTAAGTGCGAAAGACGTACACCCACCCCTCTATTTCTGGACGCTCCGGTTATGGAACTTGGCTGGGCTCCAGCTGTTCGGCACCTCACCTGCAGCTACAACTATACACCTTATTGACTACCGGCTTGGCACGCGGTCGGCGCCAGCCGAATTTCTCGTTAGCGAACAAGGACGCGAGCCTGCCGTACTGGCTGATGGGATTCATCCAGCCTTGTGGGAAAGGTATATGCTAGCCCCGCTCTGGTTTCTTCGACTGCTCAATGTCCTGGGGGCGCTTATCAGTATATGGCTCCTATGGATTCTGGCCACACGTCTTTACCCTGACAAGCCGGGTATCGCAGTGTACGGCTGTTTGATATTCGCGTGTTCTGGCTTTGCCATTTTCTGGGATACGGTGATTCGAAGCTACTCATTTGTTGCGATATTCATTCTCGCACTCCACCTCCTGTGGCCTCTAATGCCGGGTTCACTTCTCGGGCGTATTCTGTTCTCTACAGCGCTCGCTATCTTGCTTTTTCTGAGTTACTTGACCAGCTATATTGCGCTTTTCTTTCTTCCAGCGTATGGAGTGATAACGGTGCTGCAGGCCACGCCAAGCCGCAGGTGGGCCTGGTATGTTGCCCCCATTCTACTCAGCATAGTGCTCTTTCTACTTTTCTGGGGAAGTCGCATGGCCTACCAGCTAGGGCTTGGGCCCTCTGCTGGAGCGCTGTCGCTGACTTCCTTTTTCCCGGAGCTCCTTCACAACGCGACTGTCTGCATCTCGCTCTTCTGGCCTTTGCTCTTCTCCTATGCACCGTGGATGGTGCTCAATGCCAGCACCTCGCCAATCTTATACCATGTAGTGTTTTTCCTTTTCGCCATAACAATTGGCTTCGGAATATGGCGTTATCGAAGAGGCCTGAGCACGTCTGACGGGCTTGTACTGAGCTCGATGCTCGTACCATTTCTTGTGCCAACGGTGGTGGATGCCCTACGACCGGGCCTACTGCCCCTAGAGACACGCTATTTCTATCCCATCTTGCCCTTCTTTGCTCTCTTCCTTGCAGCAGGGCTCTTGGAGATCAAGGCTGCGATCCTCAACCGCATGGTAAAGGAGACGCAGAGGAAAAAATCTACTTGAAAGCACCCAGAGGCTCTGATAGAGAAATCTTGGTTTGCATGGTGCAGCGGACTAACGTGCGGTTTTTTGTTACCGCAAGAGTATCGCATGACCATGCGCCCCGCGAGTGTGTGGTATCTCTTAGTGGATATACTGGTATGCCAGGAAAACAAACCCTTCTGACTGGCTGGTTTTGCATGCCCAAGCACCGGTTGTTTGCAGGAGCTGGGAAAGAAAAATTCTCACTTTGTAAAAAGGAGCGGCTGCTATGAAAGTGGTTTTTAAAAAAGAGGATCTGGCCTATGCGACCAGCGTGGTGCACCACCTTGTCCTTCCGCAGAGCCCTCTGCCAATCCTCGGCAACATTCTCGTCCGGGCGTCGGGAAAAACAGCCACATTTATTGCCAGCGACATGGAGTCGTGCGTGAAGTGCGAGGTCGCCGCAGAGACTGCAACGAAAGGGGAGACGACGATTCCGGCAGCAACCTTTGCCGAAATTGTGCGGGAACTCCCGGATGCCAGTATCACTATTAGCCTGGAAGACAAGCTGGTGAAGATTAGCTGCGGAACAAATAACTACTCGCTCACAACAATGCCAACGGAGGATTTCCCTCGCTGGCCTGATGTCGAGCCGCTGCTCTCATTTGAGATGCCCCAGAAGACTTTCAAACAGGTTATCAATAAGACGCTATTTGCAGTGCCGCAAAAGGACCCGCGCCGTGTGCTCTTAGGGGTCTTTATGGACATTAAGGATAAGGTGCTGAAGTGCGTGGCCACTGATGGCAAAAAGCTGGGCTTTATTCAGGTCGAGCTTGAGCGCTGCGAAGGGGGCACAACGGCGTCGGCCATTATGCCGCAGAAAATTCTGTCGGAGCTACAGAAAAGCCTGCGCGACGAAGGAACCCTTCGCATCACACTCGGCCAGCGCCAAATTGCCTTCGATCTGCACAACGTCCTTTACGTCTCCAACAAGATCGAAGGAACCTACCCCAACTATGAGATGGTTATCCCGAAAGATTTTGTGCACCAGATAACGCTCACCAAGGAGGTGTTCATCCAGGGTATTCGCCGGGCCGCCATTATCTCGGAGGAGAAAAATAATTCGATTCTTATCAAATTCCGGCCCAACGAAGCGCTTATCTCTGCAATGACCTTTGACATTGGCTCGTTCGAAGGTTCCGTGCCTGTGAGCTACGATGGAAGTGGTTTCGACATTGCGTTCAACTACAAGTACCTACTGGACGTCCTGAGGGTGATTGATACGAAGGAAGCCATCATGAAGGTGAAATCACCCAGCGCCCCTGTTATTTTTAACGAGACGAACGGACAGAACGCCCTGTACCTCGTCATGCCAATCAAGCTGGCAGACCTGGAAACCAGAAACACAGAGGAATAGGGCAATGCATAACACCGGTGAAAGATGCCGCATGAGAATTTCTTGTGGCCTGTAATATGGCTTACAGATAGCAGGGCGTACCAGAGCGATATTCAAAATTGTATTGTTTGCTGGAAAGCATCACACGAATCGGGAAGAGAATCTCATGAAAGACATTCTGATATTGGCAAGTATTATTCTTCTCTGGATCGGCCTGCAAAAATTCATCCTGCCCAGGTTCGGCATCAGCACCTGACTGTCCAAGAGCTGCCGTGTCGAGGATCGACACGAAAAAAAGCCAACTGATACCCCCGTTTCGGAAACAGAGAAACACGCAACAGCAACTGAAGAGGACGACTGACCATAAGGGAAATTCTGGCGATTAAGAGGGGCAGCGTAGCTGCCCCTCTTTTTTTGATGTCCATCTCCTTGTACTTCTGCGAATACTCGGATTGGAAAGTCTCTGTGTCTCTGAGACTCTGTGGCTATTCTTAATCACAAGACGACATAATGTACTTTTTAGAGTAAACTCAAAAGATTCATCTCTAAAAAGACTTGACGTGAATTTAATAAATCTTTAAATTATTTTTTGTAAAACAAAAAGGAATTGTCCGCTGACGCAGTTCGGCGTGTTGTGCCGACAATGCGACAGATAAAGGTTCTTATACGGAAACCATCTAAACAATTGTTGGATGCATCGAGTAACTATGCTTGCATTGCTATTGGGAGCAGGCTTCTCGAAATGGGCGGCTTGCTTGCCGCTTGCTTCCCAGCTCTTTGACTTCAGCATTGACCCGTTCGGAATCCGCGAAGAGCGCAAGCTCCAGCGAGTGCAGCGAGGCCAACCTGAACCGCAAGAGAAATGAAATTGAGGTTGGTGTTCCCGCATTTCCTACAGTTCTGGGAAAATCGGTACTGGAACTCGCCGCGCCGCCGCTGATTTCACCCGTTAGGTGTCAAGAAGAAACTCAGGAGGTGTTTCAATGAATAATCAATACACGGCAGTAATAAAAAGGGAAGGCGACTGGTGGATCGGTTGGATTGAGGAAGTGCCTGGGGTGAATTGTCAGGAACGCACTCGGGAACAGCTCATGGAAAGCCTGAAGGTTACCCT
>JAUWMI010000024.1 GCA_030613245.1 Candidatus Sumerlaeota bacterium
TTTGTTGTGCAACTTCCTCAATTGCTCGAGGAAATCTAAGAGCGAGATCTGATTCTGCGCCCCCCCGCCGATATTATATACGCGACCCTGGGTCGCCTCGATTTTCTCTATCGCAGCCAAAATCTCCATCATTTTAATTACTCGATAAATCGAACTTGTAACTAAGTATAGTGGCTCGGATAAAGTCCTTAATGAATCCGCTTTGAGTTAGGATGTGTTCTGCAGGTGTATATTTCTTTTGCGAATTTGTTGGCTGTTGCGATTTTTACTTGAATGTATGCAAAACTTGCGGAATTATTTCTTATTAGTTGTTGCAGGTAAGGGGCTTGATCTAGATGTTTTCACATGAATCGCACTATTTCGGCTGAGTTATAGAAGATTTGCTAATCGCCGTTCGTGCTTCTTCCAGGAACATATTGATGTCCGGGACCGGGCGCACCCATATTTTCTACAACTCATTTACGTGAGCATTAAGAATTACATTGGGCGCATACTTTGTGATGTGAACTTACCTTCTCATTTTCATGGGGAGGTGAGACATGCTGTATCCCCTCTAGGGAGACGTAAATGGAAGGTATTATTGTTGTTACCTACCGGTGTAACGCTTGTTGCTATATGTGTCACACCTGGCAGCATTCATCAAATAAGGCTGATGAGATCACGCCTGCAGATATGGAAAAGCTTCCGAGCATGACTTTTGCAAACATCACTGGAGGAGAGCCACTTCTCCGGATAGTGTAGCATGTTTTATGTTAATTCATTATTGGAAGCGAATGAGATGCGGAGGTGAAAAGTGATAACAAAAGATACCAGGATTCTGGTCACCGGTTGTGGCGGAATGCTGGGAGAAGCGATTTATTCAAGTTTCTCTAGAATCTGTGTTGTTAAAGCCACAGATATAGATGTAAACAAAGAATGGATTTCCTATTTGGATGTGAGAGATTATCAATCTGTAAAAAGAGAGATCATTGAATTTAAGCCTACGGTTATTTTTCATTTAGCCGCTTTAACCGATTTGGAGTATTGTGAGCAAAATTCAAACGAAGCATATAGAACAAACGCTATAGGGACGGAAAACATAGCCCTTTTATGTAAAGAATACAACATTTTGGCAATTCATATTTCAACTGCTGGTATTTTTGATGGCAAGCAAGATGTATACAATGATTATGATTGCCCCAACCCGATAAATTATTATGGCAAATCTAAATACGCGGGAGAAGTATTTTTCAAATCTCATTTGGAAAAGTATTTTATTTTTAGGCCAGGGTGGATGATGGGCGGCGGTCCGGAAAAAGATAAAAAATTTGTAAAAAAAATAATAGATCAAATTAATTCGGGGAAAAAAGAACTTTTTGTGGTTCTTGATAAATTGGGTACTCCTACTTATACATATGATTTCGCTAAAAATATGTTAGAGGTTATAAACTCCAGTTTTTTCGGCATATATAATATGGTATGTAAGGGGGAAGGAAGCAGATATGATGTTGCTCGAGAAATCCTGAAAATTTTGAATCTAGAAAAAAGAATAAAACTTACAAAAGTGGATTCCGATTTTTTTAAAAAAGAGTATTTTGCTCCACGGCCATATTCCGAGAAACTTTCGCCATTAAAATTGAAACTAAGAGGATTGTATAAAATGAGAAATTGGAAGGTGTGTTTAGAAGAGTATTTGTCAAAATACCACTGGTTAAAATAGGGAGTAAGATAGAAAATGAAGATTGCCATGATGGGGATTAGGGGGATACCTGCAAAATATGGGGGGTTTGAAACTTTTGCCGAACAGTTAGCTCCAAGATTGGCTGAGAAAGGACATCATGTTATTGTTTATGGCCGATCTAATATTATAAAGGACTACAAAACGGGGGATTACTATAAAGGATGTGAAATTGTAATTCTGCCTACGATCTCTCATAAATATTTAGACACAGTATGCCACACTTTTCTCTCGGTTATTCATTCGCTGTTTCATCGGTATGATGTAATTCTTATTTGTAATGCGGCAAACAGTGTTTTTGCTTTTATCCCAAGGTTAGTCGGGCAGAAAGTTCTTGTCAATGTGGACGGGATAGAGAGAAAAAGAACAAAATGGAATTGGCTGGGGAAATTATGGTATCTACTTGGTGAAATATTCTCTTCTATTTTTCCAAATGAAATTGTATCAGATGCAAAAGTTATTCAAGAGTATTATTGGAATAGATACCGTAAAAAATCTAAATTCATCCCTTATGGTGCAAATGTTGGGAAATTAAATACATATCAAATCTTAGATAAATTTGGTGTAAAGCCGGAAGAATATGTTTTGTATGTCAGCAGGTTTGAACCGGAAAATAATGCGCATAGAGTAATTAAAGCATTTTCAAATGTTAACACGAAGAAAAAACTGATAATGGTTGGTGATAGTCTGTATGCTTTAGAGTATAAAAAACATCTTTACGATTTAGCGAAAAGCGATGATAGAATAATTTTTACAGGCTATGTTTTTGGAACGGGATACAAAGAATTTCAGTCAAATGCATATTGCTATATTCATGCCGGAGAGGTAGGCGGCACCCCGCCGGCGTTGGTAGAGGCGATGGGTTTTGGAAATTGTGTTATTGCGAACGGAACACCAGGAAACATTGAAGTTGTTGGTGATGCAGGATTAATTTACGCAAAAAACGACGAAGAAGATTTAAGGAAAAAATTGCAATACATAATAGATAAACCGGAAGTTATTAAATTGTATAAAGAAAAAGCACTGAGAAGAATTCAGGAATGTTATTCTTGGGAAACGGTTACGGATAAATATGAGAGTTTATTTTTAAATTTATTGGGAACGTGAGGATATTGAAGATGTTGTAGAAGTATTGCGTCGCAAGGCGAACCGAGTCGTCATCAGCACTAACGGAGCAGAGGTCATTTATGTTCCCAATGGGGTAACAATACCCGAGATTCTCGCGCCTCATGATATAACACCGAGGTGGAATCTTAGGCGCTGATATCAGCGAAAGGGGTCGGGCAGGGGTCTATAGATTAATGTTGTAAGAGGAGGTATGTTCTGTTTATCTTTTTCTCTAGGGCAGAGCATACCAGGGGGCCAACAAGCAGATACTTCCATATCAGGGCGCAATGGAGAGGGGGCGGAGGTACAGAACCGCGTTCATGAGTGTGGGCGCTGTACTAGAGAAGCTTGACAGGATTAAGGGATTAATGGTAGAAGCACGTGTAGTTTATTGAACCTGCGGATAAGAGGATGTGGATTATATCAATACAATAGGTACCCGCGCCTGGGGGTTCACGGATAGTATGAGTAGGCACACGCGCTGGAGCGGATTACTACTGGGCCTGGTGGTATTGACTCTCTTGGTGTTTTTGGAGGTTCAGGCTATCCGCAAGATTGGTGGGGAGTATTTTATCAACCAGGCTCGGCTCAAAGGAAATGCTCAGGAATTCCTCCAAAATATGCGACGATCTCTCGGACTTGATTCCTCGAACGGGTTTGCTCATTTTCTCTTGTCTCGCTATTACGTGGAGACACGAAATTATCAGGAGGCACTCAACGAGGCTCTCCTTGCAAGAAAGAGTTTTATCTCGTTTAACGGCCTTATGCAAATCGGCTCCATTTATTTAAAAATACACAATTACAACATGGCAATTGAGACTTTTCGTCAGGCGAATCTTATGGTGCCCAGCAATGTAGTGGCGCAAAACTATTTGGCATATTCCTATCTGCGAACGAACGATGTTGAGCAGGCCAAGGAAGAACTATCTGCCATCCTCAGAAGCGATTGTCTTAATGCCAACTCACTATACTTAATGGGTGTAGCGAGCGATATATCTGGAAAGCGGCGATTGGGCAGATACTATCATTATTGGGCTTTTCTCCAACAGCGAAAGAGAGAGAATCCTTTTTATGATCGCGAATATCTCCTTAAAAGGATTCAGACTGTGAACTAGTCCAATGCACACTTCAGATTTTACTGCGCGCTCCTTGTATGTTGGCAGAGACTGTTAGATCTGATTGGTTTTGAGTAACTAGAGGATATCAGTTTCTATGCAGACCAAGTCCCATGAGAGCAAACCCCGACGCCTGGGGCGAGCCACTATTGTGTTGCTTATCGTGGTTCTTCTGGGAGGTGTAGCTATTGCGGTTCTTATTCGGGGAAACCATACCTTTTTCATGAAAAATAAATGCCATTATCTTATCAGCCGAGGGCTTTACAAAGAAGCGCTTGATCTGCTTCGTCCTTTGAATCAACGTTACCCTTCTGACCCAACGGTTCTGCACCACATGCTTCTTATTCATAACCATCTGGGCGACAATGAGAAGGCCTTCGCGTTGGCCAAGCAATTGGAAAACATGGCCAAGCCTGACAGGGAAGTGTACTGGGCTCTGGGGATACACTCCCTTCTGGCTCGTGATCTTGATGCTGCGAAGAACTCTTTCAGTGACTTCCCAATTACGGAACCTTTATCCCGACTGGATCGGGATACGTATCGTGTTCCATTTGTTCAAGGGATTATTGCCTATGTTGAACGCGACTATCAGTCTGCAGAACGGTTCTTAATTGATGCTTTGAATGAGGATGATGATGTTTACTTAACGCATCTTTATCTGGCAGAAACCTATATCAACAGAGGCAGGACAGATCAGGCAGAGGATTTCCTTGGGCTAACAAACAGCAAATTTCCCGAGAAGGCCGAGCCATGCGCATTATTAGCTTCGCTATATTATCAAGAAGGTGATATGGATCGTGCCAGGTTCTATTTGGATAATGCTCAATTCCGTGGCTTGAACGCCTATGAAATGTTGGTGACGGACATGTCTACAACATCAGGTCTGTATACACACAAGGATTTCGGCGAGTGTTTCCGGCAACTTGTGGATGGGAGAATTTACTCATCATGTACCCGTTTTGCTGGTAGAACGGAGCGAATGTATGGCGAGATTTTGCTCCACCTAAGGATGGGGAAATACCAAGAGGCTAAAGATTCGCTTGAAACTCTGCGCATGATCCAGCCTGAAATACCTGGAGTGAATTACCTGATGGCTCTGATTGTGGAGCAAATCGACGGGCCCGAGCAAGCAAAGGAACTCTTATACAGAGAAGTTGAAATCAATCCATGGAATTTTAATGCTTACCTCAGATACCGGCAGCTATCGCCAGGTGCCTCCGACAGTCAAACAAGCCCGGCTATTGCACTGGTAAAGGAAAATCTTGAGGGCAGAACAGTGGGTGAAAAGCGGGCGAAAACGGATTTCGCGTTTAATAAGGAAAACAATAACGAAGTGAAGGCACTCGTTAGTAATGGTACGGCACGAACTACCATGCAAGTTTCCAGTGACGGCGTCTACCTTCTTACCGTTATAGCTCGTGGCATGTCAGCCGGAGGAATATGGCCATTAATGTACGTCAAGATTGATGAATCTGATCCGCAAGCATTTTACGCGGACAGTCCCAATTGGAGAGCGTATAGCATCCCTGTCAACATTTACAGTGGCAGCCATACTGTCGAAATTGAATTTGCTAACGATAAGATGGTGACGGCTGGAGGCAAAGAGGAAGACTGTAACCTGTTTATACAACGGGCTGTCCTGCTGCATGTGCCCCCGAGGGACTTATTAGGCGGTTATGTGACGTATTGAATCTTCCTGTGCCCCCAGGCTCGTACTTCGAGTTGCAGTCATTTAGTCCAGCGTAGCAAATAGCCGAGATGTAGATCGCTTGGCCCGTTAGGGGAAGAACCAAGCGTTTTGCGTGGCGCAATTTTCACGGGGTATGATCTGTATTGAGTTAATGAATGCCCTGGTCAGGAAATAGAGAAGGCGGTTTAAACTTGAACATTACCTTACTTCTTTATGGTAACAATCTGGAGGATCAGCTTAATCACGAGAGTAAAATTGACTTGACTATCGGCACAAAAATGTCACCCTTAATTCTCAATTATTGAATTGGAGCATGGATATATGAACGACATTCGAAGAGAGCGAAAAGAGTGGCGCAGTCAGTTCAAGTTTCTTTCCTTTGTTGAGCTAATTGACCTATTTTCTGGAAGACGTTATTTGATTTTGACAGTCTTTTTCATTTCTCTTATACTTTCCGCAGCGGTGAGTTTTATACTGCCCAAGACCTATCGAGCCTATGCTTCACTTCTGGTAATGGCTCCGAAATGGCAGGCAGAACTGAGTCCTGATGAGCTTTCCGCTCAAACCTATAGGAAGATTCTTTTTTCCGATTCTTTGCTCGATAGGGTTAAGCGAGTACTTAATCTGGACATCACATTGAAAGAGCTAAAGAGAAATGTAGGCGTTGATGTTCTTCGAGAGAAATACGGTGCTGAAGTGCAATATTCTCCGCTCATAACCTTGTGGGTTGAGAGTGACACGCCCTCAGCGGCCCGCGATATTGCTAATACATGGGCGGAGGAGTTTGTTTCCTGGGTAAGCTCAATGATGGTCGAAGGTACTGAGGGTTACGCGGATTTTGTTCTCGACCAGTTCACCGCACTTGAAACTAATAACCTCCTGCCTGCTGAATCGACCCTAACTACTCGCACCCTCTATTACGCGGACACTATCGCTGATACGGAAAAAGAATGGGACGAGCGGATCACCGAGTTTAGCAGCGTGTGGAATATCGAACGAATGGAGGAAGAGCTTAAAGAATTGCACAAAACGATTGCAGAGCTCAGAAGTGAGCTTGCTGCGGTTCAATATAAAATTGATCTTACCGACAGGAAGCTGAAACAGCAGCGCACCCAGCTTAAAGAATTGCCCCCTACTATAGCGCTCAGGAAGTCAATCACCGAAGATGCGTTCTGGGAATGGGTGATCGCAGCTCAAGGAAGCCCCGTAAAACCGGAAGATATCGAAAAACTCAGCATGACGTCCGAAGAGATCAATCCGACCCATGTCGAGCTTAGTAAACAGGCGGAAGAAACCGAAGTAGAACACAGCGTGTTCCTTGCAACGCGCGAGCTTCTTTCCAGAGAACTGAAAGGCATCGTTAATGAGACCGACAGCTTACGAAAGCTTAAAAAGGAAAAAGAACTCGAGATTGCAAAGATGGAAATCGACAAGAAAACGGAGATCGACAAGCTGACGGTTCGCAAAGAGATTGAACTGGCACAGCTGACGCGAGATGTTGAAAAGTTAAGAGATACGTATAAGCTATTGGCGCCCGTGAGTGAAGCTGCTAAAATAAGCAAGAATGAAGAATTTGATTTTGTGAAGATTGCAAGTAAGGCCGTTGCGCCCGACTATCGGATTGCTCCTACCAGGTCAGCTATCGTGGTACTTGGCACGTGCGGCTCAACCGGCCTGGTTATCGTTTTAATATTGCTAAGATTGTATTATGTGCAGCTGAGAGAGTTTTACCGCTTAAAAAAGGAAGACTAAATACTCCTTAAGACATCTCTAATACTTTTTTAGACCCACCCTTTAAGGGACGTTCCTCCTGCCAATGATAAAGAATGAGTCTATACGTAAAGATACGGTTGTCTTATGGCTGGCTTCGTTGGCAGTTGTAGTGCTGTTTAGCCTCCTCCCTCTTGCTTATCTAATTCTCCCTGCTTTCAAGAGATACGTACCCATACTGATTATGTTACCATTCGCTCTTGCCTATTCCATAGCGATATTTGCGTATCCCAGAGCGGGATTAGCCATCGCAACTTGCTTTGTCCCACTTCAATATTTTTTGACCAAACCGTTCGGAGAGACGGCTGTGAAATATGCAGTGCTTCTCGACGAATTTACCCTCCTGATAATTACATTAGCATGGATGAGTGGAAATATAAATCGGAAAGGTAAAATATGGACACCTACTGCGATTGATGTGCCGCTTCTTCTGTTTATTCTCGTAGCATTCATCTCAACGATACTGAACGGTGCACCTTTTTTCGAGGCCATGTTCGGCATGCGCCAGCACATGCAGTACGCGCTCATATTTTACGCAATCGTGAATCTTGATCTTCCAAGAGTGTTTATACGGAAATTATTTCTTATCTCTCTTGGAATTGCTGCGATACAGTTACCCGTTATGATCGGGCAGTGGGACATTGCCGAGATTATTTTTCGCGAGCAGAATGCCCCGGATATTTTTGTCGGCACCATGGGAAAGGGTGGAGCGAATGCGGTGGGATTTTTTCTTTTGATCCACATCGCTTTTCTTCTCGGTCTTTTTCAGGCCGGCTACAGGCGCTATCCCAGCAGTTTTCTGATTTTGTTCTCCCTTTATCTTCTCGTTCCTTTCATCATGTGCGGTTCCCGTGTCGGCCTTCTCATTTTTCCATTCTTTATTCTCTGGCTCTTTTACAAAGACATCAGGAGGCCTCAGTATTTACTCGTTGGGCTCATTCTTGTGGGTGTTATGATACTTGGATCTATCTATTATGTTAAAAACATGCTGGTTGATTGGGATTTGACCTATTCTTTGGAGACGAATATCAGTGCTGAAACAGATCCTCGAAAAGCTGGGCGTATCGCTTACTATGGGATTGGATGGGACGTGCTCCACCACCACAGCGTGAGTCCGCTCATTGGCACAGGTCCTGGTACGTACTCGTCCTATGCTGCGCGCCGTTTTGAGCCTCCTTTGGCTCAGGCCTATGTTTACAAGGTAACACCTGGTGTTGAGCATTTAGTGGATTCCCAGATCATTGCCACAGGTGTGGAATATGGTTACCTGGGACTCGTCTTATTCTATCTGATTATCATTCAGTTCTGGCGGATGACCATCGAGGCGTACCGAACCACCACAGATTTGTTCTGGAAAGGGATCTCGAGGGGATTCGTGGCCACACTGATACTGGCCACGTTTGTTACACCGGTAATAAATGTCTGGGAGATTCAGTATTTCGCATATTATCTGTGGCTGTGGGCTGGAGTGATGTATTGCTTGAAGAGCGACCGAAGAGCAAAACAGATGCAAGCAGCTGTGGGTAATATATAATAATTGATCATCGTAGTCCGTGGGGAAGTAAATAGAAATGCTGGTGTTTTTTACAATTTAGGAAAAACTGCTTTTGGGCTATTACTGTGAATTACAATCATCAAATCCTTTCCAGCGGATGGCCAAGACGCCAGTCGTATGGCCTGTTAGGTGCGGAGAAGGAGCAAAGGGTTCTTCGTGGCGAAGGCGTTACGGTGCTAAGCGTCGGTTCGTCTAATTCCCGGAATCTATAATGGAGCAAGCAAAGCCAACGTCTGATAATGTGCAGAAGGAAGAACTCTCAGCACTATGGTTGACTGCCATTGTCCTGGATGATCCGCCACAATTTACAAGCCGGGGGGAAATGGCCAGAGTGCTGGGAAAGCGAGGAATTAGAACGCGAGCATTTTTTGCGTTCCGCAAAGTCCCAATCGAAGTGCCTGGATTTTACAAAACAACGCTCTTCAAATTGCCGTCAAACAGTGTCCTGGCCTACATCTACTTGAACTGGATGCTTTTTTTGCATATTCTCAGGAGTCCTGAACGGATCTTGATCACGAATTATCATGTGGTGCCTCATGCTGTTGCCGCACGTGTAATTGATTTTTTGCTACGACGCCATCGGCGCCGAACGTATGTTCTTGATGTTCGCTCTGGCCCGGTCAACTACGTAGGAACTTTTCGCGGCTTTTTGAAAATTACGCGATATCGAATCGGTTTATTCTTGGCACGGTGGGGCTTTGACGGCCTTAGTGTGATTACCGAAAAGATGAAGGAAAACATTCTGGCCCAGTTCGGCTTTCAGGAAGATCGCGTCTGTGTGTGGACATCTGGAGTCAACTTTAGCCTATTTCATCCACGCTCAGACAGCGTTGCGCTTAAGGCCAGGCTTTACGGAACCGTGCGGTTTGTGCTTCTCCATCACGGCGTGCTGGATTACAATCGCGGCATAGAGAATGTCGTGAGGGCCGTCCAGATGCTCAAGGAGGAATTTTCGCACATCTTGTTTGTGATTCTAGGGAAGGGGCCCATCGAAGCGAAGATTCAGAAGATGATCAAGGAAAATGCGCTTGAAGAGCACGTTAGATTGCTGGGACGAAAGCCATACGCGGAGGTTCCGCTCTATATTGCCGGCAGTGACATTGGTGTGGTACCGCTGCTGAAATTGAAATGGTGGGAGGAGAGTTCTCCGCTAAAACTCATAGAATACCTTGCCGTAGGCAAACCGGTTCTCGTCACTGATATCTGGGCACATCGCTCTGTCCTGGACGACTCGCCTGCGGGTTTTTTCATTGCTGATAGTACGCCGGCGCTGATAGCCGATAAGCTCAGGGAGATAATGGGTTTGCCGGATCTGACAGAGCGCGGAGCGATAGGGCACCAGATTGCCAGCACGAACTATGATTGGAATGAGATGGGAGCCGCATTTGCCGCATTTCTTCGCAATTTGGCAGAAGGCAAAGAGCATAAAGGAGGCTGATGAAGGATGAAAACATTGTTGATCAACCCTGATTCACCGAAAATGTATGGAATTGGGGGTCAATGTGCTTTCCCATTGGGTTTGGGATATATCGCTGCAGTATTAGAGAAGGATCACGAGGTTAAGCTTATAGATGTCGCCGCAGAAAAACTTGATGATGATTCTTTAAGGGATAGAATCCTCAAGATATCTCCTGAAATAGTTGGAATAACTTCAGATACTATCTCATTTCAAAGAGCGATAGCGATTGCAGAGTTGATACAACAGATTGATAAAGAAATTGTAATAGTAATTGGAGGTGCTCATTGTAATGCATTGCCGACTTATCCGCTCAAATATGATTGTTTTGACATAAGTGTATATGGCGAAGGAGAGAGAACAGCTTGTGAACTTTGGCATAGAATTGAGAGAAGAAAATCTTATGATGATGTTAGAGGGATAGTATTTAGAAAGAATGGAAAGATTGTTATTAATCCCAAACGGGAACTTATTGACAATCTCGATGAATTACCTTTTCCAGCAAGACATTTATTTGCTATGAATAAATATATTGAGGAATCGCATTTGTATGCTTTTCCAGTTTATCCTATAGGCACTTCACGAGGATGTCCCTTCTCCTGTGCCTTTTGCAGCAATAATGTAGTTTTCGGAAGAAAGTACAGATTTAGAAGTGCCAGGAATGTTGTGGATGAAATTGAGATCTTAATTAATGAATACAACGCAAAGGGAATATATTTTAGAGAAGACCTATTTACAGTAAATGCAAAGAGAGTTATTGATGTTTGCAACGAAATCAAAAAAAGAAAATTAGATTTTAAGTGGGAGTGCGAAAGCCGAGTAGACACGATAAATGAAGAAATGCTAAGGGTTATGAAAGATGCAGGGTGTGAGCTAATATGGTTTGGGGTTGAATCTGGGTCTCAGGAAATATTGGATTATATAAATAAAAAATTTACAATAAAACAAGTCAGGAATGCGTTTAGATTGTCTAAGAAGACTAAACTAAGAGCAGGTGCAAGTTTTATAATAGGCGTCCCTGGTGAAAAAATAGAAGATATATATAAGACAATCGACTTTGCCAAGGAACTTAAGCCAGACTTTGCATGGTTTAACATTTTTACAGGCTATCCAACTAGCCCATTGTACGAATATGTTGTAAAGAACAGCTTGTATGAAAAGAAAATATCTCATGGGATTTTGATTATTAGGACTGACAACTTTAATAGAGAGAAATTAGAAAAAATGCAAATATATGGAGATAGAAAAGTAAATAGAAATATAAAAAAGTTATTTAAGAAAGTATTATTTGAAATTAAACATGGAAATCTTACAAAAGATAAAATGATGAAAGGGATTAAATACATCAAACATTACTATTTCGGATCGGCGTAAGAGATAATTAAGGCTGTTGTATATTTGCTCAATGTTTATGATACTGTTTAATCCAGTCCCACGTACGATAAATCCCTTCGCGAAGATCGATTTTAGGTTTCCACTTAAAATATTTTTTTGCCGATGAGATATCTAACACGACTTTTCTTACATCAAATCCTCTTGACGCTTCATATACAATCTGAGGTCGTTCGCCCACAATCTCGCCGACGCATTCAAGAATGTCGTTGAGAGAATATCCTATTCCGCTGCCCGCATTATATACTCCCGTATTATCCGCCATTCCCGCTTCCAGGCAAAGTCTCGCCAAATCCGAAACATATATGTAATCCCTGACAACGGAGCCGTCTCCCCATATGCTGGTTGGAACATTGTTCAGCAAGTTGTTAAGTAACGTAGAAATAACTCCTTGAACTCCTTTATGCCCCTGCCTCGGTCCGTAAGGATTGGAGCCACGCAGCACAACGGGTTTCAATCCATAAAGATGTTGATAGACGTGAAGATATTTCTCGATGGCGATTTTTACAACGCCGTATGAACAAATCGGACTAAGCGGATGATCTTCGGTAATAGGAAGTGATCGAGGATTTCCATACACCGTTCCGCCTGACGACATAAAAACAAAGCGTTTTACATTGGCTTTAACAATCTGATCGAGGAGCCGAATCGTTCCAACGAGATTGTTTTCAATATCCGCAATAGGATCAAGATTAGATGTCCCCGGTACCGTTGTGCTGACGAGGTGATAAACGATATCGACTTGTTCGAGAGCTTCCGCCATTGCAAAAGGGTCGCCAAAATTTGCAGTGTAGTATTCAACGTTATCAAGAGGAGCGCGAAACGGTTCGGGCATATGATCGAAAATGCGAACAGTATGTCCTTCTTTCAGTAATTGGTCTACAAGATGCGAGCCAATAAAACCATTGCCGCCAAATACGATGATTCTCAAGATAAAACTCCCTTGTAGATATCGATCAATGATTGATAAAACCGTTCGTCGTTAAATTCATTCTCGACATAACTCCGAGCCTTCTTGCCCATCGCGACCGCTTTCTCAGGAGCGTTCCAAAGCTGCTGAATGCAATTCGCCAGTTTTTCCGGATCAGTCGAAGGATATAAAAGACCACGCTCTCCATCTTGCACAAGTTCGGGAATTCCTCCATGTTTACTGCCTATAACCGGTTTCCCCGAGGCAAACGATTGCAGAATCACGTAGGGAAAATTCTCATTCCAGATGGACGGAACAATGACAAAACGGGCGCGCATAAGATAAGAGTTCAGATCTTTTCCCCATTTAGGTCCTGCGAATTCCACATTTTTAAGATTAAGTCTATCTGCCAACGTATGCAGTTCGTTCCACTGAGGACCATCCCCTATGATGACTAACCGCACCGAAGAAGGCAGATGACTCATCGCCTTAATCAGAATATCTACACCTTTCTCATCGATAAGACGCCCGAAGTAAAGACAAAAGTCATCATATTTTTCCGAGTAATCGTATGAGAAAGTATCAAAGGGATTCTTCAACATAGCGTACCGGAACGTGTTGGCACCCCAAAATTCCTTTACCTTGTTCGCCATAAACTCGCTGGAGAAAAGAAAGGTATGGATATTGCGCCGATAGATATTGAGGATGTTATGTGCATAAGCTTCTAAACTGCTGGCAATGCTGAATGCCCAGGAGTTTTGACAGCATTTGTTGATTATGGGCATGTAAAACCTCCCACCCTTACAATCTTCGCACAGGTGGCCATGATGGTACAACTTATAATTAGGACAAATGATCTTGTAGTCGTTATTTGACATTACGACAGGCGCATTTGCATTCCTACATGCATCAAGAATCGAAGGGGAAATATGGATGTTTATCGCGAATAAATGAACAATATCAGGTTTAAAATCACTCAGTAGTTGTGCAAATTGTTTTTTTGCTTCTCCTGAATAGATTATTTTTGAAAAATCAAGAACTCTCCTAAGTATAGGACCATTTCGATATTCAGGAGGCTTGACGAAATACTTCGAGTATTCGCAGGAACGATTACGTTCATTCAAGGTAGAAAAATAAGCTACTTTGTGGCCATACCGCTCTAAAACCCTTCCGGTCTCGAAGAAGAAGAAGTCTGCTCCCCCTGTAAGATAAAAAAATTTATGTCCGAGTAAGATTTTCATTTAGCTATATTCAGTATCGAATGAGCATTTTATGAAATTGACAATACCTAGGAGTTGGGTCATATTTCAAGCACTTTGTCGTTGTGTAGTCAGAGCGCAAACAGGCATAGGGGTTTCCTCGAGATGAATCGCTCCCGGCGAATAGCGATTAACACTATAGGCCTCTTTGTCATGACACTGGCCGTCAAATGCTTTGCCTTCCTGCTCGTCATCAAGATTGCCAGGGGCCTCGGCCCTGCAGGACTTGGACAATACTCTTTCCTCATTAATCTGGCAATCCTTCTGGCACTTTTCTCTGACATGGGTCTCAGCACAATGTCCATCCGCACATTTGCACGGGAAAGACGCAAAATACGCGATTCGACGTTCGACCTTCTTTCCATTAAGCTTGTTTTGTCAGTTATTGTGTTCGGCTTTACGCTGGTATTCATCCGTATCTATCGGCCCGATTCGCCCCCAATCATTGCGGCGACCACATGGTTTATTCTTTCAGCAATTCTTGATTCCTTTTCCACTTTTATTCGCAGCATCTTCGACTCGCAGGAAAAGATGCTCTACCGCTCTGTCATTGAAACGATACACCAGGGAAGCACGGTGACCCTCTGCCTGGTTTTGCTGGCCATGGGCTATGGCGTCATCAGCCTTAGCTACGCTTTCTTTGCGGTTAGCGCGGCAATTTTTCTGGCCTGGATTGTCTGTTACATGCGGGTCTTTGGCTGGCCTTTTGCAGTAATCCATCCGCAGATGTGGAAGGGCCTCGTGCTGGCGGGTATTCCTTTTGCTTTCTACACCATTTTTAATATGATCCAGTATCGCATTGATATTCTCCTTATCCCAAAGCTTTCTCCTCATGGCGATAAGGCTGTTGGCTATTACAATGCGGGTGGAACTATTTTGAGTGTGATTCTGATGTTTTCATTTGTCTTCGTAAACGCCATCTACCCGGTTTTCTGCTCCCTCTACAACGACCCGCAAGGGCGTCTGAAAAAGTTCTATGCTAAAGCGACGCATTACAGTCTCTTTGTTGGGATTCCCATCTCGGTAGGGGGTGTATGTCTGGCTCGTGAGATTATTTTGCTCATTTACAAAAGTGAGTATGTCCCTGCGATTGTTCCTTTTGCGTGGCTGATTTGCTCAGCGCCATTGGTTTTTTACTATATCGTGGCCGACGTATTGCTCAAGGCTGTGGGTAAGGAACGCCTCTGCCTTCTCTATGTAATTCTTGGGTCTTTGGTGAACGTAGCCTTGAACGTCATCCTGATACCGCGCTTTGACATACTTGGCGCGTGTTGGGCCACCATCGCGTGTAAAATGGTTATGGCCGGCTGTTACCTCTATTCAACTATGCGTTTCTTTCAAGGATTTCAGTTTGCGGGTCCTTTGCTGAAGAGCCTGGCAGCATCAGCTATCATGGCAGTTTTTATCATCCTTTTTCGCGACAGACTTCCTCTTGCTGCGATCCTGGGCCTTGCGGTTTTTATCTATGGGACCAGCGGCTTAATTATGGGGATGTTTACAAAAGAAGACGGGGAGGTGATACGGAATATTCTCGTACACTGAATGTTATTCCCTTTTTTCTGCATATGAAGGATAATGCATACAAAACGAACGTGGCAATAAGTACCCATTCAGGAGCATGAACAAAATCGGAGTATAAGGCAAGAATAACCTTGGAAAGGAAGGACCGAAGCAAAAAGATTTTTGCTAGCACCTCCTGAGTATATCCTGTACTTTCCATAATGAAAGGCCAGTAGTTTTATCAATAGAATTTCCTGACGTACATGCAGCCGATTCATATTCTGTATAGTAAACCAAGGGTTTTCATTTTCATTGACACCAGTATTTCCCCCTGATATTTGATATCAAATTACTCTTAATCCCCTCATCTAGTACAGGCTGCGTAGTGTTTATAATTGACAGTCTTAGGTGAGTACTTATTGTAATATACTCGGCTTCGGTTTCAAGGAAAGTGTCTTTAGACGGTATATAAAAAACTCTCGAGTGAGACATCTACCATGAGCCAGAAAAGAAAACGTTGTCTGATCACGGGCATTACAGGACAAGATGGTTCATATCTGGCTGAGTTGCTTTTAAAAAAAGGATATGAAGTCCATGGAATTATTCGCCGATCGAGCTCGTTCAATACACAGAGAATTGATCACCTCTATCGCGATCCTCACGTAGAAGACGTCCGTCTTTTCCTTCACTATGGAGATCTTTGTGAAGGTAGCATACTGCGGCGTTTAATAGATAAAATCCAACCTCAGGAGGTTTACAATCTTGGTGCTCAGTCGCATGTTAGGGTTTCGTTTGACATCGCGGTAAACACGTGTGACGTAGTAGCTCTGGGAACTGTTCGTCTCCTGGAAGCAATTCGTGACACGGGAATTGAAACCAAGTTCTATCAGGCTTCTTCCAGTGAGATGTTTGGCATGGCTCAGGAAATACCACAGCGGGAAACAACACCGTTTCATCCGCGCTCGCCATATGCGGTAGGGAAAGTAATGGCGCACTGGATTACTGTCAATTACCGTGAATCGTTTAATATGTTTTGCTGCAGTGGGATACTCTTCAATCATGAGAGTCCTCGGCGAGGTGAAACGTTTGTTACACGAAAAATTACACGAGGTATTGCTAATATATTGGCAGGTAACCAGAAGAAGATATACTTAGGCAATCTTGATGCAAAGCGGGATTGGGGTTACGCACCTGATTATGTAGAAGGCATGTGGCTCATGCTTCAGGAGGATGAGCCTGATGATTATGTCCTGGCAACTGGAGAGACTCATTCGGTTCGCGAGTTTCTTGAGGAGTGCTGCCGGCTGGTGAAGCTGGACCCTGAAAAGATCTACGAGGTCGATCCGCGATATTATCGTCCGGCTGAGGTTAATTTGCTATGCGGGGATGCTTCCAAGGCGCAAAGGAAACTCGGGTGGAAGCCAAAAGTGGATTTCAAAGGGCTTGTGAGAATTATGCTGAGCTACGACATCAAAGGGGCTGGACTCAATCCTAAAGATTACGGTCTCGAACCCGCGAAAGAAGAGCAACTGTTTGAAGATTAAAAGGGCTTTAGTCCGTGTGAGGAGGTAATGAATTGAAAGTTGGACTTGTATTGCTGACCTACAATGAAATTGACGGCGTTACGTATAAAAAAGATACTTGATAATCCAACCACACACAACGGTTGGTGTCTTACTTTAACTGATTCTTGCGATACCACTCAATCATCTCAGTCAGCCCCTCCTCAACCGAGATCGAAGGGATAAAACCGCCAGTCACTTTCTTTAGTTTAGTGGTATCAGCAGCGCGGCGCGGATAGCCTTCTGGCATTGAGGTGTCGTAATAGACGTTTCGTTTCAGGCCAGTGAGCTCAAGAATCTTTGCCAGGAGATCTTTGATGCTGATTTCATCATCATGGCCCACATTGACCGGGTCGGGATAAGGATATTTCTCAGCAAGGAGTTTAATGCCATGCGCGAAGTCTTTTGCATGGACAAAAACGCGGCTCTGGTTACCGCTTCCCCAGACCACTACAGGATCGTCGCCATCCAACACCTTTTTGATCAAGGCGGGGATGACGTGGGAGGTCTTTACATCATAATAATCGCGCGGGCCATATGCATTAAACGGCCGGACAATGCCAATTTCCATGTCGGTTTCCTGTGCGTAGTATTCTGCCAGGCGTTCGCCCATGCGTTTTGACCAGCCATAGCCCTCATTAGTTGGCTCAGGAGTGCCGCGTGTGCCTTCGCTTTCCGGGGTGGGAACAATGGCATCATGGGGATAGATACACGCCGTAGAAACCTGAATAAAGCGTTTCACGCCGACTTCGTGTGCCGCTCTTAAGGGGAGCTGCTGCAGAAGCATGTTGTGCTCAAACATCTCGGCCTGATGGGTACGATTATATTCAATGCCGGTAACTCTTGCGGCAAGGTTCAAGACAATCTCCTGATCTTTGGAGACATTGACACAATTTTCCGCAACGCAAAGATCCGTCTTCACAAACCGAATCTGATCTATTACGGCATCGAGGTTTGATAGTCGGCCTCTCTCAAGGTTATCAGCCACCGTGAGTACCGCTCCATCTTCCACTAATTCTTCAACAAGATGCGAGCCGATGAATCCCGCACCGCCTGTTACAAGCACTTTCTTGCCTGTCCAGAATCCCATAGTTTTCTGTCCTTTTTGCCGTGCCCTTGTTACAACGCTCTCTGCTTGTCGGCCGCCGGGCTGACACTAGTTAGCATGGTCTCGGTCGTGGTTCACACCCATAGCACTTTTACCAATCGAGCGTCATGCTTCCTGGCGAACCGCCGAAAGCTTACGGCAATTGAAAACACATGTAATAATGTAACTTTCTAATGAAACCACATTAAAAGGTCAACAAGAAATATCATCCGATAGTGATTCAGAGAAAAGGACAACTTTGCTGTTGCCCGGCTTCAAAGGCAGGGTGGTCTGGGATACTTCAAAACCCGATGGCCAGCCTCGCCGCTGCCTTGATACCACGCGTGGAGAGCGCGAATTCGGCTTTCGGGCGAAAATGGATTTCGAGGAAGGCCTCAGGCGCACGATTCAGTACTATCGAGAACACTTCGGCTGATTCCTATTGTTTCAGACCTTATTCCTGAAACAAAATATATGGATTTTGTGAAATCTTAAGGTGACTAATTGCAATTGTTATCTACTTGCTATTTCGATTTCTCTTATGAAGCAACATATTAAAATAGAGTGCTGCAAATGATGGGACAAAGGGAGGTGTTTTGGAAAATTTAATCAATGTAAAGCACCTGCGCGCTGCATCGAGAAACTGGCGATAAGTGGTCACATGGTGTTCTTTAATCTCCGGATAACCAATCAAGGAGAATAGTTTCCCCATAAGAGGATCAACTCTTGGCATTCCTACTAAAAAATGTCCACTTGCCTTTAGGAGACGATGCACTTCGCTTAATGCGGGCTCAAGGTCGCTAATATGCTCGAATATTGATATCCCCACTATTAGATCAAAACTCTCGTCTGGATAAGCTGTATTCCGTAGGTCACACCGTTGCAGCGAAGCCCTCACCCCCAATTTTTCCAAATGTCGCTGGACACTTTCAGGATCTGACTCAATGTCAATACCACATACAGTTTTTCCAATAGAAGCAAGCGTGGGTAAAAGTATACCGCTACCGTACCCAAGTTCCAATATTGAGTCATATGGAGGTATAATTAGAGAGAGTGCATTTCGGATTCTGGCACGATAAAGATATCCAACAAACGGGCGGTAATAGTAAAAAAGGGGGTCTTCCGGTCCGGTTTGCTCGAGAGCTCCCTTTGGTGGGATACAGAAAGTGACTCTTCGAACTGAGATTGGTGTATTCATTATATTCTCTTTGAAAAGTTACTATAAGTCAGCCCTCTAAGGCTATGCTTTTTCATGCCAGTCGTTAATTGACATATTATGCTTTCTCGGCTACGATAAGTAGGGAACCGGCAAGCTCGCGGAGCAGCGGTACTTTTTCAGCTAAACGTCCGGCTTTGTCAATAGCCGTGATCAGCGGCTTGGGTATCCATGGATGTAGGAAATCGAAGGGCACGATTCGAATCACTTTGAAACCGACGGCTGTAATTTCACGTCGCAGCGACCACTTCCAGAATGCCGTTTCATCTGGGGAATCACCAAGCAGGCGTTTGATAAAGGGCACATTTTTTTGAACAAGTATTTGTGGATTCATCATATTTGGCTCAGTGAAAATGAACCTCCCACCACTCCGTAACACGCGCACGCTTTCCCGGAGAACATTTTTCATATCCAGGTGATGAAGGATTGAGACGCCTACCACCGCATTGAAAGAAGAATCTGCAAACGGCAAGCAATGCGCGTCTGTATTTATATAATATGCTCCTAAAACCCTTTGACGTGCTTTCCGGAGGAGATCCACTGAAATATCGATCGGAACAACGGCTGCGCCGCTCTTTTCAATCTCCTGTGTATACAAACCTGTGCCGCAACCGAGTTCGAGAACAATCGCTCCTTCTTTTAGATTGCCGTGTTCGATCAACAGCTCGGCGCGTCGCCGCATCCGTTCTTTGCCTGCTGGAGTTCCCCAACCCCAGAAAAACTCAGCGTCTTCTAGTATTTTCTTACCATGTTTTATTTCGCGTTCTATACGGCTCATAGAAGTTTCTTTCAGCTGACCATTCTGACAAGAATTTCTCCATCATTGTAATTTGAGCTTAAAAAAAGCGATACCGCACATTCGGAATAAAAGCATGGCATGCTTCCAGCGCTGAATCTTGATCTCGCCATAAGCTCGCTCTCGGTATCGAATCGGCAGATCAACTATCTTGCGGTCTAATTTCGTGGCACCGAAAAGAAGATCGAAATCACCAAACGGATCAAAGTCCCCAAAATACGCTCGATTTGCCGTGATCTGTTCGTAATCTTTTCGCCAGAGCACTTTCGTCCCACATAACGTGTCCTTGATTCGCTGGTTGAGTAGCCAGGTGAACAGCATGCTAAATACCTTGTTACCGAAATAATTGATAATGCGCATCGCCTGTTTTTCCATTGGATAGACCAGCCGGCATCCGTTTATAAACTCTCCCTTACCCGCTGCAATTGCCTCATAGTACTTTGGTAGATCCTCTGGTGGCATCGTCAGATCGGAATCAAGAATCATTAAAATATCGCCGCGAGCCTGGGCAAAGCCTTTACGCACAGCATCACCCTTGCCGCTCCCTTCGCCCTGAGGGATTAGAAGAACCCGCTCCCATTCATGAGCGTGTTTGTCCATTCCCTCTTCAATAGCTTCAACTGTGCCATCTGTTGAATTGCCGTCAACGAAGATGAGCTCCGTCCATTTGCCCAGTTTCGGTGTTCTCTCAAAGCAACCAGGGATATTACCCGCTTCGTCCCGTGTGGGAATCACAATAGAAACAGACCAGCGTTTTTCCCAGTCAGGCTTCGCATGTGGCTGGGGGCGAACTACTAAGTATTGGACAAGACACAATTTTCTAAAGAAAGGCAAATTACCTAGAATTCGGTTGCTAAAAGAAGATAGGAGAGGAATATTGCGAGGGAGAAGCATCCTGTATCCGCGGGAGACTATATCGAATCCACCGAGGTAAAAAATATTTTCCATATCTACCAACGACAGCCAGTTGCTGACAGGATTTCGCATCTTCAAGCCGACCCACTCGCCGAACTTGAGTATAGGCTCCCATAGGTGATTGAAGAAGTTGCAAATAATTCTAGTACCAGGGTGACAGCACTTTGTGAGTTGCTTAATCGCAGCCTGAATGTCGTCGAGACTGTCAAGGACATCGGACAGGATAATATAGTCGAATTTTCCAAGCAGTGGAAGGTCTTCGATATCCGCCTGGATAAAATGACACTCTGGATGTCGCTGCTTAGCCTCTTTGACAAATTCAAAACAAAAATCAACCCCGACTCCGAAGGATGGGCGCAGTGCCGCCAGCAAGTCTCCCTTGCCACACCCCAGCTCCAGAACACGCCGACCGGGGCTTATATGAAACTGGTAAAAGCGGGTAAGATCCTTATAGTAATAGCGGTTCTTGCGGACAAACCGATCCCTCTGTTGAGCCAAAGCTTTAAAAATACTTCGTTTTTCTGGTCTTGCCATAATACGAAATGCCTTGCCTGAAGATAGATAGAAAAAATCGTAATTTTCTTGTTATATGTCAAGCCTAAACTGCAAGACTCGGTCTCCTACGATGTAATGCAAATCGTTTTGCTATGAATTATTTCACAGATTTTCCTGCCCTTCAACAATCAATATTCCAATCTTGTTTACCTTGACACGCCAGGACTGGTCATTATTATTCCATAGTCATGCATAAAAAGAAGCGTCTGGCAATTGTAATCTTCCTGGTTTGCGTGGGGGTGCTGCTACGTTTCTTGTTTTACAAGGGATCTCTCTGGCTGGATGAATTTACCACGGTCGACATTAGTGAGAAAAACATTTCAAGCCTCTTTGCTTCACTCGATCGAAGCCAGGCTGCTCCGCCATTTGATCACCTCTGCCATCATGTCGCATCATATCTACCCGACTTTGAACATCAGTTCCACTTCTTTTCCCTCTTCTTCGGCCTCGCCTCGATCATAGTGATTTACCGCTTGGGGAAATTTCTTTTTGACCGGCGTATAGGAATTGCCGCTGCTATTTTGCTCACACTCCACTGGCTTCCCGTTCATTATTCTTTGGAAGCGCGGATGTATTCATCATTTCTTTTCTGGACAATGCTATCAAGTCTCTTTCTTTTCCGTGTAATCCAAACTGGGCATATCAAGGATTGGCTCGCGTACGCGCTCAGTACGCTGGTCTATCTCTATCTCCACTATTTCAGCATTTTCATCCTAGGGATTCAGTTCGGACTCCTTGGATTGGAATTCATCATCAGACTTGGTAACCGTTCCCAGAGGAAAACAATCGGAAAGTACTGTCTCTTGCTGGTTGGAACGTTTGCTTTGATCTTCATTGGATATCTTCCCTGGCTTTCTCATTTGATTCATAAGATTACGACGACTGCTGCCATATCCGCACCATCGAAGTATGGAGACCATCTGACCCTGGACACATTACTTGTCGTGGTTCGAGGATTAACCTTAAATCTCAATCAGCCCTATCTCTTCATTATCCCGCTGTTATTTTTCATGGCTGGCTTGATTTCGTGTATGAACAAGAGACTGTATAAATTAGCGATATTTACCACAATCTATGTAATTTTTCTTATTCCTTTTTTGCTTTATTTTCTCACTCGCTCGAAGACGTTTTTCGCGCTCAGATATTTCCTGGTCATGCTTCCGTTTGTTATCCTGATGATACTTAGGGGATTCGAGATCACGGCGGAGCTGCTCGGGAAATTGAGCCGCCGTCTTATTCCTGACCCAGGACCGAGGTCTCGTCTTGTGCTGACATATCTATTTGGCTTTTTTGTTTTCTTTCTGAGTATTGCTTGTGTATTGGACTTGCCGAAATCCGCTCGCTACACTTCCAAACAGTGGTCGCAAATAGCCGATGTTGTGAAAAAGGAATTCTCGCCAGGTGACTGCATTCTGATTGCTCCCGGGGAAGAGCATGAATTTAAGTATACATTCTATTATCGACGCGAGCCCTATCGAAAGGTGCTGGGAGCTCTTCCCCAAACTGAGGAAGATCTCCGATTCATGGTATCGCGATTTGATACGGTCTGGGTAATCTTCCCCAAAATCGCCAAAGCGTCGCAGGAAGTTGCCCCGCTCCTGAAAGAATGGTTTGAACTTGTAGAAGAGTTTCCTGAGGCATGGATATTTAAGAGCCGTGATTTTGAAAAATTCCGCTTTATGGTTTCTTCCCTCATTATCGAACCAGAATGGAAGCGTATCACGAGCGCAATTGTTGACAGCGCACATACGCCTCTTCCGATGGATGGCAAAGAATGTTTGTTCCCCCTGGTGTTTGAAGAAGAAGGGGAATATGCATTGATGCTTGAAACAACCGGGCCCGCCGACCCTGAGCTGTTTTCCCTGTTACTGACAGGCGATGATGAAACTACCGTCCCCGTACACCTCTCGGCTGATTCATCAGAGCATCGTCTAAACGGACGTCTTACGGTAGAAGCCGCTGGAAAGGTGCAACTACTTCTCCTTGAAAAATCAGGTGAGTCGCGCATAGCCGACCTCAATATTACTCAAACCTCAGATTCCGTTCTTAAGAAAATCCCGGTTTTGATTCGCAAGAATATGGAACGATCAGCTCATATTCCTCTTGTTGGCAGCGAAGTGGAAAGCCCGTCAGGAGAGAAAAGGCGGGTTCGCTTTCCATTCTCCTGGACACAAAAAGAAGTTGTTCTTCTGGACATTAATCAGGGAGAGATGATGGTATCCGAGCCCGAGATGATCATTGATCTGCGGAAAGAAAAAGATGCACCTGCTCCTCATATTCAAACCGGCGACCTGATTGTCAGTCTTATCCAAGACGGGAAGGAAAGGATTCTAAAGTCTTCGATAAAAGATGGGTATTTGAGATTCAACGTAGCCCTGGAACACCCTGATTATGGACAAACTATAAGCGTCAAGACCAAGAAGGATATTGATATTGATACAATTCATTTTAGCGCTTATTCTTTCAAGAATATTCACCCGCCTGTAGATATCACTGGCCGTATCGAACTCCTTGGTTATGGGATCGAGCCAGAGGTTGCTCCACTTGGCGAGCCGCGTTCTGTTACACTATACTGGCGATGCCAGAAGCCAATCAACCGTGATTTATTCCGCTTCTTCTCATTCAACGATCGCTATACACGTCTTTACTCAAGCGTGCAGCTTCCCTTGTCCGGAATGAGCAAGACTTCCGAGTGGCAAAAAGGCCAAATTGTAAAGGAAGTGCTCCGTTTTAAGCCCCGCATGATTGAGGAAGACAAGAGTCTGTTCAACATTTCTGTTAACTTCTTTTATAGAAGCCGGCAGGGCGCATATATTAAGGATATGACCATTTACGATTCTTTTCATGTCTTCAATTATCTACATGTAGGCCCAGTCGAAGCACACAACGAAGTGGCCTCTGTCTACCGCTTGGAAAGGATGCCGGAGCCTATGATTCCCGTTGGAACAACGATCGCCGACTCCATTCGCTGGATCGGGTATGATTGGCAGGTAAAAGGTAAATTCCTATTCATGAAGAACTATTTTCACTGTCTCGACTATACAGACAAGAATCTGTTCTTCCAGTTTCATTTTATGCACGACGATAAGACCGTACTTTTCGCCCAAGGCGTTCCTTTCCAATCCTCCTTTGGATACACAATGTATTGGCAGAAAGGCGATATTCTGAGGGACGAAATTGTTGTACCGTTAAGGCCAGCAATTCAAAAAGGGGCTTACGAGATACGGTGTACAATAATTGACATGAACAGCCGGACCGGATTGTGGGACAAAAAACCCATAGGCACAGTGAAGCTGGACTAAAAGGAATGGATATCCCTATACCCTCGCGTTTCCGTGTAAATAAAGAATCTCTTGCGTGGGTTCTTTTTTTGTTTCTTCTTGCCTCTCTTGCCCTCTATTATTTTTCATTCATTGATAATAGCTGGGCGCCAACCCCGGACAGTGCGTATTATGTGAGCCTTGCCCAATCAATTGCGCATGGCAAAGGCTATACATTTGACGGGCAGGCTCACGTTAAATACCCACCTGGTCTTCCTCTTCTTTTGGCTCCGTCCTATCTCTTTAAAAAACCGTACCTCTACGATCATGTCGTGATGGTCCTCTTCGTACTGGGAATATTGACAGCTCTTTATGTGGGTTTCAGAAGGCAGATAGGCATTTTTTCATGCTTGCTGATGGTCGCATTAATAGGGTGTTCCTATTGGTTCTGGCAATTCAGCTGCGTGTTTATTCTTTCTGATGTTCCTTTTACAGCACTCGTGCTGTTTACCTGCCTTGCGGGAAGGGTTTTTCTTGATGAACCTTCGCCTTCCTGGCGTTTATCACTGGTTTTGGCGGTGCTTCTTATTTTGTCATGCCTGATTCGGACAATCGGTATTGTTCTTTTTCCAGCTCTAATTGGTGCTGCATTAGTGAAGAATGCAAACAGAGAGCAGTGGAAAAAGACAGCAGCGATACTGACTCTAGGCATTCTTGTTCTAGGTGGGTGGGCGTTACGTAATCATTTTGTTGGCCAGCAAATCCCTTTTGCTGAAGACACGTATATTGAGCAGCTTCTGTGGAAAGATCCGTATAATATGGATGAGGGCCGAATGACACTTGGTGCAATTCCACAAAGAATCACAACGAATCTAGTGCATTATGCTATTGCGAGCGAGGCTTTGTTTCTGAACAATGGGCGTAAATCCTCTAGTGGTATTTCGATAATCGGTTTCTTCATCTTAATGTTGGTCTTAGGCAGAAGCTTCTTGCAATTGTGGAAAAATGGGGAACTCCAGGACTTCTTCGTGATCATTTATTTCTCGTTTCTGCTCCTTTGGCCGCGCCAGGGTAGTACGCGCTTTTTGCTTCCTATTTTCATCTTCCTTCTCTACTCACTCTGGAAAACAGGACGAGAAATTTTCGCATGGGCGCCTGCACGATTGACCAAGAGTTTGACCGGGCAGAAATTGATGCAAAAGGTGCTGGTGGCTCTTGCAGTTCTATTGTGTCTGGGACTTTCGGCGAAAGGAATTTCGGAGATTCACGCTTCTCGCAAGATGAAAGATTCTGTAGTTTCTCATGCGAGCCCTCTTGTTACATTGGGAGAGTGGCTTAGAGAAGAATCCCAGACTTCGCCTGTTGTGTTTTCCAATGTTCCCTCGATCGCCTACAGGCTGATGGGAGCACATGTGATTGCCGGTGAATACAGTTCCTTTTTTTTAAAGAATCTGAAGCGAATAGACGAAAGCAGCGCTTCTTACGCAGTTATTCGCGAATCTCACAAAGCCGATCAGGCCTTCCTGGTGCTGCTCGTTAGGTGCTTCCCTGATGTGTTTTCTTTGAAAAAAAGAGAAGGGGATTTTCTTCTCTATGAAGTCAATCGCGCAGAGATGGCTGCGATTAACTATGAACGTATCCAGTCCTGGAACTCAAAAACCATAGTAAAGGAGTACGGAGAAAATCTGCTATCTAACGGTGGCTTTGAGCTGAGCAATTCTGAGGAGAATCTGAAAAATTGGATTAACTGCCAGAGTGCCCGCATAGATCGGGAAGTCTTTTACGAGGGGCAGGCAAGCCTGTCGGCTGAGATTTCCGGGGGCGAGACGGTCAATTGGTATTTCCCCTCTCAGACTGTTTCAGTTAAGCCCGGTAGACTCTATAGGCTTTCCGGCTTCGTCAAGGGAAAGGGAGTGAACGGTGCAATGATGATTGAAGCACAGCATGCACGATCGTACAAAGAGGGCTTATGGAGAACGTTAACATACAGTGGCACTTTCGACTGGCGACAGGTGGAGGTAGAATTTGCGGCTCCTCCTGGCACCGAGAAAATTAGAATATATCCTATCCGAGTCCCACATTTTAAAAAAGGCCAGGTCTGGGTGGACCAACTTGTGTTTGAGGAAGTCGTTTACCGGCATGGAGGCATGGTGTCATCTTTCTAAAGCGTATGCTGCATGCCTATTTATAAGAAGTATCATAAATCTTGTTTGCCGACAAAAACGTCGCCGCATGAGAGATTACGATCTTCATCCGATTCGGATAAAACCGTATCGTTGAGAAACCGTATGCGCAATTCCTGGCCACTGGGCAAACTCTGTTCAATCCAAACCATGTAGGGAGCTGGCTTCCCGCCTCGGACGTAGCAAAAAGTAGATTGATTGCCCACCGTAATTTCCACCAATGGATGAACGTTGATCACGGGAGTGCCTTGTATCCAGATCCATAAGGAGGAGCCAGCCGGGATTGCTTCTGTCAGCGTCATGGATATTATTCCCTTACTGTAAAGGGTTTCATTTCTTCCAATGCCTTCCACCACTTTCCAATCGTGGGGTGTACCAATTCGGGCTAGCGAATCTTTGGCAAGGCGATACTCAGCAGAGATCTCTCCAAATCGCTGCGATTGAATGGGCGTTTCAGAGGGGAAATCAGAGGCTGTGAATGTATCTTCTTCGATCAATTTGCGCCGGATTTCTAATGCCAATTGTTGATGTCCTTCGCTAAAGATAAAGCTCAAAAGCGCTGACTGAACCGCAACGGATGATTTGTAATCTGCACGAGCCCACACCTCCTCCAGCATCTCTTCGACCGTTACTCCATAGTCGTGCGCCAAAGAAAGCAGCATGTCTGGGTCCTCACAATCACCCAGACTGAGCTTGAAAAGTGTATATTCGAAAAAGAAATGTCCAATCCAGTAGCCGTAGCGTTCCTGGTGATAGAGAGATTCGATGAAACGCTGATAGAGATTATCCGCCGCTTCTGTATTTTTTTCGTTGATGTAGATTTGAAGGAGATCGTAATACGCCTTCATGTTAGTGGGACTCTCGCGAATTTTTCCCTCCAAAGACGACTGCGTTTGAGCCTGTGAGGCTTCAACGGACTTGTAATAGCTTTTCGCCATTGCGCGAGAGACGGGTGGGATTGCTAAGAAACACACTCCATAGAAAAGGACGATGCCAGCTATCATCAAAGCAATTGGAAGGCGCCAGGATCTGATTCTGCTTCCAACGATTTGCTTTTCCGTGGCGAATCCCGCCTCACCAGACGTCCCAGGAATTCCAACAGCGAGCAAGAACCAGAATAGCGGGCCACTCAGGGGCAAATCCAGTGGGAAACTGGGCAGGGAGACAATAGCATAGAACATAACGCCCCCGATCAGAAATGGATACAGCAGATCCGAATTATGCTTGTTGATTTGCTTAAGACGGCGCAAACTCGCGCAAAAGAAAACGGCAAGGATAAGAAAAAAGCTCGCAATACCCCCAAGACCTATTCCTGTAGCAATTTCCAGATATTCATTATGAATATATCCGGGGGGAGTGCCTTCAATAAAAACCAGGATATCTCGATAGATGACGTTTTCAGGATCGGCTTGGAGGTCTGCAGCAGTATCCCAGAACGTGTCGGTAAAGCTTCTGAAGCCGGTACCCGTCAGCATATTTGCTCCCAGCATTTTCACAGCAACATGATAGCCATATGCCCGACTGAGGAGAGCCTGCTTATCGGTGACCCGGGTGAGCACATTATATCGTGGTGTTACGATTGGATTCGGCACGGAGAACAAAAGCATCAGCAAAATGAACGCCGCGCCCAGACAAGCCAGCAAAACCTTCACTCGTTTGGCTGCTGCTCCGCGCAAAATGCCTCCTACCCCTAGAAACAGCCCGACAACGAATAGTCCTACCCATGATCCCCGCGCTCCGGCCAGGAAGATGCAATAGGCAAGTATAGCGAGAGCACCGATAGCGGCAATACGTGTCAAACGGCGTGTCGTTGTAAACACTAATGCCACACCCATCAGCAAAATGGGACCAAGGTACGCACTAAGAAAATTGGGATGTCCTGCAAGCGACAGTACAGCAAATTTCCCTATCTTTTGCTCTTCCACGTATCCAAGCTCACCACGCCGAGTGGCAAGTTGTATATCAATGCCATAGTATTGCAGGATTCCGTAAATCGATAGGAGAACTCCAATGCCGAGTAGAATCCAGATGACTTTCGACAGATGGTATGCGGTGAACTTCAGATTTGCAGCAAGTAGGAAGAAGATAATACAACTCAGCGGGAAAAGACTTTCCCTTAAACTGTATAGAGGTGATCTCGAGAACAAGCAGGAGAACAGGCAAAAGAAGCCAAATAATAGTGCCGGAATGCATACGGGATGACGGAATGCTCTCACAGGCACACGCAATATAACATGCAATACGGCTATCAGTATCGCCAGATTGATGACCGACAGCTGGAAATAGAACGCCTGGCTTACCGTAGGCCTGGGAAAGATAAAGGCCAGTGTGAACGGAATCATGGAAAATGGAATAGAGGCGAGCAATGCAAAAATGCCCACAAAATTCATTTTTGCAAGGAGGGTTTGGGCATTACCGTGGGAAACCGGGAGTTGCGCGAAGGCTTCTAGATGATTAGCTTGTTCTTTATTGTCCGACATCTGAAATCTATCTCACGCCAGTTCGAAGGGAGTCCTCATGTAGTCAATATTCGTCCAGGTTCTCCTTAAGAAACTCGATAGTGAGGCGAAGTACATCATCCAGCGAGTGGGAGGGCTCGAAGCCGATTATCTCTTTGATCCTGGTTATGTTCAAAATGCAAAAGGCGAAGTCCAGTAAAATCAAAGTACGCCCGGCGGGATTCGAAATCCGTTGCTCTATCCGACTGAGCTACGGGCGCAAAATCAAGGTGACGTCGGGTTTTTACCCGGAGATTTTCTTTAAGTCAGAGGCTTATGAAAACGAATCAAAGGTACCGTACTCTCGCTGCGCTTCTTGCGTCAAGGCTTATCAATAAAGCATATTCCTCTTCTTTTTGGCAAACTTCATCTTTGTCAATCCATTGACTTTCGAAGAGGGGCATTTCTCATCCCCCCGCGAAGAGTTTTGTAAAAAGGCTTTGATTTTCAAGCACCCAACTGTAGATTTTCCCTACTCCGTCTTCAATTGTTGTTTTGGGTGCCCAGCCAAACGCGCGTTTCGCTTCCCGAATGTCACTGACGTAAATCTTCTGATCCCCTGGCCGCCAGTCGGCAAATCTATACGCGATGTTTTTGTTGTGCAACTTCCTCAATTGCTCGAGGAAATCTAAGAGCGAGATCTGATTCTGCGCCCCCCCGCCGATATTATATACGCGACCCTGGGTCGCCTCGATTTTCTCTATCGCAGCCAGGTAGCAATCAATGAGATCGTCAATATAGAGCACATCGCGAACCTGCTTGCCGTTGCCGTAAATGGTAATAGCCTTGTTAAGCAGGGCAGCAATAGTAAACCAGCCGACCCACCCCTGGTCTTCCACACCAAATTGCCTGCTACCATAAATACAGGATTGGCGAAACACAATTGTCGGGATGTTGTAGATACGCCAGTAATCCCGGACATATTGATCGCCGGTTCCTTTAGAGCATCCGTATGGCGAATAGAAATCTAGCGGCATCCGCTCACTCACGCCGTGAGGAAGATCAGCGTAGCGATATGCAGTCTCTCCTTCCTCGATTTTAACGTTTTCCATTTCGCCATACACTTTGTTTGTAGAGGCGTAGATAATAATCGGTCGAATACCCGCCAGGCGTACGGCTTCCAGGAGATTAAACGTACCCACGGCATTCACTTCGAAGTCTTCTCGCGGATTTTCCACCGACGTGGTCACTGCCACCTGGGCCGCCATGTGATACACGACCCGGGCGTCCGGGTGTTTGCGAAAAAGGTCTTGAAGCGTTGCGAAGTCGCGAATGTCGCCTTTGATGAACGTCAGATTTCCCTGTGACCGAAGCCATTCGAGATTCTGCGCTACGCCCAGGCGCTACATATTATCGAAAACCACGATCTCCTCGCCCAGCTCCATGAGCTTCCTGGCCACATTACAGCCAATGAATCCTGCCCCGCCGACAATCAGATTTTTTCGTCTGGCCATGTTTGGTTGTCCTCGATCATCATGAGTCGTACTGCAAAAGGTCTGCTCTCAGTACATATTTCAGAGGCCTGTTCTTGATTCTGCCCGATTTTTCTCCTTACACCGTTAGGAGCGTGAAGTAAGGATACTCTTTCACTTTCGCGCGGCCGTTGAGAAAGGACAGTTCGATCAGGATTGCCACCTCAACAATCGAGCCGCCGAGTTTTTCGACTAAGCGGCAGGTAGCCGCTAATGTTCCGCCTGTGGCAATCAGGTCATCCAGTACCAGCACGTGATCGCCCGGCTTAATAGCATCTTCGTGCACCTCCATCGTGTCAGTCCCATACTCCAGCTCATAGGTTTCGCTCAGCGTTTTATAAGGAAGTTTCCCCTTTTTGCGCACGGGAACCATGCCTGTACCGAGGCGATATGCCAGGGCTCCGGCGAAGATGAAGCCACGGGCTTCGATGCCGACGATTTTGTCTATGCGCTTGCCGGCGTAGCGCGAGGCCAGCTGGTCGATAGCGGCCTTGAATGCCTCGGGGTTGTTCAATAGCGGAGTAATATCCTTAAAGATTATACCCGGCTTTGGGAAATCAGGAATGTCACGAATGAATGTGAGCAAATCCATGACTGCGACTCCTCCTCTCCAGATGATCAGTGGTGCCTTTATGGGAGGAAGTGTGCATCATACAAATTGGCAATGTCAAATTCTTTCAGTTTGGAATGTGCTCCTTCAGGTTAATTTTAAAGTCTGCCTCAGAGAAACAGAGGCACAGAGTTTGGTGCGGCGCATTTATCCCAGATTTTGCGTTAAAGAAGAATCTCTTCTCTTTTAAGTTAAGAATTTGGACAGGATTTACAGGATCAATAGGATTTATCAGGGGTTGAGGGGATTCTTTACACTTTCTTATCTTGTTAATCTTGTTCATCCTGTCTAATATTTTTGTAATTTTCTTGTGCTTCTTTTTATTTTTTTGGACAAGATTTACAGGATTATTTTGTCACTTTCTTTAAACTCAACTGCAAAATTTGGGTTTATTAATGAAGCGACATTTGGTGGGCGCAGGAGGGCTTCTTCGCTGGCATGGGGTTTGGCGAAAAAAAAGAAGGCGCAATCTTTCGAGACGGCGCCTCTTAATGATGATCATTTGCTCACGTTTTTGAGAATACGATCTCTGATTTACCGTTCAGATCAACTTTTACCGTATCGCCTTCCTGAAATTTGCCTTCCAGCATATCCAGAGCCAGCGGATCGAGTATCGTGCGCTGGATGGAGCGCTTGAGCGGGCGAGCGCCATATGCCGGATCGTAACCTTGCTCAACCAGGGAGTTTTTCGCCGAATTGGTGAGTACCAGACTGAGCTGGCGATCCTTAAGTCGTTCCTGGATGCGCGCAAGCTGGATATCAATGATCTGCGTAATGTGCTCGCGGGTCAGATTGTTAAAGATAATGATCTCATCAATGCGGTTCAGAAACTCTGGCCGGAACTGCTCGCGCATTGCTTCGCGTACACGCTTTTGGAGCTCCTCGCGGTCTTTGGCGCCGAGTTGGTCAATCCACTGCGAGCCAACGTTCGACGTCATCACAACAACTGTATTTTTGAAGTTCACAATGCGGCCGTGGCTATCGGTCAGCCGCCCATCTTCAAGAATCTGGAGCAGGACGTTAAAGACCTCCGGGTGCGCCTTCTCGATTTCATCAAAGAGAACCACACTATAGGGCTTGCGGCGCACGGTTTCAGTCAGTTGTCCGCCCTCTTCGTAGCCAACATACCCAGGAGGCGCTCCGATCAGGCGCGACACACTGTGGCGTTCCATATACTCACTCATGTCAATGCGTGCCATGTTCGATTCGTCGTCGAAGAGGAATTCAGCAAGGGCGCGAGCCAGCTCGGTTTTGCCGACGCCGGTTGGCCCGAGAAAGATAAATGAGCCGAGCGGGCGGTTGGGGTCCTGGAGACCTGCACGGGCACGGCGTACCGCATTCGACACCGCTGTAATCGCTTCATCCTGCCCTACGACGCGCAGGCGCAAACGTTCTTCCATGTGCACGAGTTTCTCGATTTCACCTTCCATAAGACGCGTTACAGGTATTCCCGTCCATTTGCTGACGATCTCGCCGATATCTTCTTCGTCTACTTCTTCCTTGAGCATTTTTTTATCTTTTTGCAGTGCGGTGAGCTGTTGATTTGCCTCGGTAATTTCTTTTTCCAGCTGCGGCATGCGGCCATGGCGTAGCTCTGCAGCCTTCTCCAGATTCCCCTCGCGTTCTGCTTTCTGCTCGTGAATTTTCGCTTGTTCCAGCTCTTCTTTTAGGGTCTGAATTTTTCCTATATGCTTCTTCTCGTTTTCCCAATGAACTTTCATCTGGCTCGACTGTTCGCGGAGCTCGGCAAGGTCTTTTTCCAGGTTACTGAGGCGTTCCTTGGACGCCTTGTCCTTCTCCTTGCGCAGCGCTTGTCGTTCGATCTCCAGCTGCATGATCTTACGCTCGACCTCGTCGATTTCCTGCGGCATGCTGTCAATCTCGATGCGCAATCGCGATGCCGCTTCGTCCATCAGATCTACGGCCTTGTCAGGAAGGTAGCGGTCTGAGATGTAGCGGTGTGACAGCACGGCGGCAGCGATGAGAGCCGTGTCTTTGATGCGCACGCCATGGTACACTTCATAGCGCTCTTTCAGACCGCGCAAAATGGCGATGGTGTCTTCTACCGAGGGCTCATCTACGATGATCTGCTGGAAGCGGCGCTCCAGGGCTGCATCCTTTTCGATGTTCTTACGGTATTCGTCCAGTGTCGTGGCGCCAATGCAGCGAAGCTCGCCGCGTGCCAGGGCTGGCTTGAGCATGTTCGATGCATCCACCGAACCTTCGGCTGCGCCAGCACCAACCAGTGTATGGAGCTCGTCAATGAATAGAATGACCGAGCCCTCAGCTTCTTCGATTTCCTTGATCACGGCTTTGAGGCGGTCTTCAAATTCACCGCGAAACTTCGATCCTGCAACGAGCGCACCAATATCCAGCTGAACGAGCTGTTTCCGCTTAAGGCCTTCAGGCACGTCGCCCGACACGATGCGCTGCGCTAGGCCTTCAACAATCGCTGTCTTGCCCACGCCCGGATCGCCGATCAACACCGGGTTGTTTTTGGTGCGGCGCGAGAGCACCTGGATGAGGCGGCGAATCTCGTCGTCGCGACCAATAACGGGATCGAGTTTTCCAGCACGCGCCTGTTCAGTCAGGTCGCGGCCGAAGCGCTTCAGCGCCTGGTATTTATCTTCCGGGTGAGGATCAGTGACCCGTTGGGAGCCGCGCACTTCGCGCAGTGCCGTCATAATTGCAGCTTCAGTAGCCCCCAGATCGTTGAGCAGCTTCCCTGCGGGAAGACTTTTGTTCTTCGCGATTCCCAACAAGAGATGCTCGGTACTTAGATACTCGTCTTTGAGCCGCTGCGCTTCTTTCCAGGCGTCGTCAAGAACCTGCTTCAGAACAGCGGAAATGTAGACATTTTGCGGCATTCCGTCGGAAATCCGAGGCAAGCGATTGATATGTTCCTGCAGGCTGCTGCGCACCTGACCTGGGTCAACGCCAATCTTCTGCAATACCGGCATCACCACGCCTTCCTTCTGCTCGATCAATGCCAGCAGAAGATGCTCAGGTGTGATCTCCT
Source organism: Candidatus Sumerlaeota bacterium (assembly GCA_030613245.1). Classification (GTDB taxonomy): domain Bacteria; phylum Sumerlaeota; class Sumerlaeia; order MWCT01; family JAUWMI01; genus JAUWMI01. The sequence goes on from JAUWMI010000024.1 coordinate 34,645, forward strand.
GATGTCCCAGTTGATCACACTGATCCTGGGCGTGCGCCAGCGCCTCCTGTGCTTTAATGGTAAGCTTATCCAGTCTCATGTAACACTCCCTTTCGGTTTTTACAATTCAAATTCAAGATAGGTAATGCGTGGCCAAGATGTTACATTTAACGCGCCATACAAAACATTCATGCCTTCTACCCAATTCTCTATAGGCAAAACGCAGTACCAATGCTAGAAAAAAAACCTTTATCAGAGATATTTCAGTATAGCTAAAAGAACAGGGGAGCAATGTGCAGAAAAGCATGGGGATTCTTTCCACTGTCTTGCTTCGCAATTGCTCCCCGACGATTCAGCGTTCACAGTACGGAAATTCGCAGCAACGAGTAGATTCAGCCCGCGGTTCTGCTATTTCACGTCAACTTTGATCTTCCTCGGCTTTGCCGATTCCACTTGCGGCAGCACTATCTCCAGCACGCCGTCTTTGTACGTGGCTTTCACCTTAGAGCTGTCAACATCAGTTGGCAATTTGATGGTGCGCTGGAAAGATCCAAAAGTTCGCTCAACGCAGTAGCAGCTTTCCTCTTTGATCTCCTTCTCGCGCCTTTTCTGCCCTTTGAGAGTCAGAACGTTGTTCTGCATGGAGATGTCTATGTCGTCCTTTGACAGGCCAGGAAGATCAGCAGTCACCACAACGTTGCCATTTTTGATGGCAAGGTCAACAGCCGGAGCCCATTTAACTTCCGAGAGTGCTGGAGTCGTTCTGGCAAGTGCATGGTTAAACAGGTGATTAATTTCATCCCCTAGGCCCAGGAAATCGGCAAAAGGATCCCATTCGTGTCTTGGTCGCCATCTCACGAGTGCCATGGTTAACACCCCCTTTTCAGAGTTCCGAAGTTTACTTTTCGCCTATATATAGAGCATTGTTTGTGCCACTTTCCATTCATTTCAGGTCATGACGCTAAGTCGTGGTTCTTCAGCGATTTGAGAGACAATAACTCGCTCGATTCGGGTATCACAGGCAGGCAATAAGCACCACTATGGGCAGGATTGAAACATCGTCCAAAGAAACCGCTTCTTTTGCATCATTATGACACACTGTTCTGGCTTCATAACCAAGGTATGGGACATAGCAAAAGCTCCATATTGAGGTCAGTAGAGTCGAGGCGCTGAGGGGAGAATGTGAAATTAGCAGGAAGCCTATGCACTCCTTTTCAGTCAGGAGGCATACGAGTTGAAGCGCTCTTCTTCTCACGTTCAATAAGCATGAGATTGCGGATATAGATAAAGAATCCGCAAGCTGTCCCGGCGGTAAAGACCGGGTCGTGCTGGCTAATGGCATAGACCAGCAGGATCGAGGTACCAATAAGACTGAGATACCAGAACGCGAGTGGAATGACGCTCTTTTTCAATCGTTCACTGACGTACCATTGTACGCAAAATCGCGAGAAGAAAAATGCCTGGCCGATATAACCAACGGCTTGCCAGGTGCCAAATTCCCAGCTGCCAATTTGCATGGCTCACAGCTCCTTTTCAATTTTATAGCGCAGGGATCGCTTTTGCATCCAACGCACTGCAAGAAGGTCTTTCAGGGCCTTAAACATGCGGTTTGTCATGGAGTATTTCGTCTTGCCGTGCGTGCGCGGAAGATGGTTCACCGGAATTTGCTCCACGCGAAACCCCTCAAGCTGAAACAGGGTCGGGAGAAACCGATGCATCCCTTCGTGGAGCTTGACGTTCTGGAGACAGTGTGTGTGGAAGGCTTTCAGAGTACATCCAGTGTCAATAATGGAATCGTGCGTGATCCAATTGCGAATGCCGTTGGCGATTCTGGATTGAATGCGCCGGAGCCATGAGTCTTTGCGGCGCACGCGATAGCCGCACACCACGTCAGTATGCTGAAGCCGCTCGAGCAGATGCGGGATGTCGTGCGGGTCGTTCTGCAAATCACCGTCCATCATAACGATAGTGTCGCTTTGGGCATGGCGGAATCCAGCGTCCAGTGCTGCGGTCTGGCCATAGTTTCTGTCAAACTTAAGCACGCGGAGCTCGGGCGTATGCTGACAGAGCCGGGCAAGGAGCTCGTATGAACTATCGGTTGAGCCGTCATCAATGTAGATGATTTCAAATGCGCGCCCCAGAGGCGTAAGGGCCGCTTGAATCCGTCGTACGAGCTCCTCAATATTCTCGTGTTCGTTCTTGATGGGAATGATGATGGACAGCTCAGGCTTGACAGGATGTGCGAGTACCACGGCCAGATCTCAGTTAGGGATGATTAGGCCTCTTACTTAGCGTTGCCATTGCTTGTGTAGGCATATACAAAAAGGCACGAAGGGCATTCAGACATAAACGCAGATCTTCGTGCTTGCGAATCCTTGGGAGCGCATGAGAATACTTATCCCATGTTGCCGCATACCGGGCACTTCATTTTCCCGCCTGTTGGAGCGCCGCACAGCCGACAGTGCTTACTCGGGTCAACGCTGGAGTAGCTGCGGAAGACCTTATAGATTTCGAGTGGTGTTTTTGGGCGTTGGCCAGTTTTATCTTCTGTATCGGCCTCCGCAACGTCGGGCAGCTCCTTCTCATAGCGGGCTTCCATGAGGTACATTGCGAGGTCAACAATATAATTCACAAAATCAGGTTCGTTTTTATAAAGGTCTACATTGCGCTTCAAGATGTCAATGATCTCATCCTTTGAGAGCTTCTTCTTTGCGGTCCGATAGGGAACCATGTCACACTCCTTTAGGCTCAAGGCTCATTTAAGCGAGCGGAAAGTTCAACACCGAGAGAAAATTGCGCGCGTTTTTTCATCACAGAGAACTTCTTGCGTCAATGGCTTATTATACATAGGCGAGCCGGCTGAGAATGTCAAATGTTTATCGCCTTGTGTTTCTGGTAGCGGTGTCGTATGGGCCCTACGTTATAGAGAGAACCAAGAGCAGCGATGACCTCTTCGCGTGATGCGATTGTGAGAGCCAGGTCAGTCGCCTTTTCCGCAGAGTCGGCGCTTTGCACCTCAGGGCAACAAGAAGTAGCCTGGGCTGTGAGGGTCTCCAACGGGCAGGCACGAGGGCTTGGTGCCGGGAAAACGATCAGGCGCCGCAAATTCCGGGACGAACCGAGCAGCTGAAGAATCTGGTTAATCATCTTATCACGCAGAACGCCCAGAAGCAACGTGCGCGGCTGCGTGGGAAAGAGGTTGTCCAGAGTATTCAGGAGTGCAGTAACCGAGATGGGGCAGTGTGCTCCATCTACTATAAAATAAGGGTTACGGCCCAGGACTTCAACGCGGCCCGGCAGGCTGCACTGCCGAACGCCGGCGATTATGGCATCGTCCGCGCAAGGAAATCCGTGTTCGGAAACAATCTCGAGAGCCGCCAGTGCAGTCAGAATATTGTCAGCCTGGTGATTCCCAAGCAGGGGTGTGGTGAGATGAATAATCCGGCTCTCTGGCATTCGTCCAGGCGAACAAGTTTGATAAACGAGCTGCTGGCCTTCCAGGTTCTGCGAGGCTTTCACCACATTCACCTGCTCCCAGCTATTAACTAAAGTAGCCTGTTTCTCGTGGCAGACTTCTTCGATAATAGGTAAGCCCTCGTCCAGTGCTACCTTGGATTGTGGGGCGAGCACAACCGGGGTTCTCGATTTGATGATACCGGCTTTTTCTCGGGCAATGGCACTGAGCGTGGGGCCGAGAGTGTGAATATGGTCCAGGCCGAGCGACGTCAAGATTGACACGATTGGCTGCAACACATTGGTAGAGTCCAGGCGGCCTCCCAGCCCCACCTCGATAACGGCAATGTTGACCTTTTGCCTGGCAAAATGGATAAAAGCAAGAGCCGTCAGGAGCTCAAACACCGTCCGGAAAGATGCTGGCTGCTGGACCGACTTTTGTGCCAGATTTGATCTAAGCGACGCCAGAATCTCGGCAAACTCTGCTTCAGTGATTGGCTGTCCGTTCACCTGTACGCGTTCGCAATAGGAGTTGATATGTGGGGACGCGAAAAGCCCTGTCCGATAGCCTGCGGCGTTCAGAATAGATGCGAAGATGGCGGCGGTAGACCCCTTGCCTTTGGTTCCAGCGATGTGAATAGATGCGAATCTGGTCTGGGGATTACCAAGGCGAGAAAGGAACTCTGCAAAGTCCGAGAGGTCAAACCTGGTGTCCATCTGCTGCGGTTGCAGGAGGAGCCGCTCATAGTCAACGAACTGCGACAGAAAACGGATGGAGTCGGCGTAAGTCCACATGCAACGAGACCCTGTGTTGCTGGCTGGATGCCAATCCTCTTGACACGTCAACCAGCGTCTCGGTAAAGTAAGAAGTGTTGTACAGAACGTTATCAAGATTTCAGCGGTCTATCCGCATGAAAGCCGACTGACTATACACAGCCGCAAAGGAGGATGTCAAATGATACAGCGAGGAGCGATGGGAATTGGGATCGGGCTGGTAGCAATTGTGCTTGTAGGATGCGCGTTCAATACCAGGCCCATGTTCGACTACAAGGAGGACGGGGAGCAGGTGCAGGTCAAGCGGATTGCCAAGCATCAAAGCATTGACTATTTCCATAGATGGCGGCGTACGGCCTACGTGAAAAACACCGGGGAACTGCACTGGCTGCTTTCGCAGGATCAGAAAGAAATCACCGCCGAATATGGCCAGCCCGACTACCTCCGCCGAACGTTCCGTTCGATCCGAGGAGATCTGGTCAAGGAATGGGCCTACGTTGCTCAGGGCAAGATGTTTCAGTTTGTGCGCCGACAGCTGGTGTATGAGGGCGAGCTGACCGATCTCGAGAAGACGTTGATTCAGTACGGGTATCCCAACTTTGTGTTTGCCGAGCAACTGGAGCCCGATATTACACGGTTGACATTTATATACAAAAGTATTTTTGGTCTCCGGAGACAAGTATTTAGCTTTGCAGACGGCCACTTATGCTATAGCCAGGATACGCTGTAGGCGGTAGGTTATGGCATCAGCGGCTAAAGCTGATTGGGGCGATATGAATAAATCGGAGCATGCTGGAGGCCCGGTAATGGAACGCGGTGTAGCGCAGTTCGGGGAGTTAGCCGTGAGCGAGAAAAGCTGGCGGATGTCCCTGTGTTGTATTTTGATCTTGCTGGTGGCGTGCACGGTATGCATTGGGTTTATAGGATGCCGGCATACGCAGCATTTGTCGCCGGTTGAGGCACGGCGACAGGCCATAGACCTCCTGACCCAGGGAGAGCGCTACGAGGCTGAGGGTGAGTATCAACTGGCTCTGGAGTTTTTTATTCAGGCCGCTGAGCACTCGCCACGACCGGCTATTTTTTATCACATGGGCCATTGTTATGCCGCGCTCGGCCAATACGAACGAGCTATTCCGCATTACCAGAAAGCGCTGTCGCTGGCACCAGACTATGCGCTGGCGAAGTATGAGCTCGCTCAGGCTGAGTATCAGGCCAATCGTCTATATGCTGAACAGCCGGGTCATCGTGTCCAACGTGCACCAGCTTCCATGGATAGTTTATCACAGAACAACCAGCAATCCGACACGGAGCCAAAGGCTGAGGTAGAGTCCAGGAGTACGCCAACGTCTTCGGATTTGGAGTCTCACGATGCGGCTCCTGGCGCTCACGTATCCGCCGCGGCGGAGACAAAACCTTTGGATATCTCGACTGAGACCAGTTCACCAACGCTCTCAGAGGTCAGTATTCAGAAAACCGAGCAAGGCGTTCCCTCTCTGGAAAAGGTGAAGCAGCTGTTATTCGAGCGAGAGCCTGGGAGTAATGCTGTGCAACGCTACAATAAGCAAGACAGTATGATTCTCGGCAGTTTCGCCTACCATTTTCAGAAAGCCGAGTCGTTCCGGAAAAAGATGATGTATCAGGAGGCTATTGGGGAGTACGAGGATGCTCTGAAGCTGAATCCCCGGCACGTACAATGCCACATGATGCTTGCGGACAGCTCGAGGAAATTGAAACGCTTTGATCGAGCGGAGCAACATTATCTGGCCGCGCTGGATCTTGCGCCGGATAATGCCGAGAGCTATTTTAAACTCGGAAATCTTTATCTTGAGCAGAAACGATATCCTCAAGCAGTGACCTCCTACGCGCGCTCCGTCGAGCTCAATCCTGAGCAGTGCAATGTGGTTAATAACCTCGGCGTGGTCTATATGAAGCAAAACGAGTACGAAAAGGCACTGGAAGCATTTCGCCACGTCCTGGTCCTTGACCCCGGATTTGCAAATGCTTACCTGAACCTGGGTATTATCTTTAGTGATGTATATCGGGATCGCACTAAGGCTTTATTGTATTTTGAAAAGTATGTGGAGCTCGATGGGCCACGTAAAGATGAGGTTCGTGCGTGGATGGCCGAGCTGAAGTCATAAGATAAAGTTAATCCAAGAGACCAGGAGGTTAAGAAAACGTATGGGAGGCTCGATAAATGAGGATGAGCGGGAAATCGAAGGGATAAGACAGAAGAAAACAGCGAAAGGCGGGGTTTAGAGTGACTGAAAAGAAAGTACGTTCTCTATTTGCCCTAAGTTCAATGAAGTTAGTACTGAAAAGCAATAAGTATCATTGCCCAGAATGATTATGTCAGGATTAGCCAGGAGACAGCGTCCGACGTGAAGCTGCGTAAAAAAAAGCTTGACAGCAATGGCAAAAGAAGCATACAAAGTAGAACTAGATTCAAGTCGTTTGTCCTGTGGTTTCATTTCCAGCGGACATATATTCTGTAGCTCCTGTAGCAGTTGCCATCCTGAAGTTTTCAGAGACGGTTCCTACTAAATTGAGTTGACGACTTGGCGACAATAGTATATAAATAAAGCCAGTACGGGGTAGTATCGCTTATCGGCCAGGAGGTGATAGCAACACCCTCTTTACCATTTGCTTGGTGTAAGTTCATAGGCGGGGTGTTACCAAACCTAGCACTGTGAACGCACATTTTGGATAGCAGAAAGGAGGGAAATATGATGCGAAAGGGGTTATTCGTAACCCTGGCGATTGTTGCTATTGCCTTGCTTAGTGGTAGCGTATATGGTTATGCGCCTGTCATCGGGAATATTCCGGACGTTATAATTGGCGATCAGGAAGACGAGGCGGGCTGGACGATTGATCGGAACTTCTTCCGATACACCAATGCGTTCGACTTTCTCGCCTATGTTAGCGACGGAGACACTACTGAGACGTTGCTGAAATGGTCGTTCATCGAGGAAGCGAGTCCCGGTGGAACGCCTACCGATTGGTTCGAGATTAGCGGAGTTACGCAGACAACGGTGGGCAGTACCAACCCACCCGCTGGTGCTAAGGATTTAACACTAGGCGGAACTGATTATACCCCCACTTTCCGGGATACTTACGCGAGCCCAGGTACCGAGGATCCAGGTCCCTACACAGGGATTGTGGAGGGGTCAGGACAGCACAGCAAGCTGATCTGGCTGTATGCATCTGACGGCACGCGGGAAGATTCCAAGGACATAATAGTCTACTCGATTGATGGGGAGTATGACGACCTTAGCGGTGGTCCAATCTTCATAAAGGAATATACCTTTGATACAACTGTTGAAGGTTGGTCATTCTTGGGCTTAGTTGGTACTGGCTTCACTGGGGCAACGTCCAGCTATACTGCCGGTCGGTTAGGCATCATTTCAACAAATGATTCAACCAACCGCGTGGGGTTCTGGCAAAGCCCGGTTGATATTGCTTATGTGGCAGATAATGTGTACCGGGCAAGATACCTGGTCTCCTCAAGTGCAGCCACGGCTAATCAGAATCCGCAGTTCCGCATGCGATGGACCCATGATGTATCGCTCCAGTCCGCAACGCAGGTAGTGAATGCATCAGGCACGTACGACAATTCCGTGCCAACTGACCCAACAACGAAAGAATACTCGTCCTATTTTGATCCAGCCGTGGGCGGAAATATGGGTGTTGCATTTGACATGCTTGACTTCGACGTAAATCAGTATGGGACGCATTATGTGGATTCAGTGATTGTGGAGCGGTTCCCGGATCCGGCAGCAGGCACAGCGGTCAAGACATATACCGATTCCGCTGACTTTGCAAACTGGGGATTCGTGACCAACGTCGGCTACGGTCCAGTTACGTCCGGTGGCGCAGGCACTGGCACGCTTTCCATTACGTCTGTGACTGCTGACGCCAGCAATTATGGCTGGTGGCAGTCCAGTGGGTCGGCTAACGAGCTGACATATGTGGCGGATAAGCTCTATCGGGCTACATACACTCTGAGATGCGCGAGTGACACGGCCCGGAACACCATGCCACAGGTCAGACTGCGTACCCAGAATGATGACGCACAGATGACGCAGACGATGGAGCTGAACAGCCAAGGTACTGGCCCAGGCGCAATGCCAGCAGTTGGTGGTACTGACTACGGCGTCTACTTCGAGACGCCAACTCTGCCCGGCTCACCAACGACCGCGAATGATGGATTCATCGTGGCGATTGATGTGCTTGACTTCAACTCGGCGCAGGGCGGTACCATCTACATGGACAGCGTTGCGATTGATTATCTTGCGATTCCTTAATCGTGATACTCGACAGTAATTAAGCGAACCGCGGGATACGCAGCATAGGCAGGTAAAAGATGGGTTTTTAACATCTTTTACCTGCTTTTTTTTATTTTCAAGCGACGCGGGTTCCAGGTCCTGGCTCATGCTGGTAGCCATGCACAGAGAAAAAAATTGTGAGCGGCTCCTAGTGCATGGCCAAGGTTGTTTTGACGGATACGTGCCCGCCAGTGGTGCATAGTCGGGAAAGCATCCTCCTGCATTAAAAGGCGAAAGATTTTGTAGGGGCACGCCGCGGCGTGCCCCTACATGCCTTATTGCAAAGTTGGCGCTGTACCAGTACTGCGCGGGCAGGGAAGAATTTTCTTGATCTTTTGCCGTAGCCAGGGGTCAACTAAGCCCTGCAATGGAACAGGGGGGGAATCGCGCGCCGCCCGCCTGGAGGTCGCAATAGGCATGTGGCGGCGCCTTATCAGGTAGGCATTATGCGCATCTTGGTGACGCTGTGGCAGTCGCGAGAGTTGGTGTGGAATCTGATCAAGCGTGAGCTTAAGACGCGCTACAAGGGGTCGGTGCTGGGGTTTGTGTGGTCAGTGGCCAAACCGCTGTTGCTCACGTTGGTACTGCTACTGGTCTTCTCATTCATTATTCCATTTCGTTTACGCAATCCCGGATTGCCATTTGTTTTTCACCTTCTTGCGGGTGTTCTGGCATGGATGTTCTTTGCCGGGACATTAATGGAGTCATTGTATTCCATACTGGGCAACGCAAATCTGATCAAGAAGGTCCAGGTGCCGGCTGTTGTGTTTCCAGCCGCAACGGTTCTGGCGAATCTGGTGCATTTTCTCCTTGCGCTGATTGTGCTGCTTGCCTTCATGGTCGGCTTTGGGATCCCATTGTCTCCATACCTTGTGTTGATCCCCATTGGCGTAGTGCTGCAGACACTCCTGATTTTTTCGCTGGCCCTGCTCATCTCTTCGCTGAATGTATTCTACCGCGACGTAACTTCGATTACAGAGGTTGTGCTCAACCTCTGGTTCTACGTCACGCCGATTTTTTATGCGGTGTATCATGTACAAGACAAAGTGGACCAGCGCTATTCCGACGGGCTGTTTTTACTCTACTTTTTTTACCTCTGGAATCCGATGACGCCGATTGTGTTGTTCTATCGGCGGGTACTATACCATACAGTACTGACACCGCCTGAATTTGACGATGCGAGCCTGGTCTATTTCCTCATCATCGCTACATGTCTGATCGCTCTCTGTTTTCTGGTGGCCTCGAAAGTCTTTCAGCACTATAGCCGGAGGTTTGCAGACGAACTGTAGAGCCGGATTTCCCACTTAAGTCTAACTTGAACTTGTAAGTTTTGCAAAGCCTGTAAAACAGGTATATGATTGAATTTCAAATGGGCTTGGGCGAGGGGATCTAATCGGTGACAGAAAAAAGGGAGTAGTTCGGGTCGAGTTTGATCCGTGTTTGGAGCTGCAATTTCGAGGAGCTAGGATCAGCAGTAGAAGGAATTCCTGCGATAGATATCTGAGAGAATTAATATGCAACAAAATGCCTGGTATGAACGCTGGCCAACTTCAGATAGGAAGTTTTGTATTACATGAATGAATTTGAATCATTGAAAGAAGACTCCAGGCTCCGCCCTCTTGAGATATTCAACGCAGCAAAGACATCCCACAAAATTATTCTCCTTCTAAGTATCGTGATTCATCTTTCATTCCTCTTCGGACTCAAAGACGGATTCTGGCGGCGATTATTTTCCGACACGCACCACATCAGTATCGCTGCTGATACATTCTCTATCTGCGAGGCGGGCTACAGGATAAGACAAGGGTTGAACATTTATGTACGTGAAGACGGGGAGCCGACAAAGACCCCTTATTCCTCCGGGTATCGCTACCTCCCATTTACCGCTTTCCTGCTAGGCATTCCTCTGAGCCTCCTTCCTCCCTCTGAGGCCTATAAGATCTGGGTCGCCATCATCGAACTTCTCGTAGTCGTAAATATCATATTAACCCTCAGGTGGACACGCGGGAGAAAACTCCTATTGGCAGCTATGTGGCTTGCTTTCACCCCTTTCTATGTTGAGCTTTACATGGGTCAGTTCTCGTTCCTTATGAGCTCCCTGATATTCTGGACATATCTCGCGATGGATAAAAAGAAGGACATCCCGCTCGGATTTTGCTGGATCTGGTCAGTTCTCCTCAAGAGTTTTACTGTCTTTCTTTTATTCATCTGGATAAAGATGAAAAAATGGCAGCTACTATTCTGGTGCATCTTAATTATATTGCTCACCTCCGTTCCTTACTATCTGCTTTTCCCCAAAGGTTGGGACTATTTCAGATTGTTGAACCTTGAAATTACTATCGGACTTGGTGGCCCCACATACAAAGGAATGCACAGTCTGCAGGCGTTATTATCTTTTATTGCGTTTCTCCTTCTACCCAAAGAGGTCCTGTTCCACTATCTTGGGCGGGAAATAACCTTTCAAAATGTGTTTCCACTCTTTATCATCACCGGGATTTTTGCCTTGGTCGCTTATCTCACGTTTTTGCGCAAGACCGACTCTGAAATACTCTTTACACTCTGGATCACCTTTTTCTTTGTCTGCTTCCGAGACATATGGGAGAACCAGTACGTAATGATTATTCCCCTCTTTGTCATACTCGCCGGCAAAGAAAGGCTTCCACTTGGTTATATCATACCGGCATTTATTCTCATTGCGCTTCCGAGCGCTTACGGGGTATTTCAGAAACCCGAACACTTCGCCGATATCTATGAAAAACACTGGACGTCACTCATGCGGGGAATTTACCATCTACAGAAACCATTAGGAGTCGTGATCTTACTCATAGGACAAGTGAGAGAAGCATTTATAAGCAGCTCACCACGCTCAGGCGCAAAATAAGGCGGTCATACTTCCTATCTTCCACGACAGATCACGCCATATTTCTTAATGGCCCTGGAAGTGTGCAGGTATAAGAAAAGACTTGCAGGGGTCGGAATGGAATGGGTAGATACGTCATTTCTTACACGTGCAGTATGTGCAGGACGCCTTTTTAGGCAGGAGGTAAAGCTATGGTTCGCCGATGGCTGATCAGAGTGATAGGTGGAGCGCTCCTGGTAGTAGCGCTAGTACAGTGCTCCAGAAGTGTAGCCGAAGAAAATGTGACCCCAATTAACAACCGAGAATACGCGCCAACGGTCATGAAGCTGATCCAGGAGGCGCGTTCGAACATCAAGCTGATGCTCTATCAGACACGCTTTTACGAGGAGTATCCCGACAGTGAGTCCAATCGTCTGCTTGAAGCGCTCCTGGATGCTAAGAAACGCGGAGTTTTCGTCGTGGCTGTGCTTGATCTTTCTGACTGGAACGAAGAGAACATGCGTTACAATACTGACTTCGGCAAGCGCCTCGCTGCCGGTGGGATTGAGGTGTACTTCGACAATCCTAAGGTGGTGAGCCACCAAAAAGTCATTCTGATTGACGATGCGATCAGCGTGGTCAGCTCGACGAATTGGTCGCACTATTCCATTACACAGAATGAAGAAGTGGCGGTGACCATCTGGTCACAGCGAGTGAACCAGGCTTTGACGCACTATTTTAATCAGATGATGGCGCAGGCAACACGATACCTCGCAGAGCCAAGCATCCCCGGGTTGGCACAGGCGCGAGGCTTTTTATCGTTCCCTGCGGAACAGATCGGGATTCTGGCAAATCGTGACTACTTTCCTGCAGTCCACCGGGCGTTCCAGGCTGCGCGTAAGCGCATTGACGTTGTGCAGCTGGAGGCTATGTACTATATGGTGCGGCTTCCCTACGCAACAGAGCCGCAGAAAGTCGGCGAGTCAGCAAGCCAGACCAATGTGTTGTTACGAGATCTGGCCGAGGCAAAGGCTCGTGGGGTAGAGGTACGAGTGATTCTTGATGTTCAAGAGAACCGAGCAAACCGGAATCTGGATTTCGCCAATCGCCTGTTGGCGTATAGTGTGCCGGTTTATTTTGATAGTCCGGAAGTGCAATCTCACTGCAAGCTGATTCTGGTTGATGATGATGTAACCATTCTCGGCTCGACGAACTGGAGCTACAATGCCCTCCAGGAAGGAAATGAAGTGTCGGTGGTCATTCGATCGCGAGCCGTGGCTAAGCAGTATCGCAACTACTTTGAGGAGATTCTAAAAACCGCATCTCCAGTGGTTGCGGGCGCAGATTTCATCACCACTCCCGGGTTGCATTCACAGAACTAAGAGGAGCTAGGACAGGGGAGCAATGTGCTCCCTTTGATTACCACCCCAGTGACAGGTCGCGTTTGCACTGGAGACCTTCATCTATGGAGCAATCAATGTCTTCTAATAGGCTCGCCTCGCGGGGGACAGAAGCCGTTGGCATTCAGATTGGTCTGTTTCTGATCTCTTTTGCCACCCTGGTGCTTCAGATCGGGCAGATGCGTCTGTTTGCATTCAGCTTGCAATTTCTGCTCACGCACATCGTCTTGAGCATCGCCTTGCTGGGCTTCGGAATTAGCGGAACGCTGTTCGCCACACAGACCTTGAAGGGGATACAGGGCTATCGGCTGGTGATCCTGGCCAGTTTTATTGGATTCAGCCTGAGTGTGGTAGGTGTGAACGCCTTCTTTTGCGTGGTTTCGTCTCGTGTGAACCTGATGCTAATCAGTTTTTTGCCCTGGGTGGTTTTAGCGCTCTTCGTGCTGGCCATACCATACATTTTTGCAGGGCTTGCCATTTGTGCGATTTTTACGAAGGAATCGGAACGCATCAATCTTTGCTATTGTGTGAACCTGATCGGCTCTGCGCTGGGCTGTCTGGTGATTTTTTCTCTGCTTTCTCCAATGGGAATGGAACGCCTCTTACTTTTCGTTGCGGTCGTGGGATGTGTGGCTGGTGGAGTCTATGCGCTTAGTTTTTCCCGTCTCATTGCAGCCGGGTGCACCCTGCTGGCGGTTATGGGTGTCCTGCTTCTTCCTCAAAGTGCGGCAATCTTCCCATTTCAGGCGGATAATAATGACCAGTATGCTGGGATTAAGAAGGGATTACAGGCGAAAGGCGATTTTCATGAGACGCATGAGTTCTCAGTTTGGGATCCTGCAGGCAAGATAGACATCTTTTCCTTTCGCGGAGGAGTGTTTCATTTTCCCGAGCGCGTTGAAGCGAAGTGGTTTTGTCAAGATAGCGGAGCGGGTTCGATCTTGTATAATTTTGGGCCGGACTATAAGAAGGGGCGCCAGTTCTTTAAGCACACAGTCTATGGACTGCCGTACCTGTTGCTTGACAAGCCAAAAGTGCTGGTGGTCGGCCTGGGTGGGGGGATAGACGTCCAGACGGCGCTCTACTACGATGCGCGCGAGGTGACGGGAGTTGAAATCAACAAAGCAGCCATTGAGGCCATTGAAGGGCCGTTTGCCGAGTTCGTGGGCGATCCCTATGGGAAGCCGAATGTGAATATCGTCCACACGGATGGGCGTACCTTTGCCTGGAAAACTGAAGAGCGCTACGATCTGATCCAGATGACCGGAGCAGATACTAAGACCTTCTGGACATCGAATTCCCTGGCCCTGACGATCAATTATCTCTACACCGTTGAGGCGTTTAAGGATTATCTGCGACATTTAACCCCTGGCGGCATATTGTCAATAAGCCGGTTTGGCCTGGACCTGATGCGCCTGTCCAGCATTGCTGAGGAGGCGATGCGTCAGCTCGGCATCGCCCATCCCGAACGCCACGTCATGATTGTTTTTCAGGGCATCTGGGGGAATATCCTAATCAAGACCACTCCATTTACGTCAGAAGAGATTCAGCGCATGCAGGTGCATATTGATGGCCATAATGCCGATCCGACGAAGTGGATTAACATCCCCTGGTACGATTACATCGGATTTTCGCTGGAGAAGCCGTTTGAGTTTACTTATTTTCCCGGAACTGATCAGCAGAACTCGTATGCGGATTTCTTCAGTGCCGTTGCCGCGCATCGTGAGGATGACTTCCTGGCACGCCAGCATAATCGGCTGACGCCCACAACCGACGACAATCCGTTCTTTTTCATGCAGGCGTGGTGGAGACATCTATTGATGCCGGGTACTCTTTATCTGAAAATCTATCTCGGATTTATTCTCTCCGTTTTGTTCTTTTCCTTTATCTTCATCTTCCTGCCATTGTTCGTCTCAATCCGCCCTGGCGGACGACTCGGGAGCTGGGTGAATTTTCTGGTCTACTTTTTCGCTATTGGCGTGGGCTTTATGTTTACAGAGATTGGCCTGATGCAGAAGTTGGGGATTTTTCTCGGAAATCCAAGCTACGCTGTTTCAATTACGCTCTTCGCGCTGCTCTTCTTTTCTGGGCTGGGGAGCATGACAGCGCAGGGTCTATTTCCACGCAACAAAGCCCGGTTGATTATATTCAGTATCGGAGGGTACGCGCTTTACCTTGCGCTTTGGCTTCTTGGCCATGGTGCACTGCTCAGGGCCTTTATTCCCAGCGGGATCGAGGTAAGGGCGCTGGTAGTGATTCTGAGTCTCGCGCCGCTGGGATTTTGTATGGGGATGCCATTTCCCTCAGGGCTGGCTTTGGCGCGCAAGTGCGACCTCCACCTGGTCCCATGGGCCTTCGGTGTCAATGGGTTTGCATCAGTGTTTGGGTCGCTCTCATTCGTCCTGCTGGTGATTGGATTAGGATTTACGATTTCGCTACTGATCGGGATGGGGGTATATCTCATTGCCCTACTGTCAATAGCGCTACTCCGTGAGCAATAGGGTTCATGGCATCCAGAATTTGCCCTCTTTCTGGCTTCCCCCACAGAGCTCACGCCGGGGAAGTTTCTCTTGACAGAAGAGTCGCAACAGGAGTTACTGTTCCCACTGTAAATGCCTATGATTGGTGGGATTAAAGGGATTTTTCTCTTTTGCATTCTCTAAGTTTTCTTGACAATGTGGATGATGTGGAATATGAAATACGGAGATGCTAAGGAGCATCAGTTCTCCGTGACTTGGCAAGTGTGAGGAGATGAGTGCGTGGCCCGAACTCTGGTTACAGGCGGTGCAGGGTTTCTAGGATCGCACCTGTGCGATTTTCTTCTTGAGCAAGGTCATACTGTGATCTGTATGGATAATTTGTCAACCGGGAGCATTGAGAACATTGATCACATTCGGAGCGAAGAGTTCAGTTTTATCAAGCACGACGTGACAGAATATATTTACGTTCAGGGCAAGCTGGACTATATTCTGCATTTTGCATCGCCGGCGAGTCCATGCGATTATATGGAGATGCCGATTCAGACTCTGAAGGTCGGTTCTTTGGGGACGCACAAGGCACTGGGGCTTGCCAAGGAGAAGAATGCGGTTTTTCTGCTCGCATCTACATCGGAGGTGTACGGGGATCCGCTGGTCCATCCGCAGCGGGAGGATTACTGGGGAAACGTAAATCCGATCGGGCCACGGGGCGTGTACGATGAAGCCAAGCGATTTGCCGAGGCGATGACAATGGCCTATCATCGCTACCATGGTGTAAGAACGCGGATAGTGCGCATCTTTAATACCTATGGGCCACGAATGCGCCTTCATGATGGGCGCGTTGTGCCCACTCTTATTTACCAGGCCCTGACTAATCAGCCTCTCACTGTCTACGGCGATGGATCTCAGACACGTAGTTTCTGCTATGTCTCGGACCTTATTAGGGGGATTTGCCAACTTTTAGTCTCTGATATCACTGATCCAGTGAATCTGGGGAATAATCATGAGATGAACATTCTGGAATTTGCGCAACATGTCCGGCGACTGAGCGGGACATCGAGTGAGATTGTTTTTAAAGAGCTGCCGGTGGATGACCCGAAAACGCGCCAGCCTGATATCACCAGAGCGCGAGAATGCTTGCACTGGGAGCCGCAAGTTTCATTTGAAGAAGGCCTGCACAAGACCATTGAATGGTTTTCCACACGTGTCTTACGATAAAGCAGGCATCCCGAGCGAACCTCTTTACCGATTTTCCCTCAGTCAAGATGCCGGATGGCAAAGGGTGCTCGGGACGACGCAATGAGGAAGGAGTGGATGAATGAATGTCTGCGTAATCGGGACTGGCTACGTAGGGCTGGTCACTGGCGCGGTGTTTGCCGACCTTGGGAATGATGTGATCTGCGTTGACAATGATAAAGAGAAAATTACCAGGTTAAAAAAGGGTGTGATGCCTATTTACGAGCCCGGCCTGGAGGAAATGGTACAGCGCAATGTAAGCGATAACCGCCTGAGATTCACCACAGACATTGCCGAGGCCGTGAAAAAGAGCGAGGTAATTTTTATTGCTGTTGGCACGCCACCCAAGGAGAATGGCGAGACGGACCTCTCATATATAGAGGCAGTGGCCAAGGAAATCGCACGAAGCATTGATCGGTATAAGATTATTGTGAATAAGAGTACCGTGCCAGTGGGAACCGGAGATTTTGTGCGAAACATTATTCAGACGAACAAGCAGCGTGACGTAGACTTTGACGTAGTGTCGAACCCGGAGTTTTTACGAGAAGGCTCGGCGATTTCAGATTCCTTGTATCCCGAACGGATTGTCATCGGTGCGCCCAATCAGAACGTGGCTATGGCTCTACTGGAGCTCTATGCGCCACTGGAACGACCGATGTTGATTACTGACGTCGAGAGTGCTGAGATGATCAAGTATGCCTCGAACGCATTTCTGGCGATGAAAATTTCATTTGTTAATTTCATTGCAGACATCTGCGAGAAGGCTGGAGCGGATATTACCCAGGTCGTTAAAGGGATGGGATACGACTCGCGGATTGGATCGGCGTTTCTCCAGGCGGGGCTTGGCTTCGGCGGATCGTGCTTTCCCAAAGATACGCTAAGCCTGATCCAAACGGGGCGTAAGTTTCATGAACCCCCTGCCTTACTTGAAGCTGTAATTGCGATCAATGAAGCACGGATTTCTGGCTTTGTTCGCCGGATTGAGAAACGGCTCAATCCGCTCTCAGGCAAGGTGATCGGTATTCTGGGCCTCGCGTTCAAACCCAATACCGATGATATGCGCGATGCGAAAAGTCTGGAGATTATCGCTTTGCTCCGAAACAAGGGTGTGACACTTAAGGTGTATGACCCTATTGCCATGGATAACGCCAAGAGCCTGTTGGGAGATGCAGTCGCCTATTGCAGGAATGCCTACGAGACTGCACACGGTGCTGATGCAGTCGTGGTGGTGACCGACTGGAACGAGTTCAAGCTCCTCAACCTTGACAAGCTTAAGCAGGAGATGAAACAGCCGATCATCTTTGATGGTCGGAACATTTACTCGCCCGAACGAATGAAGAAGATGGGGTTTGAGTATATCAGCATAGGGAGGAGGTAGGGATTGTGGAGATAAAACTGGAATCCTTGTTGCAAGAGATGGTAGATCGTTCGGCATCAGACCTGTTCTTAAAAGCCGGATCGGCCCCATATCTGCGGATTGATGGCGCAATCGTTCCTATAGACTCAGCAGATCTTACGGTGGAGGATACGCATAAGGTGGCTTATGAGTTGATGAACGAAGCGCAGGTGCGCCATTTTGAACAGTCCCCTGAGATGGATCTGGCGATGGGCATCCGTGGCGTAGGTCGCTTTCGGGTGAATGTCTTCCGGCAGCGCGGGTCGACCGGACTGGTGTTTCGATACATTACCCGGCCGAATTTTGATTTCGAGGAATTGAACCTGCCACCGGCGGTCAAAACCCTGGCGGAAAAGCAGCGTGGAATGGTGCTGGTGACGGGCACCACTGGCAGTGGCAAGTCAACCACGCTTGCCGCGATGATTAATCATATTAATAAGATTCGTAGGGCGCACATCATGACGATTGAGGATCCTATCGAGTTCCTGCACCGCGACAATATATCTATCATTAGCCAGCGCGAAGTAGGGTTTGATACGAAGACTTTCTCCGACGCCCTCAAGCATGTGCTGCGGCAAAGTCCGGACGTGATTTTGATCGGTGAGATGCGCGACCTGGAGACGATCTCCACGGCTATCAGTGCGTCAGAAACCGGACACCTGGTGCTGAGCACACTCCATACTACTGATGCGGTGCAGACCGTGGAGCGGATTATCAACTATTTCCCCGCCTATCTGCATCAGCAGATCCGCATGGAGCTCGCGCTCTGCTTGAATGGAGTGATTTCCATGCGCTTGCTGCCCCATGCCTCGGGCACAGGACGTATACCTGCGGTGGAGGTGATGATTGCCACCCCCACAGTTAAAAAGATCCTCTACGAAGGCAAAACCCTCGAGCTCTCTCAGCATATTGAGGCTGGTGGCCACGTGGGTATGCAGAGCTTCAACCAGTCGCTGCTAAGTCTCTACAAGCGTAAGATGATTAAAATGGAAGACGCGCTGGCCTACGCTACCAGTCCCGACGAATTTCGGCTCATGGCCGAAGGGATCACCTCCGGCGTGCGCGCAAAAGAGTATGGCAGCGGATTGCACCTTGAATGACGTGGACTCTGGAACACTTTCCTTCTGATCCACACCGGGTGAGGAATCTACCAACGCGAGCAGGACAAAAGGAGCTTCTGATTTGCAGGAGATCTGAGAGAGGCTCTTACAATAAAATTTAATGCGCCTAAGGCGCATTAACCACAACGATACAACGTACACCATGGGAGTAGGGGCGACCCGGCGGGTCGCCCTTACTTTTTAAATTAAGGCGCATATACGTCGTGCCGTCGTGGTTTGATATTTCTTTTTGTTGTGCGCTCCAAGTCGTTATGCTTGTGACCAGATCATTGCTGCGAGCGAGACCAGCGAGAAAGCATTTCAATGTTTATCCGGCATGGGATACAAGAAGGGCCTCAGAGAATTTACGCATACAGCGAAGAGCGAGCAAAACAGGTACAATTATTGCTAAAGCTGAACAATATCCCCCGATTTCTTGGAATTTGTTTGACATTTCTGCCGGGATGCTAAAGAAATATGTAAAAAGGATGGATGAGAAGTTACGTCATTTTTTTCGTACGCCTCAGACAACACCCGTTTTTCCCAAGCTCGCAGGGAGCAACCATGGAAAACAGCGTTCACACGATACCGCTCTTACCATTGAGCGAAGTGGTCTTTTTCCCCAAAACGTTGTTGCCCCTTTTCGTTTATGAGCCGCGGTATCAGCAAATGCTTGCCCATTGTCTGGCGGGTGATCGCAGGTTGGGGATTGTGCTCCTGCGCAATGGCTACGATCCAGGCGATTACTGGAACGGGCCGGTCTTCAGAGCGCTCTGTATTGGAAAAGTCATTGACGAAGAGAAGCTGGCGGATGGGAATTATAATATACTAATTGAGGGCATGGAGAGGGCGCAGATTATTCAGGAAGTCCAGCAGAAGCCATATCGTGTTGCGCAGGTGGAAAGCCTGCAGGATTTCATTGAGGAGAAGAAGAAAGGCGAGCTCAACGAGGCGGTGAAGCAGCTCATGCGGCTGTGTAATCATCTGGGCGCACAGTTTCCACAGCATGAGGATACGTTGAAGAGCATTTTTGCATCCCATCTGCACCCGGGAATTATTGTAGATATAATTGCGTACACATTTGTGCAAGGCCAGTACGAACGCCAGTGCATTCTGAACGAGTTAAACATCGTGCGGCGGATTCGGCTGGTGCAGGTTCAGCTGAGGCATCTTATTCGCCGCCATAGCAAAGAGCCCTATCCCGATTTTCTCTAATTTTCTCCTTTCCGGTTTTTGCCTGGCCTCGATTCCTAACAAGTATCCTTCGGCGCATCTTGCATGCGCATCGCGTGACTCATGGTGTAGCCTGGCCCTGGGAAGCGACGGCAAGCCGGGTCTAGTAATCAATGCCTTTGAGTGCTTTGCGTCCTGTGTGGAGGTAGTGCTTGACGGGCCGCATCTCGGTGACCAGGTCGGCTTGTTTGATCAAGGCTCTGGATGCACCACGGCCGGTCAGCACAAGTTCAGCTATTGGATTTTTTTTGTATTCGAGAATCAGCTCGTGGAGCTCCTCCGGTGCGATCAGGTGGATGTAGGTCGCCGTAATGATTTCGTCAAGGATGATCAGGAAATAGGTGGGGATGCGGATGAGCTGGTAGGCTGTTTCAAGCGCCCGGTGGGCTTCCTCAATATCTTCTTGCTGTGTGCCATGGCGAAACTGGCCCTCAGGTCGAATGCGTGGACATCCATATGTGAAGAGATCTATTTCGTGAATCGAGCGAAGAATATTCCGCTCGCTATAATATTCATCTCGGCTATGGGGGCCTTTATCAAACTGCACAATAGCGGTCTTTTTTCCCGCTCCGGCGGCCCGTATGGCAAGGCCCAGAGCTGCCGTAGTCTTTCCTTTCCCGTCTCCAGTGTAAATATGTAAACAGCCCATACCGTATCGCTCCTTTAAGCTTCAATGGCAGCATCCTGCTGCCCGGTGATTTAAGCCCGCCTTCTGCTCATCCCGCAATGTAAAAAGTCTGCCCTGCAGATTAATATACAGTCTATGGTTCCCACCCTCCTGTTTTACATTTTGTACACGCGAGACGCGCAAAGATCAAGGATTTTTGCCGAAGTTGCTCATCCAACTGTGCAAAGTTTACATCGTGGCAGAGAATCAGCCGCACTTACCGAATTGATGGACAGCCTTGTTGCTCATGAAGTGTGCGTTTCCAGCTTCGGCATTGACAAGATAATGTACATCCGATAAAACTCCACTGTCTTCTGCCAGGTGGAAAGCAGGGGAAGGTGACGACTGCGACATAAAGCTGCGTGAAAGATTCGGGGGATACCCCCTTGCATCCCATCTCGCATAGCCAGGGCAGAAAGGAAGACCGTGTCAGACCGATTTAAGAGTTGTCTGCCTCTTGTCTGCACATTAAGCGTTTCGATCATTCTGAGCGTGTTTATCTTCCCGCAGGATGGAGCGGGATTCCTGTGGCGAACAAAGCGGGCAAAGGCAGCTGAATCAAAAAAGTCGGTCACGGCGTTATTTCTTGGTGTGAAAGGAGCGACTCGCCAGGGATGGCGCGCACTGCTGGAGAACGAACACTCGGCGGCGGTGCGTGCTTTTGAGAAGGCTGTGAAGCGGCTACCGGACGATGTGTTCGCACTTGATGGCCTGGGTCTCATTGCCTTCGAGCGCGGACAGCCCCTCGAGGCGCAGCTATTTTGGATGCAGGCGCTTGAGGCCAGTGCATTCGAGCCACTGGGTGAGGTCTTTGTCCGCCGGCTGCGTTATTACAGCAGCGCGTTGCCCGACAAGGCTTCGCTCGTTGAACTTTACGGGCGTTTATGGGATTCTGGAAAACTTCAGGGAGTGACGAGGGCACTCATTGGAGAAGCTCTGCTGGATTTTTCGGTTCAATCCATTAAGATCGAGCAGGCCGAGCAACTTCTCAAGGCGCTCGGCTACATTACGACGTGGCAGTGGGTAGTCGGACCTTTTGGTGAATACGGATCAACCGACTTTGATCATCTGTTCGGGCCAGAGATTTCGCCCGGCACTGAGCAATTTGATAACCGCGGGCGACTGTTGCGAAAGCGACCGGTTCGGCCAAACGGGTTATCGCCCGCTCTTGATCTGGACTCTCTCCTCTATCCGTTCCATGGCACAGCCTATGCGATGACATCGTTTTCGGTCCCTGTGCTTTCACATCCATATTGGTTGCGGATTGTATCAAACGATGCAGTGAAGGTCTGGCATAATGGGAAACTGATCTTTTCGCACCATCCCTACCGAGAGTATTATGCGCATGAATTCTTTGTAGATTTCTGGCCTGTAAGCGGCCCGAATTATCTGATTGTCAAAGTGACGAGGGCAAATGATCCATGGGCGCTCACCTTGCAGCTGATTGATCCTGAGGTGGGCGAGGTGCACCTTGAGCCGGCATTTGTCGCAGAAGATGAAATGCTGCCACTCACAGGTCATATGATTCCTTCGGCACGCTATGTGTCAGTGTGCGAGCAGGCAATTGCAACACTTGAGAGTGAATTTTTTCGCCGGTTTTATGGGTTTTTTCTGGCTCAAGCCGTGCATGACTATCATGAGGCAGAGGTACAGGTGACGGCATTACTTGATGTATGTCCGGGGGCGACTATACTGAGGAATTACCTTGGTTTTGCCAGGCTTTTTCATTGTGAGGTAAAACCGGAATCTGCGTTGCGGCTACGCAATCAAGCACGTGAGTCGTTTGAAGCAGTACTGAAGGATGACCCTGATAATGTGCGCGCGACGCTGGGGATGGGTTTGTTTTATTTTTTTCAAAATCGCCTTGACGAAGCGCGAAAACAATTTGAGCAGGCACAAAAGCTCGCGCCGCAGTCCGCTGGCCCATTCTATTTTCTCGCCAAGCTCGCTCAGCAAAAGGGATGGAAGAAAGAAACCCTGAGATTTCTGAACGAAGCTGCACAGCGCGATCCGCTAAATCAAAGTGTGCTGATGGATCTGGCCGCGTATTTTGAACGTCAGGGCAACATACCGGAGGCGATGCAGAAACTCGCACCGCTACTCGAATCTGGATGCGGCACTACCCGAGTAAGAAAGAGGGCTGCAGACCTTACGTATGCAATGCACGACTTCCCAACAACAGAGGATTTATATCGTGAGGCTCTTACTGTCAGGCCTAACAACACGGACACGCTATATTCACTTGGCGCTCTCTATATGCAATGGGGCCAAAGCGCGAAGGCCCGCGAGATGTTTCTTCGGGCCGCAGATATCTCATCCTCAAATCCGCTCAGCTACGATGCCCTGGCACAACTTTCACTTGTGCAAGGCCACACCACTCAGGCCATTTCTTTCTATCGGAAGGCGCTACGCGCCAATCCCAGTAACGAGACGACAAGGGAAAAGATTCAACTCGCCGAGCGCGGCACACCCTTCTACGCACCTTACGATGTAGACTACAGTGCCGTGGATCACTCCAGCTTTACACGTCAGCAGTATCCCAGGTCGCGGGTCGCATGGCTAGTGGATGTAATGGTGCTGGACGTTCACCCGGACGGCAGCTACTCAACGATGATTCATCATTCTATTAAAGTGCTGACTAAGGAAGGGCGGGCGCACTGGGACGAGCTAGCGCTTCCTGCAGCCGGCACAGAGCTGTTGTTCGTTCGAGCCGTTCTCCCGGATGGTACTGTGTTTGAGCCAGTTTCCATCCAGACCGCCGAAGCACGGTATCTCATTTCGATGTACGGCCTGGTAGACGATGCCATCATAGATTATGCCTACGTTACGCATTCGGGGAGCTCGAGCGTACCGTGGCTGAATATGATCAGCCAGCTTTTCATTTTTCAACAAATTGACAATCCTGTGGCTCTTGCGCGCCTCGTGTGTATCGTGCCCGAGGAATTTCCGCTGAATTTTCGCACCTGGCCACAAACGTTTGCTCCTGAAATCTCCCAACTGCCTGATGGCAGTACGGTATACGTCTGGGAGAAACACCACCTCGATGGCATTATGCACGAAGCGTATCAGCCATCTGTGGATGAGCTGGCACCGGTGGTCTATTATTCCTCATACAGGAACTGGCGCGATTTTGCCGAGCCAGTTCTGGGCAGCTACTACGGGATGCAGGATTATGATGACTCGGTGGTCAAGGTTGTTCAGGAGATAACACGAGATACACTGACTGATCAGGAGAAGCTTGAGCGCATCTACCAATATGTGAATGAAACGATTAAGCAGGGGATGAGCGGCGGCACGGCGCTGGATACCTTTTATCTCAAGACTGGCTATTCAGATGAGAAGGAGATCCTGGCCAGCATAATGCTCAAGCTTGCAGGTATTCCTAACCAGATTGCCTTTTACGAAGAGCCGCCAGATATTCCAGTGCTTGTCGATTTTCCCCATCCCAACCGCTTTAGCCAGCAAGCCGTATATATTCCGCAGCTCGACGGGTCTCCATGGTGTTTCCGATTTGGGAGCCGGTTTACGCCTTTACAAAATCTCTTTGTCACATTGGAAGCACGGCCACTGCTCGTGCTTGAGGAGGGCCGGGCCTATTTCATAAAGATGGGACGCCGCACCAGCGAGGAGAGCTGGGAGACCAGTAAGACTCGTTATGCGATTCAGGAGGATGGCTCAGCGCGATTGGAGGGCACGATCGCGTTTCACGGCGTGCAGAGCGAGCAGCTTCGGCGCATGTATGGCGATCCGAGTAAGCGCAAGATGCTGCTGGATCAGATACTCCTGGTGATTTTTAAGGACATCGTGGAGCTTCAGGTAGAGGCAGAGGAGGACGAGAAACTCGATGCGCCATTCACGCTTCACTTTTCATGCGTGGATCCAGACGTCCTTATTTCAGAAGGATCGGACTACGCGTTTCGGCCGTTTGCGTATCCCACCGATCTTGCGGAGTTCATTGTGATGGAGAAGCGCGAAAGCCCGCTCAAAATCAAAGGAAATGTCAAGGCTTCGTTTGACGAGGTCACTTTTGCACTTCCTTCGACGTTCTATTTTGCGCATATTCCCGAGGATTATCTCACGCACACGCGCTTTGGTTACTATTCTATTACTTATGAAAACCAGGACCGCGCTCTGACTGTCCGGCGTGTATCGGAAGTTCAGAATCTGGAGGTTGAACCAGACGTCTATCCGGATTTTGTGAGATTTTGCCGTGATGCCGACGAGCAGGAGACACGGAAAATTCTGGTGCGGCAAGTTCCTTCGATACAAAGTCACGTAAGCTCGATGCAAGAAGTAGGGATTGTTCCTGACGCACAAGGAATGTGATTGGATTCTGAGGGATAGGACTCCGCAAATGATTCTCGGTGTTGGTATGGACATCGTTGAGGTGCACCGAATTGAGACGCTGCTGCGCCGGTTCGGCTCGCGCTTTGTGACACGCATCTTCAGTGACTATGAGATTGCTTACTGCGAAAAGCGAAGCAGGCCGGCACGGCATTACGCCGTGCGCTTCGCCGCGAAAGAGGCATTTGTCAAGGCACTGGGCGAGCGGCGTGCAGCGTACCCGGGTATGCGCTGGTCAGATATCGGTGTGCAGCGCTCGCCACAGGGACAACCTACATTTATATTTTCAGGCACAATCAAGGAAGCGATTGGGCAGATCGGCCTGCGCCAGGCACATCTTAGCCTCACGCATTCCACAGAGTATGCCGCTGCTGTGGTGATTCTGGAAACGTAAAGCATGATCGGCGCAAGGCCAGAGAAAGCCGTATGCACAAGAACATAATAATCGGCTGAGCACGTGCCTGCAGGATTAATATTTCTAAGGCCGATTTGGTTTGCAGGCTGTGCGGCTTCATATTGCGGAAGATAATCATAATAATATTCGTGCTCCCGGGAAATGGCGAGATAACGGTGAGCGTTCTGCCAGGCGTGACGTACGATTCTGGACACTGTACTCAGGGCTGCAGTAATGGACGCTAAAGAGACACGGGAAGAGAAACGCAAAAAACGTATTGACTGGGAAAAAGCAGCAGACCAGTTAGCGAAACAAGCGCGCGAAGCTCCTCGCTGGGTTGGCCGGTTTACCCTCGCCGTTGTGTTGCTGGGATGGGCGCTGCTTATCTCGTTCTATTTCCTCTACAGAAATGCTGCGCTCCTTTTAGTCTTCCCTAATTTATTCCGGCATTACAACCTGAATTTTGCTGCGTTTCAGTATTGGGACTGCCTTTATTCGGCAGCAGCGATTTGCGTATATCTGCTCATTGGCCATCTCTTTCTCGCCTGTTTTAATCTCTACCTCCCTCGGTTAGCTGATCTGGCACTATCGTTTGTGTTCGGACTTGGCCTGGTGACCGTGGTCTTTGAACTGCTCACCATGGCGCACCTTCTCTATCAACCAGTCGCTATTGCTGCGGTAGGGATCATTCTGATCGCCGTGCTGCTGGCTGCGGTTCGACACAATGCGAGTCCGGTTGTTGGGACGAGCGAGATGGTAGACCCGCGATTTTTTCGCAGGTCGCAACTCTATATGGCGCGCCAGAAATTTAGCAACTCCCTGATTCAACCCAGAGGTTTTGCTCCGCAGATCGCGTTTTGTTCAGCAGCGGGGTTGATTGGCCTCATTACTCTCCTGACGTTCTATCATGGCGTGCTCTTTCCCGAGACCTCCTGGGATGCGCTGATTCTCTACATTGGCTATGCGCGAAAGATATTTTTTGCCCACGCATTTCCGTTCAAGGCCGTGGCCCAGGTAGGCATTGGCCTGGGGTCAAACTATCCGCATCTCTATCCGCTGATGAGCGCCAGTATTGCCACGGTGGTTGGCCACTGGTCGGATCTCTTTGCGCAGCTGGCACCTCCATTCGCAGGCCTGCTGGCCACTTTCCTGGTCTATCAAATTGTGCTGCGCCTGTCGCGGAATATGCTGACCGCCATAGCGATTGCTCTCCTGTTTCGCATAGTTCCATACGGGATAGCGTACTTCGCGTATGCAACGGATTATGCATTCGCAATTCTATTCACCACTGCTTTTCTCTACGCAGCGCTGCTTTACATTGAGCGCGGGCTGTGGAGCTACTTTGTACTGGCAACGCTTATTCCAGCATTCAGTGTTCACATTAACTACCTCATGTGGATCCTGTGGGGCCCGTGGCTGGTTATGGTGATTGTAGCGCACACAAAGAGCCGGAGCTTGCGGCGGTATGAGGACGAAAAGGAGAAGATTGACGTTGAAGAGGTACGGCCAGACTACGAATTGGACTATACGTACATTGAACAGCGAAAGCCGCTCGCTGCTTTTGTGCTGTCAAAACAGTTTCTCCTGCCGCTGATCATTGCTCTGATCCTGGCCTCGCCATGGTATTTGAGAAATTTGGTTCTGACCGGAAATCCCGTGTACCCATTCTTTGCGAGCATTCTTGGTGGGGTTCATATCAATCCCGAGGTTCTGGCGTCGTGCAAGGCAGAGTGGTTGGCAAATGGGGACGGCATTGGGAAGCTGGGACGCACGCTTGGCGAAAAGATACGCGCCTCATGGCACTTCTTTGTCATCTGGCAGCATGCCTGGAAGCTAGCGCCGGTCTTTATTGGCTTCATGCTGCCCGGTGTGCTGATCTTTTTAATCCGAGCAATTGGCCGATTGCTAATCGGGCAAAAACATGCGAAGCTGGGACGGCGCGTTCGTGTGTTCGACGATCTCACGAAATTTGGCCTGGTGGCTTTTACGCTGCTCGTACTGCTGTTCATCTATCATTACGCAATCGCGAGCATGTATCTCTACCAGATTATTATTATCCTGCCGCTAATGGCAATCTTCACCTATTTTGTATTTGATCGGTGCGCGATGAAACCGCTGCGCGGCGGGCTTCTCACACTCTGCCTGGTGCTGGGCATTGTCCCGGGTCTGGCCATGGGGTTGATGGGATTCAAGTTTAAACAAAACGTCGAGATTGCGGGTAAATACTATAATCCTCTTCAGCTGGTTGCATTCCGGAATCCGTGCATGAATCGAGACCTCTTCTTAAAACTCGAATTTGGTGAAGATGTGAAGATGTGGGATTATCTGAATGTAGATCTATTTGGCGAGAAGATTCTCACTCACGAAAACCGTCATCGGATGCTGGATGAGTCAATAACACTCATTCATCTGGATGACTGGGAGATTCAAGATACTTACCAGATGACAAACGATGCTGAGAAGATGCGGCTGTTTAAGTACCTGGAAATTCGGCATTATCTTTACGTACCGATGGAGGAGAAACATCCCATCACAAAGCGTGTAGGGCTGGACGCATGGCGCCATAGGCCGGAACTGATGACTGAAATTTTTCGTGCTGGCGAGAACGTGCTCTATGAGTTCAATTGGGAGTTTCCAGCCTCTGGGCCTGCCAGGCCACCTGCCGCGACACCCTCAGGCGATTCTGCAACAACCAGATAGCCGCAAAAAAAGGAGCCAGGGTGGGACAGCCAGGTCGAACGCCGACAACGTGGAAAACGTATCTGCTTCCTCTTTTGCTTTATGGGGCGCTCACAGCTGTGATGACCTTTCCGCTGGTTGTCTATTTTGGCAAGCGCATCATCGGGGAGCCGTACGATGCGACAATGTTTGTCTGGAACATGTGGTGGTTCAAACACGCGTTGTTTGGCCTGCACACATATCCCTTTTATACCGACTATATTTTTTACCCAGAGGGCGTAAATCTCTACCTCCAGACCCTCTGTCTGTTCAAGGTTTTTGTCTCAATTCCCTTGCAATATTTTCTCTCAATTATAGTTACGTACAATCTCATGGTTTTTGTCACATTTGTGGGCAGTGGTTTTACCGGCTATTTACTGGGGCGGTACCTGATTCGCGATGCCTTTGGCGCATTTATCTGCGGCGTGATCTTCGCCTTCAGTACATTTCGCCTGGTTCATTGTCTGGGCCACCTAAACCTGATATCAACTGAGTGGATACCACTTTTTGTGCTGTTTCTGATCAAGCTCTTGCGAAGACCGACATGGAGTGCAGCGTTGTTGACAGGTTTGTTCTTTCTGTTAGTGGCTCTAAGCTCATGGTATCTTGCAACGGGGTGTGTTATTTTGGGCGCCGTTGTGGTAGTCTGGCATTTAGTGCGGGGAAAGGTCAGATGGCGGCACATCGGATATCTCGCGCTCGCAGGAGCGCTGAGTGGAGTGCTTCTCATGCCCCTCATGGTGCCGATGGTTCGAATCGTCCTGAGTGGAGAGCAACCGGTGGTAGGTATGACCGCGCAAGATCAGGTGCACTATTCCATGGATCTTGCCTCGCCATTCATTTTTTCCCCAAGGCATTTTCTCTTTGGACAGGTCGCGCAGGAGGTATATAACAATCGGATGTCAGGGGTAGGGCTGGAGCGCGACTCGTATGTGGGGTTCGTAGCAATAATTTTGAGTTTCATTGCAGTGCGTCGCCTGAAAAAAGTAACCTGGCTCTGGATATGGTGTGGCGCGGTTTTCTTCATACTGGCCCTCGGCCCATATCTCTCAGTGTTCGGCCATTGGCGGGTTCCGCTCATCCAGGCAATTCCGCTTCCTTATTTGGCGCTGCACAACATTCCAATTTTCTCTGCAGCACGGATTCCAGGGCGATTTATCGTTTTTGTCACACTTGCGCTCGCAGTGCTGGCGGGATACGGCGTTCGCTATATATTGCGCCGACACTCTGTATATTCACAAAGGCGCTACCGATTCTGGTGCGTGTCGGCTCTCACAGTGTTGATCTGTGCAGAAGGCGCGATTCTGCCATATCCCACAGCTCGCATTGGAATCTCAGAGTTCTACCGAAGCATTGCCCGCGATCCTGCGAGCTATTCCATTCTGGATCTCCCGTTTGAACCGGGATTCTCCTTTTACCACTATTATCAGATTTACCACGGAAAGAAGATCATCTACGGCCACATTGCACGAACTCCATATCAACTGTTGCGCGAGAAGCAGGAACGTTTTTATGTAAGCCAGCAATACGACCATGAACAGCCAGAGAAGAATCTGGAATTTCTCAGGCGATTCATTCATGGAATGCGGCAGGCGGATGGGCGGTATATCGTAATTCACAAAGAGGTCACCACGCCGCACCAGATGGCTCTTTTGGGCACATTCCTGAGCGATGCGGCACTGTGGGGCCAGAGCGATCACCCGCAGCCGCCCGAGCAGTGTTTCGAGGATCAATATTTGATCGTCTATCAGTTCATTCCATAGGAAATGCCTTTTTCACGCTTTTGAAAAGGAGGAGTCAAAGATGCAGAGGTCACGTCAACAATTAGTGAAACGCGAAGTGCTGAAGCAGATCGGATCTATGCGCCAGCTTTGCGGGATTCGCCATGTAGCATTCATGGATGGGATGGAGCGCGAAGTAGAGGCGCTGGAATTTCACCTCGGCTCTGGATTTGTATTCACGGTGGTTGCAAGTCGCGCTATGGATATCGCTTTCGCAGAGTATCGCGATCAGTCGCTGGTCTGGCTATCGCCAACCGGCATTGTACACCCGCACTATTACGATCCTCAGGGGTGGGGTTGGTTGAGGGGGTTTTTCGGTGGACTGCTCACAACCTGTGGGCTGGTCAATGTTGGGCCACCCGAAGTTATAGACGGAGAACAGATTGGTGGACATGGCCGGATTGCTTACATTCCTGCACGGGGTCTTGCGTACAAAGAATACTGGGATGATGAGGGCTACTGGCTGGAGGCCAGCGGCGAGATGCGTGAGGTGTGGATTAACAAGACGAATCTCTTGCTCATCCGCACAATCCGAGCAATGGCGGGCGAACGTCGCCTGTTTCTGACTGACGTGGTGCGCAACGATGGCCCGCGCTCCCAGGTGCATCGGATTCTCTATCACATCAATGCTGGCTATCCGTTGCTCGACCGATCAAGCCGAATGATCTTGCCAGTGCGCGTGGTGACGCCGCGCGATCCTGAAGCTAATAAAGGGAAGCGTCAGTTCAACGTCTTCGGTCCACCAAAGGCTGAGTATCAAGAGAAATGTTACTTCCACGACCTCGTTCCGCTGGAGGATGGCCGGGTGGGCGCTGCCGTGGTCAATGAGAGTCTGGCAGAGGGCCTTGGCCTCTACGCAAAATGGAGCAAAGCCGAGCTGCCACAAATGGTGCAATGGAAGATGCTGGGTGTTGGCACGTACGTGAACGGGATCGAGCCATCCAACTGTTTGGTCATGGGTATAGAAAAGGAGCGGGAGCTCGGCACACTTGTTGTGCTGGAGCCTGGCGAGGAGCGCACCTATCATCTGGAGATCGGGGTGTTATCAGGGCGACGCGAGATTCGACGCTTCGAGCAGGCAGTGAAAAAAGTTGCTCCGGCACAGCCCAAATTTCGCCAGCCGCTCATCTTGGAAAAGAGTAAATTTTAGTTGACAGCACCTTTTGAAAATATGTAGAAGAAGAAAGTAACAAAGAAGTACAGTTTGGGAGAGAGGGGAGGTGAATAAGGCTGGCAAGACAGCACCCAAAATAAATAAAGGAGGTGAGATCAAGCAGAACATTAATGTTCCAAGAGCCGGTTACCATTTCTCGGCTCTGGCACGTGCGTGCTTACCAGCATTTTTAGATAGGGGAGCGCGTTCGTATCTCAAATAAAGGAGGAAATGAGATATGAAAAACGCGGTAAAAGCTGGGTTGATTGTTGCTTCATTGATTGTCTTTGCAGTTTCTGCAGGTTGGACGCAGACAGCAAGTGTCGTCATTTCATCCTATCCGTCGTCGGTGCAGGAAAATGTACCGTTCGACGTGGTTGTTGATTATACGGCGGACCTTTACAACTATGGACTGTCGTCAAGGATCTTTCTGGAGGTCGTAAATGCCAGCAATAAC
>JAUWMI010000023.1 GCA_030613245.1 Candidatus Sumerlaeota bacterium
CCTGTGCCTGACCTCTTAGATAACAAGGTCGGATTCAACGACGTCCGCGGAATGCTAGGAATAGAAGGAACACCAATCGCTTTGGTCCCGGACGTGCTGGACGACAGCAACAAAATCTCTCGAAACCTGGGGGACGATGCGAATAACCGCGGCGGCGGACTCCATCCGCAAGTGCTCTTCGAGTGATGTTAAGTGCGGGGAAACTTGACTTAGATTCAGTCCACAAGAGTTAGGTTTCACAACGGCGGGGCTGGGCTTAGTCCCGCCGTCCTTTTCTTCCGTGCCAAAGAGGTTGAGGGAAAGGAGGTGATGGCTATCGAGCGTATCAGTACTCGGTAATGTCGGTCTGCTACAAGGTGAGCATCACCGACACGGTTCAACTTTTAAACCCTAAACGAAAGGACGTGAATTGCGATGAAAAAACTACTTACGCTGACTATTGTGCTCTTGGCGCTCCTAATCGCTGCGCCAGTAATGGGTGACACGCTTGTCGTACCTGATGACTATGCCACGATTCAGGCTGCGGTGACCGCGGCATCGGACGGGGATATCATCAGTGTGCAGCCCGGAACCTATGTGGAGAACGTTATTGTTGACAAGTCAGTCACCATCCGTGGCGTTCAAGGGGCTAACGAGACGCGGGTATCAAGCCCTTCCGGCGGTACTGTCATCGCTATCACCGCAAGTGATGTGACAATCGCCGGCCTAACCATTGACAGCTCCTCCGACTTCAACACCGCAGGAGTCCTGATCGGCGGAGAGTTTCCGGGCGACGAGAGGTACCTCGGTGTCGCGGATGTGACAATCAGCAAGTGCATCATCGAGGGCAACCTGCAAGGCGTTTACATCTGGCATGCAAGCGATTGCACCATTGTGAACAACACGATTCGCAACAACCTCGACGACGGGAGTTATGTCATGGGCTGCGGCATCATGCTCTGGGATGGGAACACGGATGCCATTGTGCAGAATACGCCGAGCCAGCGGAACTCTTTTATCAACAACGAGATATACAAGAACGATCGTTGGGGCATCTTTGTGGGATGCTGGCCGCAGACTACGGACGGTACCGTTACCTCAGACAACAGTGGTACGAAGATACACGGCAACAATCTGTACAACAATGGCGACTACCGGCTGCTGGGGGGGGATTATAACTGGCTGGGTATTGGCTTCAGCTTCACCAGCGGGACAAAGAAGGTTTCCGGTAACAAGATACTCGCGACTGCTAGTGGCTATGACATCGCCCTGTTTGATGGTGTGACGGGGCTGAAGGCGGTTGGCAACCCCATAACACAAGCGCTCGGGCCCAACATCCCGATGCCGACGCCATAGCATGCGTCACTGAAGTTCGTGACTGCCACCCGCGCTCTGGACCACAATGAGTTGTTGACATGGCAGGGCAAGGCGAAGCCCGGCGCCGTTTCCTCGGTGGCGCCGGGCAACCACAAAATCTTTAAGTCTTCTGCATCCGTATTATCAAATTCGGAGTGCCTTTTCCGAAAAGACCCACCATTCCACAACATGCCCATTGATAAAATATAAGCAGGACAATAAAATTTCTTTGCTTCTGTAAGAAACAAGCGCCCTTGCTGGTGATTTGTTACCCGCCTGGACGCGCTCGGAGAGAAGAACAATAAGCTAAAGAACCAGGCAAACTCTGACGATGCGCTGTATATAACGTATAAACGATAGCCCTGGAGTCTGGAGCGGCACAGATGCGCCAAAAACCGTCGCCAACAAAAATTAAGAAGATCATGAGTGCATATGGGGTTCAGCAGCGTCTCTATACTCATTTTCCCTCAGCAGCGGCGCGAATACAGCAAGTAACACTGAATCCGCGACGTCATCTTTCCTTTCAGTCGTTCGAGAAACGCAAGCGTATTATCGTGCGCAAAATCCTTCTGCGCACGATCCGTAAGGAACTGCCCGACTAGAAGCTAAGACCCGCGCGGGGGTACCGGTTCGGACAGGGTGGCGCAAACAACCAGAAGGCTGGATCGGCGAGTTTAAATAATGACACCAGACAGATCAAAACCCAACGACGCAAAGAAAACGCTCGAGACTAACTCTACGCGTCACACTACGGACACGCATGATGACCAGGCCGCAAATCGCCAGCCGGAAGGCACCCCACTCAAACGGGTGCTCGTGGTGGACGATGATCGCACGCTGCGCGACACGCTCAAGCAGGTCCTTGAGCAGTGGGGCTACGAAGTGCAGCTCGCCGCAGACGGCATAGAGGGGCTCCAGCAGGTTAAGCGTGGCCAGACAGACCTGGTAGTTGCCGAACTACGGTTGCCCCGCCTCCCGGGTCTTGAGATGCTCAGGCGCATCAGAACAATTAGTGCCGGATTTCCGGTGATTATCATAACCGGCCATCCGTCGCTGGCCGATGCAGTCGAGGCAATGAAGCTCGGTGCGTTGGACTTTTTTACTAAACCCGTAGAGATTGCCAACCTAAGACGAATGATCGAGCAGGGATTGAGCATGCGGACCGCAGCGCTTCAGAATAGGCTGTTCGTGGAAGAAGTATATCAAAAAACCGAAATCGAACGCCTGAACTTCCATCTCAACGCCAAGATCGCTGAGCTCACCAAACTCCACATGATCAGTGAGGCGCTGAATGTCTTTGTGGATAACAACAGTCTTTTTCAGCAAATTGTCAAAATCGCAGCCGAGGTGACCGGTGCGCAGAAGGTCTCGCTCATGCTCTACGACAGCGAGAACCAGTGTTTGGTTATTCGCACAGCGCGGGGGCTGTCGCGCACGATTCAGCACACAACCCGAATTCGGCTGGGCGAAGGTGTAGCGGGCACTGTGGCGCTCAAGAAGCAGCCTGTTCGCACCACCCGCTCCAGCTCCCACCCCTTGCAGCGCTCGCCACAACCGGGACACTACGTGACAGCATCGTTTTTATCAGTCCCGATTTTCCTGGGCGACGAACTCTTCGGCATCCTGAATCTCACGGACAAAAAAGATGAGTCAGACTTCACCCGCAAGGACGAAGACTTGATCATGAGCCTGGCCCAGAAGGCAGCAATTCGAATTGAGAGCAATGCGCTCTACGAGGGAATCTATACAAACCTGCTAGATACCCTGCGATCTCTTGTTACGACAATCGAGGCCAAAGACATCTATACGCGCCAGCACAGCCTGCGCGTTACTGATCTGGCCCTGAACATTGCAGACATGCTTGGTTGCTCCCGCGAAGAGATGGAAATTCTGAGCTTTGGCGGCATCCTGCACGACATCGGCAAAATCGGTATTCGCGACTCGATTTTGCTCAAGCCCTCGCGCCTGACACCCGAGGAATACAACATCGTGAAGCAGCATCCAGTCATCGGCACGCGAATCGTCGAGCCGCTCGGCCTGATTGAAGACGAGCGCGACATTATTCGCCATCACCACGAGCGCCTGGATGGTCTCGGCTATCCAGATGGGCTTAAAGGAAACCAGATTTCCCTGCTCGCCCGAATGATGGGCGTAGCAGATGCTTTCGATGCAATGACCTCGGATCGTCCTTATCGAGTTGCACGCAGCGTGGAGCAATCCCTTCAGGAACTGATCCGGGGCCGAGGCAGGCAGTTTGATCCAGATGTGGTCGCCGGCTTTTTGGAATGTGTGGAGCGCGAGAAGATTTCACTCGAAAGCAGAGTCCCCAGCGATCTGCTTGCCGCTTTTCTCTATTGATGTGGAGCGTACAGCAAGGGCTGCTTTACAGATAGCGGCAATTCCAACGTTAACCACAATTAATATCGCTTCACGATTAATATCTTTCCAACCGTATTCCTCCCTGTCTTTCTAGCTCAAACTACCCGTTTTGCCATATTGTGGGGACAAATTATTATGCCCCTACAGTTATTATCCCATGCTTTTCCCTTTATAGCACAACTCTTAACAAAAGGCGAACTAAGAAAAAAGAGATTTGTTGACATTGCCGCCATGTTTTGCTAGAAAACTGTATGATACGAGTAAACCAGAAAGGGGGTCATAAAACAGAAAAAAGATAAATCCTTCAAGGGAGAGAAAGAAACCATGACAAGACAATCATTGTTACTGAGACTGCTTTTTATTCTTTGCCTGCTCCTGGCGAATCCCGCTCTTTACGCCCAGTGGAGCGTGAGTGAGGTGTGGGTACAGGAATACACCAATGCGCAGCTCTACGGATGCGCCTACAATCCTGTGACAGACCACGTGATTCTGGCTGCGGGAACCACGGCGCCGATCATGAATGCAAGCGACGGGAGCCCAACCGGCAGCTCGCTCCAATTGCCCGGCGACTCCGGCACATTGTTTGCCATTTCGTGTGCAGACGATGGGGTGATTTTCATCTATGATTTCACCCGTGTGCGCATCTATCGCTACGCAACCGAGTCATCAGCGCCAGAGACCCTAACTATAAGTGGCCTGATGCTGGTCGTCCGCTGTATGCGCGCGTACGGAACTGGCACTTCGACGCGGCTCTATGTAACCGGAGGTACTCCGAACAACAAGATTCAGCTGGTGACAACAGATGGGGCCACGTGGAGCGCAGCAGATCTGGTTCCAGCACCAGCGGCCCATAACGGAGTGTTTGCCAAACCACCGTCCTTTAATACGGTCTTCGGCATGCAGGCATTCGCCTCGGATTACGACCCAGAAAACCCGGATCCCGATCAGCAGCAGGGGTGGCCGCGCCGATTCGACTATGTCGGCGGAACGTGGACGGTGAATACCAGCTTTATCCCCGAGGACCCAAATCCTCTCGATAACAGCAGCTATTGTGTTGGTGGCGACTACATCCCTGATGACTATGGCCGCGCTGGCTTGGCGTTTATATTCTACTATAATAATAATGGCGTGTTCTGGGGTCTGGATGAAGATACCGGCACGATGGTAGTGGAGTATCAGGTGCCGGGCTATTGTTCGTACTATGCCAATGCGCATGTGGATCAGACGAACAAGAAGATCTACTACGCGGTACGGCGAGCAACAATTGGGGGCCCGGATAGCTTTATTAATGAGGGCGTATATGGCTGCTTGTCTTACACCACGCCGGCGCCACCCGTTGCTGTTTCCGCGCCCTGGGAGCTGTATCAATAGCCCGAAAACGGCTAGGCGCTACGCTGGAGAACTACCGGAAAAACACACCCAACACAGGACAAATTACTTCTCTACGGTATCATCTGGTGTAAGGCCTGCCTCGATATAGAGATTGTAGCGACCCTTTTTGTCCTGCAGAAGAATTCGGTGCGCAATTTCTGCTACCTCCAGGGCGTATTTCTTGGGCACAACAAGTACGCCATCGTCATCAGCCACAA
Organism: Candidatus Sumerlaeota bacterium; assembly: GCA_030613245.1. Lineage (GTDB taxonomy): Bacteria > Sumerlaeota > Sumerlaeia > MWCT01 > JAUWMI01 > JAUWMI01. The sequence goes on from JAUWMI010000023.1 coordinate 5,304, forward strand.
TAATGTCGCCGGTATGAACTTTTACTCCCCCGCACGTAACTGGCTCCATCATTGAGCAATATTGCATTCTTCCGGGAAGCATTGTTTTGGCAATATGGCGCGCAAACACGCCCACCTTCTCCAGACGAACCTCGTGAGTATCCCTGCATCCGCCATCAATAACAATTCCTCTTGTGCCTCGGTTTTTCTCTGCCAGAGAATTGTAAGAACCAATGTAGCCGACATCTGTGCCCCGGGCGTCTATCACCAAAAAGTCGCCCGGCTTCATATACTTCCGATACGGTGTTGGATGGATGTTCTTATACCAGTCAGAGGCGTATTTTTCATATTCCTCAGCAGACATCTTCGGTATCTTACCCCACTTGGGTTTAGACTTGGTAGTAAAAGCAATGCCACAAATTGTCATCCCCGGGGTGATCGGGCGGATGGCTTTGTCCATCAGGCCAACGTTGAGCAGCCCCACGTGATCCATAGCATCAGCAACGTCTGCCACACGAAGCCCTTCGAAACTCTCGAGCAAAACCTGCCGCTCTTCATCGCTGATTGTCTTTATATTGAGTGGCGGTGTAGAATGCTTCTGAACATACCTTGTGGGTGAACTGGCGTCTATTGTCGCACAACTCGTAACCATACAGAGAAATAAACCCAATAGACCCACTAGCAGAACCAGTGACAACAATCTCGATCCAAACATTTTATCCCTCCTGTTGGCAATTTGTAAATCTTTGCATTTCTTCGTTACATTTATCAGAAAATGGATAATGGACAATTTTCTTACGTGGGGGCGTATTGCAATACGCCCCTACATAAAAAACTACTAAACAGCTTCTCTATAAGCTAGAAGAAATTTAACTGTGCCCAATAGTCCGACATATAATTCCCATACGTAGGGGCAGGTTTCAAGCCTGCCCCTACTGATTTATATAAATAACCGGCGGTGTCAAGGAATTTGCGCTCTTTTAAGGAACCTTGTGTCTCTGTTGCGGTTTTCTGAAATCGAATTATGGCTTATATCGTCCCGGTTATTACACTGGCACATCATATTGATAAATATTGAGTTATGCATATTTGTTCGCCTGGGGCGTAGAAAAACTCGCGTATCAATAAAGATGCCTCTGCAAGGCGGAATTTCTGAAATCATTCTTGACAGACGGAATTTGTCAGGCTTTAATCTATTCTCCTGTTAAGGAAAGTGGTTTCAATTCTTGAATAGAAAGGGGGTGAACCAGGAACCTACTCAAAATTGTTATTTTAATCATTCGAAAGGAGAAAAATTCACATGAAAAACTATGTTTATTGTCTCACAGTTGTTGTGCTGTTAGTAATGGTTCCGAGCGTATACGCTGCCTGGACCATTACCGAAGATTGGACTGCGGATTACACCGATTCGGAGATTTCTGGCTGTGCGTATAATGTAACAACTGACCACGTCTTACTCGGCGCTAACCCTATTGTACCAATTTACAATGCGAGCGACGGAACGCCTACAGGAAGCTCGCTCACGATGCCAAGCGGAGTAACGTGGATGTTTGCCATTACGTGCGCAGAGGATGGCGTAATTTTCGGCTATGACTATTTTGGCGGTTTTCATCGCTGGGCTGATGAATCAGCAGCACCGGAGACACTGACAGTAAGCGGCCTGATGAGCACGGTACGGTGTTTGCGGGCATACGGATCAGGCAATGACACGCGGATTTACGTTACAGGTGGCGGCGATGACAGTTATATCCAGCTGATTACAACCGACGGCGCAAATTGGACTGCTGCTACTCTGATTGCAGCACCGGCAGCCAAGAGCGGTGTCTTTGCCGTGCCACCCGCATTTACCACTGTATATGGTCTCCAGCCCTGGGGCGCGACGCCCGACTGGCCTATGCGGTTTGACTACTCGGGTACAACGTGGAGCGTGAATACCAGTTTCGTTGGGGAAGACCCGGACATTGAGAATGATACCACATACTGCGTTGGTGGCGACTATATTCCTGCGGAAGGTGGCGAACCTGCGCTGGTTTTTATTTACTACTACAACCTTGGCCAGTTCTGGGCTTTAAACGCTGACACCGGAGCGAGGATTGCGGGCCTCGACTATACCGTGCCAGGATTTAGTACCTATGTCATGAATGCGCAGGTGGATACAACTAATAAGAAAATCTACTATGGCTGCCGTAGATCAGCCACGCAGGGCGGCGCGGGAATCGCTGAAGGCGTTTTTGGCCGCCTCTCCTACAGTTCAGGCCCGACCCCAACTCCAACACCCTATGAAGCTGCTGTTGAGATGGACTGGCAAATCTACGAATAATCTAATTCCTCAAATAATAGAGGCATCCAAGGCGGCGTCCTCCAGACGCCGCCTCTTTCCTGTTCACTGAGCCCACAGAGTCATAAAGATACATAGCGTTAAGAGAATTGGCTCCTTTTCAGAAAAGTTCTTCTATGATTCTATTTATGCATTCATAGCCCCCTCACCCCTTCCCTCTCCCCACAGGGGAGAGGAGCAAGGTGAGGGGGTATCTCTGTACCTCCGTGCCTCGGCGTCTCTGTGGCACTTTTAATTCAATTTTCCTCTTGCATTCAGGGTAACCCGGCGGTATACAATAAAATCTGCTTCGTTGTGCAACACGAAAAGTGGGCATTAGCCCGCTTTTTCTTTTGACGTACTATCGCGCTGGCGCCTTCGCCCAGCACGTCGCAGGAGTGATGCGAATGCAACAGAATCTCAAAGGCTTTATTCGCCAGATCAGCAAGGAAAAGGATCTCGAGATCGAGATTATTAAAGAGGCCATCGAGCAGGCTATTATCTCCGCGTCGAAAAAAACCCTCTCTCACTTCGAGAATGCTCGCCCGGAGCTCGATGTGGAGACTGGCGAACTCAAAATCTTCGCTGAAAAAACTGCGGTCAAGCAGGTCACAACTCCGCGTCTCGAAATCACTCTCGAAAAAGCCCGGCAAATTAAAAAAAGGGCCAAGCTGGGCGATGTGGTCGAGGTTGAGATTGACCCCGGCGACTTCGGCCGTATCGCCGCACAATCCGTGCGCCAGGGCATTCTTCAACGCCTACGCGACGCAGAACGCGAAAATATCTACGAAGAATATAAAGATCGCGTCGGCCAAGTCGTCACCGGCATCGTACAGCGCTTCGAGAGACGCGATGCAATCGTCAGCTTCGGCAAGGTCGAAGCTGTCCTTCCTCTTGAAGAAATCCCCTACGGTATTCGCTACCGGTTCGGCGACCGCCTGAAACTCATCATCGTAGAGGTCAAGAAGAGCACCAAGGGACCCCAGGTTTGCGTCTCGCGCACCCGCCCGGAACTTGTCATGCGCCTCTTCGAGCAGGAGGTCCCGGAAGTCAGCGACGGCACAGTGAAAATCGTTGGCATGGCACGCGAACCCGGCGTCCGCACTAAGGTTGCGGTTACGAGTACCAACCCGGACGTTGATCCCGTTGGCGCATGCGTCGGCATGAGAGGATCGCGCGTCCAGATGATTGTCCGCGAACTCGAAAACGAAAAAATTGACATCATACCACATAGCTCCGACCCCAAAACCTTTATCACCAATGCCCTGAATCCCGCGGAAATTATCAAGGTCAATCTTAATCTCGAAGAGAAATACGCCGAAGTTGTTGTGGCGAAAGACGGCTTGTCTGTTGCCATTGGCAAGAAGGGCCAGAACGCTAAACTCGCCGCGAAACTTAGCGGCTGGAAGGTTGACATTAAGAGCGAGGTGGCTGAGGCGGAAGCCCTCGCAGCTAAGGAAATTCGGCGCCGATACCTTGACGATTTCCTCAGCCAGATTGAAGACCTCTCTGAACCCATGCGCGATGCAATCACTGCCTCGGCTCTGGACAGCGTTGAGAAAATCGCTGAAGCCAAACCCGAGCGACTGGTGGAAACCATCGGCCCCGATTCCATAGAACTCGCTGAGCGGCTCGTTGAAGGTGCTAAGGAATACACCGAAGCTCTCAAAGAAATGGCAGAAGAATTAGCTGCTGGAGAATCAGACTCTTCACAGGAAGCGCCAGCCGAAACTGCGGCTCTACAAGCCGAGAAATCTGAACCCGCTCAGCCCTCACAACCTGAAGATTCAGAGATATCTTCGGAAGATCAACAAGCTGAACCCCCAGACACCGATGAGAGCGCCGGCGCTGCAGCTGAAGCACCACAACCCGTAACTGCCGAGAATGATGACCAGCACATAGAGAAAGACACTCAAGAAAGCACCCAATCAGAAGTGACTGCTCCAGAACCCGAATCTCCGGCTGTGCAACTGCCCGAAGACGAAGCGGCTGCGGTGCCCGTCCCAGAAGAAAAATCTGCCAAGAAGCCCCCGGCTCGGCTCAAAGCGAAACGGAAGACTCGCAAAACTACGCAGCGCCCGAAATTTACAGCAAAAGCAAAATCACGGCGGAAAACAAAAACCGCAGACAAGAAGAAGGCCGCCGCACCTAAGCGTGGTAAAAAGCGAACCACCAAGTAATTCCCCGCGCGCTGCCTTCTTGCGCACAGCGCTCGGCTTGGTATTGCTCATATACGACTACTAAACAAGCTTACGCCACAGTGTGAATTCTTTTAACTTGACTAATAACAGGCAACCCGTTTTCATATACGACTTGTCTACGGCAATAACAGCGCTTACTCTATCGGGCTAGCGGCTCTAACATTCTCGTCGAATAGGCGCGTTTTCCAACTGCAAAATGCCGGGACAAAAAGGTAAGAATTTCGTATGCGTATTCACGAACTAGCAAAAATCCTTGGCGTATCCAGCACGCAGCTCATCAAGGACTTTAAACGCATTCGCGTCCAGGTTAAGAACCATATGAGCGCGGTGGAAGATAAGCACGTGCGCCGCATCATGAAGACTTACGAAAAGCGCCGCGCTGAGGCCGCGCTCAAGGCCGAAGAAGAACGCAAACGCAAGGAAGCTGAGGACCGCAAACGACGTGAGGCAGAAGAGCGCAAACGCAAAGAACTGGAAGAACGTCGTCAGCGTGAGGCTGAACAACGCAGACGTAAAGAAATCGAAGATCGTAGACGACTTGAGGCCGAAGAACGCAAACGCAGAGCCGAACTCCTTGCCCAGCGCAAGGCTCGCGCTGAAGCAAAAAAGAAACAAAAAGCCGCACCCAAGGAACGCGCTAAGCCAAAAAAATCCACTGCTGTAAAGGCCCCCGACAAGCCCAAGCACGCGCCCGCCCCTGAAATAGCTAAAAAACCATCAGAACCCCTTGCCCCTTCTAAACCTGTCCCTCTCGTGGTTCCAAAGATTGAAGTAATGAGCTTTAAAGACACGCGCCGCGGCCGCCCTTCAAAGAAACGACCTGCAGCCAAGCGTGATGGGAGAAAGCCGCGCCCAAGTAAAGTCATCAAGATTGGCGATGTTTCGCCTCCCTCTCGCGGTCGACCTAGAAAAGATATTCGTGAAAAGAAAATCCGACCGAGCTTTATCGTGCAACCCTCTTCAACCGCAGTGAAAGAACCCCCTCCTCCACCGGCAAAGGCGCCTGCCAAGTCCTCCATCGTCACTATTCGTGGAGATATTACGGTGGGCCAGCTCGCCGAAAAACTCAATATGCCCGCATCAGACATCATCTCAAAGTGCCTTGAAACGGGTGAGATCATCACAATCAACCAGCTTATGGACGCTGACCTTTGTGCTCTCGTGACTTCTGAACTCGGCTTTGAGCTTGAAATCATACCTGAAAGCGATGAGCACGACGTCGAACAATTTATTGTAAAAGATTCACCTCGGTCACTCAAACCGCGCCCCCCTGTCGTTACTATTATGGGGCACGTTGACCATGGTAAGACCACTTTCCTTGATAATATACGCAAAACAGACGTTGTCGGTGGCGAGTTTGGCGGTATCACTCAGCATATCGGCGCCTATTATGTAACTGCTCCAAATGGCGACATCGTCTTCCTCGACACACCTGGCCATGAAGCATTCACCTCCATGCGCGCTCGCGGCGCTTCCGTCACTGACATTGTTGTTCTTATTGTCGCTGCTGACGACGGCGTGATGCCACAGACCGTCGAAGCCATCAATCATGCCAAGGCCGCTGGCGTCCCTATTCTAGTGGCCATAAACAAGGTTGATCTTCCCAACGCCAATCCCGATAGGGTAAGGCAGGCCCTGCTTCAATATGAACTCGTGCCCGAAGAGCTCGGCGGCCAGACGATCTTCGTGGAAATCTCTGCCAAGAAGGGTACGGGCATTGATCGGCTTCTCGAAATGATTCTCCTCCAGGCCGAGGTGCTCGAACTTAAGGCAAATCCCGGCCGCCCTGCCCTTGGCCGCATCATCGAGTCGCATATTGATCCACTTCGCGGCGCCGTGGCCACCGTTCTTGTCCAGAATGGAACTCTCCGCATTGGCGACGTCTTCCTCACCGGGAAGCAGCACGGCAAAGTCCGTGCCATGAACGATGAGCATCTGAGACTTGCCCACGAAGCAGCACCTTCGAGACCTGTAGAGATAATTGGTTTAGCGGGAGCGGCTGAGGTCGGTGACCTCTTTCTCGTACTCCCTGAGGAAAAGACCGCCCGCCACATCGCTGCGGTCCGCTCCTCTCGCCGGCGTGCAAAAGGCCTGCGTCAAACCCCGATGGTTGCCCTCGAGAACCTGCACGAATTCGTCGAGCAGGGAAAAATTAAAGAACTCAACCTTATTGTCAAGTGTGACGTTCAGGGCTCCATGGAGGCCATCCTTCAGTCTCTCAATAAGATCTCCTCCCCTGAGGTCCGTATCAATGTCATCCATGCCGCAGTCGGCGGCATCAACGATTCCGACGTCAACCTTGCCATTGCATCCGGTGCAATTATTATTGGCTTTAACGTCCGGCCCGAATTTACTGCTGGCGTGCTGGCCGAGCGCGAAGGGGTTGACGTCAAGATCTACCGCGTGATCTACGAACTGATCAGCGACATTAAGAAAGCCTTGACTGGCATGCTCGAACCGAAATATCGCGAAGTGTTTAAGGGTCGCGCCGAGATTCGACAGATCTTCCGTGTCTCCAGACTTGGCAATATCGCAGGTTGCTTTGTTGCTGAAGGCGAAATCCTTGCCAATGCCCGTGCTCGTGTCATTCGCGATAGCACCATTGTTTACGAAGGCTCCATCGCCTCGCTTCGTCGCATCAAGGACGATGTCAAACGCGTCCAGGCTGGCCTCGATTGCGGTATCTCCCTCACCAATTTTAATGACATTAAGGAAAACGACATTATTGAAGCGTACATCATGGAAGAAATACTCCAGGTCATAGAATAGCTAGCTGACGCGTCCCAAAGGACGCGCTCCAGCACAATTATTCCCATACGAGAGCCCTCCGGCTTCTCATAACCGCGGCGCGCGGCTCGCTCATGATTATCGGGCTGCTCAGAGTTAATCTCTTTATCCCAAACTGCAACTCTCTCAAGGCTAAACGCAGTGTTGTGAAAAAGCACGTCAACTACTTGCGCCGCCACTATAACGTTGGAGTTGCTGAAGTTGACAACAACGACCTCTGGCGTACGTGCACCCTTGCTATTGTCACGGTCTATTCCCTGCGAGACGCTGTCGAAAAAACGTTCTATACTATTATTAACGACCTGGAGAAAACCAGCGACATTCAGCTCAGCCACTACGAAATCGAACTGCTCTAAGCAAAGTCGCTGCGCACAAGATCCCAACTTACCTGTTTTGGCAGACAAGTCCAGTGCGCCCCATGCGCCTGCAGGAGTTCTACCATGCTTCATTCACGAATCAAACGTGTTGAAAATTTGATCCGCGATCAGGTCGCACAAATTCTCCTCCTCGAGCTACAGGATCCGCGCTTTCGCTTCATCACGGTCAACTCGGTCAGAGTTACCAAAGACCTTCAGCGTGCCATTGTCTTTGTCAGCATGCTGGAAGAGGACGAAACGAAGGTGCACGACACCCTGGAGGCCCTCGCACGCGCTAAAGGCTCCATCAAACGTCTGCTTGCCTCCCGCATCGTTCTCAAATTCATGCCTGATATCACATTTGAACGCGATGCTTCACTTCGCCGCGTTGCACGCATCGACCAGATTCTCCACAAGATTCACAACGAAGAACCACCTGATCCTGAATCCAACTCGCCTGAAAGCGACTGATATTGCCTGCTTCATGACCCTTCCCTCATTCCAATGTTCACCGCAATAACTATAATCAGTTGACGCCCCTGGCAGAATTACGTAATGCTCTCACCATGGTATAGCAAAATCCCGCTGATGTCTTTTCCAAACAGCATACATCCATAAATCCAGATTTTGCGTTAAACAAGAATTTCTGCTTTTTTAAATTCAGAGTACAGTTTTTAATTCTTTTAGACAGGATTTACAGGATCAATAGGACTTATCGGGATTGACGGGGTTCTCTACATTTTTTCATCCTGTTCATCCTATTATCCTGTCTAATAATTATGCATTTGCTTTATCCTTTTTTTAAGCTTTTTGAGACAGGATTTACAGGATCAATAAGATTTATCACGGATTGATGGGATTCTTTTGGTAGCGAGACAGACGTCCACGTCCCGGAGGAATAATGACATCTCGCGAATTACGCAAAAATGTCGGGGCGATTCGCAAATCGCCCATGCTCGGCCTATGGTTCGGCGTATGTGCAGTCTCGGCAGCGCCAATTCTGATCAAGCTTACCCAGGCGCCGGCTCTGGCTATTGCTGCCTATCGCCTTGGCTTTGCAGTTGTCCTCCTCTACCCGGCCTTCTACGCCCGGCGCTTTCGCGCGCAAATGCCTTACACAGCCTCAGATTTCGCCCTGAGCACATTCGCCGGCCTGCTCCTTGCGCTCCACTTTGCCACCTGGATTAGCTCTCTCAGCTTTACCTCTGTGGCAAGTTCCATTGTGCTGGTATCAACGACTCCTGTCTTTGCCGCCCTGATCTCACACTTCTTTACACGCGACAAGGTCACACTCAATCTGTGGCTTGCCGTCGGGATCACCCTCATCGGGAGTGTAATCATTGTCTGGGAAGACCTGCATCGTGCGCATACAGCGTTCTTGGGCGACCTGCTGGCCCTGGCGGGTGCAATCACGGGTGCGGGATATCTCCTGGTAGGCCGCCGTGCACGCCGTTCGCGCGACCTGCTCTCCTACATCTTTCCCCTCTATTTCGCTGCCGGCGCGCTCTTGTTTCTCGGCTGTCTTGTTGTAAAAACCCCGCTTGGCGGATATCCCTCAAGCGCATGGCTCTATCTCTTTCTCCTTGCCTTGGTGCCAACCGTGCTGGGACATTCCAGTATCAATTGGTCGCTCAAATATTTTCAGCCCGCAATGGTGGGCATCTTTCTCCTGGCAGAACCGGTAATCTGCATAATCCTTGCCTACTTTATCCTCAGCGAAGCTCCCAGTGCAGTGAAGCTCCTCGGGTGCACAGTGGTAATTGGTGGCATTGCTCTCGGGTTTATGCACAAGACCAGGCCAGAAACATTGGAAGGGTTAAAGGGTTGAGCCATTCGCGCAGTCATTTGTTGCATTCGTGTGCTTATACCCGTTTGCAAAATAAATAACCGGAAATCAAAAAAGAGAAAGGGCGAACACATAGGTTCGCCCCTACGGAGCAATTTTGTCCCAAACCTGACGATTCCATTTAGCAGCGGTAAAATTAGTGCGTGACGTAGGGGCAGACCCGTGTGTCTGCCCCATTGATGTTTGCTGCGAATTGCGGACATTTAATATGCAAAACGGTATATAAACAGCAGCTACCACTAATGATCACGAACAAAAACGAATTACACCAATTAACTCCTGTTTTAGGAAAAACTCCGCACCTCAGCCACGCACCTCGTACTGGAAAAATACGCCTGCCATCTATAACTTTGGAATGTAGAGCTGAATGGGGGTGTTTAAGGTATGAATCGGCTTCTCGAGCAGGGGTTTATAGAAACGTTCAATGGCGTCGCGAATTGGTGGAATACGGCCCGTCTGGTTGAGGTCCAGCACCACAATAGGAATCTGCTTCCCGGCCAGCGCATTAGCAATGCTCTCTGCTTTCCGCACTCCCTCCCCTGGCCGCTTTTCCACGATTACTTCATTCTTATACTTAATCGTCCAGATGAAGAGCTCTGAATACTCCTCATAGAGCCGGCGCTTTGAGATAAAGGCGTAGTACGGCGGCGCGAGAATTGGGTCTCCGGGTTTGCTATGCTTCTCAATGTAGCTAACGATCTGCCGCACACCTTGCGCGTCCTGCTCGTAATTCTTTTGAAGCAGCGTTACGCGAATAAATGCGATTCCAATGACTGCGCAAACCAAGACCAGCAGCCCCGCACCAATCAAACTCACCACCCGCGACGTATCGCCCGCAACATCTATCTTCTCCTCGGCTGGTTGGCTAGTCCCTCCGTCGGTTTGGTCAGTTGCTCGGTAAGTCCGTCTCGTAAACTCAATCACAAAGTATGCAGCAAACAACGCCACGAACGGCTCGCCCAGCGTAAAGATATATTCCATTGTCGCGCCCTTCGAGACGAACACTATCGAAAGCATCGAAAACAACCCATACCACCCGATATACTCCCGCACACGTTGATTATTAAAAACAGGCTGGGATGCCTGCGCTACCAAGCCTCTGCGCATAAACCCAATCAACCCCAGCAGCGCAAGCACAATATACGGCCCTTCCCAGAAGAGCACGTCCTTTCCTTCACGCATAATCTTTCCTATCGCATACGCTACCACGCTCTGGCCGCTAATCGCCCTCTTGGGAAACGTCGCTACCTGGTTAAAGAACACATTGCCAAGATAATTCCCACCGCTCAGCAGCTCGAGCACCGCAATTCCAACTATGCTCAGCCCCGCAATCGGCACAAGATACCAGAGGACCAGCCTGCGCCGCCGTACCAGCAGCCAGAGCGCACTGAACCCTACGTATGGCACTGCGGTCATGTTCGTGAATATTGCGCATACGGCCAGCACGCCTGCTACTGCCATCTTCTTTCCCGCGGCTTCCGGACGTGAGGCGAGCTGGAGCCCACCGGCTTCAATAAAGCAGAGAAACGAGAGCATCAGAAAGAGAATTTCCAGCAGCTCCGACTCATATCCTAGGCTCCACCAGAAACCAATTGGGAGCAGCAGGTAAATTGCCGCTGTTACTACACCACCTGCACGATTTCCAATCACCCGCCTCCCCACCATGTACATCACCAACATGGTTCCCAGATGCAGCAGTATGCTGAACACTCGAACCGTATACAGCGCACTCCCCAGCGCGCGCCCTATCCAAACCAGCACCGCTCCAAGATAAAGATGAAACGGCGGCTGCGGCGACAGAATGTCTCGGTACAGCACCAGCCCGTCTGCAAGGCGTGTGGAAATATAGAGATAGTTTCCATCTCCGAAATCAATGTAGGCAATGCTCAGGTGGCTCGCCACAAGCAAAGCGTAAACTATGGCAAATATACCCAGGATAACTGCCACCCAGCACCGCTCATTGGCCTCTTCGCTCTTTTCTCTCTTTATTTCCACCTCTCCTGCCTCTGTGATCTCCTGTTTTATAGCTGTAGGGGCTCAAAACTTTGAGCCCTTTACATCGTTAATCTTCTCGCTTCTTTTTCAAATGAGCTAGCATCTCGCGAGGAAGATGATCCCTACGCACAAGGCGCATTTTCAACCTTACCTCGCTCCTCTCCCCTCAGGGGACAGGGATGGGGTGAGGGGCCCTTTGGAGCAAACTGCCGTGACGTTTCAGCTATCCTGGAAGCCTGTACATGCTGGAGTTTCTCAATGTCTCAGCTACAAACCTTCAGCCTGATATACGATACGACCCTCACAAAGCGTATACTTCACGTTAAAATCATCATCCATCACCACAAGATCTGCATTCTTACCCTCTTCAATTGATCCTGTATGCTTATCTATTCCAATCGCCGTTGCCGGTGTATTGCTTGCCATCTCAACAGCCTTCAACATGTCAATCCCACCAAACTGCATCATCCTTTCTACTGACCGGTTGAGCAGCAACGCACTGCCCGCCAGTGTCCCGTCTTCCAGACGAATTGCCCCATCCTTCAACATAATCTCTCCGCCAACACCCTTTATCTTTGTTCCCTCCGGCAGCCCGCATGGCGCTGTTGCATCGCTTATAAGCACAAGACCCTTGCTCCCCTTTAGCCTCACCAGCAGGCGTAGCACCGCGGGATGCAGATGAATACCGTCTGGAATTACCTGTATGAACACCTCATCTTCGAGCAGCGCTGCCCCTATTAGTCCGGGTTCGCGATGATGCAGCGGCTCCATTGCGTTAAACCCGTGCGTGAGCTGGGTTGCTCCGAGAGAGAACGCTCGCCGCGCCACATCGAACGTCGCCATGCTGTGGCCTAGCGAAACGCAAATCCCTCTCCGCACCGCCTCCTGAATTATCGCCTCTGCTCCTTCCAGCTCCGGCGCGATCGTGATCAGACGCAGCAATCCCTCGGATATCTCCAAAATCGCGCGAAACTCATCCAGATCAGGTGCCCTGATATATTCCGGACCAAATCCTCCGCGCTTCGCCTCGTTCAAATAGGGCCCCTCCAGATGCACACCAAGTATCCGTGCTCCCTCTCCAGTCTCCTCACAACATTGCTTCAGGCTGGCGATTAACTGACGAAATTCCTTTAGATTCCTGTCCTCCTTACTAATCGTCGTTGTCGCCAGCAGACTCGTGCAGCCTCCTCTGGCTGCCCCCTCTGCGATCGTCCTCACTGCCTCGACAGTTGCATCCAGGAAGTCCGCTCCTCCGCATCCCTGAATATGAAGGTCTATGAATCCCGCCGCAACAGTGAACCGCGAGGCATCAAGCGTTTTCTCATCTATCTTGCTTCCCTCACTACCCTTGCCACCGCAGCTTTCTATCCCCTGAATTTTCCCCTTGCTCAGTTTTAACAGTGCGCGATGCCGAACGCCACCGCGTGTAAGAAGCTTTCCACACACAACCTGTTCCACGCACCGTCCCTTCATCTCTTTGCCTCGTCCTTACTCCCTCACAATTTCTGTCCGTGCGCTATTCTTCCTGCCAGCCTCTTTTCCCAAAGTCAAACCAAACATACAGCTATTCACTACTCTACCCCGAATTTTGCAATTGCCCTTAAGGACAAACCAAGTAAATAGCCGTAGCTAAAGGAAGGTCTGTCACCCAGCGATACTGTCAGCATTACTCCCTGGCTCACCCTATGGTGAGCCAGGAGCCAATGGCGATTTCATTCACCGAAGCCTTGCGAAGGCGAATGAAATCGCCCGTAAAGAAAGGTTTAGGAGGGGAGCTCGAGGGGTAACCCTTTTTCTAAAGGGTTCCCCTCGCAATATCAGTTAATCCTCTGTGCCTCCGTGTCTCCGTGGCAAAATTTAAATACCAGAAGCTTGACTTTTCCTTGCGTTTCTGCGACCTTGCTGCTTTGATTTCCTTACAATCTTAAAAATCCATCTATCTTCCTATCAACACCCATGTCAACTAAAGAACTTGAGCTTTTTCAGAAACTTCTCAATATCATGGCCACTCTCCTTGGTCCAAACGGCTGCCCCTGGGATAAAGAGCAAACCCATCATTCTCTTAAACCCTTTCTCGTCGAAGAAGCCTACGAAGTCAACCAGAGCATTGACAACTCAGACTTTGAAGCACTGAAGGAAGAACTTGGCGATCTCATGCTCCAGATCGTCTTTCATGCCGAACTCGCAAAGCTGGCGAAAAATTTTACTATTACCGATGTGCTCCAGAGCATTTGTAACAAAATGATTCGCCGTCATCCTCATGTCTTTGCCTCTGATAAGTTGAAAACATCCGCCGAGGTCCTTAAAAACTGGGAACATCTTAAAACACAGGAAAAGCAGCAAGATTCCGACTCGTCTATCCTTTCTGGTATTCCCATTCAACTGCCAGCGCTAATTCGTGCCCACCGTATTCAGGACCGCGCCGCACGCGTGGGCTTCGACTGGGAACACACACAGGACGTAATCAACAAGGTCGAAGAAGAGCTCGCAGAGCTCAAAGAGTCTTGCGCATCCGAAGATCCTAAGAAAATTGAAGAAGAATTCGGCGACACCCTCTTTGCCCTTGTCAACCTCTCGCGCTTCCTTTCCGTCCATCCTGAAGAGGCCTTGCAAAAAACAATCTCAAAATTCATCAAGCGATTTAAATACATCGAACAGAAAGGTCGCGAATGTAACAAGAACCTGAAAGACATGACCTTTGAAGAAATGGACAAATTATGGGAGGAGTCTAAAACTGCTGAGTCGTAATTGCCACCATGCAAAAGCCTGCATTCATCTCTTTATAGCGGCGATCCAGCGAATCGCCCTCCTTGCCCCAGGTAAAGAAGATGACCAGTCAAAAGCCAATCCAGCACGCGGACACAAAACCCGGCGACACTGAACAACCAGCCAAAACGAAACCCAGGATCAGCCGCCTCGCCATAGCAAGCCTGCTCCTGGCCATCCTTATTCTTTTCCCTCGATACGGCCCCCTGTTTGGAGTCGCCGCTGTAATTACTGGTGGTGCTGCCTGGCAATGGATTGCCCGAAGCCCCAGCAAATTAAAAGGCCATAGATTAGCCACTACCGGCCTAGTGCTGGGAGTGATTGGCCTAATGTGTTTCTCGGTCATAGAAGATCTCCAAGTTTGCGTCATCCGAAGATTACCCCGAGCATGGGTTCGACCAGTAGCAAACTTTACGGGAATGGGAATGGCTGTATTTCGTAGCTTTAGAAGTAGGGTCTCGCGGGTAAAAGCGGACCTCCGATCTATATCTATGGCGCTGGAGGCTTACTATCAGGAGCATAATTCATATCCCGCCTGGGCCAAGGGTGAAAGCGGGGCAAATAGCTTTGCTGGACCTAATAGCGGCGCTTATTACATTCATACCTTTCGCATCTGGAAAAACGAGAACGAAGCGGGTGCTTTTTATACTTTAACCACTCCCTTGGCTTATTTCACCAAATATATTTCTGATCCATGGGCTGACACCTGGGGTACGACTTATGGCTATTATGCGGACGAACACGGCTGGATACTTTACAGCTGGGGTCCCGATATAGATGAAAATGGAATAGGGGACCCGGGAGATTTGGAACCTGATGTTGAGCAGGTTTACCGAAGTAGTATATCCCAGCCCTCTCTCACTCTCATTGCCGGGAGCAGCTCATCATCCCATGAGGCATACACGTATGATGTCACTAACGGCACCATCAGCCCGGGTGACCTCTGGCGAGTTAGACAGTGACATTCATTATACTTTAACGCGATGTGCAAGTTTTTGGGACTTGCATAGATAATTAAAGATCCCCGGCTAAGTGGTTGTGGTAAGGTAACTTGGAGTGCGTAAGCGCAGCGACAGCGGAGCTTGCGCTTTTAGATGCCGAAGCGCAGCTTCGGCCTTTTTGGCCCGCCACGGCGGGCCTTGAGCAAGGCGGTAGCTTTACTACGTTTCGCTACCGCACTCCATATGGCTATACGGTTCAAACGTTTACAGCATCCTACAAACAGTTTGCGACTGAAATATTAAGGCTCTAAAAACTTGCATATCGCGTTAGTCTTTAAACACTAATTCGATGGCCTGAGGGGAGTGAAGCTACTATGTTTTGTCCGAAATGTGGCAGTGAATTGGAAGAAGGAACAAGGGTTTGTCAGAAATGTAGCACCGGTTTCCGTATTGAGCCAGCCCCAACAGCTGGCCAGCAAGAACCGGCTACTAGGCCAAGAGTCTATTGGCCCGCCATCGCCAGTATGATTCTTGGCATCCTCATTCTTTTGCCCATTTTGGGACTTCCGTTTGCTATTGCTGCCGTAATCACCGGTGCAGTGGCTTTAATTCGCATAACTGCAAGCCGGGGTAAATTAATCGGAAATGAAATGGCTGTTTGCGGCATTATTCTTGGCATGCTGGGTATCCTACTATTTCCGTTTATCTTCTCGATTCACAGACCATTTATATCGAATCTGCCGAAGATTATTGTCCATCCTGTAGCAAGATTCACAGGAATGGGAATGATGCTATACGGCGATGCCCCTGGCGTTCGATCAAAAGTTTCCCAAGTAAAAACAAATTTGCGAACCATAGCCACATCCCTGGAGGCTTACTTTGTTGATACTATGCTATATCCAGCATACGCCAGGGGCGATCAGGGAGCAAACAGTTTTGCAGGTCCTCATGCCGGCGCCTATCATATCCACACGTTCAGAACATGGCGAGACGATAGCGAGCGAGGTACATTTTATACACTGACAACTCCCATACCTTATTTGCCTTCTTACCTGCGCGACCCATTTGCCTCGACCAGAGGCGCTACGTATGGCTATTATTGTGACCTGAACGGCTGGATACTTTACAGCTGGGGCCCGGATATGGACGAAAACAATGCGTATCAATGGGATCTGGAACCTGACGTAGAAATGGTTTACAAAAGTTTCATAAGGCAGCCTTCACTTACTCTCATGTGCGGCACCAGCTCATCATCCCATGAGGCATATACCTATGATCCCACAAACGGCACCATCAGCCCGGGGGACGTCTACCGCGTTAAACAATGATATTCATTACAGCTTGGAATTAAGTGGCCAATAATATAATGAGGGCCAAATCTATCTTAATCAAAGAAATCGGGGGGTGCAGACATCGTGTTCTGTCCCAAATGTGGCGGTGAATTAGGGGAAGGGGCAAGGGTTTGTCCAAAATGCGGGGCACTGTTGTCTATGGAACCGGAACCAAGTGATGATCAGCAAGAACCTGTGACAAGGCCTAAAATCTGTGGCCGCGCTATCACCAGCCTAATCCTCAGCATTCTGTTTCTTGTTCCACTAATTGGCAATCTACTTGCCCTTTTTGGCATAATCTTTGGCGCCAACGCCTTAATCCGCATTGCCAGAAGCCGGGGTAAACTAACCGGCACCAAATTTGCCGTGTGCGGGATCATCATAGGCATACTCGGTATCATAATGCTAATTCCACCAACTGCTTGGACCGCAAGAAGGGTTTTATCCAGGCTGCCAGACCTCTTGGCTCAACCGGTTATAAGGCACACCGGGATGGGGATGATGATACGCGTTGTAACTCGTGGAAGGGTTTCACAAGCAAAAACTGATTTACGCACCATAGCTACGGGCTTGGAGGCTTACTTCGTGGATAATATGCAATATCCAGCCTGGGCTAAGGGCGATCAGGGAGCAAACAGTTTTGCCGGCCCTAAGGCTGGGGCTTATCATATTCACACATTCAGAATATGGCGTGACGAGAGCGAGGTAGGCACATTTGCTACGTTGACTACTCCAGCTGCCTATTTACCATATTACCTCTCTGATCTGTTCGCCTCAACCAGAGGTGCTACGTATGGATATTACTCGGATGAAAACGGATGGATATTATTTAGCTGGGGGCCTGATTATGATGAGAACAAAAGAGAAAGTTGGGACTTAGATCCTGACGTAGAAATGGTTTACAAAAGTTCCATAAGCCAGCCTTCTCTTACTCTGCTTACTTGCACCAGCTCTCTATCAGGCGAGGCTTATACATATGATCCCACAAACGGCAGCATCAGCCCGGGTGACGTCTACCGCGTTAAACAATAACGCATGATTTGCAACGGCCTGACCACCTCAACAGGAGATTTTGCCAAAGAACAATATGAAAATCATCCATCACGATCCATTATGTGAAAATGGTAGGGGCAACCCTTGCGGTTGCCCAAAACAATAAATCCTGGGCAGGCACGAGGCCTGCCCCTACGAATGGACGAAATCGTCCGTCACCAATGTAATAAATATTGTAATGTTTCATAAAGCGTCTCTATAACACCAATCAACACCACGCTCTGTCGTACACACGAGAAATTTTCGTAGGGGCAACCCTATGTGGTTGCCCAAATATCTCTGCAGCAAAGCCATTCGACATGAACACTAAATACATAGAGCGCTACTCCCTCTGGTCTGCCGCAATCGCGGGGGCCGGAGTAATGAGCCTTGAGATATCCGGCTCTCGTATAGTAGCGCCTTATTTTGGCACGGGAGTTTGGGTCTGGAGCTGCTTGATATCCGCAACCCTGGCGGGATTAGCATGGGGATATCACCACGCAGGAAAGAAAGCCTCCGCAGAGCGTACAGAATTTCTTATCCCTCGACTGTTTTTTCGCTCCGCACTCTATGTATTAGTCGTAATAGCAATTTTCCATCGCCCATTACTTTTTCTTTTTGCTTATTCAGGCTATCTGCTTGGAAGTCTGGTAAGTACAGCCGTATTCTTCATTTACCCCATGTATTGTTTGGGTCAGGTTCTTCCTTATGCCGTGCGCTGGATGAAAAGTGGCAATGAGCAGGCATCATGGCGCGCAGGACGAGTCTATTCGCTCTCTACTGTGGGCAGTATTTTCGGCACCTTACTCACAGGTCTCGGACTAGCGACCTGTTTTGGAGTGAGACCCTTAATAGCTTTCTGGGTATTAATATTCCTTGTTGTATCGGCCTGGGGGAGACGCCTGACCGGAAAGCGTCCGCTCTATGGAATATTTTGGGTTTTCCTGTTCGCGATAATAGACTTAACAATGTCTCTCTTTTTGCCCCCATTCTACTATTCTTATCCACCGCCCGTTTATAGCAGCGGAGCCTACGGCGAGATAATGATTTTTCAAGGCGACCCCATGGTAATGAGCATAGATGGATTGCCCCAAACAGGATTGCCAAAAGAACTCCTGAAACGAAAGGTCTCGGAGGACTATTTCTATAACCAGCGCTATTTTTTGCCATTGCTTATGCGAATACGCCCGGAAGGAAAAGAGGCGCTGGTCATCGGGCTTGGTGGTGGGTTGATGGAAAAGGTATTCAACTCCATGGGCGTTAAGTGTGAATTTGTAGAAATTAATCCCAAAGTGATAGAGTTTGCCCGCGAATATTTTAAGGTCACCTCTCCTGTATACCACTCAGATGGTAGATGGTTTTTAAGAAAGACCAAAAAGAAATATGACTTCATAGTACTTGACGTCTACCAATCAGACCAATTGGGCTGGCACATGCTCACCCATGAGGCATTGGAGCTCGCTACGAAACGCCTGGAAAAGGATGGTGTTTTAGCGGTTCATCTTTTAAGTTTCGCCAAGTCCAGTCGTATAAACAATTCCATAAGCCGAACATTGAGAAAAAGTTTTCCTTACGTTGAGGTAATATCCACTTATCCAGACAGCCCCGAACAGTTACAAAGTTTATTCCTTTTCGCCTCTCGCCAGCCCATGTCGTTACCTGAAAATGTTCCTGGAGTAGCAGAGCTAAAAAGGTTTCAATTAAAATTACCAGCCCAAAAGGGCGTTATATTGAAAGATGGTTACTTCCCTTTGGAACTTGCCTGGGCGGGAATAGCACAGGACTGGCGGCGGAATTTTAGAGCACATGAATTTGGACTATACGATGCTGGGATCCTGGGTATGGCAATAGCAGGATTTATGGACGCGCAGATAAGAAGTAAAGTAAGCCGTGTCAAACTTCAAACAAGAGATCTTTCGCAGCACTTTGAGAAGTTTGAAAAGGACTATGGACGCCTACCCGATAATCAAGAGGGACTGAAATCTTTGGAAAAGTACTATCAACAACAAGGAAGGACTGAAGAGACACTTAAAATTCAACAACTAATAATAGACCCATTTAGCGAACACCGAGAGTTTCTATTCTATCGCTATTCTAATACGCCGGATGAGCTAGCAATCATTGGAAGCCGTGGGCCAGACCAAGATATTGATTTTCTATCCGAATTCATTAAGCTTACGGAGAAGACAGATCAAGAAAACTTTTGGTACTGGCTATTAGGACAAAGAATGAATAAACAATTCATTGAACTAATCTATGATCCCACCAATGGTATTATCAGTAATGGGGATATTATCTATTTGATTGATCAGTAGAATTGCGAAAATCTTTGCTTCAATGAATTTAATTCCAAAATTTCTCTGCTTGTTTTTCTACTAAAGTATTTATATATATAAACAATATATATAAAGCTAGTTATAGTAGTAGGTACAAGAATTATGGGGAATACACAGCCAAGGTATGAATTTTGAGTGATAAGGCATGTTAACAACCGACACTGGGTTTTTCAGAAAACACTAACAGCATTTAGTTGTAAAAAGAATATGAAAAATCTTTGTTTAGATTATCAACAATCTGGCTCTCAAGTTGTGAATCATTCTATGAGATGATTTGGGGATTTAGCGCCGAAAGATTCTCCCAGAAAGGCCATCATACTCCACCAAATGCCTATATATAATTATCCACAGGGTTATCCACAGGCTAAAACAGGTTCTGACACATGGAAAAGGGCAGCCATCTTTATCTTAAATGGTTGATATAACAAGAGATACAAGGACAAAGCAGATTAACCTTTAGAAGGGGAGTTTTTGAGTTATCCACAGGCAGCATTTGTGTTCTGATTGCTGGTAAAGGGATGTTCAAAGCTCACGATTCAGAAACATTTATATGGAATCAGGTCAATAAACCGCCCCTCTTGAGCGTGGAGTTTTCCACAATTGATTCTCTTCCTCCATAGACGGTTCCTAATAGCACGAAATAAGGCCCAAAAGCAAAAGGGTCTTGACATATGCGAAAGGATTTCTCTATAAATATGGCTTTGTTTGGCTAGCAAGGGGAAAGCACAATAATGAAGAGAACTTTTCAGCCCAGCAATCGGAAGAAGAAAAATAAGCACGGCTTTCGCAAGCGCATGAGCAGCAAAGGGGGAAAGCGTGTTCTTAAACGTAGGCGCGCAAAGGGACGCAAGCGCCTGTCGCATTAGTCCGCGACCATGCCGCACGTCATTATGAGCGAACGCTTTACCCACGCGCATCGGATCCACAAAACTTCGGATTACGATTGCGTTTATACAAACGGTAATGTGCTCAGGAACAGCAGGCTGGTTCTCTACTACGTATGTAAGAATAGAGACGAACCAACGCGTCTCGGCATTACGATGTCTCGTAAGCATGGCAACGCGGTAGTGCGCAACCGCCTGAAGCGAATAGTGCGCGAGTCGTTTAGAAAACTTCTGCCATATCTTGCTCCTGGCTATGACATTGTTGTCCACTATCGCCGTTCCCCCGGTTCTGTAAGCCATGCTGACGTGCTAACCAGTCTTCAAACACTCTTAGCAAAGGCAGGGATACTCAAGTCAAATGAAGAGGATTGATTCGATAATACGCCGCATTCTGTTACGTGTAGTTCTATTTTATCAGCGCTATATTTCTATTTTTCTGCCAAATTGCTGTCGTTTTGTTCCCTCTTGTTCAAACTACGCGGCAGAAGTCTTGCAGCGAAAGGCATTGCTACCAGCTCTCTGGCTTATTGTGAGGCGAATCATCAAGTGCCATCCCCTTCACCGCGCCGGGTTTGATCCCGTGCCGTAGAAGTTAAGGCCAAGAAACAGTAAGAGAGGAATTCTCAGGGGGTTAGTACGCGGATCTTTAAAGAATGTACCATGGGCTTGACGCCCGCAAGATATTCAAGTTAGTGCGCAAATCCCGATCGCCCGTAGTGGCGATTTAGAGTATAACGGTCAATGGATAAACGTTGGATACTTTTTCTACTCGTTCTGTTTCTCATCATTAACTTCTACAGCATGATGATGAGGCCTCCCGAGGAGCCGCAGGCTCCGGAAGGTGCAGCTGTCGAGCGGGGCGAGGTTGTGGAAAAACCCGGGGCGGAGGAAACGCCCACTGCCCGTCGCCGTCCCGAGACGATCTCCGCGGCCGAGGAGCTTACCCCTGGAGACTTTGAGGCTGCGGAAAAGTTAACAGTCACCACCGACTTCTACCACATTGTCTTCAGCACCCTGGGCGCACGTCCTATCAGCTGGCAAATTGTTGACCCCAGATATGTCTCCACCCAAGATAATGAAATAAGCAAGCCTATTCAATTGATACCCCAGGTGGCAAATCCTGGAGGCCGTGAATATCCGCTGGAAATTGACATGCGCGAATTTAATGCTGGCGGATACAGCGAGTTCAATCAGATGGTATTTACGTCTGAGCGATCTATAGGTCGCCATGGGAATACCATCCTAACGTTTACATCCCCGCCGCTAGAAGGTATCCGCCTCAAAAAGGTCATTAGCATCCCAACGCGTGGCTACTTGTGTGATCTCCGTGTCACAGTTGAAAACACAACTGATGCCAGGTACCGCTTCGACTACGACGGCAGGGGTTTGAGTGTTTCATGGGGCGCTGGAATTGGTTCAATTGAGCCACTCGAACCCGGGCATCACTATGACGTTAAGGCCATTTTCAAGGGAGCGGCAAAGCCGAAAGGTGTGGCTGCGAAAAAAGACAAGCCGTTTGAGTATGCAGGTCCAGTTGAATGGGCCGGTCTTCAGACGAGGTTTTTCCTCACCGCTATTGTCCCTGTGTCTGACACTTCCATTGCCGTTCTCAGCCAGGTTAAGTATCGGAACATTACCGAGGAATACTCGAATCCGGAAAACAAACTGGCCCCACCAATGTCAATCGAGCTCTTTCATCCTCAGTTTACCCTGGAGCCAGGCGAAATAAGGGCATATGAATATAGGCTCTTTGTCGGTCCTAAAGAGTATAATATTCTCAAAGCCGCCGATCACAATCTTGCCAAGGTTCTCTTCCATACGAGCTTTAGGTGGATGAGAGCTCTCTGCATTGGGCTGCTAAAGATCCTGCAATATTTGAACCTCGTGCTGCATAATTACGGCCTGGCTATTATTACTATGACCATCCTCTCGCGCGTTGTGATGCATCCACTCACACACAAAGGTATGAAAATTCAGGCTAAAGCCATGGCCGAGCAACAGAAAATTAAGCCGTATATTGACGAGATTACGAAGAAATATAAGGACAATCCCCAGAAAAGAAATCAGGAGACGATGAAGCTCTATAAGCAGCATGGGATTAATCCCTTTGGTATGTTGCGGGGCTGCTTTCCCATGATGCTCCAGATGCCGATCTTCTTTGCCCTCTATCGGCTGCTCAGCCAGGCCATTGATCTGCGCCAGCAGGGATTCCTCTGGATCAAGGATCTTTCCGGTCCAGACGCATTGCTCAAGTTTGACTTCAGCATTCCCCTGCTGGGTCCCTATTTAAACATCCTGCCTCTCATTATGGGCCTGTCGCAATTTATGGTTTCGCGCTTTTCCACAACAAACATTAAAGATCCAACACAGCGCCAGATGATGTTTATGATGCCAATAGTATTTACCTTCATTCTCTACAACCTGCCATCCGGACTGGTGCTCTATTGGTTGGTATCCAACATCTGGCAAAGTGTTCATCAATTGATAGCCAATAAGCTGGTTAAGAAGGAGAAAGCAAGCCCGGTCTCGGCAACATAAGCGAGGAGGCTTTGCGACCCAAAGAAGCCAAAAGCAGGGGAAACAAATCGCATCATGAAGTATAGTTAGGAGTGAGGCAAATGAGTGAGATCGAAATCACGGCAAAGAACATTGAGGAGGCAATGCAGTTAGCTATGGAGAAGCTGCAGGCGCCACGCGATGCTATTGAGCTTCTTCGTGTTGATGAGGCCGACGACACTCTCGAAGGCGCCGAACCACTTGAGGTACGCGTCAGGGTGAGCCGAAAGAAAGACTATCTCGTCGAGATTGCACGCGAAAAAGTAACTGGCATCCTCAAGCACATGGACATGCTTGCTGAAGTGCGAACACAGCTGGCTGGTAATATGATTAAGGTTAACCTGACCACAAGAGATGGCTCGATTCTGATCGGCAGAAAAGGCGAGACGCTCGACGCTCTCCAGCACATCGTCAACCGCATGGTGAACCGCGGCGGTAGAGAACAGCCCTTCGTCTTACTGGATGTGGAAAACTACAAAGAGCGCCGTCATGCGCGCCTGGAGCGCGAGGCAAAAAGCGCCGCTAGTGAAGTCGTCGAGACAGGGAAAGAGATCGTTCTCGAGCCAATGCCCGCAGGCGACCGCAAAATAATTCATAACCTCCTGGAGTCGTTCGAAGGTGTCATAACTTACAGCCGTGGCCCAGAGGGACAACGCCAGGTTATTGTAGCCCCCCAACAAAAGGAAGCAACCGATGTTATGGAGCCTTCTGGTAACATAGGCTGAGCCGTTTTCGGCCCATCTCGCTAATCTTCGTTATCGGTTTCACGCGATGTACAATCAGGATACAATTGTTGCCCGGGCAACGCCGCCTGGTGAAGGTGCTATTGCCATTGTCCGCATGAGCGGGAATGGAGCACTTGAAATTTTGCAGTCAGTATATCGTCCTGCCAGGGCTCGCCTTCCAATTGAGCAGCTCGAATCCAGCGTTCTGACCCTGGGAGCTATTATTGATCCAGCAACAGGAGAAAGAATTGACACGGTTTTACTGGCACTCATGCGGGCGCCGAGGAGTTATACTGGAGAAGATGTCGTTGAAATCCACTGTCATGGTGGGGCCTCGGTTGTGCGGCGCATCGTTGAAGTCTTGCTAGATAATGGCGCGCGCCTCGCCGTGCCGGGTGAGTTTACCCGCCGGGCTTTTCTTAACGGCCGCCTCGACCTTGCACAGGCCGAAGCAGTTTGCGATCTAATCCAGGCATCAACAGACGCTGCGCGAACAATTGCATTGCGCCAGCTCAACGGCAAACTTTCAGAAGTGATTAAGGATCTGCGTAATCGCCTGATTGATGTTGCCGCTGAAATAGAGGCTCGCCTTGATTTTCCTGACGAGCAAATCCCAGAACCCGATCTGCTAGCAATGCGTACGACAATTGCCGATGTTCAGAAAAAAGTTGAACAGCTCCTGCGCGAAGGGAAAAAGGGTCGTGTCTACCGCGAAGGTGCTCGGGTTGTGTTTGTGGGAAGGCCAAATACGGGCAAATCCAGTTTGTTTAATGCCATGCTTGGGCGTGAGCGTGCAATCGTGACCGCACACCCCGGAACTACGCGTGATAGCATTGAAAGCACAATTGATCTCCGTGGTGTGCCGGTTACGTACATTGACACCGCCGGACTACGCGCGGCGAAAAATGAAATCGAAGTCGCGAGCACACGGCGAACTGAAGGTGAGATCAAAACCGCTGATCTCGTCCTCTTTCTTGTTGATGTAAGCGAGCGCTTGCAGCCCGAGGATATTGCTTGCTATGCACCCGTAAAGCAGGCTAGCCAAATCTGTGTGCTGAATAAGATTGATCTTCCCGAGCAACTTGATCGAAAAGAGGTAAAAGTCGCACTTGCAATTCCAGACAACGTGCCCTTTGTTCGACTTTCAGCCTTGAAGCGCACGGGTCTGGACACGCTTGAAAATCTGATTATTCAGGAGATGGTAGAAGAACAACGCAGCATCGAGAGCGAAGGCCTGCTGGTGTCGAACATCCGGCACATAACGACCCTCGAGCAGATCAAGCAAAGCCTCGCGCGGGTTTTGCAAGGGCTGAACAGCAACCTTTCCCGTCCTGAATTAGGAATCGAGGCCGGCGAACTCATCATGGTGGATCTCAATGAGGCACTGGCTAAGCTCGGCGCAATTGTCGGCCTCACCATAGACTCTGAGATTCTCGACCGCATCTTCAGCCGTTTCTGCGTCGGAAAATAGGGGCAAGCCTCACGGGTGCCCAAAACGATATGGCATGAGACGTGTTCTTACAATATTGTAGGGGCGTTTAATTAAACACCCCCACGCACTCTGAAGAACCGAAAAAGGAGATCGGTGGTGGCAGCAGAGAAGGAATTTGTCAAGGAACTGACGTCTAAAAGCGAGGATTTCTCTCAATGGTACGTGGATGTCATTCGCAAAACAGACATGGCCGATTACTCCAGCATCAAGGGCTGCATGGTGATTAAGCCCTATGGCTATGCCTTGTGGGAGAACATCCGCGACGGGCTGGACCGTCGCATCAAAGCCACTGGCCATCAAAATGCCTATTTCCCCCTCTTCGTTCCCGAAAGTCTGCTGCGCCTGGAAGCTGAGCACATCGAAGGCTTTGCCCCGGAGGTCGCTTGGGTAACTCACGGCGGCAACGAAAAACTCGAGGAGCGCCTTGCTATCCGCCCGACTTCCGAGGCTATCATTTGCAGCATCTACGCCAAGTGGATTCATTCTTACCGCGACCTTCCCATTCTCATTAACCAGTGGGCCAACATAGTGCGCTGGGAAAAAGTCACCCGCCTCTTCCTGCGCACCACGGAGTTTCTCTGGCAGGAGGGGCATACATGCCATCGCACCGAAGAAGAAGCGCAGGAAGAAACAATTAAAATGCTGAATGTATATAAAGAGTTTATGGAGACGGAGCTCGCAACCCCTGTGATTGTGGGGCAAAAAACTGAAAGAGAAAAGTTCGCTGGTGCTCTGCGCACCTATACCATCGAGGCACTGATGGCAGATGGTAAAGCGCTTCAGGGCGGAACTTCACACAACCTGGGCCAGCACTTTGCCAAAGTCTTCAAGATTAAGTTCCTTGATGAAGACCAGAGCGAAAAGTACGTCTGGCAAACCTCCTGGGGCGTGAGTACACGGCTTGTTGGTGGCGTGGTCATGGTGCATGGCGACGACGCTGGGCTTGTATTGCCTCCGCGCATCGCCCCCATTCAGGTGGTGTTCGTCCCGATCTACTTTGAACGCACAAAGGAAGAGATCAGAGCAAAGGTGACCGCTCTGGCCGAGGCGCTTCCCGGAATTCGCGTTGAAGCAGATCTGCGCGACACTTTTACGCCCGGATGGAAATTTAACCACTGGGAGATGAAGGGTGTGCCTGTACGGATAGAAGTCGGGCCAAAAGATATTGCCAAGCACCAGGTAGTTATTGTTCGGCGCGACACACGCGAAAAGATCTTTGTCCCCGAGACCGAAATGCGCGCTACTGTCGAGCGGCTCCTGGTTGATATTCAACGCTCGCTCTTCGACCGCGCTACTGCGTTTCTGAAAGAAAACACCCGTAGCGTCACGGACTACGGCGAGTTTAAAGAGCTGATTGAAAGCAAGCGCGGCTTCCTCGTGGCAGACTGGTGCGGCCAGGCCGCTTGCGAGGATAAGATCAAGGAAGATACGAAGGCCACCATCCGCTGCATTCCCTTTGATCTCTCCCCTTCGCCACAGGCCACATGTATATGTTGTGGAAGTGGGGCCAACCACAGAGTCTATTTTGCCAGGGCCTATTGATGCAGTTGAGGATGTCCCGAATGAAAAGGACAGCATCACCAATGGCCACTTTCTTCATTCTCGTGTGGGGGAAGCTGCGCCGCACCTACCTATACTTTGTGCGTATGGATTACGTGAAGCAGGGCCATGCGCGTCGCCATGGCGAGTGTCGCCGCTGTGGTCGCTGCTGCTTCATGGTCTTTCGCTGCCCTTTTTATCACCTGGAGGCCGGGCTGCCGGCCTGTCGCATTCACAAAACCAAGCCGCGCGTATGTCGCATCTTCCCTATTGATGAACGTGACTTGCGCGACCGCGATATGGTGGCGAATAACATTCCATGTGGCTACTTCTTTAATGAACGCGAAACCTCTAGGGCGCCAGACAGCACAAACTCATCATAAGTAGCGCCTTCAGCAATCCGAGCTGCTGCACAACTGGTATGGTAGAACAGGCTTCTAGCCTGTTAACAAAAACAAGAAGATTACAAATGCAGAAGTCCCAGCCTTCATTTGTTCACCAGAACGCGCCCCTCATCGCCTTCTTCGGCCTTCTAATAATACTATTCCTCTCACATCTTTATCCCCAGCAAGCCTATCCGCTGCACTCGCTTTTTATAGTTATGTGCATCTGCTTGGTTCTGCTCGTCGTCTTGCTCCGCTGTCTCTCGCAGTCTTCGCTTGAGCGGTCGCAAATTCTCTGGCTCTGCGCGTATTGCGTATTTCTCTGCTGGAGCGTGGCAGCCGCAGTCCGCGCACCGCTGATCTCAGAGGCCAGGCCCGCGATGGTCTCCTTCCTTGAGGGCATGTGGGTGCTAATCATTGCAGTATTGATATTAAGAAGCAGCGCTGCTATCAGGCCGGCGAATGCGTACCAGCCCCTACGGCTGGTGACGAGTTTTTTCGTTATTACTGCGCTGCTGCTCTGCCTCTATGCGATTTATCAGTACGCGTGGGGATTCGGCAGGTTGTATGAACAACTCAAAGGGCAAGAGCAACTCCTTCGCATGGATCGTATTGAGTGGGGCATTTTGCATGCGCTTAAGGAAAAACGGGTGTTTGCCAGCTTTGGCAATCCGAATGTCTTTGGTGGCTTCCTTGCTCTTGCTTTTCCGTTCGTGCTTGCTTCAACTGTTGGGGTACGCCGCACATGGCTGAGACTGGCTTTGCTCGCACAAATAGCCCTTACCTGCGTAGTGCTCTATCTGACTAAATCACGCGGCGGCATGCTCTGCGCAGCGCTGGCAATTATTCTGACCCTTTTGCTGCTCAACCGCCGGCTCCTTCTTCAGCACGCAAAGACCATTCGTATAGCATTCCTCAGCGCAATAGTTCTCCTGCTGCTTGTCGCCGGTCTACTGATCCGCGCTGCAGCCCTCGCCCCATCTGAAGAGAACCGGTCAAACGCCCTGATCCAGCGTCTCACCAATCTAACCACTGTCAGAGAGCGGCTCTTCTACCTGGAAATTGGTGCCCAGATGATTCCGCGCGCCCCATTGCTTGGCAATGGACTTGGTGCGTATGGAGTCCTATATCCTCAATACCGCCTGCCACAAGCTCGGGAATCCAGATACGTACATAACTTCGCAGCACAGCTCTGGATTGAGCAAGGCTTAATCGGCCTTATTGTTTTCCTGATTTTTGCAATAGGGGTTCTCGTGCGGGGCATGAGAATATACTGGAGCACGGAGGATAAACGCCAGGCTGCACTGCTCACGCCCGTAATCGTAGCGTATGTCATCTTTCTCTTGAACGGATTAGTGGAATATACATTTTACGTTCGTGAGATTTTCTTGGATTGGTGTCTCCTTGGAGGGTTAATGGTTGGATGCCGTGCAATTCCCGGGGGTACTGCAAGCCATGCCCTTAATCAAAGAGGAGGGGAGGCAATAGGAGGGTCGGCGCCTGGCAAGAACGGCATAGCCCGAGTCCTCATTATTGTCTTGGGCCTGGCGCCGATAATTCTTTTACCCTATTTTCTAGTACGGCCCGCTGTAGGCTTGTTTTATTCTTATCATGGTGATCAGGCGGTGCGTGAGGGCAATAAGGCCCGCGCACTGGTGCTCTACCGTCGCGCGTACGCCTGGGATCCCGCTCATTCGGTCCACGCCGCGCGTCTTGGCCGTACGCAGTTTGATCTCGGACAGTTTGAGCTCGGTATTCTCAAGATGAAGCGTGCAATCCAGCTCAATCCCTACTCTGCATCCCTTCGGCATGAGCTGGCTCAGGCATATCGTCGTATATTCCAGTACCAGGAGGCCATACACTACGAGCAACAAGCAGTGCGCTGCTATCCTCTTCATCCGCTCTACCACTACTACCTGTCGCTGCTATATGAAGAGATAGGCGATATGGACGCCGCCCTACGTGAGGCAGAGCAATCCCTTATCGTGGAGAGCCCTTTCGGGGCTGCCTACGAAAACCATCTCAGACGGCTCAGGGAACAAGGTAAAGGAAGGCAAGAGTAGAGACAGAAATTCCCCCAACAGATTCTAAGAAGAAACCGTCACGTACCAAGGTCGGAGGACATCATACAACTGAACCCGGGTTTATGCACCATCAGCGGCGCATTGGAAGTCTTAGCCGATGCCTGCCTTATGGTATGCGTCATCGGGCTTGTAGAGCATACGGCCGCAATGTTCGCATACATATACATCTTCGGCAAGCGCTGTCAAGTTCGACAGCGGCACCGAAATGTAACACCCACTGCATGTATTACGCTCCAGCCGCGCAATTGCAGTCTGGCCATAGCGCTGCTTTAACACCTCGTACTTCTCTAACACCTCAGGGTCCACTTCTGCCTTGCAACGGTCAATCTCAGCTTCTGCTTTCCGCTTTTCTGCCTTTTTAGCAAAGTCAGTTTTGAACTCGAGCTCCTGCAGTCTGATTAACGCTGACAACGTGTCTAACACCCTTCTGTTCACCTCCTTTCTCTTATACGGGTGCGGATTTGATATTCCGCTTACTTCCTTCCGTTCTTTATTAATACTTCTCAGCATTTTTCGTACCAACAGTTGATCCACCTGGGAAATATTTGCAGCCATCAATGCTAAGATCCAAAGTTACAGGCAATAAGGCCGTCAGAAAAATCTTCGATATTTTCTTTCACAAATCCCAGACCATTCTCCCGCTGTTGGAAATGATACGATGCTTTCCAAATCAAACAGCACTACTCTGTATTTTCGCCTTCAGATTACCCTGTAGGGCAAACCGGTGTCAAGGGAAAAATTTCATATGTAACCTCTTTCAATGCAAGCTCCTTAAATACCGACCATTTTGCCCATGCGAAGGTTTGGCGAAGGGGTGCCCCGTTTTAGTGCACAGCACTTTACTATTTATTCATAGGAAATTAAAATAATGGCCCTTGTCTTGGTTAATTCCTTTTTGGTTTTGTAAAAATGTGCACAATTGTCACATACCCTGAGGCCAGTTAGATAAAGTGTGCCAATTTGACCATATGACGCTTGGCCTTCACATCCAGCATATGCCCCGATAATGAATTTGCGTTATACTGTTGCACATGTAAAAATCCGTCCTATCACCTTTTGATTGAATAAACCGCGTATAGTCAATGAGCCTCAGGCTCATAAAGAATACCCAGAATAGGAACATTACTCAGTTGATGGTTCTGGCTCGTGAAGCAAGCGCCGGATTTCGCCGACTAACACTTCAGTGTCGAAAGGCTTCACCAAGTAGGCCGAGGCCCCTAGCCCCACTGCGCGCTCCCGCGTTTGTTGCCCATCATCTCCTGTAACCACGATCACCGGTAAGGCCGGAAGGCTTTTTCGAAGCTGGCTCAGCACGTCAAATCCGTCAACAACCGGCATGCGCAGGTCAAGCACCAGCAGATCAGGCCGGTACATATTTGCCATTTGCAATGCTGCCTTTCCTGTGCTTGCAGTCATAGCCTTATAACCCGAGGATCGTAGCATCAAATCAAGCGTTGCCAATTCATCGGGATCGTCGTCAATCACCAGAATACGCTTTGGTTCCATAACATACCTCCCAGTGGGCTCTCTCTAAATTGTAATAATACTCCTCTCCCTGCTTTGTCAAGAGACTTAGATGGTAATAACTCCCGATTCTTTCGACACTAACGGATCAACTGAATAATCGTATTGCCGCGTAGTCATAATCCCTGACTCTTTCGAAACCCTCCGGGGCACAACACGCCGTGCCCGCACTAAAACAGATCTCTTACAGCTTTCTCGACGTACTCCATCACCAGTTCCGGCGTAGTGCAGCGCATCTGGTAGTTCACGGGAAGGCCCATTAACTCCTCGGCAGAAAGATCAAACGGACACGCCCGCACTACCCCATGGTTCTCGTGCTCCCACATAGCACCCCACCGGTGCTCATCAGAGGCGCCATACAGCGTAATTGTGGGAGTACCCAGAGCAAAGGCAAGATGTTTGGCGCCCGAGTCTGGTGTAATAAGCAGGCGTGCACGTTGGAGCAGCGCACCAAGCTCTACAAGCGATGTCCCCGCATAGTTTCTCGCCCGCAGTTTATAGAGGTTGATCATACCATCAAGTCGTGCTGCTAGCGCCTGCTCGCCGCTGAACACTATCTGCGCGCGAGATTTCGACTTGTCCGCCGCGGCGGATTCCAGCATCTGCGCCAGCTTCCCCCACGCCTCCTCTGGCCACTGCTTGGCAGGCAACTTGGCCCCCGGGCTGATGACGATCAGCCGCGACGCCTCAATCTCGTCCGCCGCAAGCCGCGCGCAAATGCGTGCCTCCACGTCCTCGGGAATTACGAACTCATACGGCTCGGGCGATCCCTTTACTCCCAGCGGCTCCAGAAGCTGCACACCGTTTAAAATCTCGTTTATGCCGAGATTCTTTACAACTGGATGCGAAACCATCTGGTACCAGAGCCGTCTGGAAAAACCAATGTCCTGGTCATATGCTATAGTTGGTGCCCGGGTAGTCAGAAAGAGTGGCCCTGGCGGCGCACCATGATAGTATTCTATCACAACCACAGAAAACTTCCTGCTGCCGAGCCGTTTGGCAATTAGCTTACGCCGTTGCCTCCATGTTCCCCACTGCTCAGGCGGACACACAATAATTTCACTAAAGATCCGCTGGGCCGCGGAAGCTGGACCGCCATGCGCATAGAGCTCAGCCCCTTGAGGGTATGTAAGCAGCGTAAGCGTGGCCTCAGGCAGACAGCGTCTCAATAGCCTGAGCGACGGCTGAAGGAGAATCAGATCCCCCAGGTATCCACACGCAACAATGAGTATCGATCCAACAGGCGCTGGTAGCGCAGTCCGCCCAGGCGAATTTTCCCTCGGCAGCGGCGCCCCCCGAGGCATCACAAACGTTCTGTACCCCACTACAGCCGCCCTGCGCACTGGGCGTTTCGCTGTATCGCAAAGATGGCGCGCCAATTGCCGCCCGATCTCCACGCCTGCCGATATGCTGCGGCGCACGCGAGCACCCGAGTGCACATAGCCCGCAATAAACCCCGCCTGGCGTACGCCCCAAAGCAGATTCATAGCCAGAACAGATAGGATGCCGCGCACTTCTTTCGAATAAGAAGACAGGTCGTGCAATGGTGCAGCGCACTTACCGTCCTGCTGGCATGTGCGCCCCGGGATTCCGGGTGTGGTTGGTTTCCCCTTCTCCTTAAACAGGTAGATCATAAGTTTTTCCAACGTGCCCAGTGGAAGGGCGACAATGTCATAGCATGCGAAAGAAAGATACTGGCGCTTCTGTTCGCGAATGTAATACGCTACCCCGTCGCTGTACGCACGTCGCAGCAGATAGCCGAGACGTAAGCGCTCCTGCCCGATGTAATGATACACAATAAGACCAGGTACCAGGCGCACGCGAAAGCCTTTGACCCGCAGCCGACGCCATAGCTCCGCATCCTCGCGGCCTGCATCATAGCGTCTTGCTTCGATGCGCATATCGCCACCAATCTCCTGGAATCGCTCCTGCGCGAGAATCTCGTGTCGCACCGCCATATTCGCGGTCTGCGCATAATACCGCGCCCCAGTTGTCGAATACCCGGGCCCGCTACTGAGCATTCCAGGTACCGATAATCCCACCAGCCACCCAAGTTCTGGATGCCACCAGCGCGGGAATCGCAGCCTACCCGCTGGCAGTACTAAACCGCCAATGGCGTCCACTTCTTTAAGCTCGTGGCCAATTTTCTCCAGCCAGCGTGGCTCAGCTGTGCAGTCGTCGTCTATGAACGCTACGATCTCACCGTGCGCAGCATCAAGCCCGCGGTTGCGCGCCTCAGCAAAGCTGCCGCCTGTACGATTTTCTACCCGCACGATGCGGCACCCCGTGTGCTGCATGATCATCTCCGCAGTTCCATCAGTCGAGCCGTTATCCACGACAACGACTTCGAAGTCACGCGCTGTCTGCTGCTCAAGACTTTCCAGGCAACGCTGTAGCTCGACTTTGCGATTACGGGTGAGGAGCAAAACGCTAATCATGATTATACCAGACTCGCTTTATTAGTCGTAAGCGTAGCTTACGGAACAGGCCAAAGCCGCTGAAGGCCTTATTTTTGTGCGGATGCTTAGCCTTAAAGTGTGCCATTCAACGTGGCACGGGCATCACGCCACAGGCGTATTTTCAACTTGCCCGTGTAGATTCATCCGCCTAGGCGGATGCCACGCATAGAACAAAAAGAGGTTCTTGGGATTCCATAGTAAGGGCGTTTAATTAAACGCCCCTACAAGCTATACAAATCTCAACAACTTGAATAGCCATGCCTGAATGGATTTGATATGCCGGAGATTCGTGTGTCATTCTGTGAACGCGCGGAGAAGTTCCTTGTCGCTAATCCGAACAGGATCTCTCCGACGCAGACGATGGCCCAGGATACGCGGAACGCACCGTAGCGCTCGCAGAAATGCTTTCGTCAGCGTGAAGCCGCTGCCCGTTAAAAACTCCCTGCCAATGTGCAAAGGTAGCCAGAGAAAATGCTTGGTCAGCAAATCAATATCTGTCAGGTTGAGCCAGGTGAAGAGCATCTGGTTTCGCGCCATGAGCGACGTAACCCCTGCATGCCCGAGCTTCTGCCGCATCGAACTTTTTCCTAGATGGTAGGCCTGACTTCGCGGTTCGTACAGGTTCGTATAGCCACACTTTGCCGCACGGTAGGCCAGATCGTAATCTTCCCAGTATCCCGGCGAATAGAGCAGACCGAATCCACCTAGCTCAAGAAAAACGCTGCGCCGCATCGCACACGCACCGCCTTGAAGAAAAAGCGTTCTCGCTTGCTGCGGTGATTCTCTCCATTGAAGCTCGAAAAGACCCCGCACAAAGCGCGCTGACATGTTAATCTGGTTCGGCTGCTGGTCGCCCCACGACACCGTACGCGCGCTCACGCCAAACAGCCGCCCGGATTCCGGGCGAAATGGCTCTAGCAGAGCAGAGAGAAAACCTTCTTTTGCTATAATATCATTATTAATCAGCACCGCGATCTCGCCTGCTGCAGCAACGACGCCGCGATTCACACTCGCAGCAAACCCCGAATTCGTTTCATTGCGCAGCAGCCGCACTCGCGGAAAACGCTCTTCCACTATTTGCCAGCTTTCGTCAGTGCTCGCATCGTCAACCACAATCAGCTCGTACGATAGACCGGTTCTCTTAGCAGAAAGCAGTAGTGATGAGAGACAACGCCCAAGGTACGGCTTCCCATTCCAGTTTGGTACAATAATACTGAAAGCCAGAGTTTCACGTTCCATTGGCAATTGGCTTCCCGCAAAGCGCCTGTGTAAATATCTGAAGAGAGGCGTCTGTCTCGGCGGAGGTTTTCTCTTGCGCGCCTCCCGCCTGAATTGATCGTACAACGGGACGACTGTAGTGCGACACCCGGAGCTTGTCAATATTCATGTCAGCTGCGCCAATCGGCAATCTTCGCCGAACAATGGCCCACCAAAATTCCTCATGATACAGTATTTGTCCCTGTGTGTTTAACAGCATAACGCACTGGAAAAATTCCAATTGACCACCTCTCAAGAGCAAGATATTCTAGGCTGTGATAAATAGAGCAAGCAATTAAATTCTAAAAATCCATGGTGGGCATTTGACAAAAAATGAGCCTGACGTATCGACAGTTTCTATTAAACCCCTTTTGTCTTTTGCAAATATTGTTCTCATTAATATGCTTTTGCTTTATTGCCCAAAATGCTGATTGCTTCTCTTCCACCGAGCACATTGTGGGAGCATATTATTTTGTCTGGTATCAGAACAATGAGTATACAGACCTTGAAGGAGATGGAAGAGATGCAGATGATAACTATCGCTGGGAACCGCTGCCAAGCAATCCTTGTGATATGTCAGTCGCTTGGCATAAAAAGGAAATCAAAGATATGATGGAAGCATTGATCGATGTGGTTCTTGTCGATACCTGGTCGCCGAGCTGGTTCTGGAACAGCCTGAACAATTTGGTCACCGCAATAAACGAGCTGAAGGCCGAAGGCTATGAGCCGCCGAAATTAGCACTTTTCTATGATACTCCACTCTTATCAGGTCCAGCCAGAGATTTGACGAATTCAACGGATTTAGCCTATTTCTATAACATAATTAAGCAATTTTATGATGTCGTTCCTGACTCGCTGAGAGCAAAAATTGATGGCCAGCCGTTGTTGCTCTTCTTTATCCCATATAACTATCCAGCGGCCCGCTGGGTTGATTATTGGGATGCCAACACGTTTTCTTATGTAAAGAACAATTTTGTAAATGATTTTGGCCAGACACCCTATATCTTAACGTGCGACCATCTCCATGGCGATTTCTATGGCAGCTGGAATGGAGCAGATAAAGACGGTACCTTGCAGGATGTCTCGAGTGCAACCGATGGAGAATTTCGCTGGTTTGCTTCTTTAGGAGATAGCGATGGGCCGCTGGTTCTTCCCAAAACTATCTCCATCAGCCCTGGCTACTGGTTTGTGAGCAATCCCCATCCCGACCCTACATATCCCAGCTCTACTTATCCTAAGGCGTACCGTCATAGCGGCGCAAGATATACAAGTGATTGGACTATCGCCAATAGTAATAGGTCGGGTAGATTTCTGGTAATTATCGAGACCTGGAACGAATTATTTGAAGGCACCAACATTAGTGAATCATCCACCACCACAAGTTATCCCGACCAGGGCGCCGATAGCTGGGGCAGTGACCCACGACTGTATATTGATATAACCGCGCAATATGCCAAAAGTTGGAATGACAATATTGATTTTAACTGCATGTTTATTGACGACAGCATTTCAACAAGTATGGTTGCCGGGAGTGTATACAATGCTACAATCACGGTGCGAAATATCGGTGATGATAAATGGCAGGCGAGTTCTTTTCTCCTGGCACAGGACGACACGGACGGTGTGCCCGGGCTTTTTCATCCGAGCACTCCCAATTTTGTAAATAATCGACGTGTTGGACTTGGCTTAGAGCAAATTTATCGAGGAAAGCCGCTCAACTTTAATGTGGTTCTTCAGGCTCCCTTAATACCAGGGGTTTACACCCCACAATGGAAGATGGTGAAGAATTCTTCGATCTGGTCTACTGGTTCGCTGGGAAAAACAATTAATGTAACTCAACCAACTTCAGCACGATTTTGGCAACTATATAAATGAGGGGTCGGAGATAAAACTCCCCGACCCCTCATCCCGACACTGAACGAAGTGAAGGGGAGGGATCTCCTTGTCAAGCCATTATAGAGATCCATCCACTTCGGATTTATTGATTCTATCACCCTTATTTTCTTTTCACGTCTCCAACCCTTTATCTGACGCTCTCTACGACGAGCACTTACTATATCAGCAAAAACGCCATAATATACCGGTATGCCTTTTTATGGAACTTGGTCGCCAAGGCGACCGAGATTCGTCTCACCAAGTTACTACTTGACCCTACATATAACACACGATTATTCTTGTTTGTAAGAACATATACATATCCTAATCTATTTCTCATATCGTTAGTCATTATAGGGGTAAGATCCTTCGTCGTTTCGCTCCTCAGGATGAGCAGTCGGCGTTTCAAAATTCCCCGACTGCTCATATAAATAATATCGAATTTGTTTCATTGCAAAGATAAACGTTGTTTTACAAAAACACTCTTTGGCATAAAGGTAAAAATATTCGATAAAGATTGTATATTGGTACTTTAAGCAGCACCTCAATTTTTACAACTCTCTTGCACCCATGCTAACCCAGGACTTAAATTAAGAACGCTCTCTCTTTTATGCGAAAGAACGTAACTTTGCAACAAAGGAACCGCAAAGAGCCAATCTCACCCTCAAGGCTAAGGAGATCTATCTGCCAATGAGCAATACCGACCGCAAGCTCGCAAACCTGTATCGTCAGGTTATCCGCAAAGCTGATGCACTGAGATCCCTAATAGTCGCCGCGAGTAAATTCATCCACGATCACCCAGAACTGGGCGAACAGGAATTCGAATGCTCGCAGCGCTTAGTAGATGAGCTCCGTGCGCATGGCTTCCAGGTTGAAATGCCCATTGGCGGGATGCCCACCGCGTTCCGCGCCACATTGAAAGGTCGGCGTACCGGCCCCACAATAGCTTTCCTTGCCGAATACGACGCACTGCCGACTGTAGGCCATGGATGCGGCCATAATTTTATCGGCACCGCTTCAGCCTTTGCTGGCATCGTGCTCTCTGATGTAATGAACTCACTCAACGGACGCATCCTCGTGATCGGCACTCCAGCGGAAGAGACTATTGGAGGCAAAATCACACTCCTTGAGGCAGGGATCTTCGCGGATGTAGATGTGACCCTCATGGTTCATCCCAGCACCGAAACGCGCATTTACTATAGCTCCCTGGCCGCCCAGGTCATCGAGATCGAATTTCGTGGCAAGCCTTCCCATGCTGCTGCATCTCCCTGGCTGGGTATTAATGCCCTCGATGCCCTGGTTCAGACTTATGTAGCCATTGATAACTTGAAGAAACAGCTCAGCCCCTCAGTGCGCATCCCCGGCATTATTACCTACGGCGGCGCTCGCCCCAATATTGTTCCCGAGCGAGCCGTCGGCCAATTCAGCGTGCGGGCCGAGAGCTCAGCCGCGCTCTCAGACGTGATAAAAAAGGTAAAAGCATGCGCAAGAGGAGCAGCTCTTGCCACACGTGCCCGTCTCTCCTTCCGTATTATAGACCGCCGCTATGACGAAATGCGAAGCAACCGTACTCTCGCTAGCCTGTTTGAAAACCGCTGGCGTGCGCTCGGCGGCCAAATTCGCGAATCCTCCCTTAAAGGTCGAGGCTCGGTTGACATCGGAAATCTCAGCCACGTAATCCCTGCTATTCATCCGTCAATTGCAATCACCAATCCAGAAACGCCCGGGCACTCCCGAGAGTTCGCGCATGCCGCTATTAGTCCTCGCGCCAATTGCGAACTTCTCCGCGTTGTAAAAACCCTGGCCCTTACGGCACTTGACATTT
This sequence comes from Candidatus Sumerlaeota bacterium, assembly GCA_030613245.1. Taxonomy (GTDB): domain Bacteria; phylum Sumerlaeota; class Sumerlaeia; order MWCT01; family JAUWMI01; genus JAUWMI01. The sequence goes on from JAUWMI010000023.1 coordinate 43,794, forward strand.
TAACTCAGAAACAGGCTCTTAAAAAGATTAGGGCAGAGTTTCAACTGCAACGCAGCGCCAAAAGCAAGTAAAAAGATAAATTCGCCCCAGGCGGATAAATCCTGGCAATGTTAAAGGTGCTCGGGAGTGAGGATTAAGCTCTCGGCAGGAAAGAAGGAGTCATACCGAATTCCACGGCAGGATGCAGAAATAGCCCTTATGATCCTGCGGGCGTTGAGAATATTACGCGAAACGTATTAACGGGGAAATACGAAGAAAGGCGGCGTTTAGCCGCTTTCTGGACTTACTGTGAGCACGCTGGCGCCAGTTTTGAAGAGGTTTCCCTTCTTCACACCACGAAAATTCTTCGCCTTTGCCATCGCATCCATGATACTGTTGGCTCGCACGTACACCGACCTCTCAGTGTACTTCCCGCTTCCCGCATGTCCGCATTTCACTATGCAACGATACAGCTTCATTATGATTTTACCTCTTCAACACTGTTATGATGCAATATTTATACCAGCATGCATTTATTTCTTTATTTTTGTATGTATGTTTGAAAACATTGGAGTTATACTGCTAAGCAAAAAATACACAGAAAGCATAAAACCGGAGCAGTAGACGCAAATTGCAACGCTTAATTGCAAAAAGCAATTGCTGTGCGCTAATTGTTACAGATAACCTTGACAGGCAAGGGTAACAGCCTGTCCTGGTAACTAAGGAAGGGGGCGAGTTAGATCACCAGAAGTCTCAGGGCGGCCCCTACGACTAATTTCGTGCAGATGGTTTGGCACAGGGATAAACGCATGCAATTGAACTATCGATAAATAGCATTGGCACAATATTCCGTTTATCCTGGACGATTTCACCCGTTGTAAGGCAGCCCGCCGCGGCGAGCGGCCCTGCTGTCTCCAGGGGAATGTGACAAAGTCATAACGTGCCCAGGTACTTATTCGGGGGCGGTTGTCTTCTCGCCGGGTCAGGCGAGTAAGTCAGATTACTTCAGACGACGCAAGAGCCACTACCAGCCTGTCAATCAAATCCCGTGCTACCTTGTTCGGACATCCAAAGTCATTCACGATAATTGAGTAGAACATCTTCTTGCCCACAGCATTCGTAACAAGACCCGAGAGCGAATGAACGCCTCCAATGTAGCCAGTCTTTCCAAGAATGCGCGACTCAACAGCCCGTTCTTCCGGCGTGTCACGAAATCGCGTGCGCAGACTTCCCCCGGCCTGGCCTCCCCTTGGCAGCGAATCGAAAAACACTGCGCTCTCTTTGTGCCCATCCATAAAGCGCAGCAAATCCACCAACTGATGCGCCGACACCCGATTCAGGTACGACAATCCCGACCCGTCAATCAGAATATGCCCCGGCTTGTAGAGACCTTCATTATGGAGGAACTCCTGTACTGCCTCCACGCCAGCTTCAAAACTGCCCTCACCCTTCACTTCTGCCCCCAGGGTCTTGAGCACCTGCTCGGCATAGAAATTCTGGCTGCGACGATTGATGACCCTTACAATCTCCGACATTGGTGGCGAGACAAAGAAGGTGACCTGCCGCAAGTTCTGGCGCAGCTCTGCCTTCTCCTCATCCGAGAGCGCGTCAATATCGCGCGGCCTACCTTGCACTTTGACACCCCTGTCGCGCAGCACATCGTTAAAAACGGTCACAAAGAAAAGCGTCGGATTGTAAATCGCGGCATAGTCGTAATTCTCCTGTTTCGCAGGTACACTCCCTTTAGCCACTATCGAGTTGCTCTTATCCTCGCGCAAATACGAAAGGTCTGCTGAGCCCTTTGCCTCACCCGTGGTCACATTATTGACAATCTCCACGTAGTCTGTCCGGGGATTCAACGTAAACTTCACTGTCCTGCCCTGCTTGCGCGCCCCTTTCCAGAGTATGTCAATGCAGTTATCGTTAAACGAAAGCGCCGAGACCTCCGCACAGTACCACTCGCCTCGCTCCTTCGGATACCACCCCTTGCCAAAGTAGACGTCGTCAAAGAGATCGTCGTCTCCGATTAAATCGCCGGTCACAATCCTGACCTTCTCCTTCCTGATATCCTTTGCCCAGTCGCGCAGCGTCTTGGTCAGGTCGCGGCTATTTTCCTGAAAACGGCCGGAAATTGTTGGATCGCCTGAACCCACTACAACAAGGTTTCCTGCCAACTTCTTCCCATTGATCTGACCGCTATAATAAACTCGCGTAGTGTAGGTATAGCCTGAGCCAAGATAATAAAGCGCAGCAGCGGAAGTGTGAAGCTTGTTACAAGATGCTGGCTTCAAGGGAATGGCGCCGTTATGGTCATAGAGGAGCTGCGGCAAGGCCACGTCTTCCACCCGAATTCCCACTGTTCCCCCTTTCAGGTCGGTCTCCTGAAGAATCGCTGCAAGCTCGGCTTGCAGACTTGCCAGATCGCTCGCTTGCGCTGTTGCGACGCAGGTCAACCCACAGAAAAAAAGCAACGCAATAACAAAAACAAGCGCTCCTACACAGTAACGTTGTCTCACCGCCGTACCTCCCTTTTGCTTGATGTAACGTCTTGTTTTTGGTCCGCCTGGCGTGCCGCCACACGCACGTTCGCCACCCCGCTTCTTCCGTTTCACCACACGCTGCCATACTCCCGTGTGCCTCGCAGCCCGCTACGCCTCGCCCAGGGTTCCATAGACGCACTCCCCATTCACAATGGTTGCACGCACGCTAATCTCCAGGAGCGCCTCTTCCGGAACTGATAGTGGATCCCCGGAAAGCACCACAAAATCAGCTAACTTGCCCGGCTCGATCGTGCCTTTCATGTGCAATTCGCCTGCTGTCATGGCCGGCTGCTTCGTGTAAGCCGCCAGCACCTTCTCGCGCCCGAGCCGTTCCTCCGGATACCACCCCCCCGCCGGTTCACCCGCGAGATTCTTGCGCGTCACTGCTGCATAAAACCCAAGCAATGGGTTTATTGGCTCCACCGGCGCATCTGAGCCAAAAACCAGCGTAGCACCAGCATCCCCCAGGCTTTTAAATGCATACGCATAGCGTGCGCGCCGACCCCAGAAATTATCCGCTGCACCCATGTCGCTGCAAAGATGCAACGGCTGCACAGACGCCACAATGTCAAGCTCTCGCACCAGTGCCAGATCATCTGGATGAACCAGCTGAAAATGCTCAATACGATTGCGCATCCCGGCTTGAGCTTTTTTGCCTGCGGATCCTACCGATTTCCGAAACGCCCGGAGCGTCTCGCGCACCGCTCGGTCGCCAATCGCGTGTACCGCTACGCTAAGCCTGTGGCTGTTCGCCCGCCGAACTGCCTCTTCCAGCTCTTTCTCCGTCATCACACACATGCCTGAGTTCAAGGATTCATGCTCGAATGGCTCGAGCATGAATGCTGTTCGCCCACCGAGCGAGCCATCAGCAAAAAGCTTTATGCCACCTATCCGCAGCCATTCATCGCCGAACCCACTTTGCAGCTGCAGCTTGATGAGATCCTCCATACTGTCCAACGGCAAGTAGAACGTAACCCGCACGCTAAGACGCCCTTCACGCGCTAGCTCCTGGAACGCCTGAAAACTATCGAGATCTTCCATATCATGAATTGACGTAATCCCCAACTCATTTGCCATGCCGCATGCGCGCTTGAGCATCTCTTTCAGCGCCTTGATGCTCGGACGCCCTATCCGATCCAGCACCAGCTCAATGGCTGTCTCTTTGAGAATGCCGCTGAGCTCGTTTGTCTCAGGATTGCGCGCAATTTCGCCGCCTGAAGGTGCTGGCGTGGATTCCGTGATCTCACATTGCTTAAGCGCAGTGGAATTCACCCACAGAAGATGTCCACACTTACTGTTCAGCGCCACCGGTACATCCGGAAACACGCGGTCAAGCGAAGCACGAGTTGGCAACTCTGATCGCACCCACTGATTATGGCTCCAACCAAACCCGCGTATCCACCCCCGCTGTTTGCTTATCGGGCTACGCTTGAGTATTTCGATTGCCTCCTCTTCACTTTGCGCACCCAAGAGGTCAATCTCCTCAAGCTTCTCGGCAAAAGAGCGAAAGTGAATGTGAGCATCACAAAATCCAGGTAGTACAGTGGCTCCTCCGAGATCAATCTCTTTGTCTGACGGAAAGCCAGTTTGGTTTGCCATATGATCGTTACCTACTGCCAGGATTCTACTGCCACATACCACCATCCAAGAGGCTGTCAAGCACTGCGGATTCCCCGTATAGATGCGCCCATTTCGCAGCAGGGTTGTCTTTATGGTCTCCATGTAACGAATCAGAACTCCGTGCGCAGACTTTTTGCGCGAAAATCGCACCGCCGCACTTCGCTATCTCGCTTCACAATCCTTTCGCGCCTTCCCTTGTCTACTGCCTACTACCTACCGTCTACTGTTTACCGTCTGCCTCATTGCAGAATGCTGAAGTCGAACGTCACACTCAGCGTAACGTAATTACGCTTAACAGTATCGGGCAACGGCCCGAGAGTTCTCGTGACTTCTAGGCTGCGCACCGCAAAATTGTCCAGTTGTACGTTGCCCGAGGACTTGATAATGCGAATATTGGTTATCGTGCCGTCACGCAAAACAGCGAATTCTACTTTGGTTGTCGCAGGTAGATTCTTAAGATGCCTGGGAATGTGGAAATTGCCCTCGATCTTCGCCAGCGCACCCTGAAAGTAAAAGTCCGGCAGGTCAACTTTCTCGAAGGTGACCGGCCGTGGTTGGGGCGCTGGAAGAGTACGGACAGGCGTTACCACGGGCTGGACAACAGGACGTGGCGTTGGTGCTGGTGTAGAGCGTGGCCGCGGCGTTCGCCTGGGTGTTGGTTTAGGCGTTGCCTTTGGCTTTCTGGGCGCTGGCGTAGGAGTCTTCTTTGGCTTTTGAACAATTTTCTTCGGAGTCGGCTTGGGCTTCGGGGTCTGCTTAGGCTTAGGCGTTGCCTTTGGCTTCGGCTGGACAACAGGTCGAGGCTTTTGAACCTTCGTGGCCAGAGTCTTTGGCTTGGGAACACTGTAGAGACGCACCATGCGAAATGGCACGATGCGCCGATAGGACGGCCGCGCAATGTTCATACCAACGAACACGAGAAACACCAACACGTGACCCACAACTGAAATGAGAGCGATTCGCCATAACAGCCGATCTTCGCTTTGCAGAATCCCAAACATCATCACTACTCACAGCCAATAGTATGAAGTAGGCAGCACACAGTAGATAGTAGAGACAGGTGCCTTCGGATTGGATTATGGTTCTTATTGTTTTTCGTATAAATAAAGTAACGGCCAAAGCCGCTGAAGGCCTTATTTTTGTGCGGATGCTTGGCCTTCAGCTGTGCCATTCAACGTGGCACGGGCATCTTGCCCGTGTATATTCATCCGCCTGGGCGGACCAAGAATCTTGCATAAGAGACTTTCGTCACCATACTTTCAAAAATTGTGTACTATCTACTGCTTGATCGCTTCGTTACGGGCTGTGTCACGATTCCGATGTTCTCAACCCCTGCGTCTTGCACCGCCGCTATCACCTGTGCAAATCTGCCGTACGATGCATTCTTGTCCGCCTCGATCACAACGTCAATGTTCCGCGCACGTTCGTAATTCGCATGCAGCTCTTCCGTCAGCTCATCCAACGTCACACGCTTGTCATTTAGATAAATGCGCTCGGACTCCTCTTCATCCAACTGCTTCTGAATCGTGATTGTAAATGTGGTTTTTTGCTCAATCCGCTTTGCGGTTTTCACTTCAGGCAGCTCCAGCCTGAGGCCGTACTTTAAAAGCGGCGCAATGACCATAAAGGCGATAAGCAGCATGAACGTAACATCGAGCAGTGACGTTAGGTTGATTGAAGAAAGAACGGGCAGATCGCGATGATGCCGCTTCATCTTTTTTTACCCCTCTTCAACAACTGCTTCTGGATGATGTTCGAGAGTTCCAAGGCAAAGGAATCCATACGGCTTATGAGAATCTGAACCTTGTTCGTGAGATAATTATAGCAAATGACCGCCGGGATCGCTGCCACCAGACCCGCCACTGTGGTGCTCAGGGCTGTGGAGATACCCGGCCCCAGAGCCTGCACCGCAGATGCCCCCTGTGTCCCAAGGCTTTGAAAACAGCCCAGAATGCCCCAGACCGTGCCAAAAAGCCCAATAAATGGACAGACGTGCGCAGTAGTCGCCAGGAAAATTAGGTAACTCTGTAGATTCGAAATCTCACCCGATATCGTTCGCTCCATCACCCGCTCAGTTCCAACCTTGGCAATGTCCACACGCGTGTTCAGATCCAGGCCATAGTCATCCTTGTACCAGTTTTCCATCTGCACTTCAACGTATGCCTCGCGCATTATCAGCGCCAGCGGACTGTCGGGATAGTCTGCTGCGCTCTTGTACGCATCATCCAGACTCCCGCCTCCGCCCATGCAACTCTCCGTAAATTCGTCGGTCTGCTTCGTCGCCTGATATATATGCAGAAACTTGTAGCCAATAATCGCCCAGGAGATTACAGAAAACATCCCCAGCACAATCAGGCATGCATGCCCAATAAGATCCGTTGATTTGAACGCCGCAATAATATCAACACCAAGCCAGCCGACGCGCGCCTGACTCTGCAGCATGGGAAAAAAGCTCTCTTGCACGATTGAGAGAAAAAGCGAGTGAACAGGATTCATGAGCCCCAGACTCCTTTTCAACTGCCATTAAGATCTGCCGGAAGAATTTACCCACCTGCGGCGGGCAAGTCCAAAGATGCCTTATAGCCGAGTAGAAATTGACCTGTCTGCCGACAGGCAGATTGGGTCATCTACTGCAATGTCAATATGGAGAATAGGCCATTTTGGCGCTGATTAAGAATCCGTATCCGCCAAAAGACCGTTACAAAATGATACACTAATGCATATCTAACCCTATGATTGACAATATTCTACCAATTTCTTCAAGTGAGCTGTAATGTATCTCGATTTTCCCCTTTGTCTTTGATTTCGGCGTGATTCGGACCTTTGTGCCGAGCCTGGCCAGTAGCTGCTCCTCCAGTAGCGCAATATGCGGGTCCCTCTGCCGCACCTCTTCCCTTTTCGCACGTCTTCCTTCAGCAATGCGCCTGGCTTCTCGCTCTGCCTCTCTAACTGATAGCTCTCTGGCAAGTATCAAAGACCTCAATTGACGCTGTTGAGGTAGATTGTCAAGAGAGAGAATTGCACGGGCATGTCCTGGCGTTAGCCTTTGCTCCTCCACGTCCTTTTGCATTTCCGCGGGCAAGGAAAGAAGCCGCAGAGTGTTCGCCACAGACGAGCGATCCTTTCCCACGCGCTTGGCAACTCCGTCCTGCGTTAGCTTGAAATGCTGAATCAGAGTTTTATAGGCATTTGCCTCATCAATCGGATTCAGGTCTTCTCGCTGTAGATTTTCGATAAGGGCAAACTCCAAGACCTCATTATCCGTCGCTTCAACAATGAGTGCCGGAATACGCTCGAGCTCTGCTATCCTTGCAGCCCGAAGGCGCCGCTCTCCAGAAACCAGCTGGAAGCGGTTGTCCACGCGCCGCACCACAATCGGCTGAAGCAATCCCGTTGTCTTGATTGACTCAGCCATTTGCTTGATCGTCTTGCTGTTGAACTGATGGCGCGGCTGATATGGATTGGGCTGCACCTGATCAATGGGAATTTCTTGCACGGCCCTCTTCTTCTCATCTTCAATAACGTCTTCGACCTTTGGAATAAGGGCACTAAGACCCCTTCCCAGGGCGCGCTTTTTCATAAATCTCGGCCTCCTCTCCCAGACAGCAGCTGTACCAGATGGCGGCCGCCTGGCTATGGCTACCGGGGTTTTGCCAATTGAGGCAAACACTCCCGGAAATGGCAGGGGCATTTCATGAACTGCCCCGCCACTAGATTATTTGGGCTCTTCTCCAGAGTCCGGGGCAAAGTCTTCTCTTGTCTCGGACGGCTGATCCGTCAGCCGCTCCACCCTCTGTTCTGGCACTGATGGGCTGATCTCTTCATTCAGCCCGACAATCTCCTGGCAGAGGTCAATATACGATGCGCTGCCAGAGGATCGGAAATCGTAGAAGATAATCGGCTTGCCAAAGCTGGGAGCCTCGCTCAGCCTCACACTTCGCGGAATAATGGTGTTGAGAACAACGTTGCCAAAGTAGTTCTTCACCTCATCAATCACCTGCTGGGAAATGTTGGTTCGCGAATTCGACATTGTCATCAGGATACCACTGAGCTTGAGTCTGGGATTGAAGTTTTTGTTGACGCGCTGAATCGTCTCTACAAGCAGCGACAACCCTTCGAGCGCATAGTACTCACATTGTACCGGGATTATGACGTTGTGAACCGCAGTGAGGACGTTGATAGTGAGCAGGCCGAGCGATGGCGGTGAGTCAATTACAATATAGTCAAATGAGTCGCAGATGTCGTGGATTGCGAGTCTCAAGCGTTGTTCGCGAAACGGGATGGGGACCAACTCAACCTCGGCTCCGATCAGCTGAATATTTGCAGGCAGAACAGAAAGGTTGTCAAAAGTGGTCTTGAGAATGGCGTCGCTTGCGGGAGCCTCATTCAGGAGCACGTCGTAGATGGTGTTTTCAAGGCTGTTCTTGTCCACGCCAACGCCACTGGTGGCGTTTCCCTGAGGGTCCATGTCAATAAGGAGGGTCTTGTGCAGCGCGGCGCCCAGGCAGGCTGCCAGGTTAACGGCAGTTGTTGTCTTCCCTACTCCGCCCTTTTGATTTGTAATCCCGAGGACTATTGCCATTTCGACTCTTTACGCTCGAGCTGGATTTTCGCTATCGGAACTCACAAGAGCGTTTCACGTGAAACACCGTGAGTCAGACCAGCACCCTCGTTTCACGTGAAACATTCGCTTGCAGTATGTCACTTACCTCAATTGGGTTCAGCAATGGCGTATAATACACTCAGTACAGTTTAGCCCTCCTAGTCTTTATCCTTCGAGGATTTCGTGCCTTGTTTGCTACTCTTTTTATCTTCAGCCTTGCTGCCAGGCTTTGCCTCGGCTGGGCGCGATGTCTCGTCGGGGTGCGCGCCTTTTTTCTTCGCCTCCTTCGCTTTATAGTCGGTTGCGTAGAAGCCGGAGCCCTTAAAGATAAGTCCCGCTCCCGAAGAGATGAGCTTTGTTAAATTACCACCGCACGCCTCGCATTTTGTCTTTGGCGCCTCACGCAAGGATTGAAAATACTCAAATGTGCGATTGCATTGCTTACACTGGTATTCATACGTTGGCAACGTACCTCAGATCCTCCAGAAAAAAAAACGCTCCGATTGATGCTTTGCTTTCAAACTACAGGCAAGCAGGTTGTGTTTATCAGGTGTAATTTCAGAATTCAAGAAAATATTTTGTCGTCTTGTGGCTGATTATTTTTAGGTCCAGCGCTTCTTATACTTGTGGCAAGTGAAACTCGAAGAGAGAAGAGATTTGAAAGCAAAAAAGATCCCGGCTCTCCGTGCCCGGAACCTGAGCAGGGAGGCCGGGATTCATTATCTGGTTGGCCGAGTTATGCCGCTAGGGCGCACATGTTTTTTGAATTACTGCTAGTCAATATCCTCGCCACACGGAATGGGATAACGAATAAGCGGCAGTACGGTCTTTCTGCCAAGCGGGTCAATTTGCACTGCGTAGCCATTGAGGTCTATTCGGCCTCGTCCCATCCAAATAATGTCTATACTCCCCTCTGTCCACGATGGCAATATGGTGTTAACTTCCTCGGGTAATAGCTTCTGGACGCCATTCGGTGGCACGGTCAGGAGTTCAGACATTCCGGCAGGTGCCCCATCCGGCTTAAAAAAGAGCAAGCGAAACTGGCGCGGATGGCGAAAATTGTTATTGCGGACGTATAGAGCCAGCCCGTTATCGCCCTGGATAGTGCCATAAGGCAGCACCAGTTTTCCGAGACAGAAGACTGGTGGACTGGGTGGGACTTGCCACAGAGCAACCGTGATGAAGCTACCGGGGTCGCCGTGGATTACGATATCAATGGTCTTTGTGCCAGGAGTGAGTCTGATTGGCTTCTGAACCACAGGTCTTTTGCTGTTCAGATCCCGGGGAGTAACGACGAGGTGGCCATTAATACCGATACTCCCGCTTGTAACGGGATTGCCCAGGAGCAAAGCAGGCAGAATCCAGTTTCTCCCGACACCATTGAGAACCAAGAGATGGCATTGACCAGGCCTTTGAACCTCAAAGCTGTCAGAGAAGAACACAGGCGATTGGTCAGTGATCTCGTAGCGTTCCGGGCCAAAAAGGAGAATTTGGCCTGTACGGTAATCAGGGTCCGGCTTAGACTCCCTGGCATAGAGACCAATGGCGAGCCCTAACACCAGTAAAATCAATGGGATACAAATACCAATGTGCCCTTTACGCATTGTGCTAATACCTCCTTTCTGCTAATATGATTTAACTTGTAACGGCATGGGCGCCGTTCAAGTAAATGGACTTATTTACAATATCCACGCCAGAGCATGTAGACTTAAATGCAGAGGCTTTTTTGAATGTATATAGTTGATATTATTGGCCTTATATAAAACGGCTCATAGTAAGATGGTGCTTTGCTTGTCTGGCGCTGTGTACGTTTTGGGTCAGAGTCATGTACGCAGTCGTTCGCCAGAGAGCAGGGGCCGGGTGATTCATTCCTTGAGTTTATCATAGACAGCCTTAAAGACATTGTAGGTACGGTCGTCGAACAGAACAAAGTAGACCCTCTCGAGCAACTTGCTATTCTTGAGGAAGCCGCAGGTTTCTCGAAGCATAATTTCAGCGCAGCGATCCACAGGAAAGCCAGCCACACCAGTGCCAATTGCAGGGAATGCGATTGATTTGAGGGCTTTGTCTTCGGCGCGGAGCAGGCTGTTGCGAGTAGAGTGGGCAAGGGACTTCTCGGTGGTGAGGCTTTCCTGTCCCATGCTGGCAGCGTGAATGACATAGCGTGCGGGGAGATCGCCTGCGCCTGTAATAGCAGCCCCTCCAAGGGCGACGGGGCCATGCTCGTTGCACTCCTTCTGAATAGTTGGCCCGCCTTTGCGCCGGATCGCACCCGCCACCCCTGCACCGAGGATGAGATCCGTATTCGCGGCGTTGACGACGGCGTCAACCTTCATATCTGTAATATCGCCTTTTTCGATGACAATCTTTTTCTTCATGGGCCAGCCCTTTTCATTAAGGGCGGCTATAATTCCGAGCAAGATAAGTATTAAAATCCCCTGACATTTGGAGGAGAAGAATATCATGAACAGGCGGAGTTTGGCAAGGGAAAACGTATTGGAACAACTTCTGCCAATAGAACATCAGGAGCTTAGTGCTCAAATTAGGGGCATATTTAGCAGAGGGCCCGTCCTTAGGTGTCAGTAATTAGACGCTTTTCTTCTAGACATTGCGCGGGTATGAATCTATTCCCGGGTATATGTAGGTGTTGGTGAATTGCGTATTTCTTTGGGACGAATATGCTGGAGTCACTTTCAATGGCCCTGACAGGTACTGGAAGTTGGAAGAGATCCGCGAGAGCCCGACTCGCAATTTTTTTCATCTTTATTACGAGCACGTTTTTTTATGCTGCGCAGCCCTCCGTTGCAACGCCGCTTGAGACGCCGTATTTGAAATACGATGCTGCAGAAAAGAGGCTGGGAATTTATTTTAATGAAACCCTGGTGGGGTGGATTGGCAGAGGCGATGCATATTTCTTGCTCGAGCAGCAAGGAAAGCCCCCTGAAGAAATACCGATTAGCTCAACAAGTCTCTGGTCAGATAGTGTTGCTTCGCAACGACAAAACACAAAGCGCTTTTCTCAGCTAACTAGCGCAACAAAAAGTCTGACTGTAACGGGAAAATTGAGCTCGCTCGGGCGTTTTGAAGAGACATTCCAAATCGAGACACTCCGCGCTTCACAGATTATAAAGTCGCGGCTCACGATTACGCTTGAAAAGTCGGCGAGTTTTATTTTGCTCCGGCCTTATTCTCTCGGAGCTAAAGCGAAGCCGATCTTTCTCGCACCGGGATACATTTACAATACCAATAATCAGGTCATTTCCGACGGCAAGTTTCCCCAGTTATCCTACAAGTCCTCACCCGGTATTCCCGAGAGTTCCGTTTTCTTTTTCCGCAGCGATCGCAGCAGCTACTGCGCGGTTATGGCAATTTATGATGGTTGGATTCTTGCACTGTGTGCTCCCGAGGGCATCCAGCTCCCCCCAGACAGATTTTATTATAATGGGCTGGCGATTGACACGTCGCAAAAAGAGATGGACACACTCTATTTGACGTTGGGTTATAAGAATTTTCCCGCTCGCTATAACGGCAATTGCTCTCCGCGCATAGCACCACGTTGGGAAGAGGGGCCCAACTACGGGTTTATCCGCGGTAAGGCTAATGATGTCCTGACTCTGGAGAGCATTATTTACGTTGCCCCGGCTAGTGACCTTTTCGCGTATGAGAATGCTAATAGGGTGTTTTACTATTTCCTTCGCCAGGAGCCTATGCGGCGTACCTCTCCCAGCGAAGCAGCGCGACTTATAGCGGATGCAATTGTGAACGATGCGGTCACTACTGCGTCAGGGCTCTTCCGTGTGATTGATGGGAGCGATGAGTGCGATATTGGGTGGACCGGAGGAATGATGATTGCGTACCCGTTGCTTCGTGCGGGAAAGATTTACGAAGAGCCTCGGTGGCGCGCAGTTGCTATCGCTGCAATTGATACGCTCTGCCGCGATGGCTTCAACTCGCGCGCAAATATGTTCTATGACTGCTTCAAAGAGGGCAAGTGGACGACTCGTGGCTGGTGGACCCACTGGACGGGTGGCGAACACCTCGCGTATACTAATGGCCAGGCAGCTTATTTTATCCTCAGGTCATACCAAGAGCTTACGCCGGAGGAGAAAACGAAGAAGGGCTTTTGGCTAATCGCAGTAAGAAAAATTCTTCGCCAGGCAATTCGCTATCAGCTAGCGGATGGGAGTTTTCCTGGTTCCTTTTCATCTGCAGACGGGTCGCCGGTTGATATCGAAGGATTTGGCAGCTGCTGGCTCTTGCCGTCGTGTGTCTTGATGTATCAGCTGAGCGGTAAAGAAGAATTCCTACGGGCGGCAATCCGCGCCGAAAAGTTTTATTTCGACTGGCTTGCAACTCTCGAGCCCTGGGGAACGCCACTCGACGCCGAGAAAAGCGTAGACATGGAAGGTAATCTCGCGTTGTGCATTGCAGAGCGACATCTACACGAAGCTACTGGAAGTTCTCTTTATCTCGACCATCTGGAGCGCAGCATCCACTTTGACCTTTCGTGGAAGTGGGCATACAATACGTTTCTGGAGAATGATCCGCTGCGGGGGCTTAACTGGCGTAGCATCGGTAGCAACTCTGCCTCTACGTGTAACATTCATCTTCACCCGATGAGCAATATGATTCTTGGCGAGATCTGGTATGCGTACAAAAAGACTGGCGATATGTACTACCTCGACCGGCTACGCGACTCGTTCTATTTTGGTCTCGGGTGCGTGAACCTCAAGGACGGCGAATTTGGATTCGGCAAGATCGGCTGGGTCACTGAGCAGTTCCTTCACACTGACGCGCTGCAAGGTGGGACGCCTGCAGATGGAGGTGTGTGGAAACGGTATTTACCGTGGGCAGCCGCAGCAATTCTCACTTCCCTGACCGAAGAATTTGCAGCTGCGCGGGAAGTCAGATAGTAAAATGTCGGGCCCGCAGCTGAGGACGTTTTTGGAATGGATAGTTTTGTGCAAGACTTTGTGACATGGGAGATTGTGCTTGACACTAGCGTGAGAAAATTTCTATCTTTTATGTATAAGAATAAAGCTAAAGAAAGGAGAGTATCATGGGAAAAAAGGCTATGGTGTTCTGCCTGGGCGTGGCGCTGCTAGTATTTGTTTTCGGTTGTGCTTCCCTGCAAAAAGGGACTAGTTTTAATGGGCTCAACCTTACAGCCGAAAACAAATCCAATGTTGCGCATTATAATGGAACAAATTGGGGCATATATCTTCTTGGTATCCCATTGATTACCGGTGACACAGACAAGGCTGTGGATGGTGTGATGTTCAACACATCGCTTTTAAACGATACCGTGAACCTCGATAGTGTGGGGGATATGATCACGAAAGTCGCCAAGAAAGATGGTTCAACAGCAGTAGAAGATCTGGTATCTTCGCGAAAGAGCATCTGGCTTATGCCAACGCTTGTATTGTTCTATAAACGTGTGGAGATGTCAGCAAATGGAGTAAAATAGAGTTTGGGGTATTTTTCTCCATAATCTGAGATGCATTAAACGTAGGATACATTAAGACAGTGGATCTATATTTAATGAGCGATAAACCTTGCCCTTCTCAGTAGAAAAAGAAATATATTTTTCTTAAAAAGGTGAGAATTCGATGGCTAAGAAAAAGGTAAAAAAAATAATAATTTCAATAGTTGCGGTTTTATTTATTGTAGTAATAGTTTCCGGCATAGTCTTTTTTGCTAATCTTAATACGATTGCCAAAGCTGGTATTGAAAAGGTTCTTTCTTATGTGCTTCAAGTTGACGTGTCACTTCAGAAGGTCAAGGTTTCGCTTTTGGGGGGAAGTGTGAAACTCAAGGGACTGGTCATTGGAAATCCAGAAGGTTTTAAAACAGAAAAAGCCTTTTCGGTTGATGAAGTAACAGTAAAAGTGGACATAAAGTCATTCGCAACAGACGAACCTAATATCAAGCTAATATCAATCAAAAGCCCAGAAATCACGCTTGAGCAGGGGTTCAAGGGATCCAACCTAAGCCGGCTTGTTGAAAATGCCTCTCGTTTGGAAAGCGAAGAAGCAGAGGAAGCGCCTGAAGGGTCGCAAAAGAATGTTAGAATCGGAGAAGTAATTGTTGATGGGGCACAAATTGCTCTGTCAGCTCCGGTTTTGCGGGGAAAAGAAATTTCTTTCCCTTTACCCAGAATCGAACTCAATGACATTGGCGGGGAAAAAGAACCGGTGAGCATTGCTGAAGCAATGGAAGTATTTTTTACTGAAATTCTTAGCCAGTCCATAAAAGCTGGCAAAGGCATCATCCCGCCAGGACTTGATGAAGCTCTCCAGAAATCCCTAGACAGCGCCCTTGAAAGCATTGGTGATGCATCCGGTGTTTTGAAGGAAGGTGTTGAAGAGCTTAAGGAAAAGACGGGTATTCTCAAAGAAGCGACGCGAGGTTTATTTGGAAAAAAGGAAGAGTAAAATAGTCAATAGTGGTTTTGTTTTCGCGGGCGTCAAAAGCAAGAAAGATGTAAAAAGGCATAAAATTTAAGACACTGCCAAATGATATAAAAAAAGTTTGGGCGGCCCCTTCCATGCAATTCTGCTCAAGCTGAAAGTCAACTCCGTACTCTATTTCTTCATAGGCCTCTTTTTCAAATGAGTCAGAAATTCAGGTAGCAAAAAGGAAAGGCAATCCCCACGCACAAGGCGCATTTTCAACCTCACCTTGATCCTTTCGCCTAAGGGGAGTTGAAATAATAAGCAGATAGAACTTCTTTTTATATAAGGAGATAGATATAAACGATTCATCAAAAAACAGGATTTGTTGTGCAAGCCTAAACATACTGGACTTACTCTATATCTCACCAATTATTTTAGTAATCTATATGAAAAAGAGCAGGCCATTTTTAATTACGCCCCCAATAATAGTGTAGAACTAAGTTGCCTTTGGTTGTGGAGATCTCCGCGTTGTCGAAAAAAACCGAGAGTTTGCTGTTGTTCTTATCTATGTTGGGAAAAGTCGAAGGACTGGATTGACAGATAGTTTTTATTTGAAAATCCCTGAGCTTCAGGTGGCGCGCTTTAAGGCTTTTGGCTTTTATTGTAAGCTTGTAGTGGTACCGGCCATTAATTAGAGGTTTGGGAATATCAAATGTTTTTTCACCCTTAAATTTTCCTTTGATTTCACCGATCTTCGTTTCCTTTTCTTTTCCCCTGGAAAGAAAAACCGCCACAACATTGTCCCCGTGTTTCGATACGAGCTCAAGAGTTACACTTGCACTTACGACGACAAAGGGGAATTTCTTATCATAAATAATCGTTGCTTCTTTAGAGGGATCAGAAGGTTTTAGATATTTACTTAGCCAGCCGGCACGTTTAAAATTTACAATATTCTGCGGCAGTCTTTTATGTTGTGATAGCCGGGGCTTAAAGCTGTGCACAAAAATACAATTGGAATAGCTTTTAGGATCGGGCGATTTGGGGTATATTTTTTTGATGTGGCCCAGGTTTGAAGTTTTAAAGCGTGTCCATACTTCTCCGGGAATTAAATCAAAGAGAAGTTTATGGCCCAGGGTGATACCGTGAGTGGGGTTATTGTTTTCTTTAGTAGCATATAGATTTGCCATCTTCTTTGAATTATAGCCAGTGGGATCTTTCGTATTCTCTATAATTTCTGGATGATCCGCGAGATATTCTATTCCGGCCACGGTTCCGTCTTGTTTTGAATAGAAAACCCGGTGGTCAGGATCGTACACATGCCATTCGTTGTCATAATAGACTTCGGGAACCACATGACCACCTAGGCCCCGACTCCTTGATTTTAAGCCGGCGGTTTGCCATAAGCCGGCTAGAGCCCTCGCGGAATCGTCACAAAGGCCATATCCATAAATATTGATCAACTTAACCGGATCGTGACACTCGTTATCACCCGTTACGGGATACCAATGCTTGACTTTCTTTATGACGAATTTCCATAGAGCTTCGGCTTTTTCTCGATCGCTTTTCGCATTCGCACAAATATGTTTTACAATAGAGTCTGCAGAGCTTGTATCAATCTCCGAAAAGGCCTTGATATTTTTAATTGTTTGTTCGGTGCTATTTTCTAATGCCAACAAATAGGGTTTAGTTGCAGATTTGGGCAATGGCGGTTTCAGCTGGCCGGGTTTTTCCAAATTCTTGCTGAAGCTTATTAGTCCTGTTTTGTCAAAATCAGGTGCGGCCCATGGAGAACCATCAGGATGATAGACATGAAGAAGAGAGGTACAAGAGAAAAGGGCCGTGAATATGAAGAGCGGAAGAAAGTGTTTTTTTAAGGATTGCATTTTTATCCAGTGCCCTTTGCTTTGGGTGGTTGAAACCTACCCCTATAATGTTTAAGGAGGGTCTTGTTGGGGTTATCAGACACAACATCTCTTTATAGCCAGGCGTCTCTCCAAATGTGTCAATCAGGGAATCATTGGCGTACTGTATATGTCAAGACGAAAAGCCTGGGTGGGTTTGTGTTTAGTATCTGGGGCGGCGGGATTTAATATTTTTGTGTGCGGGGGGGTCTAAAAAATAGAATGAATGGCGACGGGCGATGACGAGTTTTTCTGATGACGAGCTGCTCAGGGAATTTTTGCGGGGAGACGAGGCAGCTTTTTCGCGATTGGTGGAGAAATATCAGAAGCGCATCTATACGCTGGCGTTCCGGTTGGTTCGTGACCATGATGCGGCTGATGATATAGCTCAGGAGACATTTGTATTGTTGTATAAAAAGGCGGGGAAATTCAGGGGGAAATCGCAACTTTATACCTGGCTATATCGCATTGCAGTGAACGTGTATAAGAACTATATCCGTTCGCATCGAGGGCGGGAGATGGTGTCGCTGAGCGAGGCACCGCAAGGTTTGTCAGCCACAAGCGCGAGTTCATTGAGCAGAGTGTCAGCCAGGGAGCGCCTGGGCCGGGTAGTTGAGGTTGCCGAGCGGTTGCCGTACAAGCAGAAGATGGCGTTTGTACTGCGGATAGGAGAGAACTTGCCGTTCAGGGAAATCGGTACGATTCTTGGGTGTTCGCAAAACTCCGCGATTGTGAATTATCATCTGGCGGTAAAGAAGATTCGCGAGCAGGTAGGTTAGGCACTGAGATGAACGAGTGTCATAAGCGAGAATTAATGCTAATGAAATATGGCGAAGGACTGCTTGAGGGCATAGTGCGGGGCGAAGTTGAGGTGCACCTGGCAGAGTGCCGCACGTGCCAGCAGTGGCTCGAAGAATACCGACGCTTAAAGGAGACGGTGCAGTCAGAGGGATTTCCGGACAGGGGAGGTGAATACTGGGAGGCATTTCAGAAGTCGGTCTTGGAGCGAGTGAAGGAGCGAGGCTTACGGCGGCGAGTTGGTGCGGGTAGACCTAAAGGGGACACGTTGGGACATTGGCGTTTTTTCAAGCGCTACGTGATGCCAATGGCAGGTGCGTTGGTGTTATTCGTGCTGGTTATAGGGCTGGCTCGTATCGTCTTGTTCACCTCTAAAATGGAACTGGGTGAACCTCCAATTGTTATGACAGATTCAGATATTGAAATTGCACTTATTATGGGGATAGAGAACCGGACAGAGACGTATCAGGAGCGGGAGCGTCTGTTCAAAGAGTTCATGGACAGGCAAATGGAAGAGACTCTCTTGGGGCGCCTGCAGGCGATAGATGAGCAGACCGACTTTTTCTCAACACTGCAGCAATTACCTACTAATGGTACCAAGGCTGAAGAGGAGTTCTATCGTGAACTTTTTGATATACCAGCGATTCAAAACAGCTGGCAGAAAACTTAAGAAAGGAGGAGCGTGATGAAAAGAGCCACATTCCCTTATGTTCTCCTCGTCGTGCTGGTCTTCGCGTGGTCGCTCCCCATGCTGGTGGGGGCAGTTTCTTCGGAGCACAAGGGAGAAAAGGGTAAGCAGGAGGCCTGCAGCGCAGCGAAAGGAGATTATAAGGGCGAGCACGCCAAAGAGCACTCGATGGCGACCTGGGCAGGGAAGAAACAGTATAAAGGCGAGAACGCCATTGAGTGCTTGATGACACTCAAGGATAAATTGCAGCTGGAAGACGATCAAATGGCAGAGGTAAAAGCGTTGCTGGAGGCGAAAAAAGAAGGACTCAAGGCAACAATGGAGCAGCTGAAGGAGATAAATGCATCGAAGGAGGAGTTCAAGAAGGCTATTCGAGAAGCGAGTACAGAGTTTGAGGCAAATCTGGCAGAAATCCTTAGCTCCGAGCAGGCGGAAAGTTATAAAGAGCTAAAGACGAGTTTCAGGAAGTGGAGGACGAAACGGCCTGGGGAAATCGGCGAGAAGAAAGGCCCGCTAGCCAATCTTAGCCTGACAGAAGACCAGAAGTCGAAATTCAATGAGATCACAGAGCGTTATCATGAAATGCAGAAGGAGCTTTTCAAGCAGATGCAAGAGGATCTCAATGAGGTACTGACGCCGGAGCAGATCGAAGAGTTTAAGGCAATGAAAGAGCACCATAAGAAGTCAGGGCCAGTTGAATAGAGAAGTGGCTTGTTGTGGAGGAGAGCCCGCCAGCGGCGGGCGCCACATGAGTTATTTTGTTTTTGGCAGTTAGTGCTGAAATATTGTAGGGCAGTTAGGGGTTTGATTAATCAAACCCCTACTTTTTTAAATGAGTCTAGGGTGTGTGGTCGGGGTGAGGGAGGAGAGGGAGTTGGCGCGGAGGAGGGCGGAAGTGCCATAGCGGGTTTTGATGCGGTCAATTGAGCGGTAGAGGTGGTCAAGTTTTTCGGTGCGGTTTATGTCAAGCAAATCTACTTGCCATCCATCAGTGAGAAGGTTACTTGCAGAGATGCCAATCAGGCGGATTCTGACCCTGCGGGTATAGGCTTTGAGGAGCAGGGTTTTCGCCACGCGGAAGATTTCTGTATCGTACCAGGTTGAATATGTGAGTGTTGTAGATCGGGTGAGTGTTTTGAAGTCGGAGTAGCGGAGTTTTAGTGTCAAGGTTCTTGCCTTTGCATTCATCTCGCGAAGGCTTTGTCCCACATCCTCGCACATATACGATAGCATAGCGCATACGGTCGGCAGGTGGCAGGTGTCTTCCTGGAAGGTGTGCTCGCGGCCAACAGACCGCGCTGGTCGGGTGGGCTCCACAGGCGAGTCATCAATCCCCATCGAGCGTTCGTAGAGGAGGGCGCCTCCTGTTGTGCCGAAGACTCCCTGCAGGGTCTCTTCGCCCAGGTGGGTGAGGTCGCTGATGGTGGTGAGTCCGAAGCGTTCCAGGCGCTGGGCGCAGTGCTTGCCGATGCCGGGGAGCTTGCGCAGGGGTAGGGGAGCGAGAAATGCGCGTTCGTAGCCCGGGCGGACGACTGTCAATCCGTTGGGCTTGGCGCACCCGGAGGCGACTTTGGCGAGCAGCTTGTTAGTAGCCAAGCCGAGGGAAACGGGGAGGCGGAGTTCGGCGGTGATCTGGTGATGGATCTTTTCCGCAGTGACGGGCGCAGGGCCATGGAGGCGGTGCGTGCCCGAGAGATCAATGTAGGCTTCTTCGAGCGAGCCCATTTCGACGAGCGGGCTGTAGCGGTTGAAGATCGCCCGGAGGCGATGGGAGTAGATGGTGTAGCACTCGGAGTGGCCGCGCAGAAAGACTGCGTGCGGGCAGAGCCGATAGGCGTGGGCAATGGGCATGCCAGAGTAGATTCCGTAGGCGCGTGCTTCGTAGGAGGCAGCAGCAACCACGCCGCGGCCTCTGGGATCAGCGCCGACGATGACAGGCTTGCCCATGAGGCTCGGGTCGAGCAGGCGCTCGACTGAGACAAAGAAGGTGTCTATATCAACGTGGAGAATCTGGCGCTGAATCGGGGTCATTGGACCTCTCTATCTTGCACTAGATTTATCTATTGCGAGAGGAACCCTTTGGAAAAAGGGTTACCCCCTCGCGCTCCCCTCCTAAACCTTTTCTAACGGGCGATTTCATCCGCCTTCGCCAGGCGTCGGCGGATGAAATCGCCCCTGGGTTCACACCCTATAATTTGGGTTGAATTTGCTCAGGGCCGAGAGTTTGATGTTTTTCGAGAAAAAGACAGCTGACACATAGGCGAAGAAAATACGAAAGTCAAGGGTGATTTCCGATTTTTAAAGGGATAATTCTATTCCCGTCAGTAGCTCACGCAAAGGCGCAAAGGCGCAAAGAAAAGCATGGCTTAAGATTGCACAATTAATTGTAATCTCTTGGCGGCTTTGTGCGAGATTTTTGCCCTCAACTTTTCCGAACAAATTAGAGGGGGCGTATAGCAATATGCCCCTACAATTGGACATTGCGGCAAGGAGTTTAGATATTGACACGTGGAAGCAGATTCACTAATGAGTTTTCTTGTGGTGGTGGCGCTCAATGGTATCTCGACTTTGCGGTCGGCAGTGATACAATCGGCGGCAGGCATCGCCTCCATCGCTTGCCATGCAATTCGAGTTTAGGAGAATAGTACTATGATGAAATTGCGAACTGTTTTCATCGTCTTGGGATGCATGCTTATTCTGTTTACCGCGCTGCATTGTGCGACGGTAGTACGGACGATTACGAGTATTAACCTTCTGAGTGACGATGAAGAGATGCGGCTGGGTCAGCAGATGGTTGCAGAGATCGAGTCGCGACAGCAGGTGGTGTATGATCCGCAGGTGATGGATTATATAGCTCAGCATGGTCGGGCGGTGTCGGGCTATTTGCCGCCGCGAAGTTTCGGCTACACGTTCAAGGTACTAGCAGGGTCGGAGATCAATGCGTTTGTGACACCCGGGGGTCACTGCTACGTCTACTCGGGTCTGATCAAATTTGCGGACAACGAAGCGGGACTGGTAGGCGTGGTTGGACACGAGTGTGCGCACGTGGCAGCGCAGCACATTGGCAAGCAGCTGACAAAGCAGTTCACGTACGCGGTGATTGCAGGCGCAATGCTGGGGGATGATCCATCTACGGTAGAGAAAATTGCTTCGGCCATGCTCGGAACAGGGGTGGGGATGCACTTCAGTCGGCAGGATGAGTATGAAGCAGATAGGCTAGGAGTAGAGGCGATGATTAATGCGGGCTACGATCCAAAGGGGATGATAGACTTTTTCGACAAACTTGACCGCACACACGGAAGCAGCGGTGGGATTATCAGTAAATACCTTTCCACGCATCCGCCCACACCAGATCGTATTGCAGCGATTCGCGAGCAGATTGCGGGGTACAGTCTGCCGCCGAATCTGATCAGCGACTCACCGGAGTTCCACACCATCCAGCAGAGCTTGCCGTAAGAGTTTGTAGTGAAAAGTTCATTATGTCTTCTTGTGATTAAGAATAGCCACAGAGTCTCAGAGACACAGAGAAGTAACCGCCAAAAATGCAAATCTAAAATTCTCAGTGTCTCGGTGCCTCAGTGGCATAGATTATTATCTTATGGTTAGCTCCAGATGCCTGGTATCATGTGGCTGCAAAACTTACATTTTCCATCAGTCAGATTATTTTTCAACACCCGGAAATGAACTCGATGAATTAGCATTTCTCCACATTCAGGACAAAAGGTGGAGTTATATTTATGTCCGGGAGCGTTTCCTATTGTAGCATAATGCAGCCCGACATCTTTAGCAATTTTGTGTGCCTTCTCCAAAGTCGCAATAGGAGTAGGGGGAAGATTTGTCAGTTTATAAGAAGGGAAAAATCGTGAAAAGTGTAAGGGAACATCATGGCCTAAGTTGTCTTTAATCCACTGGCACATTTCTTTTATTTCTTCCTCATAAGCATTTATCGTAGGAATAACCAGATTTACTATCTCAAGCCATTTCCCCTCTTTTCTTATAATTTTTAATGTTCTCAGCACTGGCTCAAGCCGGGCAGAGGAATTATCGTAAGCTCTTTTAGAGAATCCCTTTAGATCAATAGTCACAGCATCGGTATGTTTCAGAAGAGCCATAAGCGGGTCTGGATTCATAGCACCGTTAGAATGCCATAATATTCTTAATCCATTTTGTTTAGCCAGCACTGCTATATCATATACGTATTCGTAGAATGCAGTTGGCTCGTTGTAGGTGAAAGATAGGGTAGGAATCTTTCTCTGGAGAGCGATCTCCACGACTCTTTCGGGAGGCAAATCATAGGTCGTCAGATCTTCGGGGTTTGCCTGGGAGAGGTGCCAGTTTTGACAGTGACGACATCTAAAATTACATCCTGCTGTGCCGAAGCATAATATATCGGTTCCAGGCAGCATATGTAGTTGTGGCTCTTTCTCAACAGGGTCTACGTGCACCGCAGAGGGTTTAGCATAGACCAGAGAGTAATATCTTCCGTCAATGTTCTCTCGCACGCGACAGAAACCACGTCTGCCTGGACGTACCATGCACCCCCTGAAGCATGTTGCACATTGTATCTTTTTCTCATCCAACTTTTCATAAAACATTACTTCTTTAAGAGCAGTAGTTGAGGTTTTTGAGTTCTCGTTGAGGTGTTTAGACGGAGCAATTGGGTTTATTACTCTGCGGCGAAGCCGCGCTATTTTCGAAATACTACTCCACAGCCAAGTTGCTATAAAGGCTACAGCTGCTCCAATGGCTGTCAGCAGGAATGTTCTCCGGGTCATCATTTTAAACTTCTCTTTATATCCCGGCTTTACAAATTATCGATGTTCAGAGTGAATGGATAATCCATGTGGTCAGGACGTAGGGGCGGGGTTTCCCCGGCCCAATAATTTAATTTCCTTTCGTGTCTATGGCGCGTATTTCTGATTATTATTCCTTAGCTCCGGCATCTTTGAGGAATTGAACTATTTTGGTGTAGCCTTTTTTTTGCGCAGCCATCAGGGCTGTCGTGCCATCGTTGTTTTTCGCATTCACGTCCGCACCTCTGGCAAGCAGGGCCTGCACGGTGTCGGTGTGGCCTTCTTGTGCCGCAAACATCAAGGCTGTCTTGCCATAGTTGTTTTTCGCATCAGGGTTCATCCCTGCATCCAAAAATAAACGTACCGCAACAATATTACCTTGTTCTGCGCATCTGATAAAAGCCTCATCACTATATTGGATGTTCATTTGCGCTAGTGATTTGGGGGCATCTTCCGGGCTTTTACCGCAGGCTGTGAACGAAATCAGCAACAAAAGCGAAAGCAATAAGATAAGCATTGGTTTGTGGAACATAATTTCCCCTCCTATAAATCGCATTTATTTCTGTGATGGGTTTTTCAAACAAATGAGAGCATAATGTTTTTACAGAAGGACAATTACGGCATCTGATAAATCTATATGTTGGTGTAAAATTGTTACCAGTGAATTATTCCTTAGCTTCGGCATCTTTGAGGAATTGAACTATTTTAGTGTAGCCTCCTGTTCGCGCACGCATCAAGGCTGTCTCACCATTGTTGTTTTTCGCATTCACGTCCGCGCCGCTGGCAAGCAGAGCTTGCACGATGTCGGTGTGGCCAAGCCATGCCGCAGCAAACAAGGCTGTCGTGCCATCATTTGATTTCGCATTCACGTCAGCGCCGCTGGCAAGCAAGGCTTGCACGGTGTCGGTGTGGCATTCGAACGCCGCAAGAATCAAGGCTGTCCCGCCATCATTTAATTTCGCATTCACGTCGGCGCCTTTTTCAAGCAGGGCTTGCACGGTGTCGGTGTGGCCATTGTACGCCGCAATCATCATGGCTGTCCCCCCATTATGATCTTTCGCATTCACGTCCGCGCCTTTGGTAAGCAGGGCTTCCTCGGCCTCGGTGTGGCCAAGCAGTGCCGCAAGCATCAAGGCTGTATCGCCATTGTTGCCTTTCGCATGCCCGTCCGAGGGTATGGCACGCGTGGCTTCGACGGTGTCGGT